>NZ_RAXT01000099.1 GCF_003611475.1 Acinetobacter rongchengensis | reverse complement strand
TAGCTCGTTTGCTTTATTCATCATCGAGCCAGCCATACGTCCACCAGTCGTAGAACCACTTAAACGACTACCAAGGTCACTTTTTAAAGCAGAACTCATATTCATGGCCATATTACCAGCCATAAAACCAGCTTTACCCATTGCACTCGATGGGCCTGTGCCAGTTGCTTGAGCCGTTTTAAGCTGTTCACTTGCCAACGCTCCAGCGCCTTTTGTAGCCATAGACGCACCAGCTGCACCAGCAGCAGCGCCAGCTGTCGCAGCAGCCACAGCACGTAGGGCAGAAGTTAAAGCAGCACCACTTCCAATAGATGAACCGTTAATCACACCTTGGAGCATATCAGGCACAATTTTGGTTAATGCCAGCAGTACCACACTACAGCCAATCATACCGACCAAACTTACATTGTCTTCAACATTAAAGCCCGTAGCCCACTCTTGGATAAAAGTAAGTCCAAGACCTGCAATCAATTGTAAGATAAATATTTTTGCACCGACTGAAACAGCATATTGAATAGTTTTCAAGGCATAGTCTTTCGTCCATTGCGAACCTGCAAACCCCATCATTAAGACACTAGCTGACACCACGATATACATTTCAACCAACGCCAAAACCAAGAACGCACAAATCAAGGCAAATGCAATCATGATAATGATTGAAGCAATCAGCATCCCCAATGAATCAATAGGCGACCAAGCACTTACCGAGTTTAAAATCTCTTGGACGATCTTCCAGCCGTTCACAAAAAAATCTGAGGGTGTAAGCAGACTGTAGCCACTGGCGGTAGATGCAGCCTGCCTGAAGCTATTTACAATCGCTTCAGCGAACGTTGCTGAGTTCATCAAAAGCCATGACATAAAGCCAGAATCAAAAAATTATTATGTGATCAGATTTCTTTTCTGCTCAAACTGCTCTTCAATTTTTGAACTCAAAAAATTGACAATAGGCTGCAAAGCATAATGCTCCTCTTGCCAATTTTGTTTGCCGATTTCCCCTCTATATTCCTGTATAAGTCGCTGCAATACGAATTTCTGCTCATCAGAAAGCTGAGACATAACCCATCGTGCAGCATTGTCTTTTGAAGCAATATCCTTCATCACTAAACTAAAATAGATCCGGCATAAAGCTAAAATCTGGTTTCTTTCATCTGCATCCTCATCCCAATGCGCTACAATTTCGGGATAAGTGTCAGACATTGCTTGCCATAGTTCTTGATCAGAAATTTCAGGTGCCCATTGGTTTAAAGCTGGCCCAAATAAAACTGTATGATGAGATCTCGCTTTTCTAAGCAATATACTAATATCTGGGTCTTTCTGTGAGCTCAATATTCCACCTTCTTTAAGCTCTTCACGCAGCCATTCACCAAATTGCATTTCATAACTTAAAGGATAAATTCCAGACTGAATCTCATCTTTTAATAAAATAGTAACTTCTAATGGCCTTTGTAATTCCCCAACAGGCTGTGAAATTTTTAGTAATTCTTGTGCAAGCTGCTCACGTAAAGCAGAAGTTAATGGTTGAGTGACCACGACCAGTACATCAAGATCACTTTCTGGCCCTAAACCACCGTCAACAGCTGAACCATAAAGATAAATTGCAAATAATGATTCCGCTAAAAGCTGCTGTAATTTTTCTTGTAGATATTCTAACTGAATTAAATCAGGCATCACTCACTCCTTTAATGGAAGATTAAATAATTCTCTATCTCGATTTTCGGTTAAGTATTTATCGAGTTGAGCCATTAACTTTTCATGAGCAACAGTGTCATTTTCGACGATTTTTAACATACAAGAGCCGATTAAAATCTTACGTCTTGTATCATTCTTTCGTTCTAACTCTTTTTGCTTAGAACGTTCACGAGCTACAGCAGCTTGTTTTTGAGCTTTTAACTGTTTTAACCGCTCTTGTTGCTTAGAAATTTGTTGTTCCAATGACTCAATTTTCATCTTTAACATACCTTTCAAATAGAGGAAATCCCCCTAAATCATAAGCGCACTTGAACATTGCTTTCAAGTTGCTATATGATTGTTGTGGGTTTTCCCGAAGGGCGCACTTTCCCAAACTAAAGTTTGGAGTGCGTAAGGGGACACCCCTTAACCCCGAAAAAAAATTTTCAATTTTTTTTTAAAAACACTTGTCAATGGGACTTTACATCGTGGCTATTTTTCACTTTTCAGTAAAAAATATTAGTCGATCAGATGGTCGAAGTGCTGTTGCGTGTGCTGCATATAGATCAGGGGAAAAATTGAAAGATGAACGCTATGGAAAAGAGCAGGATTACACGAAGAAAACAGGCATAGAATTTAAAAATATCTATGCGCCTGAAAACACCAAAAAAGAATTATTAGATCGGGAAACGCTTTGGAATACGGTCGAAACCATTGAAACTAGAAAAAACTCTCAATTATCAAGAGAATTTGAAGTTGCATTTCCTTGTGAATTAAACCAAGAACAACGAGAGAAGATGCTCAATGAGCTATGCGGAAAAATTGTAGAACGTCATAAGGTCGTTGTTGATGCAGTCATTCATGCCCCACATACCGCAGGCGGAAGTGATGACCGCAACTATCACGCCCACATCATGCTCACTACACGCAGCATTAACCAACAAGGCGACCTTGATAAAAAAACGAGAGAATTTAACGACAACGGCAAACAAGAAGTCGAACACTGGAGACAACAGTTTGCGGAACTCTGCAATCAATTTCTTGAACAGGTTGGCAGCCATGAGCGTGTCGATCACCGCAGCTACAAAGAGCAAGGTTTAGATTTAGAAGCCACACAGCATGAGGGTTCTACAATTACCCAACTTCGCAGACAGGGCAAGGACACTGAAATCAGTTTAAGTAACGATGCGATTAAGGCTAGAAATACAGAACGCCAATTAATTAAAGGACTTGAGCAAGAAATTTTAGCCACAGAACGCCTTGTTCATGACTTGGAACAGACCAGGGAAAATTTAGACCAGGAACAACGCCAAAAAGAAAAAGACCAGGAACAACGTTCCCCTGAAGAATTAACCAAAATTGCATATAGCGTTATTTCGCAATATAACGACGCTATAGCCACAGAAGCGAAAAACATAGCGTCATCTATCCAAAAAACAGAAATCGAGCAAATAAACGCTGTTTTGGAGCAAATAGAGCTATCTAAAAGCGATATTAAACACCAAAAAGAAGAACTAGGAAAAAGACCCCTGTTTTTTGGCGGAAAATGGGATACAGCAAATGCTGAAATTCAGAAGCAGTTGAACCAGCTGGAAGAACAAGAACGAGAATTGAGGAATAACTCCCCTCGATTTGAGCCTGAACGCTATACAGATCGGGCAAAACTGACTGTAAACAAGGCTAATCCAAACCTAAAAGCTAAATATGACCGAGCAAGAAATTATCTTGAGCGAGAACAACAACGGAAGTTAGCCGAACAGGAAAAACGAAAACAAGAAGCCAAAGCCATACAAGAACAAGAAAAACAGGCATTTTTTGCACGTAAAGCCTTGCGTGAACAAGGTAAGCATGAAGAAGCCAACAAGATGCTTGAAGCCGAAAAGCGGAATAGACCACGTTCAAGATAGGTATATCTATGGTGCAAAATATATGATTTTGCACCATAGATATACCTATTCTTTTTGGTGTTTATTAAAATTATCTAAACAATACATGGTTTTACAGAGCGAGTGTCTACGAGCGAACTAGCAATATTCGACCCTCGACCCTCTGAAAAACCGCTTTTAAATGACTTGAACCCTAGAAAATCTATATTTTCATGTTGAAATCTGCACCTAGACCGAGCGAAGCGAGCATAAAGCCTTATGAGCGAAGCGAATTCATAGTTGCTTTTGCTTTTAGATTTCACAAACAGGATTAACCGAAAAATTGCCCCTCGAAGCGAGCTTGCGAGCTTGCGAGCTTGCGAGCTTCAATAAAGTACGAGCTTTAGCGAGTACATAGGGCAATTTTGACCCCTCCCCTCTTTTTTAATTTTTTTATTTTTTTTAATTTTTAGGGTGACTGAAATCCTTATATAGCAATGGTTTCAGACTTTATATAGCAACGTTTATCTTGCAATATAGCAACGTTTATCTTGCAATATAGCAACGTTTATCTTGCAATATAGCAACGTTTATCTTGCATATTACAACATTGTTATATAATGTTGCTATAACAACAAAATTCGAATAAGTTGCTATGTATGAAAAAAGACCTAGTCGTTAAGGATAATGCGCTGATCAATGCCAGTTATAATTTAGACCTTGCAGAACAACGCCTAATCCTTTTAGCAATACTGGAGGCGAGGGAGTCTAATATCCCTAGTGACCGTGATTTAACTATCCATGCAGAAAGCTACATTAACCATTTCAATGTCCATAGAAACACCGCCTACAAAGTCTTAAAGGATGCTTGCAAAAACTTGTTTGAGCGTCGCTTTAGTTACCAAAAATTAACGGCTAAAGGCAATCTTGAGAATGTTATGAGCCGATGGGTACAGCGTGTGTCCTATGTTGAAAATGAAGCCCTTGTCCGTATCAGGTTTTCAGATGATGTTGTGCCACTGATCACCAACCTAGAGAAGCATTTCACCAGTTATGAACTGGAGCAGGTAAGTAGCCTAACGAGTGCCTATGCCATACGTTTATATGAACTACTAATTGCATGGCGTAGCACTGGGAAAGTATCAATGCTTGAAACTAAGGAATTGAGGTCAAGACTTGGTGTATTGGACACAGAGCATCAACGGATGGAATCGTTTAAAAGACGAGTATTAGAGCCTGCTATTCAACAAATTAACGACCATACCGACATTAAGGCAGAATACGAGCAACATAAGCGAGGACGTTCAATCATTGGGTTTTCATTCAGCTTTAAACAGAAATCCAAGCCTAAAACAATCAACCATGAACGAGATCCAAGCACGGTTGATATGTTCTGCAACTTGTCAGACAGTCAGATAAATACTTATAGCTCAGTATTGTCTAAAGTCCACAGTAT
Source organism: Acinetobacter rongchengensis (assembly GCF_003611475.1). Taxonomy (GTDB): domain Bacteria; phylum Pseudomonadota; class Gammaproteobacteria; order Pseudomonadales; family Moraxellaceae; genus Acinetobacter; species Acinetobacter rongchengensis. Next base: position 460 of record NZ_RAXT01000099.1, on the reverse strand, counting down.
CAGCGACCTAGCAGGGAATAAGGACTATCAAGCATTTGCAATATGGATTGCCAATATTTTACGTGACCCGTCCAGTGTGCGAGAAGAAACGGCAAAACGCATATTCAAGGCATTGCGAACAGAAACAGATTTTAAAGGTTAAATGGGAGTATTACTAATGACTGATTTATCAAAACTAAGTGAAACCGAGCTATTAGCTATCTGGAATAAAGATAATTTTGGACTGAAAGGTCAACTATACAAACTAGAACAAGAGTACATCGAAGCCAAAGAAATATTGGATAACTGGCAGAATAAAGACCACCCACTTTATGAACGTCATCAAAGTTGTGTGGATGGTCTTATTACAAGGATTGAGCGTATAAAACAACAACTAAACAAATGCGAATAATCAGAAAAAATCTGTCTCGCCCTATGAGATAGTGTTTTCATCCTGATTGCTTTTAGATCGTTTTGACCG
>NZ_RAXT01000098.1 GCF_003611475.1 Acinetobacter rongchengensis | reverse complement strand
GATGCGCTCTAACGGCTGTATACGCCCATTTACGGACTGTATCGAACAGTGTGCAGTTACGTCCAAGCCCTGAAACTTCCTGTTTCTTACTTAATTTCTTCGGTAGCTCTATGAAATCGGCTAGATAGTCGAGCGTATATGCCCTTTCTGTCCAAAAGGTTGTACGCCAATCAGAGTGAAAAGGATTTTTAGTAATAAGATGGCTATATCCCACATCGGCACCAAGTTTATTGGCAAGCCCTGCTTGAACCTTAGCTGCATAGCTAATAGCTTTTTGACTGGCTAATTCACTGGTACATAGTGGAATTTCTAATTTATAGCAGATATGAGCATGACCATTCTTGTGGGTCTGTGCTGTCCAGTAAGGTTTTGGCAAGTTTGCGTCATACCAAGCCATGACAGCTTCTGAACGGTCTATGTCAAAAAAGAAGTAATGAAGCATACAAGGCTGATTGCCTTGTATGTATTGCATATTGATTGCCGTTTTTTTCGGTCTTATTTGTAAACCATACAGTAACTCATCTGCACAGTATGGTTTATGAGCAAGATTTTCAAAAAAATCGCTTAATTGAGCGTTATTCACCTTTTGCAACGTCCTATATGTTGCAAATGCTCAAAACATTGGTAAAATACAGTTATCTGATTTGTGTTTTACCGATGCTTTAAGTATTTGTTAAACAATGAGAAAAAAGCGAGCCTGCCAGCTTGCTTTTTTTTCGCCTATCGAAAATATTACACCTTTTCAAAGAACTATCAAAGCACTGATTTTTCAAGAAAAATATGTAAATTATAATGCATCGTAATTACTCTGTATTCCTGAATGGCAGGCAAATCAGATGCATCTATATCAAAAACTCGATATTCTCAGTAAAGCTGCAATTTTTTGTCGTACTTCTTCAAGTTCTTCAGGCTTTGCCTGACCTTTCTTTGTTGCTGATCGAGCAGTCCAATCTAGGCTTTTGACTTGATCAGATAGAGCCACATTTTCAGGATTACCTGAAATTTTAACCTCAAAGGGATAGCCCTTAATCTGCGTTGTCATCGGACAGCAAACCAAGAGGCTTGTGGCTCTATTATATGATGAAGGACTTAAAACTAACGCTGGTCTATGCCCTGCCTGTTCATGCCCACTTTGTGGGTTAAAGTTAATCCAGATAATATCGCCTTCTTCTGGTACATAGCTCATTTTAATAGCATTCCTTACCAACAGCTTGCCCAGTCTCTACTTCACCATGCAAATTTTCGGGCGTTATCCCCTCTAAAAGCTGTTCTAAAGATATATTAGATTTCTGTCTAATTGGTTTGATAACAATTGAATCATCTTGAGTAAATACTTCAACAAGACTATCTAATTTCAAATTAAGGCTTTCAAGGAAAACTGAGGGTAGGCGAACAGCAGCACTGTTACCCCATTTTTTGATTGCTAATTCCATAACAATAACTCCAAGTATCTACATTGTAGATACTTTAGTTTTTTAAAATCATTCTGTCAATTAAAACGGGCTAGGGGAATCATACCCACGATCATTTTTATGCACATTTTCTTGCTGAAAACGCTGTTCCCTGCGCTTTTCCAATGTGTCTAAAGCTTGCCTGATAAGGCTTGGATCAATTCCGCTAATTTTTGTTGAAACTGCTCTACTGAGCGCATTCTCTCTGTGATCTGCATTGCTAGTGGTGCAGTCTGCTTCTCGATCTCGATCTGCACCAAATTGGGTAAAATCTCGGCTAACAGCCGTTTGGTGTGGCTCTCGATCTCCAATTCGCCCACCAGTTTCTCTAAACGTGTCTGCAAATGTAAATTTAAGTTCTTCTCCAAGTTTGTAAATAGAGACTGCGAAAGCTGGGGTTTCTGTAAATCCTTGATTAACTTGACTAGATTCTCGTTTTCTTTCGCTACCAAGTTCGAGCGCTGCACTAACTCGTTGACGTAATTCTTGAGCTGCTCGATGGTCAATGATTGCTGCTGAATGATTTGTAGTGCTTTCTCTTGCTCTTGCTGTTGTTGCTTCAATTGATTCTGCTGTTCTTCGATAATCTTCAATAACTGCGATTCGAGATTCACTTAACGCACCTCCCTTACTATCCCAAGCGGTCTCGTCCCATTGTCCAGTGCGTAACTCTCTTTCACGTTCGGGTCTAACTCTACGCACAGTTTCCCCCCACATTCCATTGTGATCATGCTTCCGCCTTGTGATTTCAGATAATCGACTTTGTTCTGCATCTCGTTTATGTCGTTGTATTTGCTCTTGCTTACGTAGCCTAGAGCAATACTCGATATAAGCAAAATAAGAGCTATCGAAGCTAAAACTATATTTGATGTAAAAAGGGTTTTCTTGATCTTGGCTGTTTCGGCTATTCCTTGGCTCATGCTGTTCAATTGAGCTGATTGGGCTTTTAACTGCTCGAGCTGCTCTGCCTGTTGGCTCAAAAGGTTGGCTGTTCCTTCCGTTTGCTGCTGTAAAAGTTCGGCTAAACTCTGACTCGCGGTTTGGGCTGAATTTAGGCTCTGTTTGGCTTCGTTCAAGAGATTGGTAGCGTCCTTCGTTGTATTTTGAACGTCCTCCTGCAAGCTCTGTAAATCTTTTTTCGAGCTGTTCAGCAAGCTTTTTGTGTTCTTCTGAAATAAACCTATTTTCTCTTGATGCTCTTGCATCACTTGTTTCTCTTGTTCGATTCTCAAAGTAAGATTCGACACTAAATTCTGACTCATAAAATGCACCCTTTAAGCGTATCGCTTTATCTGCACCATCTAATTTTAATGAAATGAATTTGTCACTAATTCGAGTGACTTCTCCAAGCTCCGAAACAGCATCTAAAACGTCCGTTCTATCTTTAATGAAATCAAAATAAATACGTTGTTCTATAAGGCTTCCAATCACTTCACGAATATCATTAACAGCCTTACCTTTTAAGCCTGCCCGGATTGCGGCAGCATCCTGAAAATGAACATGGTCAGGCGTTTGAGTATCATGTTGTAAAATCGGGTTATCAGGTCGTGACCATCCTTTTGAATAATTAAAATAGTCTCGGAGAGGGTCGAAATATTTCTCATGCCCTGGAGGAGCAATATTGAGGGCTTTGCCTGTGTCCAACTCAATCCGTGGCACTAAAAAATGCACATGCTTCGAGCCGTCATCTTCTTCATGCAAAACGGCTGTGAAGTGATATTGATGTGGCTGTAACCCTGCAAAGGCATGCTTTTCGAAACCATCCAAAACTTCGCTAATTTCCTCATTGGTCGGTGCATCATCTTTCGACCAAGCAATCACACCGCTTGTATATTTCCACTCGTTTTCTATTGATTCGGCAATTGCGGTAAATGTATGCGGATCTCCCCGCAAAATTTGAACATCAGGTCGAGGACGGTTGAGATGATCAAGTTCTGCAATTAAATAACTTGCAGCTTTTGCAGGGTCGCCTTTTCCATGTTTGAGAAATTTAATGTACATCCTCTACCCTCCTTTTTTTCAAAGCCCTTTCCCGTGCACGGCTTACAGCTTCAGGGCTTCGTTCAATTTTCGGAAGTTGACCAAGCCAATCATGTAAATCATTTTGGATTTGGCTTAACGTATGAAAACATTCAAGAAAAGAAAATTTAGAAATAGCATTAGGGTCTTGGCGAATGAAATTTAAAAACTTCGCAATTTGATTGATGTTATTTCCAATTCTTCCAATTTGAAAAAGTACAGCAGGGTCTGCTTTTGGTGGTTGTTTAGCTGCGCGTTGTTTTTTCTTTGGCTCAATTGAACCCTCAATAATTTCACTGGATACAGTCTGGAATTCGGCTCTGATTTTTTGACCAATTAAAGCATTCACAAACTCACTAAAATTCAGGTCACGATCAGCTAAATATTTTTCTAATTGCATCGCCTCAAATTCAGTTAAACGCAGGCGTTTAATTTCTGTTCTTAAATTTTTCTTTTTTGCCATGAAATTTCCCTAAATTAAATCCACAATGGATTGGGGTCTTAGGGGTGAAACCCCTAACAAGCACCACGTGACACAATAAACAACATTACGTAGTGAGGGCTGTTTTTGTGGCTACGGGGTAGGCTTGCTCAATTCAAGATAGCATCTAGTTTTAGTGCATTCAATATTTGAAAAATGTTGAAGCACAAAACAATGCTAGCTGTGAATTGGGCGGTATTAAATAACTCAATATTAGCGAGCTATTTAAGCAAAAATAAATCTCTGTTTACATTCTTCAAGATTTGAATTATGGAACTGTCTTAATAATTTAAATATTAGAAAAAGAAAATTAAAAAGGCTGGTATCTGATTTAGGCTCACTTTCACACTTGTTCTAACCATAAGAGAGATTTGTTCGTCTCAAAAACCCTAAGAGCGCTGATATCTGATTTAGGCTTATCTGCTGTCATTTTCAATGTTAAAGTTAAATATTTAAATATGAGGAATAATTATGGGGTTTTTCAGTAAGTTATTTGGAAAGAAAGAACCTGTCGAACAGGAGCCTCCATATCCTTCTTGGGTACTAGATCAATCAAAAATGCAAGATTTCGCAAATACTCTCAAACAAATGGCAAGGGAAAGAAACATCCCTGAAAAATTTATATATGGCTTAATGGAAAATGATTATAGCCGAGATAAATTATTGTTTACGGCTGGTTTATTAGAAAAAATTCAAGGAGCCACTTTCGATCAGCAAATTAAAGCTATTTGCGATCAAGCAGAGAAGTATTGGAATAATATGGACGATAAAAAAAGTTGGTTTAATTAAAATGGAATTTATTTTTATTATTATAGGGTTAGGTCTTCTATTCTTATTTTTTAAAGCCAAATCACAGGTTAGAAGCTCAGAGTTTGGTAAAGAAGCACGACATATTGCAATAAATGAGTTAGGCGTTCATCCTGGATACTTTAATTACTGTGTACAAAATGACATAGAAAATATTAAAGAAGCGGCACTAGATATTAAAAAAATGTCTTCTTTTTATGCATCGCAAAGTTGGCCAAGACTTTTAGCATGGACTATTTATGGTGGTTATAAACATAATTGTCATAATGCCTATTTCAAAGAAGATCCCATTGCTTTAAACAACTTAAAGAAAGCAGGTGTCCCTTTTGAAATAATTGCAAAAGAAGCCAATACGGAGCATAAAGCCGAGAAACACCTTAAAAACTCTTAAATCTTTCCTAATTTTTTCCGTCGATAATAAGTACTTTGTGATATGCCCATATCTAGCCAAGGTTTCAGAGTTCTTTCTGAATTAGAAACCTTGGTTCTTTTGGAAACAGTTCCGCCCATTTGTCCTTTACGGCTTTGACGATCTATAAACTCTTGATAGCAATAAGCGTCTTTCTTCCAACAGTACGTGGCAATGCTTTTAGCAGTCGCTTTGATTTCGGAATACGGTAATGGTTCTAAAAACGCTTCATTTACGTTTAAACAGTGTTTAGTGACTTCTTCTAGCCAAGTACTATAAACACCTCCTC
>NZ_RAXT01000097.1 GCF_003611475.1 Acinetobacter rongchengensis | reverse complement strand
TCATTAAGAGAATATGAAGAACAACTTGTGTGGATTTTTACTGATTAATCGATCGAAATATTATCATTGATTGAAAGGTTTAAATTACTCGAAGTTTATTTGAGAGAATTTGTCAGAAAATTGATGAGCCAGAATTGTGACCTTAAGTCACTAATGATTTTAACTGAAGAGTTTGATCATGGCTCAGATTGAACGCTGGCGGCAGGCTTAACACATGCAAGTCGAGCGGGGGAGGTTGCTTCGGTAACTGACCTAGCGGCGGACGGGTGAGTAATGCTTAGGAATCTGCCATTTAGTGGGGGACAACATTCCGAAAGGAATGCTAATACCGCATACGTCCTACGGGAGAAAGCAGGGGATCTTCGGACCTTGCGCTAAATGATGAGCCTAAGTCGGATTAGCTAGTTGGTGGGGTAAAGGCCTACCAAGGCGACGATCTGTAGCGGGTCTGAGAGGATGATCCGCCACACTGGGACTGAGACACGGCCCAGACTCCTACGGGAGGCAGCAGTGGGGAATATTGGACAATGGGGGGAACCCTGATCCAGCCATGCCGCGTGTGTGAAGAAGGCCTTATGGTTGTAAAGCACTTTAAGCGAGGAGGAGGCTCCTGTAGTTAATACCTATAGAGAGTGGACGTTACTCGCAGAATAAGCACCGGCTAACTCTGTGCCAGCAGCCGCGGTAATACAGAGGGTGCGAGCGTTAATCGGATTTACTGGGCGTAAAGCGTACGTAGGCGGCTTTTTAAGTCGGATGTGAAATCCCTGAGCTTAACTTAGGAATTGCATTCGATACTGGGAAGCTAGAGTATGGGAGAGGATGGTAGAATTCCAGGTGTAGCGGTGAAATGCGTAGAGATCTGGAGGAATACCGATGGCGAAGGCAGCCATCTGGCCTAATACTGACGCTGAGGTACGAAAGCATGGGGAGCAAACAGGATTAGATACCCTGGTAGTCCATGCCGTAAACGATGTCTACTAGCCGTTGGGGCCTTTGAGGCTTTAGTGGCGCAGCTAACGCGATAAGTAGACCGCCTGGGGAGTACGGTCGCAAGACTAAAACTCAAATGAATTGACGGGGGCCCGCACAAGCGGTGGAGCATGTGGTTTAATTCGATGCAACGCGAAGAACCTTACCTGGTCTTGACATAGTAAGAACTTTCCAGAGATGGATTGGTGCCTTCGGGAACTTACATACAGGTGCTGCATGGCTGTCGTCAGCTCGTGTCGTGAGATGTTGGGTTAAGTCCCGCAACGAGCGCAACCCTTTTCCTTACTTGCCAGCATTTCGGATGGGAACTTTAAGGATACTGCCAGTGACAAACTGGAGGAAGGCGGGGACGACGTCAAGTCATCATGGCCCTTACGACCAGGGCTACACACGTGCTACAATGGTCGGTACAAAGGGTTGCTACCTAGCGATAGGATGCTAATCTCAAAAAGCCGATCGTAGTCCGGATTGGAGTCTGCAACTCGACTCCATGAAGTCGGAATCGCTAGTAATCGCGGATCAGAATGCCGCGGTGAATACGTTCCCGGGCCTTGTACACACCGCCCGTCACACCATGGGAGTTTGTTGCACCAGAAGTAGGTAGTCTAACCTTAGGGAGGACGCTTACCACGGTGTGGCCGACGACTGGGGTGAAGTCGTAACAAGGTAGCCGTAGGGGAACCTGCGGCTGGATCACCTCCTTAACGAAAGATTGGTGATTGGTAAGAATTCACAACAAGTTGTTCTTCATTGATGTATCTGAGGGTCTGTAGCTCAGTTGGTTAGAGCACACGCTTGATAAGCGTGGGGTCACAAGTTCAAGTCTTGTCAGACCCACCACTACTGACAACATACAGTACGCACAGAATACATCGAGATCTTAAGCTGGGGACTTAGCTTAGTTGGTAGAGCGCCTGCTTTGCACGCAGGAGGTCAGGAGTTCGACTCTCCTAGTCTCCACCACTACATAGCAAGAAAATCCTAGAAATTAATAAACAGTCAATCCTAAGATTGAAGAAGGTTTATTAACTTCTGTGATTTATCACAGTTTACTACGCATCGACGAGATGGTAGTTAATCATTAACAGAATAAATTTGAGTTGAAATAATTGTTTAACTCGTTTCAAACAAATTAACAAGCGATTGTTAAAACTGAATGAAATGAGTACTAGCGATAAAACTGAATCAAGCGTTTTGGTATATGAATGAAATAGAAGCTGTACAGTGATTAAAATCACAAAACTCTAACTGTGAGAACAGCTGGTTTACTAGCTGCTCTTGTCAAAGCACTGACTTGTAGGTGTTGCGACTGTTTGGGGTTGTATAGTCAAGTAATTAAGTGCATGTGGTGGATGCCTTGGCAGTCAGAGGCGAAGAAAGACGTAATAGCCTGCGATAAGCTTCGGGGAGGCGGCAAATATCCTGTGATCCGGAGATTTCTGAATGGGGAAACCCACTTACCATAAGGTAGGTATCGCATGATGAATACATAGTCATGCGAGGCGAACGAGGGGAAGTGAAACATCTCAGTACCCTTAGGAAAAGAAATCAATTGAGATTCCCTCAGTAGCGGCGAGCGAACGGGGATCAGCCCATTAAGTTATATGTGTATTAGCGGAACGCTCTGGGAAGTGCGACCGTAGAGGGTGATAGTCCCGTACACGAAAGTGCACATATAATGATGACGAGTAGGGCGAGGCACGTGAAACCTTGTCTGAATATGGGGGGACCATCCTCCAAGGCTAAATACTCCTGACTGACCGATAGTGAACCAGTACCGTGAGGGAAAGGCGAAAAGAACCCCTGTGAGGGGAGTGAAATAGATCCTGAAACCGCATGCATACAAGCAGTGGGAGCCGACTAGTTCGGTGACTGCGTACCTTTTGTATAATGGGTCAGCGACTTATATTCAGTAGCAAGGTTAACCGCATAGGGGAGCCGTAGAGAAATCGAGTCTTAATAGGGCGTCTAGTTGCTGGGTATAGACCCGAAACCGGGTGATCTATCCATGAGCAGGTTGAAGGTTGGGTAACACTAACTGGAGGACCGAACCCACTGTCGTTGAAAAGCCAGGGGATGACTTGTGGATAGGGGTGAAAGGCTAATCAAACTCGGTGATAGCTGGTTCTCCCCGAAAGCTATTTAGGTAGCGCCTCGGACGAATACCATAGGGGGTAGAGCACTGTTTCGGCTAGGGGGTCATCCCGACTTACCAAACCGATGCAAACTCCGAATACCTATGAGTACTATCCGGGAGACAGACTGCGGGTGCTAACGTCCGTAGTCAAGAGGAAAACAATCCAGACCGCCAGCTAAGGCCCCAAAATTATAGTTAAGTGGGAAACGATGTGGGAAGGCATAGACAGCTAGGAGGTTGGCTTAGAAGCAGCCACCCTTTAAAGAAAGCGTAATAGCTCACTAGTCGAGTCGGCCTGCGCGGAAGATGTAACGGGGCTAAAACTATATGCCGAAGCTGCGGATGTATACGTAAGTATACGTGGTAGGGGAGCGTTCTGTAAGCCGATGAAGGTGTGTTGAGAAGCATGCTGGAGGTATCAGAAGTGCGAATGCTGACGTGAGTAACGACAAAACGGGTGAAAAACCCGTTCGCTGAAAGACCAAGGGTTCCAGTCCAACGTTAATCGGGGCTGGGTGAGTCGACCCCTAAGGCGAGGCCGAGAGGCGTAGTCGATGGGAAATTGGTTAATATTCCAATACTTCTGTGTAATGCGATGAGAGGACGGAGAAAGTTAAGTCAGCCTGGCGTTGGTTGTCCAGGTGGAAGGTTGTAGGCATGCATCTTAGGCAAATCCGGGGTGCTCTATGCTGAGAACTGATAGCAAGCCAGTTTACTGGTGAAGTGGCTGATACTATGCTTCCAGGAAAAGTCTCTAAGCTTCAGTTACACAGGAATCGTACCCGAAACCGACACAGGTGGTCAGGTCGAGTAGACCAAAGCGCTTGAGAGAACTCTGCTGAAGGAACTAGGCAAAATGGTACCGTAACTTCGGGAGAAGGTACGCTGCTGACGGTGATAGGACTTGCTCCTTGAGCTATTGGCAGCCACAGAAACCAGGCCCCTGCAACTGTTTATTAAAAACATAGCACTCTGCAAACACGAAAGTGGACGTATAGGGTGTGATGCCTGCCCGGTGCTGGAAGGTTAATTGATGGGGTTAGCGTAAGCGAAGCTCTTGATCGAAGCCCCAGTAAACGGCGGCCGTAACTATAACGGTCCTAAGGTAGCGAAATTCCTTGTCGGGTAAGTTCCGACCTGCACGAATGGCATAATGATGGGGGCGCTGTCTCCAGCAGAGGCTCAGTGAAATCGAAATCGCCGTGAAGATGCGGTGTACCCGCGGCTAGACGGAAAGACCCCGTGAACCTTTACTGCAGCTTGACATTGAACTTTGATCTTACTTGTGTAGGATAGGTGGGAGGCTATGAAATTGGGACGCCAGTTCCAATGGAGCCATCCTTGAAATACCACCCTGGTAATATTGAGGTTCTAACTCTGTCCCGTTATCCGGGACGAGGACCATGTCTGGTGGGTAGTTTGACTGGGGCGGTCTCCTCCTAAAGAGTAACGGAGGAGTACGAAGGTGCGCTCAGCGTGGTCGGAAATCACGCGTAGAGTATAAAGGCAAAAGCGCGCTTAACTGCGAGACCCACAAGTCGAGCAGGTACGAAAGTAGGTCTTAGTGATCCGGTGGTTCTGTATGGAAGGGCCATCGCTCAACGGATAAAAGGTACTCTGGGGATAACAGGCTGATACCGCCCAAGAGTTCATATCGACGGCGGTGTTTGGCACCTCGATGTCGGCTCATCTCATCCTGGGGCTGAAGCAGGTCCCAAGGGTATGGCTGTTCGCCATTTAAAGAGGTACGCGAGCTGGGTTTAGAACGTCGTGAGACAGTTCGGTCCCTATCTACCGTGGGCGTTGGAAATTTGAGAGGATCTGCTCCTAGTACGAGAGGACCAGAGTGGACGAACCTCTGGTGTACCGGTTGTGACGCCAGTCGCATCGCCGGGTAGCTATGTTCGGAAGGGATAACCGCTGAAAGCATCTAAGCGGGAAGCCTACCTCAAGATAAGATTTCCCCGAGGCTTTATGCCTCCTAAAGAGCCGTTGAAGACTACGACGTTGATAGGTTGGATGTGGAAGTACGGTGACGTATGAAGCTGACCAATACTAATTGCTCGTGAGGCTTGACTATACAACACCCAAACAGTTGTATGTAAAGCATCATTTGATTCATAAAAGATCAAACATACTTGATTTAGTTGTAAAGCTAGTTACAATACCCAACTCAAATGTTCTGTTATGAATGATGTTCAAAGCACTGCTTTGAACGAATGCAAGATTTGGTACCCAGTAAGGCATTTAAATAAGACCCGAACCAGTCCATAACAGTTTGCTGGCGACAATAGCAAGAGTGAACCACCTGATCCCTTCCCGAACTCAGAAGTGAAACCTCTTAGCGCTGATGGTAGTGTGGGGTTACCCATGTGAGAGTAAGTCATCGCCAGCTTTTAAATACAAAACACCCTCAACTGAATAGTTGGGGGTGTTTTTTT
>NZ_RAXT01000096.1 GCF_003611475.1 Acinetobacter rongchengensis | reverse complement strand
ATGCCCTTAAAAAAGTACAAACGCCATGTTTAAAAAGTACAAACGCCATGTATTAAAGTACAGTTAAGGTAATTGTACTTTAATTAATTAAAAGGTATATTTTCAGAAGGTGTACTTTATTGAGATCAATATGACTTTAGACAAAAAACATTACCCCAAAGACTGGGTTGTTTTACAAAATCGTGTTGTTGAATGTTTTAAGAGCATGACGCTTGATGAAAAGCGATTATTCATCATGGCAACACCGTTAGCGAGAACCACAAATATTTCCAGTGGAGAACCTATTTATATATCAACAGAGGAGTTTGCATCTGCTTGCGGTATTGAAATTACAGGCGCATACACAGCTTTGGGTATAGCAACCAAAAAACTTTTTGATCGTTACTTTGGCTATACAAGAGCAGATAAAGCAAAAGTAAATGTTCGTTGGGTATATAAAACCGTATATGGTGAAGGTGGTGCAGAGCTATATTTTACCGATGAGGTACTTTTGCTTTTGCGTGAGTTTGATGCCCTTAACCCATATACCAAATATAAAAAGGAAGTCGTACTACGGCTCAAAAAGGACTATTCACTAGACTTTTATCACCTAGCCAAGAAGCACCAGACAATGGGCAGTTTCCAAATCAGTCTTGATGAATTATTTGAACAGCTTGGCTTACCTGATTCATATCAAGACCTAAGCAATCTAAAAAAACGTGTGATTAAGCCATCACTGGACGAAATCACCGCCAATACAGACATAGACCTGACCTATGAGAACGTGAAGCGTGGGCGATCTGTGGTTGGCTTTAAGTTCACAGTCAAAGAAAAACCAAAGCCTAAACTAATTGCACCTACACGAGATCCAAACACCGTTGATATGTTTTTCGAAATGTCCGATTCTCAAATTAATATGTTTGGTAATCAACTTTCAAAATTGCCTGAACTTGGAAAATACGCAGTCGGGAATGAGGGGTATGAAGCTTTAGCATCACGACTCAAAGATATGCTTAAAGACCCTGAAAAACAAAAGTTGCTAGTACCACACTTAAAGAAACTGGGCTTTAATCCTAAGAGTTCTTAAAGTGATTTATCGCACACGCGATTTTAATAATTTTGCCATTAGAAAAAATTTACAGGTTCAATGATGATAAAGCGATTATTCCTCATTCTTCTAACGTCCTATTCAGTTACGGCTTATGCAGAAAATAAAAAGCCTCAGCTAGTTGTCGTCAATGTTGCAGACATACAAAAGCAATATTCCACATCTCCAAATACAAAAATTGAAGTGCAGTCCGTATCAAACACTCCACTTGCGGTCCAAAAAGTTGTTGTTAATCGAGGAGCTTGTTTAGTTCTACCTGATAACAAAATCATTAATTTGCCATCTTACGGAAACAAAGCCGAATATTTAATGGGCGGATGTTATGCAAGAAATATTACGGAGATAGCCGTATATTTGAATGACAACAAGGTTGTGACTTTCCATTAACATCACATATCAGCCAACCGTTTAAAGGTTTTTTCATGGCGGATTAGAATCTTTTTAGTCAGTAACCTGACAAGTTTTTCTCCCTCGCTCCCTGTCAGATCAAGCTCTTTGATGGGTCTAATCTTGGGACGATCAACAATTTCAACACCATATTTTTTCATTCTGGATATTCCTAAAAATAATAGAACTTCAAACCAAGAAAAACGGCTGAAAGTATTGCTGTTACTACAATCCCACCAACTTTGTTGCCTAGCCGATTCTTGGAGAAAAGGAAAAATCCCACTCCAACCAACATGAAAAAACCAACAAACAAAGAAATTCGGGCTTGTGATGGCTCAATTTTAAATATTGCACCCATAGCTAATTCGAAAAAAATCGCCATGGCAAAAAAAACGGTGAAAGCCAAGCCCGCCACAATAAAACTGATTTTAAAATCTTTAAAAAATACATCGCTTTTTTGCATAAAAACTTACTTCTCAATTAACAATTGTAAAAACTAGACCCATTCCAACAACCACGGTCACTAATAATATTTTCAGCCAAAAGTTAGTATTTTTAGCCTTTAAAACATCCTGTTTAAGTGCTTGCTCTGACTTTGAAAATTTATCTATCTCGGTTTGAATTGTGTCCATATATTTTGAAATTTTTTCCAACTTTCCTGCTTGCTGTTCATTTTTAAGTGATAACTCAGTATTGGATTGCTCCAGTTGTTTATTTAAATTGATCTGTTGAATCAGTTTGTTGGCTTGTTCAGAATTACTGGCTTGAAGCTCCTCAAAAAACTGATCTTGTTCTTTAGATTCTTCAATAAACTGCTTCACTCTAGCAGTCAGTTTTATATTGTTTTCTTTAAGTTTTTCATTCTCTTGCTGTAGAGATGTTTTAGATTCCTCTATTGTAGAAAATTGCTTTTTTAAGTCGGTGAGCTGTCGCTGTAACTCAATATTTTCCTCAAAATGGCTAGTCCCAACCTCATCAAGTAGAAAATCACAATACTTAAAAAAATCGGGTTCCGTCAGTGGAAAGGGCATTGCATGAGAATTTTTCAAATGTTCGACTATTTCACGCCAACTTTTACCAGTGCGGTACAGCTCGGTGATTTCATCCTGTCGGCTCTCAAGCCATCTGCGCTTATTAAAATAAGGAGTTTTAGCCATCACTCAATATCCTTGTAGTAACTATCGTTGTAAACGTAGCCATCAGGACTTTTGCGCTGTAAAAACTTTTTACCGTCATCACTGCTTTTCCAAGTCAAAAGTAACTCTCTTGAACTTTGATTGGCTTGATCTTTAATAGACCTAAAATAAGTATGGATTTCACTATTATTTTTAATTTTCGGCGTTGAAGCACGGACATAGCTTAGATTTAACTTTCGTCCACCTGCACTTAAAAAACTGCGATTCATTTTTGACTGAAAATAGGCGGTGAACATGCCGTATAGTTTGCCGATCTGCACACGTACACCACGATAACCAATGTATCCCTCCAGACTTAGAAGGTACTTTTCAAAATGCTCTTTTACATCAGTATTAGATTTATTTTTTTGAAAGCTATTCACCAAGTTAACGCCACGCTGACGCACAGCTTCAAAGGCATCTTGATTTAAACGCCATGTAAAATTTGTTGCATGCCTGGTATTTTCACTTAAACCGATTTCCTGCAACTCTTTGATGCTTTTGGCTCTTTTTGTCAGTTGCAAAAATACATAATCGCCCACTGTTAGGGTTATCTTTCCAAAGGTTTCAGCGCCTTTAACTTGCTTAGAAATTTGATCATTTAAATAATCAAGATGGTCATATTTATTTTGGATAATCTCACCATCGGGCAAGCGTAGCAGCAAGTCATTTACTCGACACAGCAAAAGCAAAGTCGGGGGTCTAAGGGTATATAACTTATTTTCATTTTTCGATTTATCACGCAAGTAACGATAAAAATCAGCTTCGGTTAGATTTTCTTTCTGAAAACAACCGCCATTCGCAACGATGCAACAAAACGTACTTTGTCCGGACAGAAATTTTCGATACTGCTGTTGTGGTGTATTTAGCAAGCCATAGCGGTCATTCCACTTCTCAAGCATGGATTCTGCATTACTAAAATTTGTAGGTTTAACCAAAACCGCAAAATCATAGCCCTTCGAAAAACAAGCCAATACGGTATGGGTTAGCTCTTTCGTACCAGTGGTGTAATAAATCATTTTTTTCTTATTTAGTCCAAAAATTTAATTATCAATATACCCTTATTTGTAGATTCTTAAAGGGATTCTGAGGATTTTTTTAATAGTTATATCTAAAAGACTGCTTTTCGGAATTTATAATCAGATTATGCTATCGCATAATAAGCAGTTCCGAAATTTGACTTGACACGGTATCTGCTACGCATAAGATGGGTTTTGTAGATATTGTTTTTCAGTTGGACTGCCAATCCATACATTCAATTTTCCTTAAATTGTTTGTTCATGGATTGCCAACCATGAACAAACAACATCGCCCCTTTTCGCAACGTGCCAAGTTGTGAAAAGTTTTATCGGTGAAGCTGCATACGTCCGAAAGGTAGTTGGTGCGGCTACGATAGGGGCTAGAGGGTGTGAGTCCCTCTTTCTACCTGTTACAAAAGTTATGTTCCTGTTTTTACAGGATGCTAGTAGGGCGACACGGACACGGGCATTAACGGGTTATCAGCGTTTTAAACATGCGACTGGTAACTTAGTGAATTAACCCTGTTTTATTTGTTACGGATAGTCATCTCAAGGATTGAGTAATGGCGTTAATAACCGCTTGGCAGATGCTTCGTAAGGGCATAGTCAAGGCGCACAGGTGGGCTTTTGAGGTGATCGTGAGGTCACAGGGGAATGAGGTGTTAAACTGGATTTCTCGGCACGTCATGGTGAATTGCTGAATTCGTAGAGATACGTTGCAATTTGCTCTGGCGGTCAATGGATAGCTCAAGCCTGTAAGGTCGGCTCTGTCAACACACAACTATAGAATAGTTGATGGCAGTCGATATGCGTAGAGTAAGTGCTTTACCTTATTGATTTAACTAGACAATATAACCCCGACAAGACTTGGAACTGCGGTTGGGTGAACATGGAATTGAGTTTAGTTAAGTTAGAGATAAGCGTACTACTCATCAAGACAAATAAGACTAACGTGGGCGCACTTCACACCGTTTGAGTTGTAGATATTTAATTTCTGATTGATTAGTTCACAGAAAAGCGATTCTAGGCAAACAACGAGGTGGTGATCGGTGACGATCTTTAGAAGTGTTAGAGAATCAGACAAGTACAAAACCCTTAATCTTTAAGGGTTGCAGTCACTCCGAGCGAATAAAAACGTAAGTGGTGATAATTGGGAAAGTCTATGCCGATAAGTTGGTGGTGTTTAAGGTGATTGAAAACAGATTTTTTTCGGTAATATTCGAGTGGTATCAACATGCTTTGGCTAGCATGATTTACCGAAAAAACTGTCTTAAAACGATTCTACAATCGTGAAAATTAGTTGTCTTGGCAGACAATGATATTTTCAAACTGTCGATGCAGTATAAATACGTACAAATTAGTAGTTTTAAGAACCCAGTCCTCTTTAAGAGGCTGGGTTTTTCTACTCAATAACTAAAATTCATCTAATTGCTCACCATTTACGTTTTAAGCGACTTTTAAATGCACAACGTAGGATAGATTAAAAAAACAATAAAAATCTCTATAGCACCGCTTTTTTTGCGTTTAATCGCTATCTTTAACGAGTGTCTACGAGTGACACAAAGAAAATTCGCTTATTCCCCTCTCTGAAAAACCGCTTTTGCTTTTTTAAGCTTTCAAATAGGGTTAAAACCTTTCTACTAAAGGGTTTTAGGGAGTATATAGGGTGGTTTATCGACCCAGTTATTAGCGAGTGTCTACGAGCGACACATTGAAGCTTTTGCTTTTCAAAAAGTATGAGCATAGCGAATACATTATCAATGCTTTTGACTTTGCTTTTGCTCTTGAAACGACACGAGCGAAGCGAGTGCCATAGCCTTTGATTTTGCTCTTGCTTTTGACTTTGATTTTCTTTTTAGCTTTTAAGAAGCTTTTAAAAGCTTTTCGCCCCTCTACAGCCCTTGCTAAATATAGCTTTCAGACTTTAAAAAAGTACAAACGCCATGTATTAAAGTACAAACGCCATGTTAA
>NZ_RAXT01000095.1 GCF_003611475.1 Acinetobacter rongchengensis | reverse complement strand
CATATTATAGAAGCTATTTCAGTGAATATTGTAAAGAATGCATGTTAACGGAATTAAAATAACTAATAGAATTAGCTTATTAATTGGATGTATACCAAATGTCCATTTCATCATTAAATTCCTAAAAAGCGTAATCAGAGGGTCGATGCTCGAATAATTTACTGTCACTCGTTAACACTCGTTTAAGCGTCATAGACATGACGTTTCAGCTATAAATCAGTTCTTTGCGTATAATATCGACAAGTCTTTTTTGTGAAAAGACTTGTACAAGTTTCACTTGTAAATCAGTGACATAAAATTTTGACAACTAAAATAACCATAAGCATTACCTAGAATAAAACCCAGAGTAAATACAAATGAAATCAAGACTAAAAACAATCGTGTAGGAAAGAAATGTTTAAAAGCAGTTCTTACATGAGCATCATGTTTCATAGTGCATTCGCTCCATTGACTGTACGTGCTTCAAGTTGTGGATCGACTTGGTTATTGGCGTAATTTATTTCCTGCGGAATATCTCGTTTAACAGTCGATTGAACAGCGTCCGAAGGATTGACTTGATTACTTGTATTAACATTATTTTGTACCTGTACTGGCGACCTAGTGTAATCAAACAGCCGTTCACCATTGAGCCATTTTTGGCAATGAGATTGCTTGATTTTAGGCATGATATTGCCCTGTTGATCTATCCCAACCAATTGGCCGTTCGGCTTCTTTGCACAACCTGTCAGACGTGGATAATCAACGATTTGAATTGTTGATTTAGGTTGAAAGTCATAAGGATTGTTAGAATCGTAGGAAACTTGATGAATCACTTCACCTGAATCGGTAACAGATGATTTTTGTTTAGAGAGATCATCGAACCATTTGACACATTCAGGTTTTTCAATATTGCTTGCCTTTCTACATTGTGTACTTAAATCTGATTGATCAGAATTTATATTAGAAGCTGTAGCCTGCTTATTATTTGCATTGGTTTCTTGTGGCTTTCCAGACAATGAATTACCAACTTGGTCGTAAATCACATTATCTTTAAATGCAAAATGATAAAACAAATAACCCATCACTAATACAAATGCGCCAATGAAAAAAACAAAACGAGGAATACGCTTTTGGTGCGTATTGATCGTCGTTGATTTGTATAAGGTAAAAATGCGATCAGATGGCTTAAATGAGAATTTATTCTCACAATTCACCTTATTCACTAAAGCATTTGGATTATCACGAGCAGAACCATATTGATAAACTTTAGGCGTCCAACCATAGGGACGTGTTATATGGTAGTGGCAACCCACTAATTCCTTAACAACTGGATGTAAAAATCTAGGTGCTTGAGTAATAAAATAAAAATCAAATCCACGATGACGATGGATTGTTAAATCTAAAATAATTTGATCTTCTGACTTCTTATTTGAATATGGCGCAACAAGTTGAACCTCATCCAATACAAATACTGAGCCATCTGGAGCATCACGCCAATCATGTATCAAGGCACGTGTATACGGTATTTTTAATGCCTTAATATTTGTATAGATTGTCCGTACAGGCTGAAATAATTCAAACTTTTGGTGACCATGTGTGTCGTTAATACGGTCGACAATTTCGTTATATCTTGTTGTTTTCTTAAAGTAGTCGTCAGGTCGTAAATCTTCATAATCTTCCTTTAAAAAATAAAAGTAATCTTCAGGAAGCATTTCAGTAATCGTTCTACGTTCCGATCCTGAGCCTTCTTCATAGATATACAACGCAAATTCATCTTTAAACTTCTCGAATAAAGATAAATTGTGTTCATAGACCAATTTATTTTTGCGGACATTGAGAAAGTTTTGGCGTTCTAATTTGTCCAATTGAGTAACGACAAATGCAGTCTTTGAAGCACCCGGTGTGCCAGTGACTAAATTCAACATGATTAAAATCCCTACGTTAACAGCTTAGTCGGACGTCGTAGCTCCTTCTCCCGCGCTGTTAACGCTATTTTTTCTTTAAGAGATGTAATGGCGAAGCTTGCTTGTAGTGCTTTGCAACGATTGCACCGAGCACAAGTGAGAAATAAATATGCAAACCAGTGACACCACACATTTGCAATAAGACAGCAGGCAATGAAGTAACAGAATCTCTAAAATGAGAAATCATGGTATTTACGATTACTAATGAAACACCCGCAACACCTAAAGTTACACCTGCACCCTCTAAGACATTTTTTAAAAAACCTTTTTGAACGCTCGCTAACAAGGTCGATAGATTAGACATCTTGACGCACTCCAGTAACAATATAGAGCGCATGAAGTGAACCTAGAGCAACGACAATTGGATATACAAAAGTTGAAATTGATTCACACCAAATTGTGAAATCAAATGAAAAATCTAATGTCGATCCATTCCAATTGAACGTTAGTGGGATTTTCTGAGGACAAGCCGTAGAAAAATTTATTGTTGAATCAGGTTCATTTTCTGTTTGATCATTAATATTTAACTCAGTATCTTCTTTCTCAGGTTCTTTCACCCATTCTTGAGCCAATGTCCAAGCTTCAGATATAGATTGCGCCCAACTTTCAGCTTTTGATTTGCCAGTTTCCCACCAATTTGTAAGGGTTGTAGGGAATGAAATTACAGTTTGAGCAGCTTCACAGACTTGAGGTGCCCAACCGCAGAACGTTGGAAATTCTATACTGAGGTCTGTACCACCCGTTTCTGTATTCGGTTTTGTTTCACCAGTAGCCATTTCATCGGTTGCAGTCTTTGCGTTAGCTTCAAGCTGATTAACGATTGGACGAGCTTTAGCGTCATCGTTTTGAGCATCATTCACGATATCGGCTGCTGCTGCGGTAGTTGCTACTTTTGCATCTGAATTGCCCGACTCAGCATTAGAAATAATTTTTTGTGATACAACATCAAGCGGGATAGATTTTTCTTGATTGTCAGTTTCTGCATTAGGGTTATAAGCTGGATTTACAACTTGATTAACTTGTGTATATCCATAAGCGTGATAGCACTTTGCAACCTTACCATTTGACTCATAAACAATTTTTGAAATTTTGCCATTTAATTCAGGCCACACAGACATACCTGCTTTACAGGCTGTTATATCATCAGAGAAAAATTTAGGTATAGAGCCTACAGAAACAGACCAAATCATAGGAATTGCGGGACAATCAGTTTTTACAGTGCAATCTTTACCAGTTTCTTTTTCTTTATAGCGTATTAGAGAATTTGCAGGATCAAGTACCCAATCTACAGAACCTAAAAGCCCCTCAACAGCCACAGATAAAGCAACACCTGCGACACCACGGGCTAGAACTTTTGAAACATCCTTAGCGACTGGAGTAATTAAAGCTGTAGAAGTTTTTGCAACATTTTTTCCGTTAATAATGACATTTTTTGCACCGTTATAAACCGTAGATGCACCTTGAGCGACTGGATTAGATAAAGTCCAACCATTAAAGCCCGCAGCACGTGCATTGAATGGCATCATATACACTGAAAACATCAACAATACAGCTATATATTTTTTAAAACGACCCATGTAACAACCACCACAGTAATTGGCAATAACCAGTAAAAGATTGAGGCTGATTCCGCTTCCATAAATACACCCTAATAAGTAAGCCCCCGTAGGGGCTTGTTTTTAAGCTGCGTTAGCACCTTTATTGA
Source organism: Acinetobacter rongchengensis (assembly GCF_003611475.1). Classification (GTDB taxonomy): domain Bacteria; phylum Pseudomonadota; class Gammaproteobacteria; order Pseudomonadales; family Moraxellaceae; genus Acinetobacter; species Acinetobacter rongchengensis. The sequence continues at coordinate 2,045 of NZ_RAXT01000095.1, read as the reverse complement.
GTTTTTTATAGCCAATGATAATCGCTGTAATTGTTGCAGCAGCAATTAAAACAGTGACTACAATGCCTTGAGCCGAGGTCAATTGACCAGTGATCGCAGTACCAATACCCGATAGATCAGCTTCAGCATGAGCAGAACTCACTAATGCGTAAGAACCGACAGTTGCAGAAGTTACAGCAATTTTATTGCGGAAACGTTGGAACCATGTTTTTTGATGGTGTTCTTGTTCGATACGAGTTACGTTTTGTAGAGCCATGACATTTTCTCCTTTAAAATTTGTCGTTAGGCAAGTTTTGCGGATTTCATAATGAAGCTATAAGCTATTAATATTCCGCATATCTTTGCCATCTCAATTGAGATCGCAATAGAATCTGATTGTGTAATTGCAAGATTAGAAAAGAAAAATGATGATGTTAACGGCACGTATTCAATACAACGTTGAACGTTATCAACGATTTCTAGTGATGAACATGCATATAAAATCATTTAATTTTTCAACCTTTACACGCTGATACGTGAAACTGGTATTGTCCTTTGTGCAGGTATGTGCCACACGTAGGACAGCTATATGTTAGAAAGTTGCTGTGAATCATGGTGTTGACTTTTGTGGAACGAGTTCCTTAATAATGGTCATTGTCGCTTTACCATTGGACACTTGTTCTAAAGTGGCATCTGCAAGAAATGGGAACTTTTGCCCTTTGATTTTTTCAAAGTTGAAAGAGGTTCCCCACTTCATTTCAGAGCCAACTTGGCCCGCAAAGTTTTCACCCTCTTGTAAATCGGCTTGGTGATAGATCGTTGTTGAGTCAAAAGGACGTCCGTTGTAATCACCCTTAGACGCTTTGGCACCAAGTACCACCATTTGTGTTTTGAATTGCATTGATAAAATCCTTATAAGTAGAATCATTTAGACCTTGAACACCCACAAAAAGCGGAAATTCATCATGTGATCTAATCGGTTGTTTTAAACGTATGGACTGCATTACTACAGCATGAGAAAACTTGAGTCTTTTAGGTACTTCATCTTTCGGAGATGAAAGCATGGCAATTAATTCATTCGGTTCGATAATTTTTGAGAATTGACGAATGTATTTACCGAATTGATCTTTCACAATTTGAATTGCAGAATCCCAATTGATTTGTGATTGTTTTTTAATGGTTTGCATCTTTTCAGGTGTGCAGAATTCTTTTTCTAAAGTCTGAGCAAGCCATTCAAAACAAGGATAAGCACCTAAGAAATACTGACTTGGTGAAAGTAAAATATCTAAAGGGATATAGCGGTCTTTGCCTTTAAATTCGACCTCAGCACGACACCAAGGGCTTAAAGGACTGCCCTCCTTTTTACCACGTTCATAGAAACGGCAATATTTGCCACTGGTACGGTCACCGATACAAAATGAACGACCTTTACCATTAGGACGCTTCCAGGAACCAAACATTTCGATTTTGGGTTCACGGCCACCACACCAAAAACCGTTATGATCATCCCAATAATTGGCAAGATCGACAGAGATGTATTTCCCCTCAAAGTCATCAAAGGCAAGGTCTACACGGGTAAGTTTTGGTTTTACTGCGAAAGTTTTAAGGAAGCGATAAAGTTGTTCGTTCCAACCCTTTCTTGCAAGTGCACAGCCAGTACCGTTAATTTGTACAGATATTTTTTTAGAGCTGTGACCATACAAAACCATGCCCATCATATCTTGTAATTCGTATGCATATTTGTAGTTATGCATGCCCTTTTCACGTTTTTTATCTAAGCCGAAACCAAATATTTCGTATAAGTGCTGATCTAAAAAGGTTTCAATTGCATAGGTGAGCGTAGATTCAACATGATCAGGATGAATTGAAGAATATTCTTGACCGAGTGTTGAAGCATCAAAACTAAAAGTGATCCAATCGTGAGAGGCGATACCATATTCATCACAAGGCACTGAGTGCAGAATAGGAAGATTGCCCTTTTCTGTGAGAATCATTTTTACGTTGTCGAGCTTCCGTGGGAAAGTGAATTGATTACATTGCAGACGAGAATCGACTGACGTTACCCC
>NZ_RAXT01000094.1 GCF_003611475.1 Acinetobacter rongchengensis | reverse complement strand
GATTGGAGAAATCGTGGTGATCGACTTCTTTGAAGGCGATATCGATCGGCCCTTTGTCAGCGGACGCATCCACGAAGGACAACGCCACCCGACCCAATTCGACAGCCTTGGCAAACTGCCTGATACCAAAAAACTGGCAGGGATCAAAAGCAAAGAATACCAAGGCACAGGCTACAACCAACTGCGCTTTGACGATACAAAAGGACAAATCAGCACCCAACTGCACAGCAGCCATGGCGCAAGCCAGCTCAACCTCGGCCAACTGAGCCATCCCAAAGCCCAAGCAGAAAGTGAAAACCGAGGCGAAGGCTTTGAACTGCGAACTGAACACTGGGGAGCACTAAGAGCAGCGCAAGGCTTACTGATCAGCACCGACCCACAACCCCGAGCTGAAGGTGACCACCTTGATGCGACACAGGCCAAACAACAACTTGAAAATAGCCAAAATAACGCAAAAGCACTGAGTGATCTTGCCAAAAACCAACAAACTGATGAAATAGAATCGATTGAACAACTCAAAGCCTTTGCAGAACAGATAGAACACAAGATTGCCAAATTTAACAAAGCCTTATTGCTTCTCAACTCACCTGATGGGATTGCACTCAGCACACAATCAGATATTCACCTGTCTGCAAATGGTCAGATGAATCATTATGCAGGCGACAGCATCAATGTGAGTACACAGAATAATTATATTGTGCATGCCTTAAACAAGATGAGCATGTTTGCAATACAGGATGTGAAGTGGGTTGCAGCCCAAGGCAAATTCAGTATTCACGTACAATCGAATGGGATGGAGATCTTAACCAAGCAAGATATTCAAATCAGTTCTGTAGATGGTCAGATTGTGATTAGTGCGCCGAATGGGATATCGATTAAGAGTAGAAATTCAGAAATCAAATTAGATGATGCAGGGATTGGATTGATCACCAGTCATGTGTTGGAACATCGAAGTGGGCAGCATGTGTTTAAAACTGGGTCGAGTGTTCATCAATCCGCACAATTACCTTCGTCAAAACCACTTAGAGGTGCATTAGATTTACTCAAAAGTTATGGTGGACAAGATTACTTTAAAGAGACGGGTTATAAAGTGATTGACTCGTTAGGGAAACAAGTTTTAGGGCAACTGGATGGCAATGGTTTTGCACAAGTCAAAGGTATTGCTCCTGGTCCTGCTAAAGTCGAATTCGAAACGGACCCACGTAGTGCATGGGATCAAGCGAGTCATTTTAACCGTAACTATACATGGTCAGAAGATGTGCTAGGTGCCGCTTCAGGTTTTGTTCAGGAAGCTGCGAGTTCATTGGGACAAAATATGATGTCTCAGCTCAAAAGTAATTTGTTTTCATTGGATCGTAATTCACTTGAGAATTTTGGACAAAATGCCTTAAAGGATTTAGGCAATCAAACGTTGGGACAATTTAAAGAGCAATTTACTCAAAGTGCGTTGGGGGCTGTATCGAATGCATTGAATTTGAACTTATCTCCTTCACAAATGATGAATATTGGGCAAATGATTGCCAATCCTGCTCAGTCGGTACAAGCGATTAGAGAGCAAGGTATAGATTTCTTTAAAGATCAAGCATCGGCATTGCTGGCACAAAGAACCAAGGGTTTAGTTGCTAATTTTACGGCTGCAACAGATGTTGGAGTAGGACTAGATCAAGGCTTTATCACAGAATCATTGAGATCGGATCAAGCGGTATTGAATACACCTGTTGAAATGCAAGATGACTTTATTAAAAAAGATGAATATTCCTCACGGTTTTTAACATATACGGTGACAACACGAAAAAATACTGGAGTACCAGCTCCAAGTGTTACGAAATTTAGCCCTGCGGTTTCTGCACAAACAACAGCACAACCAAAACCTAGGTCTGAGCTGGGCAAAGATGTTGTTCGGATGGATCTTGAGGAGTCACGTCACTTAACAACCAAGGTAACCGTTCGGAAAACACAGTCAGAAGAGCAGGATATATACCATGCCAGAGATAAGTAGTTGAACAACAGGTTTGATGTATGAGGTGTTTATTTTTGGATAAGACATTTATCCACTTGGTTGAAATTAAAAATTATAAGCTTGAGGTTTAAAACATGACATTTATAGATAATACAAGACAAAATAGTATGACTACACAAGCAGAGACTACACAAGCTGCGAACAATGAAAACATGAAACCTGCTGTTGAATTGGCAGTATTCAATTTGGCCAGTGTCACGCATACTGAAGACCATAAATTTATTGCGCATCAAATCCAGCGTTATTTAAAAGTTTGTGGCAATACCAGTTTGGAATATTTACAAAATAGTGCCAATGTTCCGACAGTTGCCAATATTTTTGCATTATCAGGAAGTGTTTTAGAGTTAATTTTATTTGCAGAAGAACAAAAAAAGGCACAAGCAGGCGTACAACAAGCAGCTTTGCTGAGTATGAATTTAATTGGCTTATTTTTAGAACCCAGTACAGAAGCACACGTACGCATGGCTTTACGTCCAATGTTGGGTTTGATGGCGGAGTGTTTATACGCTCAAGATGGCAAAGTAAAAGAAGCGGATATTCGACGCATGGCATTGCACCTGAATGCACAAATGGCGGGTGATTTAGAAAAATTTTTACAGGAAACACAGCTTAAATTATCAGGCCTATTGTCCAGTGCCAGCAGTTTAGGTACCACTATTTTACAGGCTTTGGCTGTGCCAAGTATCACCAGTGGACTCTCAGTTTCAGCGACAGCAGGAGCTACCGCCGAAAAGCGAGATCCAAACCAACAATTTAGCAATTGGGCTAAGCCATTGCTTGATTTGGTGATGGCGAATACACAAGTAGATATGAAGCCGAAACTAGAAACCACAGCTGCAAGTGGTTCGCTGCAACAAAACGCCGTTAAAGCAATAGCAGTATTGCCTACATTGATTCAGCAACAAAGCAATGCCGCAACACAATACAGTTTAGCGTGGCTGATTCAGGAAACATTGAAAGCGATTCAGAAACAAGCCAATAAGGCTCGAGCAAGTGTGCCACTGAACCACGCAGGTGAGTATGAGCAACATACTCATGGTGATATTTTAGAGTTTGTCACATTGCAGGCAGATGCTTTAAATGCGCCACCTTGTGATGGTGTTGACGCTCAAACTGAGCATAGTATCAGCTATGCCATAGGTGCAGAGCGTGTTAATCATGCCGATTTCTATTTGCCTAAAGTGGATTTTGTTTTTAGTCGTCAATATAACTCGCAAATGAATGAGTTTGATCACAGCATGATTGGCGCACGTTGGATGATGCCTTTTTCTAATATGATCATCCAAAAGAACAATGGCTATTTGTTTATAGATGGTAAAGGTCGAAAACACACATTACCTTCTTCAATCTTTTATGAAACTTACACTGTTCCATTTGAGGGATTTACGGTAGAACCTTTTGAAGATGGGGATTTGTTACTGAACTTTGGTACGGACTGGAATTTTCATTTTCAAAGTTTTAATGCGGGTAAGCACTATCACTTGGTACAACAATTTAATGATAAAACCAATGAAAAGGTGATTTTAAGCTATCTGCTGTTTGAACAATTTGCTTATCTACAAGCGATTGATTTCCAAATGAAACGGGCCAAACATGTAGTGAAGTTTGCTTTTAATGAACATGCCAAGATCATCGCAGCTTTTGTTGATGATCAGCCTGAACCTTTGGCACGTTATGAATATGATATACAGGGCAACTTAACCAAAGCTTATGATCAAAATGGGCATTTACGTCGTTATGAATACAATGATGCGCATCAGCTCACCCGATATACCGACCGTACAGGACGTGGGCAAAATATCCGCTATGAGTCTATAGAAGCAAGTGCCAAAGCGGTTGCAGAATGGGCTGATGATGGGAGCTTTAAAACCCGTTTAGAATGGCACCCACGGTTAAGACAAGTAGCGGTCTATGACAGCTATGATGTGCCGACCTATTATTACTTTGACTTAGATGGTTTTACTTATCGGACTCGTTTAGCCGATGGTCGTGAATCATGGTTATCTCGAGATGGGCAAAAGCGCATTACCCGTCAAATAGACTTTGCAGGCTTGGAAACGGAACAAATTTATAATGATCAAGATCAACTGATTAAAATTATACAGCCGAATGGCGGGGTAGTTCGCTTTGCTTATGACGAGCACGGTAATTTAACTGAAACCAAAGACCCAGAAGGACATATTTGGAAAAAAGAATATGATGCCAATGGTTTGGTCATTAGAGAAATCAATCCTTTAGGTCATACAACCCAATATAAATATAATAACGACCACCAAATTGTTGAAGTGACCGATGCCAAAGGTGGTTCTAAAAAAATTCAATATAACGATTTGGGGCAAATGGTTTCTTATACGGATTGCTCAGGAAAAAATACGGCTTGGCAATATGATGAAGAAGGAACATTAACAGCGCAAGAATCTGCGGAAAACCAAAATGTAAAATATCTTTATAGTACGCAAGGCAGAGACAAAGGACAGTTACAAGCAGTCATTTACCCTGATGGTTTAACAGAACAATTTGAACATGATGAAGAAGGACGTTTACTTAGACATACCGACAGTAAAGGTTTTGTGACTGAATATAAATACAATACGGTTGGGCTTTTGCAGCAACGGATTGATGCCAATAAGCATCAAATTGGCTACCAATGGGATAAACAAGGTCGTATTCTCAAACTGATTAACCAAAACCATGCAGAGTACCAGTTTGATTATAACCGCTATGGTCAGTTGGTGCGTGAACAAGCCTTTGATGGTGAGGAAAAGTATTTTCACTACAATGACAATGGGCAACTGTTTCAAATCCGACAATCGAATATTTTAACGCAATTTGGCTACCATGCCGATGGGCAAATTGCTTCCAAGACATATACCCATTTGCAGACCCGACATAGCCAAATGGAAGAATTTGAATACAACCTCAATTATCAGTTGAGTAAGGCAAAAAATGCCGAAAGTCAGGTTGATTTTTATCGTAATGCGCTTGGGCAATTGATGAGAGAGCATCAGCACTATAAAGTAGCTCAACTGACGCCACTCACAGCAGTGTTGCATTATGAATATGATGAATTGGGTAATCTGAGTAAAACCATCCGACCTGATGGGCAAGTGCAAACGAATTTAAGCTATGGTTCAGGGCACACTTATGGAATTGCCTTTAATCAGCAAGATATGGTGGCATTTCAACGTGATGATTTACATCGTGAAACGGTTCGTATGCTGAGTAATGGTTTAATACAGACCAAGCATTATAACGATGTTGGTTTGTTGAGTTCACAAGTCATTCAGCCTGAACAAGAAACAACAGACAGAATGCAGTTGCATGCGCAACGTCATTATCAATACGACAAAAATTATCTTTTGACCCAAGTTGAGGATAGTCGTTTAGGTCGATTGAATTATCAATATGACCCGATTGGCCGCTTGATTAAAACCCAAAGTTTACATAAGAGTGAAAGTTTTACTTTTGACCCTGCTGGGAATTTGATTGACCCGATGGCTACGCAAACATCTACAGTGAAAAATAACTTGATTAAAAGTTATCAAGGCAAACACTATCAGTACGATGCGCAGGGTAATGTGATTGAAACCCGTCAAGCTGGAGAAATATTAAAACTGACTTGGGATAATTTAAACCGTCTGATTCAAAGTGATCATAATGGTCAAATTACTGAGTATGGTTATGATGTTTTTGGACGTCGTTTATATAAGAAAAATCATGGCGAGAACAGTCTGACACTCTTTGGTTGGGATGGTGACTTGATGATTTGGGAGTCTTACCAAAAGCAAGGCAATATACAAAGCAATCAAAAGCAAGAAAACCCTGATTATACAAAGCACTATGTGTATGAGCCGAATAGTTTTGTACCG
>NZ_RAXT01000093.1 GCF_003611475.1 Acinetobacter rongchengensis | reverse complement strand
CAATATCAGAACTACGCAAAAAAGAGCCTTTATTTTTTAAAACAAAATGGATCAATCAAATAAATGACCTGATCGACCAACACAACACCCAACTAGACATCCAAAAGCATATTTCTGGTCTTAGTGAAATAGAAAAAAAAGAGAGATATTCTGATCATTTAAATAAATGGACAGAAGAAAATCAGCTGCTCCAGCCTAAAAAGTCTTTTGCAAAATTTGACGAACCGAACATCACTGTTAAACAACGAAAACTTAATGATCAAATTTCAAATATAGATCATCAAATTTCTGAAATATCACGCAGAGAAACTGAGTATCAAGAGTATGTACGCGATCAAAGACTGGAGATCATAAATAGTTATATATTTGAAGAAGATAACTATGGAAATAAATACTTTAGTCCTCAAAATGGTGAAAAACAAAAGCGACTATATGCAGAAGAAATGGAAGATCTAAAAATCCAAGAATTGCATGCGGCTTTTACAAAAAAAATTGAGACCGAAGCGCAGCAAGAGTTTTCCCAAAAAAGAGCAATACAGCTCGAAAACGACCGAAAAGATCGTGAATCTAGAGAACAGCAGTTACGTAAAGAACGAGAGCAACAAGAACAACGCTATGCACAAGAACGAGAGCAACAAGAACATTTGGCATTTGTAAGACGCCAAGAACAAGAAAAACAGCAGAGAAATGAGCCTAAAAAGCCAGAAAATGACAATAACCATGACTACACGCCTTAGAAATCCCATTTAAGCGCAAAAAAACGGGGGTTTTAGCGACTTTTGATAGAAATACAGTAAAACTATAGTTGATAAAAATAAAATCGCTTAGAACGCAAATGAGAGCCTTTTAGCGAGTATCTACGAGCGACACAACGAAAGTTTGCTTATTCCCCCTCTGAAAAACCGTTTTTTATTGAATTACTGGGGACAGTGATTAGCGAGTGTCTACGAGCGAAGTATTGATGCTTTTGCTCGTCAAAAAGCATGAGCATAGCGAATGCATTATTCATGTTTTGCTTTTTGAATCCTTGATCATATATGCAAAAAACTGCCCCCCACGAAGCGAGTGAAACGAGCTTCAATAGAGTACGAGCTTTAGCGAGTACCAAGGGCAGTTTTAATAACTCACTTTGGAAATAAATTCCCTTTTATTCTTTTAAAAAGCTTTTAAAAGCTTTTAGACCCCCCTATAAACCACGCCTAGCAATGCTTTCAGACTTTAAAAAACTACTTTTACCGGACATTAAACTACAAATGCCGGACAAAATGGACTTAAAAAACTACTTTTACCGGACATAGAAACTACTTTTACCGGACATTAAACTACAAGAAAAAGTTTGTAGTTTTGTTAAAAAACTACAAAAATAGTAGTCAAAAAATAAACGACAATGTATGTTTAAGCTACATAAATACCAATGTAGTTAGTTAGTTTTTTGGGGTTGTAGTTATATGGACGAAAATAAAAAAACATATCCTCTGAGCTGGGTTGTTATGCAAAACAATGTTCAAGAATGCTTTAAGAGTATGAACATTGATGAAAAACGAATGTTAATACTTGCTAGCCCAATTGCTAGAACCACTGATGCAACTGAAAAAGACCGAATTATGATTACGGCAGAAGAGTTTGCTAGAGAATGTGGCATTAAAACGCATTCCGCATATACGCAGTTAGAACTAGCCAGCAAGAATCTACTTAAAAGAAATTTCTCTTATAACAATGAAAGAGGAAAAAAGGTGCTGTCGAATTGGGTGATTGATTGCACTTATGAAGACGGAGGGATAGCTATACGTTTCCCTGAAATCGTTCTACTGATGTTAAAAGAGTTTGATAAATTAAACCCTTATACAAAATATAAAAAAGATATCGTACTAAGTTTGAAAAAAGATTACTCATTCGATCTTTATCATTTAGCTAAAAAGCATCAAGCAATGGGACAATTTGAAATGTCCTTAGAACATATAAAAAATGAGCTGGGTTTGCCCAAATCTTATGACAAACTCTGTAATTTAAAAGACCGAGTAATGAAGCCTTCATTAAATGAGATTACAACTAATACAGATATTGAACTCACTTATGAAAATGTAAAAAAAGGGCGTTCAGTAGTTGGCTTTAAATTTATAGTGAAAGAAAAACCTAAGCCAAAATTAATAGCGCCTCAGCGAGATCAAAGAACTATAGATATGTTCTGCAATTTATCTGATGCTCAAATTAACAAGTACAGCACTATTTTATCTAAACTTTCTGAGCTATCAGACCTCAGTAATTTCCCAGACTACCCGACATTTGCCCTCTGGATTAGTGGCATCTTACGAGATCCGAAAAGTGTAAGAGAGGAAACAACAAAACGGATTTTTAAAGCTCTTCATAGCAAGACGGATTTTAAACCATGAGAACTAAGGCTGAATTAGATGCAATGAGTCATCAAGAACTCAAAGATTATGAGCAAAGTTTACTTGCTCTGTGGACACCAAGAATGGCTATTGAAAGTGACATTGAAAGGTTAAGCACTCATCACAGCGAATTATTAGAGGTTTTTAATCAATTAAAGAATCCGGATGCACCTAAAAATTCACGTTTAAAAGATTCAATCTTGTCTCTGAAATATAAAATCGAATCGCTTGAAGGTAAGTTGAGTGATCTTATTCAAGATAATCGCTTAAATTCTGCAGATTGAATTATTCAGTTTATTTAATCAAAATCGTGGAACATTGATTAAAGACTAGGCGTGGAACGTGAAAAGTAATAAAAAAAGCCCAGTCATTGACGACTGGGCTAGAAAATTGAAACTACAGCGTTGAATTATAAGGATAATTATAACGCATTTCGTATAAGGTGTATTATGTTAATTTTAGAGAAAGTTAATTATCTTTCAATGTCTCAAAAACATTATATGAAGCCTTAATACGATCTACATTTGGTATCTTTTTATTCATTAACATAACCAATCCAAATCCTTCTTCTGGAATAAATAAAACATACGCCCCAAAGCCATTAGTCGAACCTGTTTTATGAAAAACTTTAGATTTTGGTTGCGATAATTCTTTTACAACAGGATTTGAGCCCAATAAGATTTGTTTTGAATTACTAGCCTGTAGAATTTCAGAAGTAGTGGGATAAGAAAACATTTCCCATCCAAGTGCTTGTGTCATACCGCTATCAGAAACTTTAAAATATCCTTTGTGTGTATCCAGTATAGCTTTTTTCATAGCAGGGCTATTTGTATCTACATTAAGATTCGAATTTACAAACTTAAGCATATCTGGGAGTGTTGATTTAACGCCATATGCTTCATCCGACAATGGACCAGGATTAACTCGAATTGGCTTATTATTTTCATCATAACCAAAAGCATAGTTCGTTTTTTGTGCTTCTGGAACATTGACGTATGTATGTTTCAAATTAAGTTGAGGAAAAACAGTCTTCTCTAATAATGAAGAGAAAGGAACATTCATCGATTTTGCAGTTAGATACCCAAAAAGTCCTATACTTGGATTTGAGTATTCACGATAAGTACCAGGAGGATTCTTTACTTTCCAATTTTTGAAATACTCTAATATTTGCTTATCAGTTTTGATATTATCTGGAAATTGTAATGGCAAATTGCCACTTGTATAAGTTAATAACTCTAATAAATTTACCTTATCAATTTCTGAATTTTTTAAAGCAGGGACGTATTTACTAGGATGATCGTTGAACGATATTTTACCTTGATTATTGGCATATGTTCCTGAAATAGCAGTAAAAGTTTTACTTAAAGAACCTAACTCAAAAAGTGTCTGACTATTTACGCTTTCATTTGTATCTTTAGATCGGACACCATAATATTTTTCATAACTTTTACCGTTGTAAATTACGCCTATAGCCATACCAGCTACACCATACTCATCTATAAGTGGCTTAAATGATTGGGTAACAACTTTTTCAATATTTTTCTCATTTTGACTGACTTCACTTGCATTTAAATTCATACCAAAACCGATAACCATCGTAATGAAGCTTGCTTGAAAAAAATATTTTTGATTAAAAAACATTAGGTTAAATTTCTTTAAAAAAGATGGCACATATAATCTCATATACTAAATAACATATGTATTAATTTTTGTTAAATAACTTCTTATATAAAAATCATCTAGCCCAACAGCTATTTAACATAATGGCTGTTATACGAAATTGACAATATGTACAGTATTCTGTACATTTAGGATTGTAAAGTTTCAATCACTACCGCCTAGGTAGTCTAGCTAGCAGCGTTTTGACGCAGCTTACCCTATGAGGGATAGATATATGCATGTATTTACATATACGGACGCACGTAACAATTTAAAATCTGTTTTAGATAAAGTAATTGATGATGTAGACGTTGCTTTTATTACAAGAAAAGAAGGTGGCCATGCTGTAGTAATGGGACAAGATCATTATGATAGCTTAATGGAAACGTTATATCTCCTTTCATCTCCAAATAATGCAAGTCGTTTAAATGAATCAATTGCTCAATTACGTGCAGGGAAAACAAAACACAGAGAGTTGATTGAGGATGACGAATCGTAACGTCGAATGGACTGATAATGCCTGGGATGAATATATCTATTGGCAGACACAGGATAAAAAGATACTTAAGCGTATTAATACCTTAATCAAAGAATGTCAGCGAACACCTTTTGAAGGAACAGGAAAACCAGAACCTTTAAAAGCTAATCTTTCAGGATTTTGGAGTCGTAGGATTGATGAAAAGCATAGATTAGTTTATGAAGTGACAGATGAACGAATCTCTATAATTCAATGTCGATTCCATTACTAACAAGATCCCCTATTTTTAGGGGATTGTTTTTTTATTTAATACAAAATCTCATATGCGAAATTTAGGTGTTATTCCATATAACGCCATTAAAAAGATCTTTATCTTTCTGCCTATTTTCTTCAGTCTTACTTTCCGTGCTTAAAAACTTTTCAAAATCGGTTAGTTGACCCTTAAAAGATTCATCATTTTTCAGTTTGTTTAGAACCCAAGCTCCCAGTAGAATTTTACGTCTAGTATCATCTTTTCTTTGTCGATCAGAATTTTTCTTTTTTTCACGAGCAGCAATAGCTTGTTTTTGTGCTTTTAGTTGTCTTAATCGTTCTTCTTGCTTTGCAATTTTTTGCTCTAAAGTTTCAACACTCATACCATCACCATCTCAAGGAATCCCCCTCAAGCATAGGTCTGTTTGAATTGAAATTCAAGACAGCCCATGCTATCGTGGTTTTCCCGAAGGGCGCACTTAGCCATTGGATTTCATCCAATGGTGCGACAAGGGGTAAATCCCCTTTGTAATCCCCTGACCAACATATACATGTTGGTAATTTCGATAAATCGAAATAAAGAGCAAAAGCAAAATGGCGATATATCATTTTTCAGTTAAAACGATTAGTAGAGGTAATGGACGATCGGCCGTTGCTTGTGCTGCATATCGTTCAAGTGAAAAATTGGTATGCGATTTTTATGGAAAAGAACAAGACTACACAAGAAAAACTGGTGTCGAATTTACAAAAATCTATGCACCTGAAAATACAAATACTGAGTTACTCAAGCGCCAAACACTTTGGAATGAAGTCGAAAAGGTTGAACGTAGAAAAGATGCATTACTTGCAAGAGAGTTTGAGATTGCATTTCCCAGTGAGTTAAACGCTGAACAGCGTGAAAATATGCTCAATGAACTTTGCCGAAACCTCGTTAAAAAATACGGTGTCATCGTTGATGCTGCTATTCATGCACCTCATACAGACAGTGGAAGTGATGAACGCAACTACCATGCACACATCATGTTCACAACCCGAAGTATTAATGAGCAGGGTGGCTTTTCAGCAAAAAAATATAGGGACTTCAGTCGTGACAATGGCACAGAAACTGTAAGCCACTGGAGAGAATCATTTGCAGAGTTATGCAATCATCACCTGGAACAAAATGGATTTGATGAACGTGTCGATCACAGAAGTTATGAAGACCAGGAAAGTGACCTAGAAGCAACTCAGCACGAAGGTCCTCAAGCGACATACCTCCGGAGACGAGGGATATTTACAGAAATTAGTCTGAAAAATGATGAAATTAAGCTACGTAATTTAAAAATCAAAAAGGTCATCGCACTGGATGAAAACATCAAAGTATCTGAGGATCTTGTTCAAAAAGTACGAAGTGAGCTTCAGTTTCAATACTCTCAAGCTGAGTATTCAGAAAAAACTTCTCAGAAACTTTATGAATTCCAAAATGAAGAATTATCAAAATTAACAACAAAATTAGACACGATGAGTTCTG
>NZ_RAXT01000092.1 GCF_003611475.1 Acinetobacter rongchengensis | reverse complement strand
AACAACGGTATCTTTTTGATCTTTTTTAATGAATTTCATTTTAGTCACATAGTAATCATGTTCCTGAAGCTCTCGGACACTTCTACCTTTTAGATCTAATTTAGCTTTATATGGCTCTACGGTTTCATAGTTTAAGTGCCAATGAGCTAAATCACGCCCGGCTTTCGAGAATGCCCAGAAATCTTCGGCTTTTTTTACGCATGGGATACGTGGTAACTCTTTAGTCAAGTTGTCTGCATAACGAGTACGATAATCTTCACTGTGCAACAAGCCATTATTTTTTATTATGTTTTATATAAGTATCTAATTATAAAAGAATATAAATATTAACATGTACAAATGGTGGCATAATTAAACATTATAAATAGTTTCACTAAAACCATAAAAACAAAAACCATTTATACAACTATTTTTAGTTGTATAAATGGTTTTTGTTTTTACATTAAATATTAGTTATATTTAACATTGATATTTTTTTGCTCTTTTTTGAGTCTTTCCTCACGAAACCCACAATTGGTATTCGCATAAGGGCATGAAGCGCATCCGGCACAGAAAGCGAATGGCTCTTGAAGATTGTCTATAGTAGAGCCAATTTCTTCGATCACTTCATTTACAGCATAGTCATTGAACTGCATCACCTTTAACCGCTTACCGTACAATACTGCTCGACCTAGATCAACACTATCAAGCAAACCAAGAGTCCGTAATTGACGACCAACCCATTCAGGGCGTTCCCATTCCGGGATTTCGTTTGTCATGCTTGCGCCATAGTTATCGTCAAGCATTGTTCGTAATTCAAGAATAAGCTGAGTAACAGTAAAGCGGATAAACCCATTTTTAATTAGATTTTTGACAGCTTCACGCAACACCTCTATGGGGTCATTACTCTCAAATTTGACTGTTTTCTGCTTATTAAGACCGACTTCAAGTTCATCTGCACACTCCTTGCCAACGAGCGAAGCGATCACACGCAAGGGGAGTGCAATTTCATCGAATCGACCTGTTTTTTCTGTATGTGTAAGTGAAATATCTTCAATTTCATTACATTTAGCAAAAGCCCATTGATGTAATTCTTGTCGTAACTTCTCAACATGCAAGAAGTCAGATGCTCCCATTTTTTTAATCTTACCTTTTTCACTGTCAGGCATGATAAGTGTTTGAATACGCAACATACGTGTACTCAAAATATCATCAGATCCTTGGGTGTTCGATATTAATTTTATGCCGAAAAAGTTAAGACGCTCAGTTTTCATCGTCTTAACGTCAGTCCAAATTTTCTCCGAAGTGTTTTTGTTATACGATACTTTAAGTGCTTGAACTAGATCACTAAATTGAGTTCCGTCTCGACCACCTTTGCTTGCGATACCCTCTAAATCATCGAACACAACAAAACCTCTCGATGCGTCAATATGCCTTGCAGCAGTTGCAGCACTGACTTGTCCGATCACTGAGCCATTGCATGAAAGCTTAGACATCACAATCCCTGTTTGAGATTTGCCTGAGCCGGCTCGTCCATTTAGGAATATAATGGGTACAGATTCAAAGATGTTTTGAACATAAGTAGCAATCACCGTTAGTGATAGTATGCAGTAATCTTCAGGTACAGGAAGCCATACAGATTGCTTTAGTACATTGTGAATATCAGTATAAATATCCTTAGCAGATCTAATTTTTGATCTGCCTGATATGTAGGATTCAATGCTATTCCAACTCCAAGAGCTGTAATCATTTGGCTTTGGTTCTGCTCGAATTAACGTGCCATCGGTCAATCTAATTACACGTTCAGAGTCCGGTGTTCCGGGAGGTGCAGGGGATTTAACTGATTTGTTAATCACACCATCTGAGCTAACAACCACAGTTTCATAGCGTTCACTAATATATTCCTGACCGTATTCATCGGTCTCTTTTTTTCTCATTAATGTCTGCACCGGATAGTACATTTTGCGATTAATGTAAGCCCCATTGATGTCAATCGGGGCAACGTGGAATCGCCCCACCGCATTTTTTACATTGAACGGATCATTGTTATCAATCGTTTCAACTGTAATAGAGCAAACAGGAGCTTCTTCAAGTAAAGATAAAAATTCATCAATACAGCCGTCCGATCTAAAGAAATCAGTCCAATCAGCCCCCCATTGGTCACTCGGCTTTTCTGTACCGTCTTTTTCAAATTTTGGATTAGCATAATGCGCCGGGCATCTGACTCGATAGCAGTCTCCAACGATAAATTCCGATATTTTTTCAGCCATCGTGTCACCGGCTTTATCGAAATCTTGAGTTAGATAGATTTTGTCAAACTTAGCCCAAAAATCGGGGTTTTTCATTTGTTCAGGAATGCTTGTACCATGCGTTCCTGAGCAAACTAGATAATCATCTAATAAGTCATTTTCTTTTAAATTTTGATAAAGAACCCACACATCTTTCATGCCCTCGCAAACAATCAAATTACGTTGTTTATTGTGGGTGTGTGAAAAATATATACCAACCGGACTTTTGCCCCACCCATTTGAGGCGATAGGATTCTCAGTGACATGGGGGATAACATAGAAATACTGTTGCTTTGCAAACTCACCATTCATCAAGCGGATTGGTGTTGCTAAAGCTTTAGATCTAACCTCGCCATCGGGAGTGGTGGTCTTTCTTGTCAATCCGAGCTGAAACTCAACAATAGTCTCTTTCTTTAATGATCTTGCATATAAATATTCCATTGCAGATTCATTATTTAGTAATTCCTTATGTAGGGTCTGTTGCCAACTCCTAGACTTTTCATCCAACGGCTCTACTTTAACTTCTTGCGCTGTTTCGGTTTTTTTAACCAAAGGCTTTTGCTTGGTTTTTATATTGGTCTTAAAGTTTTGATTACTACTTATACCTAAAAGTTCCTGAGCTTCTTTGATGGCTTTTGCTTTATCTCCATTCAACCTAATACTCAAGACCTCAAGAAGATCATAACTTTCTAACGTGGAATTTTTAGCAGCATCACCACTAAAATCTCTACACATCCCTAAAAAACGTCCACTCAAACCTATTTTAAACGATCCTTGGTTGGTAGCAGGGGTATCATAAACATCACCTGTTACCCAATAACTCCCTTGTTTCTTACCATTAGGAAACAACAGTTGTGCGTAATGTAAAATATTAGAATTAAACCCATCAACAATATTTTGAATATCTAAATTGTTCATAATTACCCCAACGCTGCATTTCTAATATTTGATAAATTTTTCTTCCAATCTCCAATAGCATCCTCGTGGTCAAGATGCCCATAATGTCGCCTAATAACCTCCTCGCTATCCAACAAAATTAAAGCGACATAACCAAATGCCCCTCTATGTATCTTTAAATAGGTGGTCGCTACTATATGCCTAAAATAATGTGCGCCAATCCCACCCGACTTAATAGATTGATCCGCATATAAGGCAGTAAATTTCCGAGTACATGTGCTAATAGCTGTGCCGGTTTGTTTTCTTCCAAGGCTTGAAACAAAAAAATACTCATGGGGTTCGGTTTCGCTCATAAACAATGGACGAATCGTATCGACATAAAGATCTAATATATGCGTTAGATTCTCAGGAATGCTTAATTGAAACCTCTCAGGGATATTCCTTTGTTTATAGTTTTTGAATTGGGATTTCGGGATGCTTATTTTATATATCCCATCTTTATCTTTATAAATACATTCATCTTCTTTATGAAAACCAATTTTCATGTCTGCCCAATTTCTTACTCTTAAAGGACAAATAAGGAGACATTCAACAAGAATAATATCTCTGACAACACAATAATATTTAACTTTTATTTGATGATTATTTGAATTTAAATAAATATCTAAATCCAAGTATGCTTTTTTTAAAGCATCAAAAACATAACTAGCAGGACTGTCTAGCTCAATAATTTTTTCATTTCTAGCATTATGCGATCTTGGACTTGTCTTTATAAACGGTTTAATTTTTTCATAAATAGTAAACAAGCTGTCATAATTTTTCTTTGACATTTCAATAACATCATCAGATGACACATTATAATAATCACAGATAATTTCACGAGAAAATTCACAGAAAAAACAATGGTCAGGATGCCAAATAGTTTTAGCATACTGCATCACCATAGAAAAAGACATAAGCACATAACCGTCTTTCTTAATGTCATTAGCTAACACCGCCCTTAAAATATCAGGCTGATAAACATTAAATAAAGTTAATTCACCATAAGTTAGGAGACCTAATTCTAATACTTTTTTTAAAAGAGCAATTGTTACTCCAACAAATGAAGAATAAGAGGGGACGTATAAGTCCTTTGTATAAACATAAAAATTAGATATTAATTTAGCATCTAAAACCGTTTCTTTAGGTAAATCCCCTTTGCATTTCCTAACTTTCCATTGCTCATTAATTTTTTTATCTAGCAATGGCTCTGTTTTATAAAAACAATAATTATAAAGCTCCAACCTAAGCTGATCCGGTAGTAAAGAAACATTCAATCTTTCAACGTACTTAAAGTTAGAAGAACCATCAACAACACTACCGCTATCCGATAATTTATGTGTGTTTAAAACATTTGTTTTAGGTATTATTGAAGTTAAATAACCCTGTGGAGCATGTGCTAAAGCTTCTATAGCTTCTAGCACTACATAAGGCTTACTTGATCTCTCAGAGTAATTAACTCCATCACAATACTCTACAAAATTTGGGAAAAACTGTCTTTCAAAATACTTGGTAATCATAGAAAAGGTTATAAATTGATGACCACAATAATCATTAATTAAACTTGCAACAATCTGAAACTTTTTCTTATTTGATTTTAACTCGTAAACAGTAGGCTTATTAAATTCAAAAATACAATCCAAGCAAAACAAAAACCTCTCGGTTGCATTA
This sequence comes from Acinetobacter rongchengensis, assembly GCF_003611475.1. Classification (GTDB taxonomy): domain Bacteria; phylum Pseudomonadota; class Gammaproteobacteria; order Pseudomonadales; family Moraxellaceae; genus Acinetobacter; species Acinetobacter rongchengensis. The sequence goes on along the minus strand of NZ_RAXT01000092.1, from coordinate 1,473 downwards.
TAGTTTTTGTTGTATACATTATCACCTAAAGACAACCAAAGATTAGTACCATATAAAGCAAATATTTCATCCGTAATAAAATTAAACGCAATTCTGTATGGAGATATAGATTTAATCAAACCAGAATGGTTAATCTCAACTCTATTCCTACCATAATATTCTTTATATTTCTCCAAAAAAACCTGTAGGTTATCTTCAGATGAATAAAAAAAGTTAAGAACATCATCAGTGGTTCTTAGATTAAATTCACGGATTGAAAATTCTAAACAGAACAAACAACTATTTTTCAAAGCACGAATGTACGCATCACTACGCCCATTTTTTTTACTTATTTTTTCAACATAGTAACGACAATTATCCTCAATTTCTCGAACTATTAAAAGGTAGTTACTATTCAACTCATTTAAATTACGCATACACAAATTACTCCCAAAAAATAGGATGTCAAATTTGAAACACGCATATAAATGTGCGAAAATGATTAAATCTAGCCTGCACAGTTAGATAAACACTTTCAAAGTCCGGTACTGCTTCAACAGTGCCGGACTTTTCATTTATATGGTTTCGCCAATAGATTCTTGCAAACTGAGTTTTTCATAAGCAGCAGTCGTTAATTCCAAATTACGTCTCACCCGATCTGCACTCCTCCGCAAATAACCTTTTTTCTCCAAAGCAGCCAAATAAGGGGCTGCATTGGCTGATTTAATATCTAAAAAAGTAGCAATCTCTCGATGTGTCGGCATGTACCGATTCTTAACCCTATACTCTTTTAGAAATTCCAATAACAAATATTGGCGATCAGTCAATATAGGGAGCTGCTTAACAACTGAACTTTCAATAGTATCCACATGAGACTCCATGCTTGATATAAACGCCTAAACAATAAAAATACTATCACCAACCAATAGTTTGTTCAATAGTTTGCCCAATAGTTTGCATATAAAAATGCACATATACATTTCCGTAGAATACAGAAAATAGGATATAGATTAATAACATGTCACAACAAAAAAGCATGTCATTAAAATAAAAATATAAAACAAATTCAAATACTTATTTCAATCATTCTAATGACACGATCTATGACTTGCTATTGACACGTATTTTTCCATGTCAACAATAGCGTGTCAGTTTTTTTAATAGTGTGTCAGAATAGTGTGTCACAAAAAATATTGACATAAATATATAATATATATAAATATTTATTTATTTATTTATATTTAGTGACATGTATTTTTTTTAACAGGTCATCACTAATAATGATATATTTCAAATACTTAAATTATTTTTGACACGCTTTTTTATTTTTTTGATGTTTTTTTATTTTTCATTCTATTTTTGAGTATTTCTACAATTATTCATATATATCCAACATGTTTTATATTATTTATTTTTTTCATGCAAGATTTTAATTATAAGCTATTGATATTTATTGTTTATTTATTATCAATATTACTATACAACTCCAGAAAA
>NZ_RAXT01000091.1 GCF_003611475.1 Acinetobacter rongchengensis | reverse complement strand
TTTGAAATAGTCCATAAGCAACTGGCTATCGATGTTTTCACCCTTTCGATGGTCCTTACCCTCGCGCACTTCAACTCTGTCGTAGCGCGGTCTTTTGGGTGGTTTTGCGCGTCCTTTTTTGGGTTCTATGACTCGTTCATCTAAAATTGGCTGAAAAAATGTTTTTACTTTTTCTAGTGCTGCATTGAATGTGTCGTATTCCGTCCAATCATCTAGTGTTTGAAACCGCTTTGCTGAAATGGATTTAACGGCATACCACTTATGTTGACCAGTCTCAGTGTTTAATAATTTTTTGGCACCATAATTATCCGTATCAAGTACACGATCGTCTGGCCATCCTAAAGGGATTAAGTTTTTTAAGCGTAAACGTGTGTCTGAACTAAATGATAGTGGGTGTTTAACTCTGCGATTGGTATGTCGTCCAGCTGAGTAGCGTTCTAAAATATCTTTTTCACTTCGTCCAGCACCAAACTTAACGGTCATGTACGCATTAAAGTCGTCTGTCAGTTGTTCTAAACGTTCGTAGTGTGAGCTTTCATATTTGTTTTTTAAGAAGTGTAGCGTAGCAATGTAGGCATCATCCCATTGCTTTTGACCTATGCTAAACCAACCGCCCCCTAAAGGCTTGTTGGTTAAGTTTGCATAGACCAAAGAAAATAATAGTGCATGTTTTACAGGTTTATGGCCAGATTGGGCATCAGCTCTAAAATCAGGCTTTTGCCAATATTCCTTTTTAGTCACTAGGCTGTCAGACTTAATTCCATTCATGTTGCCTGAGAAGTCTGGTGATGGGTTGTCTTTACGTGCACCAGCAAACTTTTTACCTACATCCGTAATAGGACCATCTTTTTTTTCATTACTATTTATTTCTTCAGTCATAGCTAAACCACATAATTGTTAGTTGCGTATATCGTCCAAGATTTCTGACAGATCAAACAGATTAATATCTTTGAGTTTTGCTTCAGCATTGATGCACTCAAGTAAATTCATAAAACCAACAAAAATAATGTGTGGTATTGGTCTATTGTTGATATGCACGGGTGTTGACCAAGTGCGTACACGCGTTTCGCATATTTCAAGCCCTTGTTCTTCAAAAAGCTTGATCAATGTCGGGATGTCTTTGTCTAGTTGAGTAAGGGCTAATAACGACCGAAATACATCATTTAAGCTAATAGAGTGGTGACGATGGTTCGGATTGTGCTGTTTTCTATTGTCGCCCTGTTGTTGATTAAAGTAATGATGTTTTTCGCGATCTTGAGATGTTCTGTTTAAATATTTCATTTGGTATTAAGCTCCAAAGAGATAGCTGTAAATCAGGTACAAAATAAAAGTTATTGTTAATCCCGACACCAATAGAGAATTGATCGGGTAATTTTCTAAGTTAAAAGGTTTTCTGTGATAGCTCACTCCCCAATCTGAAACAGATCCTCGCTCTACGGCACTATAAAAGTTAGTTTGTGAGGCGTTTAAACGGTTGTTGTCTACTGATATGAATTCCAGTTTGCACAGCAATTCGTCACTCAGGTAGTTAAAGAAAGTCGTTGGTGTACCATTTGATAGGATGTGTATATAACCGACCTGTTTTTGGGTATAACCCATTCGCTCATACGCTTTTTGAAATTCGTGCGTTAAAGTCGCACTAAACTTATCCCCCTTATTTTTGGCAATCAGTTCAATTGGTGGCTCAGCTCCAGCCTGAATAAGCTTGGTGAATTTAGGACTACCACAACCCCAATTTTGAGAGATCCAAACACCGCGTTTTGTGTCGTGAATCAAACCATCAACAATGACCACGGCTGCATCACCGATGTCGCCGTTTTCTTTTTCTGTAAATTCGGTGTTATCAACGTCTTTTCTGAATTCTTCAGGCATTGGCCTTAAAACTTCTAAAAGATTGGTACTGTCACTTTGTACATGACCAGTAGCCAAAATCATCGACTCAATTTTTTTTAGGGCATGTTCAGGTACTATCAATACTGAATGTACACGCTGGTCATACGCATCAGATTGAATGTCTTGAGCTTCGGTATTCTTTTCAATAGTGCTTAATTCCATATTATTTCTCTGCCTGGGCTTTCTGGTATTCAACTGCAGTCTTCATTGAATATTCGGTATCATCTTCGTGCTCTGTACCAACCATGCTTTGCTGACCTTGGTATATACCTTTAACAGCATTGACGAATGCGTTATGCGCCGTAGCGTTGTAATACGTTAAGTTTCCAGCACTGGTCGAATCATTGAATGTCAAAGTATTAGGAACATGCCAAACTGCTGAATAAGCCTTGCCATCGATAACAACAATAGGTTCAAACTCGACCGCTTCACGGTGCTTGGTTTCATTCCATGGTGTATAGAAAACAGTATTGTTTTTGAGGTTGTAGACCTTGAATACGATCTGGCCAAGATTCCGTATTTTGGCCTCTTTGTTGTATGCCTCTAAAACCTTGTCTTTTTGGAAGTCTGTAATTTCAAGCTCAGGGTTCTTCGTAATCACCAGTGTTTCATCAGTCGTTTTAATCTCAGATGGAACGTAGATTTTTGAACCTTTAGGGAAACGTCCTGATTTCTCCAATGCGGATCTAAACTTGTTATTTGCATCCAAGAAGTTGCCAAACTCACTACTGAAGTAGCTGTAAAAATTTGATGCACTGGTGAACATGCCAAACTGATTCACCCGAACAATTTGCTCAGATACAGTGGATGCTAAACTTGCATATGGTTTGCCCGACACATCAATTTCGCGCCATTTGTAGTTACGTACACCTACTTCTTTGTCGCATGCATCATTAAACATAGATGTAGAAACAATATCGCCGTCCAAGCGCTTCACATAAGCAACCGGGTAACTGCGGATAGGTGCCATACGAACAGCTTTGTTTGAATTGGTGTAAAAGCCAGATGACGAAATGATATTTTGTTCAGATGATTTAATTTGATAACTTCGTAATGTATTTAACTGTCGATCAAAGCTATCAATTTCAGATTCATATAAAACATCACCCTCAACAGATGTCGCGATTGAATAAGGGGCATACATCACATCGCCCTGAACTTTATCCATGATCTGCTCAGCTTCAATACGATATAACGGCTGTGAGAACATGCCATTTGATGCCAAAGCTGGTAGATCTCCCCCTACACCAAAATTACACGCTACTTTGTGGCTGGTGGTAGAAAGGCTTGATTGAGGTAATTTGTAGTTAGATGGATTGTAAGTGGTAACACGTTCATCATATTTGCGAACTTGTTCCTCAACTTTCTTTTCAATGGGATCTATTTGTTCTTCTTGAGATGCAGTATCAGTATTTGAAGGCTTTAACTTATCACAACCAAATAGCAAAACTGACAATATCGCTATGGTAAGGGTTTTCTTATTCACTAATTAATGACCTAACTTAAAACTACTAATACCCCACATTATAATTAAAAATAAGTATTAATGAAGTGGTATTTAATAGTTTAAGGACTTTTAAGCGAAAAACCCAATATCATTAATTAGTTTTAACGAACATTCTTTTAATGCAACTTCATAACCGCCGTTATTATTAAATGTAAAAGCAAATGGTAGCATTTTATCAATCGCAAATATCTTCTCTAATAAGTCGTTGTTTTCTGCAGATGGCTTATCCTTTAAGGCATATTGCATGGAAAACTTAGCATTTATACCCGTGCTTTTATATAAAGCATTTATTTGTTCTTTAAGGCTTTTTTCCACTTCTTGCACAGTATTGAAAATAAAATTCTGATTAACAGTGAATTTATCAGTTTTCAAAGATCCAAAGGTCCACGCCAGACTCTCCGAAACCACATACCCTAGAACAGTCTGCAATTCTTCATCTTCAAATTTGTGATAATGAACGTATGATTTAGTTTTACCGTTAAAATATAAAATAGAAATGGAGAACAACACCTCTTTGTGAGCATATTTAAAAGGTACTTTAACAAGACTATAAAAGTTTAAGAGCTCAACGTTGGAGGCTTTAGACATATTTTTTAAAAAAATTTTAAAGACATTAAAGTGATTATACTAAAAATATCAAAGAAATGTTAAAGGGTTTTAAAATGGATACAGTTGTTCTAAAAAATAGTTTAATTGCTAGTTTAGTTTTTGTATGTGTGTTCCTGGTGTTCCAAAACATCGACCATAGAGTTTCTGAACGTATACAGCTTGAGTCAACCAGTGCAGCATTCGAGTCGCTTGATAAAGACTTTTCTGCGATCAAAAGAAATGTGGATACTGAATTCAATAAGCTCCCGAAGTACGTGAAGCCAAGCAAAGAGCAATCGATCAATGATGCATTGGAATTCATTAAATTCTCGAAACAGACCTTTACTGACACAATGGCCCAAAATGAAGAACTTTTAGCAGAAGTTAAGGGTTTTGAGAAAAATGCAAATGATGTTTTAGAAAAATAATAGTTATTTTAAAAAGAAAAATGGGAAGCTATAAGCCTCCCATTCTTTTAATGTCGTAAGAAACATTTAAATTTTGTTCTTAAAAGTATTATAGTAAAACTAATAATTTATGCAAATACTTTTAACAGAAATATCTAAAAGGTCTTTAACACTCAACGAATCCGAATAACTTAGACAGTGTGAATAAATTGTTAAAGTAGTCGAGTGTATATGTAAAACATTGGTATACCCATTAGAGATATGCGAATTATTATATATGTAAAACCTAACATACTTTTTAGTCGTATCTTGCGTAAAACTTACCAGATAATCTTTTGTGTTTTCATTTATGTTATCTTCGTATTGCTCTGTTATGCTCAGGATCTCTTTGCTGTTCAGCCAATAACTGCCTGTTTTATCTTGTTTAATCTGTTCCAAAATCAAATTATTTAATGACTGGTACTCTTTCGTTATTGCTTTGGCATATCGTTTTGATGACTGATGTTCTTTCCAGTCAATTTTTGCTTTCTTAAACAGTTTGAAAGCTGTAACCGCGCACAATATAGCTGAGATGGTACATAATATTATTCTACTACTATCACCTATAATGCCAATCATTCCTAAATGCACATCTTTTGAGAATAAACCGTTCAAAGATAGGTATACGCCAAAGATACAAAAACTTAACGCAAAAACCACAACTAAAATTAAAGTTGCTCTAATTAAAAGCTCATTAAAAGTAATTTTTCTTAAACTTTTGGTATAAAGCTTAATCTTATCTTTTTCAGATTTTAACATTTTAGCCAAGAACTTATGTTCTCTTTTTCCTCTGCTAAAAGGTGGTGTTACAGCATCTTTAAAAGTCATGTATAATCAAAAGTATTTTAACGTTCCATTAAATATACACTACACCTGGGCCTATTTAAAATGAAACATTATAGAATTATCGCTATTTTAATACCTTTAATATTTTCAGGTTGTGCAGCAAGCCACTCAGACAAAGAGCTTGTTGACTCTTATTACAATGACCAACAAAAAACAATAGAAAGCGATGTAGATCAACTCGTTAATTCCTACTCCGCTAAAGTCGTTACTCAGTACTACCCTGAACCATACTTCAATCCAACCAAGCCAATACCGCATTATTACGCTTTAAAGCTTGATGAAATGGGTATCCCTTACCCAAAAGAGCTTGTATACGACAATGCCGACTATAATTTTTATAAAGAGCAGGCTAAGTTTAATGCAAACAATAATGACGTAATTGATACAGATCACCACGATCACTAAAACTTTTTTATCGTAGGTGTTTTGTTGAGGGGCGTTTCTTGCCGAAACCTTTCTTAACCCCTTAGTGTATGAGGGTAAAAGATTCATACTATATTTTAGAAAATACACTTGATGGAGATAAAGACCAAAAAATCAAAGTGTTGAGAGTAAGCCAGTATGATACTTTTTATTACCCTCATACATTATCTTCTGAACTATCTTCACTCCTTTTTTGATTGGCTTCTTTGATAACATTTTCAATAAAACAGATAACTAAATTTAAAGCGATTAAAAATAATACGATATAGCCAATAGTTTTTAGAGTTAGTACAAAGTTATTGAATACATAAGTTGATGCTTTTCCTATTCCTATATAAACCACATAACATGCAAATATAACCAATGCTATTGCACTAATTGAAATTATTGCAAGTCCAGTATTTTTTAAAAATGAGCGCAATAAGTATTTATCGAATTTAGAATTATTCATAGCCATATACTATCCTTCATAAAAATTTCATTTTCTAACATTGAACGAAGCGCAACTATTGCTGCACCACCGCCAACAATAATTATGATAAAGCCGAATAAAAAATTGAGATTCATGTTTGCAGCTATGTTTAATTATTTAGATTTAAGCAACTTAATTAGTAGCATTACAATAGTTATTGTACGAGAGTACTTTACTCT
>NZ_RAXT01000090.1 GCF_003611475.1 Acinetobacter rongchengensis | reverse complement strand
AATGGCTGGATGTCCAGATCTTCCGCATTAGAGCGTTTAGAACAATGGAAAAACGTTGCGTTTAACCAATATCTAGATCCAACGATCCGCAACCAAAACAACCAAAAAATTGTCATTTCTCTTTTTGATTTGTCTGGCACATGGTCTCAACCATGGGTTGATGCTGGCTATCAAGTATTTCGCTTTGATATACAGGCAGATCCTTATTTTGGCGATATTAATAACTTCAGCGTGGAATTCTTTAACGAGCTTTTTGCATGCTTTGATGGTTTGGACGTTCATGCGATTTTAGCTGCATGCCCATGTACTGACTTTGCTGTTTCTGGTGCAAGACATTTTACCGCCAAAGATGCTGATGGTCGCACGTTAAGCAGTATTGAGCTGGTGTACCAAACTTTAAGAACAATTGAATTTTTTAAACCGAATATTTGGGCAATTGAGAATCCAGTAGGGCGTATTGCGAGCTTAACCGGGTTGTCGCCGTGGCGTCTGTCGTTTGATCCGTTTCATTTTGGGGATACTTACACTAAGAAAACCTTATTATGGGGTAGATTTAATGCTGACCTACCTATTGCACCAGTAGAGCCTATAGAGGGATCTAAAATGCACAAGTTATATGGTGGGAAAAGCTTGGCCACTAAAAATGCTCGAAGTGTAACGCCTGTTGGTTTTGCATATTCATTCTTTATGGCCAATAACGCGCATGACCATAAACTGATGGCATTTTCAAACAAATATGACCGATTAGACCGGAATCTTTTAAAACTCGCTCTGAATTCAGGAGTTTCTGAATATGAAATTTCGTCTGCCATCGATGATGCTTACTATGATTATGATGATTTGGCAGCCATTGATTCTATAAATGAACTAATGCTTGCCTAAGTATTCATACAGTATTCGCGTACACGAATTTAGTGGCAAAAAGCCAAAAACTTGGAGTTTATATTATGTTTAATTTATTACCACACGAACTTATTGTTGATAATTTTGCCGGGGGTGGTGGAACATCAACCGGTTTAGAACGTGCATTTGGGAGACCGATTGATATTGCTATTAATCATGATCCTAAAGCTTTGGCGATGCACCGGGTAAATCATCCTCTTACAAAACATTATTGTGAAAGTGTTTGGGATGTAGATCCAGTTGAAATCACTGGTAATCAACCCGTTGGATTAGTCTGGTTGAGCCCAGACTGTAAACACCATTCCAAAGCTAAGGGAGGTAAACCTCTCAATAAAAACATTAGGGGATTGGCCTGGATTGCATTGCGCTGGGCAGCAAAGGTTCGACCTCGTGTAATAATGCTTGAAAATGTAACGGAGTTTGCAGAATGGGGTGACCTTGATAAAGATGGACGTCCATGCCCAAAGCGTAAGGGACGAACGTTTAATTGCTTTGTAAATGCATTGAAATATCAAGGATACTCAGTTGAATACAAAGAATTAAAAGCATGTGACTTCGGTTCACCAACTATACGAAATCGATTTTTCTTAATAGCTCGCCGTGATGGATTGCCAATCGTATGGCCAAAGGAAACCCATGGTAATCCTAATACCAGTCTTGTAAAAAAGGGACGTTTATTGCCATGGCGTACAGCTGCTGAATGCGTAGATCTAAGTTTTGATTGCCCTAGTATATTTAAAAGAAAAAAAGCACTGGCACCAGCTACGTTAGAGCGTATTGTTCGCGGTATTTTGAAATATATCGTTCATAATCCAGAGCCATATATCGTTGATGCAGCTGCTCCAATTCTTACAGAATGTGCAAATGGATCAAGTCGGAGATCAATGCCGATCGATGAGCCTTTGAGGACAATTACAGCTGAAACTAAAGGCGGTACCCACTCACTATATGTTTGTCACCTTTCAAAAATGAAAAATGGATGTACTGGCCAAGAGTTAAATGAACCTATGCATACACTCACAACAGTAAATCAATTTGCAGAGGTACGAGCTTTATTAACGAGATTTACTGAAGGGTTAAATTTCAAAAATGAACTTTTTGAAAAATTTGGAATCATTGAAATCAATGGTGAACGCTATTGTATTGAAGATATTGGCTTTAGAATGCTTCAACCATTTGAACTTTATAAGGCTCAAGGCTTTCCGCATGATTATATTTTCAGTTATGGACATGATGAAAATAACCAACAATTGAAGTTAACTAAACAAGACCAATATCGTATGGTCGGTAACTCAGTACCACCTGATTTATCTTATGCACTGGTTCTGGCCAACTTTACTCATGAACAGGAATATAGTCTGGCCTCATAAGGCTATTTGCATTCTATAAATTATGAGTTAAAAAAAGAGGTCCCTAATGACCTCTTTTTAAGCTAGATAATAAAATTAATAATTACACTTAAACCAATTTGCTTTACTGTCCCAAACCGTTCTACCAGCTTCAAGTGGGATCTGGTTGTACAACACATCACTTCCAGCTGAGATTCCATTTTGGGTATTTAAAAAGCCTTTGATATGGAACAGAGCCATTAATTATAAAGCAGGGGAATAAGTTTATCCTTGTCTGTGATCGTGGATTCCCATCGGATATTGAAGATCCGAGTATTTATAATTACTTGTCCAATTATATCCAATAGAAATCATTTTCTATAAAACAGAGTGTGTTTCCACACTCTGTTTTATACGGTATTTAGGTCCTTTAAAAGTTCAAAAGCATCCATTTCTTTAACGATGTTCAATAAATATTGCCTGTTGTTTAATAGCAATTCATCAAAGTGACGTATATCAACGATATTACTTAAATTATGTATTTTGAATTGATTTTTTGACATGTAATTAATGCATTCATCTTGATCAAAACATTTTGTTGCTGGAGATCCTGATTCACTTATGAAAATAATGCTGCTGTTCCACATAGATAAATAAAAATATCTGTAAATTTTATCATTTCGCGAAGAGTACCAGTCAGGAAGCATAATTTCACAAGAGTACTTAACATCACCTCCATGAGAATATTGATCCCAAAGTTCAATCATTTCAGAACGTTTTAATTTAGATGTCTCCAGTGCTAAAACTGTGTATTGAGAATCCCTACTTAACCCTAATTTAAAACACATATCTGCGTAATTAATCTGATCGATATCAATTGTGTCTTTGTATCGTTGTTTTTTTAATTGATTCAATAATTCAATCTGATTGCTTGTAAAAATATCCATCCATTGAGTAACTGGCAATGATTTTATTAGGGCCAAAAAAGCTTTTTTATCTTCTCTGGTGCAATCTATGTCTTCTTTCACTTGTCTATTCCGCAAGTATCCATAATTGCCATTTTCTAAATCGGAGCTAACCCAATATGCATCCTGTAAAGTTCTATCGGCTTTACTTTCTAAAGGTGTAATGTCAAATAGTCGGAGATCGTTAGGACAGCACTCTGTAAATGTTGGATGCTTAATAGGTCTGCTGGTATACGCTATTAAAGTTTTACGATGCTTTGATAAGAGAAAAACACTATCTAAATAGTTAGTCATCGTGTTTAGAACGGATAAAGGTAAGGCATATTCTTCATTTTTAGTTTTATATGTATCTAGGACGTCTATCTCAGAGTAACATTCAATATAAGGATAGTGTTGATGCTGACGAAAATTAGCAATAGCTTTTTTATTCTTACTATCAGAAAACTCATATTGAATATTATTCGAGTCTAACCAACTATAAAATGATTGATTAATAATATCCTTCACACGATGATCGATAACCAGGATATCTGGTATTCCAAAAACTAATGGAATATTTGGGCCATTAGTCTTGTAGTAACGGCTCCAAAAAGTCTTCAAGAATTTTGACAGGGAACAACTACTGTCATTTTTTTCATAATATTCCGTGTAATTTAATGGAAAATCATTGACGGAGATGCCAAGTAAACATAATGGCTGCATTGATAGATCAGGATCTATAACTAATGGATCATTAGAACGCATTACGCCGTAGTTAGGCTCTATGAATACCCGTTTGCAAACCTGTACTGTTAAGTAATGAATAATTGGCATCATCTCTGACATATTACGTGTAAATTTTATTATTCATAAGATAGACGATCTTTATTCTAACTCCAAGGATAACCCATTGTGTATTGGTAACTTTTAAGAAATATTTGAACAAACATACAGCTCTCAATACAATGGGTCTCAAATCATAGTAAGGTTTTTTTCATGTCTACTTGCAGTTCAACGTCAGGAAAACCTGAAACGAAAGTTATCGCATTTAGCGGTGCAAATAAAAAGATAAGCGATATTCTTGACCTCGAGCACGTCAGATCTAACTCGCTTTTACAAATTCCTATTGCAGCTGAATTATTATCAGCTGGATTTCCTTCACCAGCACAAGATTTTATTGAAAAGTCGGTCGATCTCAACGAAATGCTGATCACCAATGAGTACTCTACGTTTATTGGTAAAGTAGGCTCTCGTTCCATGCTAAATGCTGGTATAGATATTAACGATAAGCTCATAATCGATAGAAGCTTCAATGCCAAGCATCTAGATATTATTGTTGCTCAGCTAGAAACAGACTTTACCGTTAAGCGGTTGATGATCACCAAGCAAATGTCAGCTGGTGAAATTAATGAAATTTTTGGTCCAGATGCAAAATCTATCCCTCCAGTTTGGCTTAAAGCAGAAAACCAAGAGCACTCACATATTTTTCTAAAACCTGAACAGGAATTGATTGTGTGGGGCGTAGTGACTTACATCATTAAAGACGCACGAAAATGACAAACCGGGTATTTATTCATGTTGATATAAATTCGGCATATTGTTCGATGGAAGCATTTTGGAACCCTAAGTTAAAGGGTAAACCATGCGTTGTCTTAAGCTCTAATGACGGAACAATCATCGCGAGAAGCGCTGAAGCTAAACTCTTAAAAATCCCGATGGGTGCGCCACTCTTTAAGGTCCAAGACATCATCAATAAACATAACGTTCATGTGCTATCGAGCAATTTTGCGCTGTATGGCGAAATGTCACGCCGTTTTCATGGAATATTATCTGGTTTTGTAGATCCAAGCTGTTACAGCATTTACAGCATTGATGAAGGCTTTATAGAATTTACTCAATTTACTAAAAACTTTGATGCTACTGAAATGGCACGGGAGATTCGGCATCAAGTATATAAGTTTATTGGCTTAACAACGTGCGTGGGTGTTGGTAGAACACTGACTGAAAGTAAAATGGCCAACAACCTTGCCAAAAAGAATCCAGAATTAAATGGAATCTGTAATTTAGTGACAATGAGCCTGGTAGATGTCGAAAGCTACTATCAAAGCATGCCAGTTGATGAAATATGGGGTGTAGGGCGAAAGTACGCTAAAAAGCTTAATGACATGGGGATTTTAAGTGTGCTGGATCTTGCAACATCCAACCCGAATCGAATGCGTGAACTCTTCAATGTGAATATGCAAAGTACGATTTTAGAATTGCTTGGCCAGCCATGCTTTGAATTTGAAAGTTCACCTAAGGCGAAACAACAGATTGTCTCGAGCAAATCTTTCGGCCAGAAAATTACTGAGCTCTCAATTCTTCAAGAAGCCGTCAGCAAATATACCCATAATGCATTCAATCGGCTTGTTGCTGAACACCAGCTATGCGGATCTCTGATTGTTTTCTTGCAATCCAACCCATTTGACCAGTCAAAACCGTATTACAGCAAGTCGTTAACATACACGTTTACCCAACCTACAAACAATTTGATGCAACTGGTTAAAGCTGCCACATCACTGATTGATAAATTGTACAAAGAGGGGATAGAGTTTAAGAAATGTGGCGTGATGTTGTGTGAATTGATAAAAGAAGAACATCGCACGATCGGCCTACTAACTGACGTAGAGCAGCTTGAAAAAGAGCAAGCGTTAATGACGGCGTTTCAAAACATTCAAAGTAAGTTTGGCAAGGCTAAAATTGCTGCTGGATCATGTAATCTGAAAAATAGAGATTGGGAACCTAAGTCAGAACGTCAAAGCCGTAACTATTTTAGTGAGGCTGGTATGATTGTCTTCAATTGATTCATTTGAGGGAATTTGTTGGCAATGACGGGGATGGTCAGACTCGAACTGGCATTCAAGGAATCAAACCTTTGCCTTAAAGAGATTGATCAAATCTCAAAATCAATTGGCTACACCCTCGGAAATATAAGAAATTAAGATTGCTGATAGCTTCTTGGTGATTCAGCTGGTGTACCATCATCATATCGCCAAAATAAGAAGCTTCCACTCCATTCGACTTCACCTGAAGCATAGTCACGGATCTTATCGCTCCAGCGGATAGGTTTAATTTCATGGTCTAAGAATTCATCCCACACAATAAACGCCGTGCCATCTTTGTTTGGGATTTGGTCCTCTATGAAGAACCAGGGTGACTTCACATCAACAGAACAGCGTTTTGTCATTTTGTCTCTCTCACTCTTTTGAGTCGTATGCATATTCATATAAGCCTCAAATCAATTGAAAAGATCCTGGAAACTGTTTTGAACGTCAGATCGTGCGATCGGCGCTGTTTCTTGTTGC
>NZ_RAXT01000009.1 GCF_003611475.1 Acinetobacter rongchengensis | reverse complement strand
AGTAAGCTTCTAAGTTTTTTATTTATTCGTCAAACTTAACATTATTATGAATTTATCGCAATCAACGCGAACACTATTTATTTAATTAAACTATTGTAATTAAATAACATTTAAACAAATATTCATGTTTTTTAATTGCAATTATTGTGATATTTTTCTACTTATTTTATTTCAAAATAAAATGGTTTAAGGTGTTCATTATTTACCTAAAAAGCATGCTTTTTCTATCGCCCGACGATTCACCAAACCCTGAACAGTCTTGCCATTTGCTTTAATCCAAACATCAAATTGATGGCTTGCAGCCTGATAATCGCCTGTATTTAAAATTTTAACTAAGGTCGAGTTCTGAAAAGCACCTGCGCCGATGTTATACGCCAACGAGACTAAAGCATCAAACTGATGCTGATTCAATGGAACCTGTACAGCTTTAGACACAGCAGCTTCAAAACGTTTTAAGTCATGCAACATATAGCTATTTGCTTGTTGAATCGTGCAACAATCCCCATCTTTTACTAGCTGCCCATTCGGAAAAATCGTTGTACCAAATCCAATCGTCCAAACCCCTACACTATCTTGATAAGCATTTAAACGTAAACCTTCAAAATGAGAAATAAGCTGAACACCTTTTTCACTGATTTGCTGAAGCGTATCTTGTGCATAGCCAATATTTTGCTCAGTTGCATGATCAACGGCAACAGCAAAGTCATCTCTTGAATCAGCTTTTGAGCTAAAAATTATCGAGATTAATTTAGATATAATTCTAGGAAAAGATGAATTCATAATTTAACTCAATAAAATAGCTTTTTATTCTAAAATTTGTACGCTAGAACAGGAAATCTTTATGCGATATTTTTTGTTAAAATCGTATTCATATCGCTTAAAAAGTAAATTTGTTTTAATCGGGTTATCGCTCTTCGAGAACCGCTATTTTCAATAGATAAAGTTAAAACCATATAAAAAGTATGTGTATATCACATAACCTTGCTCATACTACAATTTTATTCAAATAAATACCCAGATTTCGAATTGTTCTACCTTAGTTAATATGTTATCAATGAATAAGTTGAACAATTAAAAATTAAGGAGAAATATTATGCTTTATAAACACATTCTTCTCGCGATAGACGATTCTCCTATTTCCTATGCTGCAATCGCACATGCAGAAAAACTTGCAATTGCCTTGAATTGTAAAGTTACCGTGACCAGTGTGATCGCGGTCGATCCATTTAAGGGAGTCGATTTTTATAAAGTTGCCCCTGCTGTTACTCAATACCTCATGGAAGCTGAACAGAATGTGCAAAATCGTTTAAAAGATGTTCAAGAAACTTTAATTCATCATGGTGTGAGCGTTGTCGAGACGAAGATTGTCAGAGAACTACCGCCAGCAACAGGTATTTTAGAAGCGGCTGATGAGTTGAATGCTGACCTTATTGTCATGGGCTCACATGGCCGTACTGGATTTAAAAAATTTTTCTTGGGAAGCGTTGCACAAGAAGTGCTTTCGATTAGCCCATTACCAGTACTGATTATCAAATCAGTCAATGAACTTGAATAATATTTAACGTGTTTGCAATTTTAGTGGTTTACCAATTGATTTTTAAATAAACAGGAGATTTCCTCATGTCATATCAACATATTCTTGTTCCAGTCGATGGCTCTGATATTTCTTATTCTGCTATTAAACATGCAACTGAAATAGCCAAAGCTTTTGGAAGTAAAGTCACTGCAATTAGTGTGGTGTCTGAAGATCCATTTGCAGCTGCGGACTTCTATTATACTTCTGCAATCTTGAAGGACTATGTGACTGAAGCGGTAAAAAATGCAGAAGAATCTTTAGTCAAAGCACAACAGATTGCTCAACAACAAGGCTTGAGCATTAATACTCAAGTGGTTAAAAATGCTGTTTCCGCGGAAACTGTCGTAACAACTGCTGAAGAATTAAAAGCGGATCTTATTGTAATTGGTTCTCATGGTCGAAAAGGTTTTCAAAAGTTCTTTTTAGGCAGTTTTGCTCAGGACGTTTTAGGGCAAACAGAATTACCTATTTTGATTGTGAAACAGTAATTTTATCGTTGTTGGTTTAAATTTTTTAAATGCTATATCGTTCCCCTCTTTAGCGTTGTGCTCTGTACAGCTAATAATGAGGGGAACTTTTTTAAATCAAATGCGTTTGATTTAATGACTTGATTTAAATTGCAATAACCTTCACCAAGATGGTTTGAAATTCTTCAAAATCATCAAAAATTTGCTTACGTGTTAATTCTTTCGATTTCACTTTAAAATCGTGATTTTGATAATGAATTATATTTGGAATTTGATCAAAATAATTTGCATCGGCTTCTATACTTTCTTCAAATAAAGGTGTGCCAAGTTGGTATTCTCTACTTTTAAGGACAACATACTTAACTGTAGTTTTCATTTAACGCACTCCTTTTTCATATGCACTTTATTTTTATTTATATCACTTTTTTACACCGTTGAAAGATAAAATATTGCTAAATTGTCTAGTTATTCCCCATTTAACCCTAAAAAAAAGAAAACCCACCTTATCTAAAAAGTGGGTAGACCATCAACTTACAGCCTGATTGCGCTGAACTGTCATTATTAAAATACAGTGATTCTTGTGGTTGTCTAAGTTTTTCTTATTGAGTTCATTATCTCAGGGAAATATGACAACTCTATTGCATTCACCTTATTCATATCTATTTTTTTAATATATTTGATTTAAAAATCTACAATTAAAATGTGTTATAACTAACTGTTTTATTTAATTATTAGCTATTATACGACTTAGCTCATCCTTTTAAATGGTTGATTTCAATGGTTTTAAAACAATGTTGTGATTTATTAGAATCGTTAGGCTTAAAAATTGCATTTATTGAAAGTGCCAGCTCAGGGTATTTAAGCAGTCAATTCTCAATTTACAAAAATAGTGGTGCAGATATTTTATTGGGAGGTTTAGTCAGTTACGATCCTTCGATTAAAATTTCAATACTGCATATAGAAACTCAGTTGATTGAGGCTTTTAGTGCTGAATCAGCTCAAGTTACGCAACAAATGGCAATACAAGGTAAAGTTTTATTTGAGCAGGCTGATATTGTTGTGAGTTGTACAGGTTTACTTAAAAGTGGTGGTAGTGCGACACCGACCAAACCCGAAGGTACTTTCTTCATTTGCATATATTTCAACAATCAATTATTTAATTTTAAATACTTGATTGAAGGTACGCCTTTAGAACGACTGAATATATTGACTGAAAATGTCGCAATAGAATTATTGACCATTCTGCATTGTAAAAGTATATAAATGATTCATTAGCTTATGAAAATACAATTTTACAACGCCTAATGAAATAAATTGATTCACTTTTTTACTAAAAAACGGTAAATTTTACACATTCTGCACAAGCAATAACATTAATGAATAGGAAGCTTTATGAAACTTCAATTTGCTTTAATTTCTTCTATAGCATGTTTAACTTTAGCGGGTTGTGCAGGTTCTTACCCAGAAAGAGTGGTAACTAAAGGGCCTTTAATCTGTGAGGCAAACGAAATTTGTCCTGAACTTGCTATGCGTTGGAATGAAGAAGATCGTAATGGTTTTAAAATTACAGCTGAAATCAATAATTCAAACAAATATGACATCAAACAATTTGTATTCTTAGTTGACGGTCAACCTTATGCATACTCAACCATTAACCCAACGCAGTATACAGGAACAGTTTCAGCTAACTCTATCAATGTTCCAGTAAGCTTCTTGAACTCTTTCCGCAGTGGTAAAGAAATTACGCTTAAATTAGTCACCGATAAAGGTGATATCGAACGCCCTATTTTAAAGGCTAATGGACAACAATCTTCTGCTTATTTAACGTTCTTAAAAGGTTATACAGGTAAACTTGCACAATAATTTAAATGCTTTAGCCTGAAATAAAAAAACCAGACTTAAAGTCTGGTTTTTTTATGCTTTAACAATCAATTGAATGATTAAAATACTACTTCGGCTCAATTGGTGTAAAAGGTGCAACGACATCTGCATTTTGAGCACGATGACGCATAAAATGATCCATTAAAACAATTGCAAGCATGGCTTCTGCAATCGGTGTCGCACGTACACCTACACATGGGTCATGACGCCCTTTGGTTAAAACATCGGTGTCTTCACGATTGATATTAATCGTTTTACCTGGCGTGGTAATAGATGCTGTTGGTTTTAACGCAATCGCAACACGAATGGTTTGACCTGAAGAAATCCCCCCCAAGATACCGCCTGCATGATTTGCCAAGAAACCTTCTGTAGTGAGTTCATCACGAGTTGTATGACCAAACTGACCCGCTACAGCAAAACCATCACCAATCTCCACACCTTTCACTGCATTGATTGACATCATCGCATGTGCAATATCTGCATCTAAACGATCAAAGACAGGTTCGCCCCAACCTACAGGCACTTTTTCTGCCAAAATCTCAAGTTTTGCACCACAGCTTGTCCCTTGCTCACGAAGTGAAGTAACCAGAGCTTCAAAACGTGGGACAGCGTCTACATCGCCACAGAAAAAAGGATTATTCGGGACTTCATTCCAATCTAAGGTTTCAGCAACTTCAGGGCCGATCTGCGTCACATGACCGCGGATAACAATACCGAATTTTTCAGCCAAAAATTTCTTAGCAATTGCACCTGCAGCGACACGCATGGCTGTTTCACGTGCGCTAGAACGTCCGCCACCACGATAATCACGGAAACCATACTTTTGCGTATAGGTATAATCTGCATGCCCCGGGCGGAATGTCTGTGCAATATTGCCGTAATCTTTTGATTTTTGGTCAGTATTTCGAATCAGCAAACCAATTGAAGTCCCCGTGGTTTTACCTTCAAAAACCCCTGAAATAATTTCAACTTGATCAGGCTCTTTACGTTGTGTCGCAAATTTAGATGTTCCCGGTTTGCGTCGATCCAAATCTTTTTGTAAATCTGCTTCAGATAATTCAAGACCGGGTGGAACACCATCCACAATTGCCATTAAGCCAGCACCGTGAGATTCACCACAAGTCGTTACACGGAAGAGTTGTCCAATACTATTACCTGCCATGCTCACGACTCCTTAAACTTGAGTAGATTGAATAAATAAATCACGGAATTTACGACATTGTGCAGCAGTTAAAGCAAAAATACCTGAACCACCGTTTTGGAATTGTAACCAATAGAAATCAATGGTATTGAAGTTTTGACGCATCGCCCATTCAGAATTACCGACTTCAATCACAATTAAGCCATCTTCAGTCAGATAATCCGCAGCCTGAGCCAACATTTTACGTACTAAATCTAAACCATCTTGACCTGCTGCAAGCGCAAGTTCAGGTTCATGGTGGAATTCATCAGGTAAATCTGCCATGTCTTCTGCATCTACATATGGCGGATTTGAAACAATTAAATCATATTGATTTTCTGCAGGAATTTTTGAGAATAAATCTGACTCAAGTAACGCAACTTGATATTGCTTATCGTGATGTTCTGTATTGATTGAGGCAACTTCTAAGGCTTCTTTAGAAATATCCGTGGCATCAACTTCCGCATCAGGGAAAGCATAAGCCAAAGCAATTGCAATGCAGCCTGAACCTGTACACATATCTAAAATACGTTGTGGTGTTTTAGCTTTCGCATTTTCAGGCAACTGATTATTTGCTTCACGCATTTGACCATTTTCGTCTAAGCAATATGGCGCAAAACGATTATTAATTAATTCTGCAATCGGTGAACGCGGAATCAGTACACGTTCATCGACGTAATAAGGTTTATTACAGAAATAAGCTAAATTTAATAAATAAGACGTTGGAACTTTTTCGTTGATACGACGTTCTAACAGACTTAAAAATTCTGCTTTTTCACTTGGTAATAATTTCGCATCCAGAATTTCAGCATCTGCTTTCCATTCCAATGACATTGTTTGCAAAACCAGTGCTGAACTTTCAGCAAAATAGTCTTCCGTTCCTTGACCTAAATGTGCATCGTATTGACGTAATGCTGTAACACCAAAACGAATAAAATCACGAATTGTTGTTAAGTTTTCAGCAGCTTCCTGTAAATGTTCAGGGCTAATAGTCGGTCGATCCACTTAAGGTTTCTCCAAGGTCATATTTTTAAACAGCTTATAATACCTTGTTTTGAGCGACTTTTATAATGCTTTCAAACTTTTTCACCATCGGATTTTCAAACAGATCCTAAAACAATATTTTTTATAATCTGAATGCAAGTCGTTCTAACATGTTGCCACGATTGACCGTTTCTTTTAAGGCACAGGTATAATATTTGCTTTTATACACTTCGGATACAGATTTATTGGCTTCGTCACAACGTTGGTCTCTTTGCTTAACCCATTGTTTCTGATATTTCTTTTGAGCCTTCTTTTCTTTGCCTGAATATAAAATTAAGGTTTTTTTGAATAATGTTTCTACACGGTCATCTTGGTATTTGAACTCATCTTTTGCACAATTTGCAAAGCTATCGCTTTTTGAACTGACACAAGATAAATAGTCAGCGCTATATCCCATTGCATAAATCGGCATTGGCAATAACAAAGCAACCGTTAACCCCAAATATTTTAACGACATTGAATTTTCCCTATAAAAAATCATTCTTTTAATTCAAATATTTCATCGTATTGAGTGTAAAAGATTTGATAGAAATTACAATGCATAAAGCCAATGTGACTGAATAATATAATCAAATTATTTTGATCACAAAGCGAGCACCTTTTTCATCATGCTATGAAAACACGGCATGCTATGCTGAAGAATTGTATATTTTCACGTCACCATACTTGAATTTTATTTTATACAACACTATATAAATCTAATTGTTAAATACTATTTTGAAAGTCGATTTTTAATTCTATGAGCTATAAACACAACAATCTCCTCGCTATGCGTCAATCATGGTGGAATGACGAATCTAATCCGTCTGTTCAAATTGAAAAACAATTTTTTCAAAATACCTTGCTTGAATTAGGCATTTATGAAGCCCCCTCACTAGACGATGTTAAATATTTTTTCTTTAGCTTGCCCAGTATCATCATTGTAAAAGGCTATTCACTTGGATTTACAAATCGTAGTGTACAAGACATGATTACACATCATATTGAAACGAATAAACAATCCTTAATGTTAAGAGAACAGATTAAAATCCAGTTTAGACTGTAACGTCCCAATTTATTCAGCCTAATTTATGCGATTTAAATCAACGAAAGAAGAAATATATCGCCCCGTTTAGCGAATTGAACTATTTAAATAGCGCTATTGCATGTAATATTCTTTACAATTCCTCATCTTTTCGAATCTCTATAAGGATTTTATCTTCATGTCAGATCAGAACGAAAAGCTCAAACAGTTAAAAACCTCGTCAATGGATCGTCGCTTATCTATCGCAAAAGCGTCATTATTAGCAGGAACACGCTGGGCGGCTTCAAGTGCTAGTTCAATGTTTTCGAGTGAAGAAGAAAAAGAAAAGAAACGTAAACAAGCCATGAAAGAACAAGCCAATTACCTTGTTCAAGAGATTGGTAAACTCAAAGGTTCTATCGTTAAAATTGGTCAGATGATGGCGCTTTATGGCGAACATTTTTTACCTGAAGAAATTACACAAGCATTAAACACACTCAATAATCAAACAGTTGCACTGGCTTGGCCAGCGATTAAAGAACAGCTTGTCAGCCAATTAGGTTCCAAGCTTGATGACTTGACCATTGACCATGAACCAATCGGGACTGCTTCCCTTGCACAAGTTCATCGTGCAATACGCAAGTCGGATGGTTTGGAATTGGTTCTAAAAATCCAATATCCTGGCGTGGCTGATGCGATAGATTCAGACATGAGTTTATTTAAAAATATGCTTAAACTCACACGAATGGTTCCTCAAACACGTGAATTTGATCAATGGTTTGATGAAGTTCGTGAAATGATGCATCGTGAAGTCAATTATCACTTAGAAGCTGAAACAACACGTCGTTTTGGTGAAAGACTCAAAACTGATGCACGCTATGTCGTTCCGCAAGTGATTGATCATTACTGTACAGATCAAGTGCTTTGTATGACCTTTGAGCGTGGCGTACCGATTAATAGTCCAGTTATGTTGTCTTTACCACAAGAGCGCCGTAATTTACTTGGTGAAGCATCGCTTGAGGTTGCTGTTCGAGAATTATTTGAATGGGGCGAAATGCAAACCGATCCTAATTTTGGTAACTATTTAGTTCGTTTAGGCAATGGTGAAGACATTAAAGATAAAATCATTTTGTTAGATTTTGGCGCAATACGCCAGTTTGATGCACAACTTCTTCAAGTTGCACGTAATTTAATCAAATCTGGTTATGACCATGATAGCCAAGAAATGGTCAATTCAATGTCTGGTTATGAGTTTTTTGATGCGATGCCACTTAGCATTAAACCTGACATGGCAAAAGTATTTTTGTTAGCGACTGAAGCATTCAGTACCTTGTTAAATAATCCAGATTTACCGCCCGGTGTTATGGATGAACAAAATCGTTATGATTGGAAAAAAAGCCAATTACATAGCCGAGTCATGCAACGTGCGTCTAAATCTATGGCCTCACGTTACTTTAGTATTCCACCAAAAGAATTTATGTTTATTAGCCGTAAATTCATCGGTGCTTATACATTCATGACTGTGATTGATGCGAAAACCAATGTCCGTAAAATGGTCACACCTTTTGTTTAATTAAAGTTTCTTTTTCTATTTTTAAATAGAGTAGAATTACACAAATTAAATGTCAGATTTGTCAATACTCAACTTTTGTTGAGTATTTTCATTTTTAAATAACACATAAAATACAAATATCTAGATAGAAGCCTAAGCGCAATTCAACCACTTATCTTAGGTCAATGAGTTTGTCATCTTTGACATAGTTTTTTATTTTTTTGCATGTCACGATGTTGTTATTCCAACACTAAAAATACAGGGTACGACGGAATGACAAACATGGTCAATAAAGCTCAGGGGTTGGGCTTAAACTTAATAACAAAAATTGCAGGTAGTGATTTACTTGATCAATTTAAACTCCGAAAATTTGTCGAAAAATCACTTTATCAAGGCTCTAAAGCGGGTTTTAAAACATTGACCGCGACTCAGAAAGCCTTTAAGTCTGAATCCAATATCACTAAACAGCGTTTACCCAATCAATCAAAGTCATTATTTGATTTGAGTCTAACTGAAGAACAACAAATGACTGTTGATGCAATGGATCAATTTGCATCAGAAGTTCTATACCCGCTTGCTCATCAAGCAGACCATGATGAAAAATTTCCAAATCAACTTTGGCAATACAGTACCGATCTCGGTTTAAATTACTATGCGCTACCTGAAGCTTTAGGTGGTGTTGCTTCCGAAAAAAATATTGTCAGTAATATTTTAATCGCAGAACGTTTAGCTAAAGGTGATTTTTCACTTGCAGCAGGCTTGCTTTCAACATTTAGTGTGATCAACGCGATCACGCAATGGGGCTCAGAACACGTTCAAGCTACCTATTTACCAAGCTTTGCAGAAGATACAGAAATTCAAGCCAGTTTTGCAGTACAAGAAGCAACTGCTGCTTTTAATCCATTGAAACTCAAGACGAAAGCTATTTCAAATCAGGGTCAATTCAGTATTACAGGTGAAAAAACCTTGGTGATGCTTGGTGAAACAGCAGATGTATTCTTAGTGAGTGCAGATTTTAATGGCAAAGCGGATGTTTTTATCGTAAATCGAGACCCAAGTATTACGGTACAAAAAACATCTGCAATGGGGCTTAAAGCGACAGAAACGGTGACCTTAAAGTTTGACAACAGCCCTGCGCAACGCCTAGGTGATGACGATTTTAATTATCCTGCCTTTTTAGATTTAGGTAATTTAATGTGGTGTGCAATGGCTGTCGGGACATGCGAAGCTGTAAAGCAATACTGTATCCAATACGCCAATGAACGCACTGCTTTTGGCGAGCCGATTTCACATCGTCAAAGTGTTGCATTCATGATTGCAGATATGGCAATTGAAATTGAAGCCATGCGTATGCTGGTTTTAAATGCCACAAGCCTTGCAGAAGCTGGACAACCTTTCCACCGAGAAGCATATTTAGCGCGGTTACTCTGTGCTGAAAAAAGCATGAAAATTGGTACTGATGGCGTACAAATTCTAGGTGGTCATGGCTTCACTAAAGAACATCCTGCTGAACGTTGGTACCGTGATTTACGTGCTATGGCAATTTTACATTCAGGCCTACACGCTTAAATCAAAAGACAAAAACGAACAGACTATAGGATAACAATCATGAATTTACAAAATCCCAAAAAATTTAAAGTGCTTTTAGATCAAGCACATGAAACTGCAATCAATGTACTGCGCCCTATTTCACGTAAATATGACAAGGCAGAACATGCTTACCCCAAAGAATTGGATATGTTGGCATCACTACTCGATGGTATGAATGATGGTGGTGAAGGACTGAATGCAGGTGCTGCTGTGAATGTCCGTGGTGATGTTCAAGTAGGTAATAAAAATGGCGTCAATATGAGTACGGCATTAAGTATTATTGAAATGTGTTATGGCGATACAGGTTTACTACTGTCTATGCCACGCCAAGGTTTAGGAAATTCTGCTATTGCCGCTGTTGCCAATGATGAACAACTAGAACGCTTCAAAGGTACATGGGCTGCGATGGCCATTACAGAACCAGGTTGTGGCTCTGATTCTGCGGCTATTCGTACTACTGCGACCAAAGATGGCGATGATTATATTCTCAATGGGGAAAAGATTTTTGTCACCTCTGGCGAACGTGCTGACTCAGTTGTAGTTTGGGCAACTTTAGATAAAAAACTTGGACGAGCTGCAATTAAATCTTTTGTGGTACCGAAAGGCACACCAGGGATGAAAGTTGAAAGACTAGAACATAAATTGGGAATTAAAGCTTCTGATACTGCTGCAATCAGCTTTATTGACTGTCGTGTTCCCGCTGCTAATTTACTGGGAAATGCTGAAATTGATGTTGCCAAAGGCTTTGCTGGTGTGATGGAAACCTTTGACAATACTCGACCTTTGGTTGCTGCAATGGCGATCGGTTGTGCCAAAGCATCTTTAGAACGGATTAAAGAAATTTTTAAAGATGAACTTGACCCAGATTATGCAACACCTTATTTACAAACTTCGAACTTGGCAGCACAAATTTATCGAATGGAAGCAGAATGGGAGGCTGCACGTTTATTAACCATAAAAGCGACATGGATGGCAGACAATAGAAAACCGAATTCACGTGAAGCTTCAATTGCCAAAGCCAAAGCTGGACGCATCGGCAATGAAATTACCCTAAAATGCGTGGAATTGGCAGCAAGTGTTGGCTATAACGAAACAGAATTGTTAGAAAAATGGGCTCGTGATTCAAAAATCCTCGATATTTTTGAAGGAACACAGCAAATTCAGCAATTGATTATCGCGCGCCGTGAATTAGGTAAAACTTCTAGCGAGTTAAAATAGTTTTTTGCTTATTAAAGAGCCCTAATTACCAAACTAAATTATAGGAGTAGGTTTTGAGAAAGTTTTAAAACTGACAAACTTTTAACCAGTTAAATTTTAAACTCACCACAAGAGATGATTTTTTTGCTATAAAAATTCATCTCTTTTTGAATTGATTTTCATATGTTTAAAATTAGGCCAATTCAAGCCAAGGATAATGCAGCAATCGCTCAAATTATTCGTGATGTTTCTCAAGAATTTGGTTTAGCACCTGAATCAGGTTTTGCTGTGGCAGATCCAATTTTAGATAATCTATATGATGTCTATAATCAAGCGAATGCGCAATACTGGGTCATTGAAGATGAAACTGGGCGGATTCATGGGGGTGGCGGGCTTTCACCATTAGCAGGTGATGCAACTATTCTTGAAATTCAAAAAATGTACTTCTCCCCTGCAATACGTGGTTATGGTTTTGCCAAGCAGATTCTTGAAAAAAGTTTTGAGTTTGCCCAGCAACAAGGGTTTCAATCATGTTATTTAGAAACCACCAAAGAACTTTGGCAAGCTGTTAAACTTTATGAAAAATTAGGTTTTGAGCATTTAAAACACCCCAAAGGCAATACTGGACATAGCCATGCTTGTGAAATTTGGATGTTAAAAACGATTAAATAAAACACGATTTTCAATTTAGAGCATTCATAAATTTTAACGCTATTGGTCGTGTTTATTCAGAAATATCAGAAAGAGAATCATATGTTTATTGCCATTTATCGTTTTAAGATACATGTAGGAATGGAAGCTGATTTTATACGTGCATGGAAAGTACGTACCGAAGGTATTTATCTATTACTCGGTTCATTGGGTTCACGGCTGCATAAAGAGACTAAAACGGACGATTATATTGGCTATGCACAATGGCCTACACAGGAAATTTGGGAAAATACTCAATTTAATCTGCTAAACAGCGATACTTATCCCGATTATAAAAAGGCAGGTGAAATGATGAAGAAAACAATCAAACATTCAGAAACAATTTTAGAACTTGAGGTTGAAGCCGATTATCTACACAAATTTCCTTTTGCATTTATTTAGACTAGAAATATGTGTGTTTTCATCATCAATAATGATCAGATATAAAAATAACCTTATGGACATGATATGCATCAACTGATTAACTTATTACAACCACAGCGTTTAACAGAAATTGTGGATATTGGTGCAAATCCTATAGATGGTGATCCACCTTATAAAACACTTTTACAGTCAAAATTATGTAAAGTTACAGGTTTCGAACCTCAACCTGAAGCTTTGGAAAAGCTCAATCAACAAAAAACTGAATTAGAAAAATACCTCCCCTATGCAATTGGTGATGGCAATCAACACACTTTAAAAGTGTGCCAATATTCAGGTATGACCAGTTTACTTGAACCTAACCCAGACACATTTGACAATTTTTTAGCATTAAAAGCCAATGCAACTGTCTTAGAACGAGTTTTTATTTCTACCCATCAGTTAGATGATATTGATGAAATCCAAGTAGTTGATTTTTTAAAAATCGATATACAAGGTACTGAGCTTTCTGTTTTTCAATCAGGCAAACAAAAACTTAGCAATGCTGTTGCAATACAAACTGAAATATCTTTTATTACTCTCTATGAAAATCAACCCAGTTTCGGAGAAATCGACATTGAGTTGCGTAACCAAGGGTTTATACCGCATTGTTTTGCAGCTGTAAAAAAATGGCCAATCTCACCTTTTACCTACCAAAATCAACCTTTACGTGCAGTCAACCAATTACTCGAAGCGGATATTGTGTATGTGCGAGATTTCACAAAGCCTCAAAATATTAGCGATGAACAATTAAAGCACCTTGCATTGATTGCCCACTGCTGCTACCAATCATTTGATTTAACGCTACGCTGTATTGATTTATTGGAACAACGTGCTGCTCTTCCTGCACATTCTCAACACGTTTATATCAATATGTTGAATAGCACACAGCATGCCTAAAAAATACGCATAGTCGCAAACATAGACGAATTGTCAACAGACCCTAAATAGATGGTTTTAAAAAGTCAAAAAATGATCACAATTAATCAGGAAAGGAAACTTCTTATCAATAAATGTTCATCACAATTCGACTTACACAAAAAGCCCAGTATATAAAAACCTAAGCTTTTTATAAGACGAAGGTTCTGTTATACAGTTGTATTTAAAGTCATATATTTATACGTTGTGCCAAATTAAAGGAACATTTAAATCATGTTGTATTTAGAAGATATCAATATCGGTGATCATTTTGTTAGCCGTGAATATGAAATGACACTTGAAGAAATTTTGGAATTTGCTCAAAAATACGACCCGCAAGTTTTTCATACCGATATCGAAAAAGCCAAAGATCATCCTATTTTTCAAGGTCTGGCAGCAAGTGGATGGCACACCTCTGCTGTAACCATGCGTCTTTGGACAGAATGCTTCCCTGTTGCTTATGGTTTAATTGGCTCTGAATCAAGTTTGAGATGGCCTAAACCAACCCGCGTTGGCGATAAAATTCATGTTGAAGTCGAAATTGTTTCTATTACGCCATCAAGAACTAAAAATGATCGTGCTATTGTGACTTATGTGACTCAGGCGAAAAATCAACACGGTGATATTCTGCTGATATCAACCACAAAAATTGT
Source organism: Acinetobacter rongchengensis (assembly GCF_003611475.1). Classification (GTDB taxonomy): domain Bacteria; phylum Pseudomonadota; class Gammaproteobacteria; order Pseudomonadales; family Moraxellaceae; genus Acinetobacter; species Acinetobacter rongchengensis. Next base: position 84,468 of record NZ_RAXT01000009.1, on the reverse strand, counting down.
GGTATTCAAACGTCATTTTGATGCTCATTAATTCTAAATTTGTCTTACAATATTTAGAATTTTTTAGATATTCCATGACAATATAATTCATTAAAGTGAAGCACATGTTGAGAGCAACGGATAGCAAATGAAGACAGTCTCAGGTCGCCAAGATCAGGGAATTCCTGGTGTATATGGACTATTATTATTAGATATTGTTTCTCGTTGGGGTTATAGCGCAGAAACACTTTTTGCACCTTTTAACTTTACCAGTGAACAATTGGCAGAGCCTGAATGCAGGATTCCAACGCCTCTTGCCAATGAATTGGTGAAGCATGCATTAAAATTGACTGGGGAAACCACCCTTGGTTATCACTTGGGTACGCAAATGCGTATTTCAATTCATGGGTTTATTGGCTATGCCATCATGACGGCTCACGATATTACCGATGCATTGGTGCTCGCAAACCGATTTATTCAGTTACGCATGCCCTTTTTACAATTGTATTTCTCTACTTTTGGCGAAAAAGCCACACTACAATTGCAGTGTGATATCGACATAGAACCTTTACGTACAGAAATCGTTATGGGCTTAACCTTTGGTATCATGACGATGGCAAAGGCTTTGACAGGCATAGAAGAGTTACACGGCGATATCGATTTTGATTTTCCAAAACCAGAAGGTTTTGATAAATATATGGTTAAATTGGCGTCTCGCTATAACATGAGCTTTGACCAACCTCATCTTATTGCTAGTTTTGACAAGGCTTATTTAGGTTTGAAAATGGTCAATGCAGACCCGATTGCCAGTCAAATTGCAATCAACCAATGTGAAGCTGAGCTTTCTGCATTGGGTGAAAGACGTCGTTTGGCGATGCGTGTACGTGATATTTTGACCCATTCAGAACAACATTATTTAAGTATTGAAAATGTAGCTGACCGGCTACATATGTCAGATCGAACCCTAAAGCGGCAGTTGGCTGCTGAAGGCACTTCATTTTCAACATTGGTGGATGAAGTTCGTTATCGACATGCAACATCGCTACTCTCACGAACTGACTATACACTTGAGCAAATCGCAGATGAATTGGGCTATAGTGATGTCGCAAATTTTAGCCGAGCTTTTAAGCGTTGGAGCGGCCGTAGTCCGAGCAGTTGGCGTAAAGATCCGTATTTATAAGCATTATTTGCTTGAATGAATAAGGTTATCAGTATCTCTGCTTTTTGTTTTCACTGAAAAACCTGTATAACGCTTAACAAAAACAAATTGTCATATTAAGGAGTCATTATGAATCATCCTTCAGATTTGAAGTATGCAAATACACATGAATGGGTAAAAATTGAAGGTGATCTTGTGATTACTGGTATTTCTGATCATGCCCAAGATGCGTTAGGTGATTTAGTTTATGTGGAAATGCCAGAAGTAGGTAGCCATGTCACTGCAGGTGCACAAGCAGGTGTGGTTGAATCTGTGAAAACTGCATCAGATATTCATGCTCCCGTTTCAGGCGAAGTCGTTGAAATTAATACAGCTTTAGAAGATGATCCTGATTTCGTCAATGACGACCCATACGGCAAAGGTTGGATTTATAAAATCAAACCTGACAATATTGCTGATGTTGAAAAATTACTCAGCAATACTGAATACGAAGCAGGTTTATAATCTTTTATTCAAGATAATAATAGTGCTTTAAAAAAGATCAGACTCATCTGATCTTTTTTTTTGCAAAAATTTTCAAGTTAAGCTGTGCGTAATAATGGTTTCGTGGATAATTGTTCAGCAAGATTCAACAACAATTGCGCTGTTTTTTCCCATCCTAAACAACCATCAGTCACCGACTGACCATAAGTCATATCACATGAAATCTTTTGGTTTCCATCTAGTAAATGACTTTCTAACATCACACCACGTACCTGTGTTATGTGTCTTTCTGCAATAATCTGTTGTAGAACCAAAGGCTGTTTAAGTGGATCTTTTGCACTATTGCCATGACTACAATCAATCACCAAAGCAGGTAAATGACCTTGATATTGGTCTCGAATATGCTGAATAGATTCAGCATCATAATTGTGCCCATGGTTTGCGCCACGTAAAATTAAATGGGGTAAAGGATTACCCTGACTTTGCAAAATACATGGTGTACCTTTTTGACTCATTGCCAAAAATTGATGCGCATGACTGGCAGATTGAATCGCATCCATTGCGATTTGAATTGAGCCATCTGTGCCATTTTTGAAGCCTATGCTGAAAGGCATATGACTTGAAATTTCACGATGAATCTGAGATTCACTGGTACGTGCACCAATTGCACCCCAAGCCAATAAATCATCAAAATAAGCTGTCGCCATCGGACTCAAAATTTCACTGGCAATTGGCAGGCCCATTTCAATAATGTTTAAATAAAGTTGGCGTGATTTTTCTAGGCCCAATTGCATATTAGATGAACCATCAAGATTTGGGTCATATAAAAAACCTTTCCAGCCGATTGTAGTTCGTGGTTTTTCAATATAAGCACGCATTACTAAAAAGATTTGATCTGAAATTTTACTTTGAATTTGTTTTAATTTTTCTGCGTATTCGAGTGCTGCTTTTTCATCATGAATTGAACATGGCCCAGTAATCACCAATAAACGAGGATCACTACCATTGAGTATATTTTGTATGGTTTGGCGTTGTTGTGCAATTTGAACCGCCAAGCGATGACTTAATGAAAATTTTCTTTTCAAATCGTTTGGTAAACTAAGTTCAATTTCTTGGCTTTGATTTTGTTGTAAAGCGATATTTAAAGCATTCATGATGTATTCCTTTGGACTCTCGACAGTCCTTACTTTTATTTGAGCGTATGTGATCTATTCGAACGTGGCTGACCAAAATAAGTCCAATAAAAGTTGCTAAAATATAGGTTATTCAATGTCATCATGATGTTCTCCAAATGTCTCAAATCAAAAAGTTTATAAAATAAAAAGGTATAAAAAAACCTGATCGGTGTTGCCGATCAGGTATTAACTTTGATGGGCAACTAATTCATTGCCCGAACGACTTCAGGCAATTATCTAAAGAATTGCCAAAAATAATAAGAAGTAGCGATTAATGGTTGCTTTAACATCTTCATGTCGTTCGTAAAATCTGTATTAAATTCACAATACTCTCTGTTCACAGACTTTACAAGCGTTTTTTCATGTTTTTGATGGGTTGAGGAGAATTATCGATACTTAAATTTAAGCGATTTTGTTGGAAAAAATTCAATTTAACCAACCTTTAATATTTAAGCCCAATCATTCTTATTAAATATTTTTATAAAACAGTTATTTAAAATAGTTAAAAGGCAATTTTAAATAACTGATCCCATTCGTTTCTGGCATTGGAAACTGTCCACCTACCATATTAATTTGAATAGCAACTAACATCAGTTTAGGCATTGATAAGCTTGCATCACGTTGTTCACGCATTGTGATAAATGCTTGTTTATGAACACCGCTATGGATATGAATATTTTCCATCCGCTGTGTTTTTATATCTGTTTGACACATATAGTTTTGCCTAGCGTTGGCCAATTCAGGTAAATAGTCATGGCACAAATACATGCGCATATTTTCAGGTAATTCAAAAATGTGTTGCACAGAATCATAAAGTTGAGATGCACTTCCTTTAGGGAAATCACATCGAGCAGTTCCATAATCTGGCATAAACAGCGTATCGCCGACAAAAACAGCATCACCAATCACATAACTCAAACACGCTGGTGTATGACCAGGTGTCGGAATGTTATATGCCTCTAACGCCCCTATTTTAAAAACTTCTTGATCTTTAAATAGATAATCAAATGCTTGACGAGCATTTAATGATTTAATATCAATATGATAAATATGAGAAAACGTATCCTGAACAATTGCAATTTTTTCACTCATTGCAATTTTCCCACCTAACTGCGCTTTTAAATATTGTGACGCCGTTAAATGGTCTGCATGAACATGCGTTTCAAGGATCCACTGTACTGTTAAATGCTGTTTTTGAATGTAATCAATGATTTGATCTGCATGATGGGTTGATGTGGTTGCTGATGCTGCGTCATAATCCAAAACACTGTCAATAATTGCACAACACTGCGTCTCAGGATCGCTAACCACATAACTAAAGGTATGGCTCGATTCATCAAAAAAATCTTGCACCAATGGACGAATCATTGCTTATGCTCCTGCGACCTGACGCTGAATCAATATACCCAGTAACATGGCGACAATAAAATACAGCACTTGTGCATAGCCCAAACCAATCAGTGTCAAAGCGGGTGCGGGGCAAATCCCTGCAATTCCCCAACCGATACCAAAAATAAAAGCACCCGAAACTAATTTTTGATCCAATTGAGTCTTTTCAGGAAGTTGAATCGTTTCATTAAAAATCGTCACAGGCTTGCGTATGGCTTTTTGAAGAGGAAAAAATGCTACGGCAATCGCGCCAAGCATTACAAATGCTAAACTGGCATCCCAATCTCCCAATAAGTCTAAAAAACCAATGACTTTCGCTGGATTTGACATACCTGAAAGCATAAGCCCTATTGAAAATAATCCACCAAAAACCAAAGCTAAAATATTTTTCATAGCGCAACACCTATCACATGACGAATAACATAAACCGTTATAAATCCAGCCAACATAAAAATACTCGTTGCAACAATAGAGCGCTTAGATAAGCGACTGATTCCACAAATTCCGTGCCCACTGGTACAACCTGAGCCTAAGCTGGTGCCGAATCCAACCAATAAACCCGAAAAAATTAAAAGGATTGGACTCGTAACCACCATGGCAATCTGTGGTTTAAAAATCCATCCATAGAAAAATGGAGTGATCGATAAACCCAATAGAAACCATATTGCAGGTGTTTTGAACATCGTTTGTGGATTCAATACCTGAGCAATTAAGCCGCTAATCCCTGCAATTCGACCATTGCAAAATAAGTAGCCTACAACAGATATTCCGAGTAAAAGCCCACCCAAGAACGCCAATAAATAATCGTGCATATTTTAAAATTCAAACAATATATGTTTTAATAATATATATATTTATAAACTAATCAATCCATTTTCAAACTTTTTGAATGTTTCATCAGCTTCAAGTTGCAGTCATTCGATTGACCGCAATCAAATCAATTGAATCATTACATTTTTTTCTTGTGCTCTAACGAGGGTTATTAATCCCTAAATCATCGACTATTATTTAAACAAAATAATGAATTTAAAGGTTTTTTTATCATTTAATTTTATAGTTCTATGTTAGTTGTTATTGCAAACAGCTGATTTATATTCGTAAAAATTAGCTAAACTGTTCTAGGACTTTATCAACAAACCATTTTGGAAAATATTCTACGGCTGGATTGAGTTTTAACACTTCTGCTTTTTCGATTTCGGCAATAAAGGCTGCTTTTTCACCATGACTTGAATTATCAAAAATATACGCACGATCTGAAGCTTCTATCGCAGACATGAGCAAATCTAAACTGCGATAATAACGGTCACGAATTTTTTGCTCAGGTACAGCATGTCCACCGACCTGTACCCGATAATATACTCGACCTATATTAATTTCAGGATCTACCGTTGCCACATAATATAAATAGGTTTTAAAGCCTTGTTTCTGCGCTTCTTTTAGAAAATCGACTTTGCTAATATGTGACATCACCGTTTCAAAAGTAAAACTGATTTTTAATTTTAAAAACTCCATTCTTATAAAGTCGATAATTCGAGCGCACAGATAGGAATCTATTTCTTGCTGTTCAAAATAAACAGAACCATCACTTAGAATTTGCGGATTAATTGATAATAATGGAATAAAATCATTGGCTTGCTTTCGTTTCTTCTGTTTTAAAAATTGAATCAGTGTATGTGTATTTAAATCTGGATGATAGTTTTCTAATCTTAAAATTTGCGATTGCTTTAAATCTTTTTCTAATTCATCTGCGTTTAAATAAGCCCCAATTTGATGAGGTGCTAAATAATCTTTAATGGTACTTTTACCAGAACCATTTGGCCCTGCAAACATACGAATTCTAGGTTGACGCATAGACGCTTATGCCATCACCTCTTGTTTATTTTTACGTTTGAGCACACTGCGTTTAAGTTGCGGAACAACATAAGCTTTGGATAAATCTTTAACAATGACTTTCTGCCCTTGTTGTACAGCGATCAACTTAAAATCTTCTGCATAAACAACTTGCTGTTCAGATTGGATAGCATGCTCAAATGCATCAGAAAAAGACTGAATGGCCAATTTAGGAATGGTTGCTTCTTCACGTAATGTCGTTTTCATTACGGTCATGCTTGTTGAAGTGCTCATATTCTACTCCAGCATCTAATAATTAGATGTTTAGTTGATCTTATCATAATCCACATTTTTGTCTATTTTGTAGCATTGACTATTGTTTGTTAAAGAATAGTCGAAAAAGTTCAAGCAAAGAAAATAGTATAAAAAATACAGTATATAATGCTGCGTTTATACTTGCTTATACAATCATGGAAAGTAAATATGTCTAATGATCTTGAAGTTGATGTGATGCGGGAATCTGCATCATCTGTGGTCACTATTTTAAAATCTTTAGCCAATACAGATCGTTTACTCATTTTGTGCCATCTCGCGCAAGAAGAACTAAATGTTTCACAAATCGAAGAAAAGACTCAAATTACTCAACCTACGCTCTCTCAGCAACTGATGATGCTGCGTAAAAGTGATCTGGTTTTAACACGACGTGATGGTAAACAAATTTATTATTCGATTAAGGATGAGAAATTACATATTGTTCTCAACACTTTATATAGTTTGTATTGCCACAAGGCTTAATTCTTCTAAATTATATTTATTGACAACAACTTAGATCTTTAAGGGTTAATTTTAGCTACCTTCTTAGCATTTTTTATGCATAATATATATGAAAATGTGATAATGAAAATGTGATGCCCACTCGCAAGTTACAACTGAGTAAAATTCTCCCCGCATGGTTATGGTTACAAAACTATAATTCATCAAAATTTAGAGCTGATTTGCTTGCAGCACTGATCGTGATTGCAATGCTTGTACCGCAAGGTATGGCTTATGCAATGGTTGCAGGTTTACCACCTGTCATGGGTTTATATGCCAGTATCTTACCGATGATTGTGTATGCCCTGATTGGTGGAAGTCCAACACTGTCTATAGGCCCTGTTGCACTCATTTCCATGATGACTTTTGCAACATTGGAACCTTTATACGAAGTCGGCTCCCCTGTATATATTCAAGCAGCGTGTTTATTGGCCTTACTGGTTGGCATACTTTCAACGTTATTAGGCATTTTTAGATTTGGCTTTTTAATTCGTCTTATTAGCCATCCTGTCATTAAAAGTTTTATTATTGCTTCGGCAGTGTTAATCGCACTCAGTCAGGTGAAATTTATACTAGATGTGCCATTAAAATCAGGGGATATCATCGAGTTTTTGCAAAGTGCATGGCAATATTTAGCGCTGACCAATCTTGCAACATTTATATTTGGTATCGGATCAATTGTATTTTTAATCTATATTCCAAAGTTACTCAACTCATCGATTTTCAAAGCATTTTCAAACACTATGCAATTTTGGATTAAAGCATTGCCTTTATTGTTGGTCTTTATTTCTATCGCTTTAGTCCAGCTGTTTCATATCGATCATTTGGGGATTAAAACGGTTGGAGAAATTCCTTCAGGATTTCCACCATTAAGCATACCATTTTGGAATTGGGACTTAGTTTTAAAGCTTTTGCCCGGTGCAACCATGATCACCATGGTCAGTTTTGTTGAATCAATTTCAATTGCCCAAGCAACTGCTTTTCAACAACGTAGTGAATTGAATAGTAATCAGGAACTGATTGCGCTCGGTGTAGCCAATATCAGTGCAGGAATCAGTGCTGCATTTCCAGTAACAGGCAGCCTGTCTCGAACGGTTGTAAATGCTGATGCAGGTGCAAAAACCCCCATGGCTGGTGTTTTATCTTCGATCTTTATTGTCATTGTCAGTCTGTATTTTACAGGGCTATTCAAAGCATTGCCTCTTGCTATCCTCGCTGCAACAATCATGGTTTCCATCTGGAAATTGGTCGATTTTAAACCCTTTGTTGAAACGTGGCGCTATTCAAAAGCGGATGGTATCGCAATGTGGGTTACCTTCTTTGGAGTGTTGTGTATTGATATTTCGACAGGTTTAATCATTGGTATTGTTTCTACCTTTTTATTATTGCTATGGCGCATTAGTCGACCACATATCGCTGTAATCGGCCTAGTTGAAGGAACACAACATTTTAGAAATATTTCTCGCCATGATGTTTTAACCAGTGCCAATATTGTGTCTATTCGTATTGATGAAAATTTAACTTTTTTAAATGCCAATACCCTTAAAGAATTTGTGATTTCTGAAGTCAGTAAAAATTCAGATTTGCATCACGTAGTCATCAACTGCTCCAGTATTAGCAATATTGATTTGAGTGCTTTGGAAACTCTAGAAGAAATAAATCGTGAGTTGGATAAGCTCAAGATCCAATTGCATTTATCTGAAGTTAAAGGCCCTGTCATGGACCGCCTAAAGCAGTCTAATTTAATCAATGCACTGAGTGGCAAGGTTTTTTTAACACATTATCAAGCCATGCATCAATTAGATGCTCAAAGCTTTTATCATATTTAAAGCGATGAAATGGATTGATTTAGAAGCATTTTTTATTGTTAATTTTAGAAAAACTTGTATATTTTTTAATATTTTATTTTTTATCTAAAAATTGTATTTTTTATGTGATCCTGTTTAGGTATAGAATACTCAGCTTGTTTATTGATTTTAGGCCAGTTTAGGCATTAAGGTTCGGATATGTTCGCTGCCCTAGCACGTTTAAGTTTAGTTAGTCGTATTCTAATTGCAATTATTTTGGGCTTTTTAGTTGCCTATCTTTTTCCAAGTTCTGCTGAATATTTTAATATTTTAGGTGAATTGTTTATTAAGGCATTAAAGTCTGTCGCACCAATTCTTGTCTTTGTATTGGTTACGGCATCAATTGCCAATTTTAAAGTGGGTCAAGGTGCAGGAAACCTCAAACCTATTCTTGGTCTATACGCAATTGGCATGCTTTTGGCTGCGCTGAGCGCTATGGTTGCAAGTATGGCTTTCCCAAGTACTTTAATCTTTACCCATGCATCTGATGCAGCATTACAACCACCAGGTAGTGTTGCTGAAGTACTGAAAAACCTTTTATTGAGTTTTATAGCCAATCCAATCTCTGCTTTAGATCAAGCCAATTTTATTGGTATCTTGGCTTGGGCTGTAGGCTTAGGTGCAGCGCTTCGTCATGCTTCTGATACCACCAAACAAATGATTGTTGACGTGGCAGGTGCTATCGATTCAATTATTCGCATCGTGATTGCTTTTGCACCCGTTGGTATTTTCGGTTTAGTTGTTGCAACTTTTGCACAAGCTGGCTTAGAAACCCTTAAAAACTATGCACAACTGATTGCAGTTCTTGTTGGCACAATGATTTTTGTGGCACTTGTTATTAACCCGCTTATTGTTGCTTTTGTAATGCGTAAGAATCCATATCCTTTGGTATTAAAATGCTTAAGAGAAAGTGGTATTACTGCATTCTTTACACGTAGTTCAGCAGCGAACATTCCAGTTAACCTTGATCTTGCAAAACGTCTAGGTGTTTCAGATACAACGGCAAATGTTGCAATTCCATTAGGTGCAACAATCAATATGGCAGGTGCAGCGGTCACCATCACTGTACTCACACTAGCTGCTGTACATACGCTAGGCATTCAAGTTGACTTAGTGACGATGATTATTCTTTCAATTGTATCGGTTGTGACTGCATGTGGCGCATCAGGTGTAGCTGGTGGATCATTATTGCTCATCCCAGTTGCTTGTGGTTTATTTGGTATTCCTTCGGAAATCGCTATGCAAGTGGTTGCTATTGGTATGGTGATCAGTGTTTTACAAGATTCGACTGAAACTGCTTTGAACTCTTCTACTGATGTCTTATTTACAGCAGCAGTAGATCTTTCTAAAAAGTAATAAATCACTGGTGTTCGAATAAAAAGAAGGATTTATGCCATTACAGCGCTTACCCATTTGGATGCAATTCGCTGCTTTCATGCTCGCAGTCAATGCGGGCATGATTAATGTTCTCGGCTTAATTACTGTTCTACATCAATCTATTTCCCATATGACGGGTAATACCAGTTTATTGGCACAAGCAATTGTTCATCATCAAGCTGATACGATTTTTTATCTATTTTGGGTAATTTTAAGTTATGTACTTGGCTCAAGTTATAGTGGTTTTATTTTAGGCAATAGTCATTTTCAACTCGGTCGTAGATACGGTATTCCACTGAGTCTGGTTGCATTCTTTATCCTGCTCTGTTGGCTGTTTATTCCGCAATATCCAAGATATGCTCTGTTATGGGCAAGTGCTGCAATGGGTGTACAGAATGCAATGGTTAGCCATTATAAAGGTACAATTATTCGCACTACGCATTTATCAGGTGTCTTGACCGACTTAGGTTTGGCATTGGGTTATTTGTTCCGTGGTTTAAATGCTGAAAAACGCCGAATTACCTTACATTTATTGATTCTTCTTGGTTTTTTTCTCGGTGGAATCATTGCCAGTGTATTACATCCTTATTTACAATTGAATGCATTTCTTATTCCTGCGGGATTAAGTCTAATTTTAAGTTTAGTGTACTGGTTTGTTTATTTTCGGTATCGCACAATACACAGTTAATGGTTGGTTATTTTTATGGTGAAAAATGCACTACAAGCGCAGTTACTTAAAGCTGGCTTAGTCGATAATAAAAAAGCAAAGAAACTGTCAAAGCAAGCACAGCACGAGCAACGGACTGGGCAAAGTAATGAAGCTGAAATCAAAGCCAAGATTGAACAAGACAAGCAGCAAAAACTATCAAAAGACCAAGCATTGGACTTAGAAAAGAAAAAAATATTGGATGAAAAAGCGCTCAAAGCATCCATTATTCAAATGATCTCGCAACATAAAATCAGAGACACAGATGGTGAATCTGTTTATCAATTTATTGATGGTTCTATTAAAAAGATCTATATCAATCAGCAAGTTTATAATGCTTTGGTTTCTGGAAGTTTAGTGGTTGCAAAAGATGCCGATGGTTATGCACTTCTACCAAAAGCATTGGCTGATCGTATAAATGACAAAATGACCGGTTTTATTATTGTGAATAATTCCGAGAAAAATGAACAAACCACAGATGAAGAAGATCCATACGCAGCTTATGTTATTCCAGATGATTTAATGTGGTAATTCACCATCGATAAAAAATAACTCAACCTAGTGAAACAAGTTCACTAGGTTGAGTTATTTTCAAACAATTCTTGATCACTACTGATTTGTGTTGAAGTTATAACAAACTTCTACTTGGGAAATTAGGGCTTAAACTTTTACAATCTCGTCTGTATTTAAATACAAAACTAATTTTTTATTTCACAATAAAAAATGCAAAATAAATCTATAGAATAAATAAAGAGTGTTGTCATGCAAATATTAAAATATCTTATAACGGGCACTATACTTACAACGTCATTACATTGCTATGCAACTGTAGGTGGTGGACAAAATATCGAAGTATTGGGTTATGCAGCTAAAGAGCAAAAACTTTATCTTTTAAGGCATTATGAAGATGGTCGTGGCCGTTTACCACAATTGTATTATTACCAACTCAGCGGTAAAACACCTGAAAAACCAATAGAAGTTCGGTCTTTATATCTCAATCCTAAGACCCAAAAAGTTGATTATGATCAAGATGGGATTCAGTTTGAAAAAGATTTGGCTCAAATCAAAAAACGCCTAACACCATTGATTGTGAGCAATAACCAATCTGCAAAAATACAAATACTCAATCGGCGTACAAAACAAATCGCCGCTTGGTATGATCCTGGTGAAAAAATAACTGAGTATAGAACCACCTATAAAATTACTGCTCCTTCACATCAGAGTAAGAATCAAACTGCTGTAAATTACGATAACACATTAAAAATTACCCAAAAATTTATTGTTCCTAAACAAAATAAAAAGTTGGTTGTCATTCAATATTTAGGTATACCTTTTGAAACAGGCTACAACGTGGAAGATCCTGTTTTATTACTGCCTAAGAAATAAAGGACTTAAACACATGCTTCAATATTGATTCAGATAGATTTATTTTTCACAGAATAGAAACACGTAAAGCCTCGAAAAGAGGCTTTACTGTTAAACACAATTTGAGTAATCAATAATAGTGTTTATTTAGATGATTTTATTTAATGATTAAGCAGCTGAACGTTCTTCAATTGGTACAACTTTACGCAGTTCTGGACCAGTATATTCAGCGCTTGGACGAATAATACGGTTATCTGCACGCTGTTCCATCACATGTGCTGCCCAACCTGTTACACGTGACATCACAAAAATTGGCGTAAACAATTTAGTCGCAATATCCATAAAGTGATATGCAGATGCATGGAAGAAATCAGCATTACAGAAAAGTTTCTTTTCACGCCACATCACTTCTTCACAACGTACAGAAACAGGATAAAGCACTGTATCGCCCACATCTTTTGCTAAACGCTCAGACCAAATCTTGATAATGCCATTACGTGGGTCGTTGTCTTTATAAATCGCATGACCAAAGCCCATGATTTTTTCTTTACGCTCAAGTTTACCCAGCATTTCACGCTCAGCTTCTTCAGGAGACGTCCAGTTTTCAATCATTTCCATCGCCGCTTCATTGGCACCACCGTGCAATGGACCACGAAGTGAACCAATCGCACCTGTAATACATGAATGCATATCTGACAATGTAGATGCACATACACGTGCTGTGAATGTTGATGCATTAAACTCATGCTCTGCATAGAGAATTAATGACACATTCATCACTTGCTCATGCAATTCATTTGGCTTTTCGCCACGAAGTAAATGTAAGAATTGAGCACCGATAGAATCATCATCGGTATTTTCTTCAATACGTACGCCATCATGGCTAAAACGATACCAATAACAAATAATTGCAGGCAATGTTGCTAAAATACGATCGGCAACATCTTGCTGTTCATCAAAAGATTTCTCAGTTTCTAAATTACCCAGCATCGATACACCTGTACGCATCACATCCATTGGATGCGAGTCTGCAGGAATACGCTCTAAAACTTCTTTCAAAGCTTGCGGTAACTGACGAAGTGATTTTAATTTTGCTTTATAAGTCGCTAGCTGTTCTGCTGTTGGCAATTCACCAAAGAAGATTAAATAAGCAACTTCTTCAAATTGACAGTTTTCAGCGAGATCTTGAACATCATAACCACGATAGGTTAAGCCTGCACCGCTTTTACCAACGGTTGAAAGTGCTGTTTTGCCTGCAACTTGACCACGCAATCCTGCGCCTGTGAGTACTTTTCCTTCAGCCATTTTATTATTTCTCCTGGGTAAATAGTTTGTCTAATGTGTTTTCAAAAGTATGATAATCAAGGAATTCGTAAAGTTCTTTACGTTGTTGCATGCTATCCAATACATTGACTTGTGTGCCGTTTTCACGAATTGAGCGGAACACTTCAAGTGCAGCTTTTTGCATTGCACGTGTTGCCGAAAGTGGGTACAACACCATGCGAATACCCTGTTCAGCTAATTCGTCTGTCGTATAATAAGGCGTATCACCAAACTCAGTGATATTTGCCAATACAGGAACACCGACTGCATCGCATACGGTTCTGTACATCGTAATGTCAGTCATTGCTTCTGCAAAAATTGCATCTGCACCTGCTTCTACACATGCACATGCACGGTCAATCACAGCTTGTAGACCTTCTTTTTGTAAGGCATCTGTACGTGCCATGACAACAAAATTAGAATCAGTTTTTGCATCTACCGCAGCTTTAATACGATCGACCATCTCTTGTTGAGAAACGATTTCTTTATTTGGACGGTGACCACAGCGTTTTTGTGCAACTTGGTCTTCAATATGAACAGCCGCGGCTCCTGCGCTGATCATTTGTTTCACTGTACGTGCAATATTAAATGCGCCACCCCAACCTGTATCAATATCTACAAGTAATGGTGTATCTACACGTTCTGTAATACGACGTACATCTTCTAAAACATTATCCAGACTAGTCATACCTAAATCAGGCAAACCGTAAGAATAGTTCGCAACACCTGCACCCGAAACATAAATCGCCTTGTAACCGACTTGTTTCGCCATCATTGCTGCATAAGCATTGACTGTACCGATGATTTGTAATGGTTTTTCCACTTCGAGAGCTTGTCTAAATCTTAAGCCTGCAGATGTTTGTTCTGTCATATTCCCTTCCACAGCGGTCACTTATCTATTGAGTTCTTTGTATAGCCATCCTACTTTTCTGAAAAGTGGCTACAGACTGAGTGTACATAAAACTTTTCATAAAGAAAAATGAATTTTAATTCATTTTTTTAATTTATTGATTTTATTAATTATTATTTTTCATTTTTATATAACTTAAGATATTCATTGACATCTTTGTTATACTCGTAGCAACCCCATTTCTTTCGAAGCAGTATTTTAAAATTTATGCACAACGACTTAGCGCAAATCGGAACCCCATGCTGTGATTTACCACAAACTAAACGTGGTCATGAACGCCGTCTTGCATTATTACTCAGTGCCAATGAACTGTTTCTTGAGCGTGGGTATGATGCTGTTTCTTTAGATGATATTGTGCAACATGCAGGTGGTTCTAAAGCTTCAATTTATAAATACTTTGGCAATAAAGAAGGCTTATTTACAGCAATTTGTGATTATCGTTGTGAACAATTTTCGAAAGATATTTGTGAACCTTTTAATGTCAATACCGATGACTTACGTACCTATCTCATTCAAACATTAATGAATTTTAAAACACAAATATTACGTTTTGAAAATGCTGCTTTTATTCGTTTAATTTTAGAACAAGCTCAAAGAAGTCCTAAATTGGCTTTGTATATCCATGAACAAGGACCGAAGCATGTCCAACTGACCATTGCATCTGCCCTAACAAAAGCAGATGAATACGGTCTTATCGACTGTAAACAACCCATTTATGCAGCTCAGTTCTATTTTGGTATTATTCGTCATATTGAATGGCCTGTACTTATGAGTGTAGATATTCAAGATAATGATCAAGAAATATATGACTATTTCAGCTATTGTGTAGATCGCTTTTTGCAAGGTCATCAAAAAGTCTAGTTTTTTTGCATTTCCTTTTTCTTATAGTATAGTTAGTTCATTCCTGTTTTTTATTCACCAACCACCAACAATACATTGTTGGTCAATACCCATTGGCTTTGACCATGCAATTATTGTGGAGTAATCATGGCTCTACGACATTTTCTTACCCTGCGTGACTTATCTACTGCTGAATTAAATCGCATCATCGAGCGTGCTCAAGAATTAAAGCGAAAACAACATCAACATGAAGTTTTCCAACCCTTTGTTGGCAAAGTGATGGGCATGATTTTTGAAAAGTCGAGCACACGAACTCGTGTATCTTTTGAAGCAGGTATGAATCAGTTTGGTGGTAGTGCTATTTTTCTATCTCCGCGCGATACTCAATTGGGTCGTGGTGAGCCGATTGAAGACTCTGCACGTGTTATTTCTAGCATGCTTGATATTGTGATGATTCGTACTTTTGGACATGACATTGTTGAACGTTTTGCAGAATACTCAAGTGTACCTGTAATCAATGCTTTAACAGATGATCATCACCCTTGTCAGTTGCTTGCAGATGTACAAACGTTTGTTGAACATCGTGGTCCAATCCAAGGCAAAACAGTTGCTTGGATTGGAGATGGCAATAATATGTGTAATTCATATATTGAAGCAGCACATATGTGGGGCTTTAAGCTTAAAATTGCATCTCCAAAAGGTTATGAACCGAAACCTGAATTTCTTTCAGAATTTGCGCATTGTGTAGAACTTGTCGATTCTGCTGAAGATGCAGCAGTAAATGCAGACCTGATCGTCACTGACGTTTGGGCGAGCATGGGGCAAGAAGAAGAACAAAAAATTCGTGAAAAAGCATTTGCTGACTATCAAGTGAATGAAAAACTGATGGATTTAGCACACCCTGATTGTTTATTTATGCATTGCTTACCTGCGCATCGTGGCGAAGAAATCTCAGAAAACATGCTTGACCATAAAAATGCTGTGGTTTGGGATGAAGCTGAAAACCGTTTGCATGCCCAAAAAGCATTGGTCGAGTTTTTATTGAATGAACAATTAAAATAAGATGAATTGCAATTTACCTATACATGCTTTATTTATAATCAATAAATAAAAGTGATGTATAGGTAAAATTTTGAATACTACAAATCAACCTATTGTTTTTGTTGCTGGTGCAACAGGTGCCATCGGTTATAAGCTTTGTTTAATTTTAAAACAGCATAATTATAATGTTTTTGGCTCTACCCGTTCTGAAAATAAAGCAAAGTTCCTAGAAGCTATAGGTATTCAGCCTGTAATCGTTGATGTTTTTAATGAAAATCAGTTAATAGATAAAATTAAAGCGATTTCACCTCAATATATTATTCACCAATTAACCGACTTACCTTTTGGCTTGAATCCAGCGTTGATGTTTGAAGCCAGGATTCGCAATGCAAAAATTAGAGAAATTGGTACACAGAATTTAATCAAGGCTGCTCATGCAGTTGCATGTGAAAAGTTCATTGCTCAAAGCATTGCCTTTGCGCATGAATCGAATCTAGCACAAGTAGATGAAACGACTGAATTGGCAAGTAATTCTGACAATGAAATACTTAAAAAGAATGCTCAAAGCATTGAGAATATGGAATCACAAATTGAAAATAGTCATTTAAAATATGTGATTTTACGATATGGTAAACTTTATGGTGCAGCTACAGGCTGTGAACCAACTGGGCTTGGACGTATTCACGTTGATGCTGCAGCCTATGCTGCATTTCTTGCAATAAAATCTGGAGCAGGCATTTTTCAAATTACTGAAAATGATCAACTTTATAACAGTAACAAAGCCCAAAAAACTTTGAATTTTGATTCATCTTATCGGTGGAAATTTTAGTCATTTACAAAAACTTTCCGTATACTAAAACCATATTTTAACGATGCGAATTATTCCAATGAATTTCAAAATAATTTATCAACTTAGTGCTTCATTATTTTTATGCTTTTCTATGGCTACACATGCAACAGAATTAGATAATTTTCTGATACAAAAAAAATTAATCGATCAACATTATAAAATCAAAGATAAAAAGAACTTGGATGATCTATTAACTGCACTGAGTGAAGAAGATTCACGTGTATTACCTATACAAATTGACCAAAATACACTCATCGAAAAGATCGATTTATTTCATGATCATATTGATCTACAAGGAATTATTACATCGTCAGACTTCAATCAGTTTGCAAATAGCGTTGGAAAAGAACGGATTCAAAGCTTACTGATCAAAGGGATGATTGAAAACTGTGATTTAATATTTGAAAACGAATTTCAAAGAAAAAATCCTTATTATGTGAAGATGAAACTTGTTTCAGAGCATAAAAGTTATGATCTTAAAATTAAAAATGATCAATGTGCTTTCTGATCTTGCTCAAAAAAGCGTTCTAAAGAGTTTGGCTTAAATCTGCATTCAGCTTTTGTGAATTTGTATCTTTAAATATTTATGACTAAAAAATGAATATTTTTTAATAACTTAAATTTATTAAATTCTCTAAAATTTAAGCTGATTGTAACATTTTTGTCATATTGAAAACTTACTATGCCCTACAAGGTCTTTTAGATAATCTCAAATGACGCAGATCATGCCCGTTTTAAACAGCTTTCAACACAGTTCAACAACTTACATCAATCGTGAAATTTCACTTTTAGCTTTTCATCAACGCGTTTTAGCTCAAGCAAAAGATGAAAATCACCCATTATTAGAACGCTTAAACTTTTTAATTATTTTTTCAAGGAACTTAGATGAGTTCTTTGAAATACGTGTTGCGGGTTTAATGAAACAAATTGACCTAAATAGTATAACCACTGCACCTGATGGCATCCCCAATGAAGTTATTTTGCAACAAATTTCTGAAAATGCACATCAAGCCATTCAAGATCAATACGACACATTAAACCACGTGTTATTGCCCCAGTTGGAAGAATACGGCGTTAAATTTATTCAATACAACAACATTCAAAAAAAGCATTTAGAGTGGATTAAAAACTACTTTTTTAAACAAGTTCAACCCGTTGTTACGCCAATTAGCCTTGACCCTGCTCATCCTTTTCCACGTTTGGTGAATAAAAGCCTAAATTTTATCGTCACTCTTGAGGGTAAAGATGCTTTTGGGCGTCAAATTGAATTGGCCATTGTTCCTGCTCCACGTTCATTGCCGCGAATTGTTCGTTTGCCTGATGAACTCACCAATGGCGAAGAACATTACATTTTATTATCAGCCATCATTCAACAGCATATTAACGATTTATTTCCAGGCATGACTGCAACAGGCTGTTATCAATTTCGTGTTACACGTAACGCAGATCTAACACTGGCTGCGGATGTAGATGATTTAGCTGTTGCTTTAAAAGATGAATTATCTTCTCGTCGTTTTGGACGTGCTGTACGTTTAGAGATTGCCCATAATTGCCCTGATTCGATCAATTCATATCTATTAGAACAATTTGATTTAGATCCACAACATTTGTATCAAGTTGATGGGCCAGTCAATCTGACACGATTAATTGCTCATTTTGATATTCCTGAATTGCGCTTCAAGCCCTTTCAAGCTGTCATTCCAAAAGCATTACGTAATCCACACAAAATCTTTGAAGTATTAAGCAAACAAGATGTGTTGTTGCATCATCCCTTTGATTCTTTTCAACCTGTGATTAATTTACTCAAAGAAGCAGCCAAAGATCCAAACGTACTTGCAATTAAACAGACGTTATATCGTAGTGGTCCAGATTCGGAAATTGTTCAAGTTTTGGCTGAGGCTGCACGTAATGGCAAAGAAGTGACCGCAATTATTGAGTTGCGCGCGCGTTTCGATGAAGAATCTAATATTATTGTCGCCAATATTTTACAAGAAGCTGGTGCAGTCGTGGTTTATGGCATTGTAGGTTATAAAACTCATGCCAAAATGATTTTAATCGTGCGACGTGAAGGTGAAAAATTAAAACGTTATGTACATCTTGGGACAGGAAACTACCATGCAGGCAATGCCAAAATGTATACCGATTATGGATTACTCAGCACAGAACCTGATCTTTGTGAAGATGTACATAAAATCTTCCAAGAGCTTACAGGGATGGGACGTATGGCAAAGTCAAAAAAAATGTTCCATGCGCCTTTTACCTTACATGCTCAATTACTACAATTAATTGAAAATGAAATCGTTTTCGCAAAATCAGGGCAATCTGCACGTATCATTATCAAAGTTAATGCTTTAACTGAACCTCAACTGATTGCTGCTCTATATAGGGCATCTCAAGCAGGTGTTAAAATTGAACTTATTATCCGTTCAATTTGCTGTTTAAGACCACAAATACCAGATTTATCAGAGAATATTACCGTGCGATCTATCGTAGGTCGCTTTTTAGAACATACTCGGGTCTATTATTTCCAAAATGGTGGCGAAGAAAAGCTGTATTGTTCAAGTGCTGACTGGATGGGCCGTAATTTATTCTCAAGAGTAGAAACATGCTTCCCGATTGAAGATAAAAAACTGAAAAAGCAAATTATTGAATTTGGCTTACTAAATTATCTAAAAGACAATGTCCGAGCGTGGGAACTGGACAGTAATGAGCAATGGCAAGTTGTTCGTCCTAAAAAAGATCAAGCAGCTTATATTGCTCAACAAATATTAATGGAACAACGTACCATAACAACCACTGCTTAAGCGTGGATTACTGCGTAAAACCAATATATCGAAAATACCCTTCTATACCTAAACTTGCTTTGTAAATTAGATAGTTCGGGTATTCTGAATGGGTTAATTCACTGTAAATATTTAGACCTTGATCATCATGCGCATGTATCTCATCTACACTGCGTTGCATGGTACTTTCAAATTCATCAGCAATATATTCAAAGCCTAAATCCATGGCAATAAATAAAGTATGCTCACATGGTTGAATATATTGCTCTTCATTCCAATCGATGACTGCATGTTGGCAATGCGGGCATGTAACATTTTCTTGATAATTTTCTAGCGTGATCAGTTGAAATGGCATAAGGTTTGGAACAGAATAAAATTATATTTTAAACGAGTTGGGGGAAATTAGTCACTCGTTTTAAAATAGATGGCTCAATCGGTTTAATGCTTTTTATATTTTGTTTTTAGATTATATAAAGAAAGATAAGGATATTATGTCAACAATTGAAAAAGCGATTGCTTTAGCAGCACGTAAACATTCAGGTCAAAAAGATAAAGCACAACAACCTTATATTTTTCACCCGCTCAGACTCATGTTTAAAGTTAAAACCCCTGAACAACAAATCGTTGCTGTATTACACGATATTTTAGAAGATACAGATACCACCGTTGTCGATTTGATTTCCTTAGGGTTTAGTCAAACGATTGTTGATGCCATTCTAGCACTGACGAAAAAAGAGGGTGAATCTCGTATTGAAGCAGCTTATCGTGCTGTAAAGAATCCAATCGCAAGAGTTGTTAAACTGGCAGATGTTACTGACAATATGGATTTAACACGGATTCCACAACCAAGTGCTAAAGATTGGTTGCGCTTAGAAGAATATAAAAAAGTTGAATATATTCTACTTACAGCAACTGCTTAGTTTTAATATGTAGGTTTTTGATTAAGTTTGCTTGATTCACACAATTTAAAATTGACTTTTTGCAACAATCAAGTTTAATAACAGGCAATTGTTGCAATTCTGGAATATTTTAATGCTCTCTGATTTAGATGATTTTTACTGCTTTGGCTTAGTCGTCGAACATGGTGGGTTTAGTGCGGCAGAAAGAGCAACGGATATTCCAAAATCAAAATTAAGTCGTCGCGTCTATAATTTAGAAGAAAAATTAGGTGTTCGGCTGATTCAACGCAGTTCACGCCACTTTGCCGTGACCGATATCGGTATGAATATTTACCGGCATGCGCAAGTGATGATTAATGCTGCCCAATCAGCCCATGATTTAGTGGATCATTTAAGTGAACAACCACGCGGTGTGATCAAAGTCAGTGTGCCTGTTTCTATTGCACAAAATGAACTTTCCAAAATATTACCTGATTTTTTAAAGACCTATCCTGAAATTAAAGTGCAATTATTGGTAAGCAATCGCCGGATTGATATTATTAATGAAGGCTTTGATATTGCTTTACGTGTTCGTGCCAATTTAGATGATGATCCAAGTTTGGTGCTAAGAAAACTTGAAAATATTGAACAACATTTATTTGCCAGCCAAGCCTACTTGAATGAATACGGCATATTAAAAAAACCTGAAGATTTAACTGAACATCGTATTTTAAGCATGGTCGATGAGCATTTAGATCAACAAATGGTCTTACATGATCATCAAAACCAAGCCAAGAAAATTAAGATTAATCCTATTTTAATGGGTTCGGACTTGATGATGTTGGCTAAATTGGCCAGTCAAAATTGTGGTATTGCCCTACTTCCCGACACCATCGCCAATGATTATATTTTAACAGGTGAATTGGTACGAGTACTCCCAGACTGGAAAGCACCACATGGTATTTTCCATGCAGTTTATCCATCTCGCCGTGGTTTACTCCCTGCTGTACGTGTTTTTATCGATTATCTGGTTGAACATTTAAGTAAATACTAATTGCCCTTTTGGGTCTACATAGATAACCATTGCTTGATATTCAATTCAGCTGAATTGCCTAAAATTTTCAAAGATGGGCAGGAATGATTGTCCATCGTCCGCTATTTTTGATACCATCGCTACTGCTTAATTCCAGTGTTTTCTGATTTTTATGACTTCATCTTATCAACAACAGCTTGATGCCAAAATTGAACGAATCCAAACTCAATTTGCTGAATTCAATCCACCATCTTTAGAAGTGTTTGCGTCACCTGAGCAACATTTTCGAATGCGTGCAGAATTCCGTATTTGGCATACTGATGATGATATGTTCTATGCAATGTTTGAACGTAATACAGATCAGCAAAAAACCGTAGTGCGTATTGATGATTTCCCTATCGCGGATCAAAGTATTAACACACTTATGCCAATTTTATTGGCAGAATTAAAAACAAATGAGATCCTTTCAAAACGTCTTTTTGAAATTCATTTTCTAGCAACACTTAAAGGTGAAATGCTCGTTTCACTCATCTATCGAGCGCCATTAACCAAAGAATGGGAAGGCTTAGCCCAACAACTGGCTGAAAAACTCAATATTAAATTGATCGGCCGTAGTCGTGGTCAAAAAGTGATTCTTAGCGATGAATTTGTGGTTGAAGAATTACAAGTGTTCGACCGAAAATTTCAATACAAACAAATTGAAAGCAGTTTTACTCAGCCGAATGCTCAGGTCTGCCAAAAAATGCTGGAATGGGCATGTAATAGTGTTGAAAAAACAGATCAAGACTTATTGGAATTGTATTGTGGTAATGGTAATTTTACCCTACCTTTGTCATTCAAATTCAATCGTGTACTTGCTACAGAATTGGCTAAATCATCTGTTTATGCTGCACAATGGAATATAGAAAAAAACAACATTGATAATATCCAAATTGCACGACTGTCCGCAGAAGAATTTACCCTCGCTTATAATGGCGAACGTGAATTTCGTCGTTTGCAAGAAGCTGAAATCGATATTCAAAGCTACAATTTTGATAGTGTATTCGTAGACCCACCACGTGCGGGAATTGATGATGATACTTTAAAATTATTACAAGGATTTAATCGAATTCTTTATATTTCATGTAATCCTGACACCCTACATGACAATTTAAAAACACTTCTTGAAACGCATAAAATCGTAAAATTTGCGATGTTTGATCAATTTCCATATACCCATCATGTTGAGTCAGGTGTTCTTCTCGAAAAGATTTAAACAATTTATTACAATACTCACAATGCCGATAGAGCACCTTTGGCATTGTGATAAACATATGTATATCAACATTTTATTAGATAAGAATGCTTTTTCTCTATAGCACTTGATAGATAAAAAATTTAATTTTTTATTCAATTTAAGCTTCAAGAGCTGTTTCTATAATCACAGATCTCTTGTATTTTAGAAAAAAAAGCTTATATTTCGAACTATGTTAGGTTGCATATGAAGGCTCTATGAGTTTTTGGCAAAAGCTGTTTATGGCAGAAGATACACAGCAAAATGAACACAAGAATCAAATTGCATGTGTTGAAAATGATTGTTCTTGTAAATCCAATGATCAGCTCTTATCAGCATTAACAAATGCGACAGATCAAGATGTCATCACTGGGATTAAAAAAGTATTGGTGTCGCGAGGCTTCAGTAAAAAAGAACTCAACCAATTACAGCATCCACCTATCCAATAGTCATGGATGATGATACAGAAAAGCATTCAGTGTACTGAATGCTTTTTTTATTTAAGAAATGGTCATTTTTTGATAGTCTGTTCAAAATAGATCATCTATTTTCAAAACTGTTTTTACACCATTGAAATTACATTAAATTTTATTATTGTGCTATACAACCAATGTTGTACAAACTATAACGCATACCCATATAAAAATTTAAGGGATACATAAATATGAAATATTTACTTTTAGTTCCAGTTTTCGCAATGACTGCTGTTTTAAGCGCATGTAGTGATATGCCAAAAGAATGTGAAGAATCATGGAAACATATGGAAAAAATCGCTAAACAAAGTGGTATTCCAGAAGATGCACTTAAAGAACAAAAGAAAGCCTTTGAAGAACAAATCAAAAGCTTACCTAAAGATGAGGCTATTCAAACCTGTAAAGCACAATCTTCTATTCTGAGTATGGTGAAATAGAACGGCCACGCCATTCAAAATACAGTTGTAGCATTCATATACTGCGACTGTTTCTTTCTCCCCATACAACTTGCTCACGCCATAAATCAATCACAATGCTTTGACTCCGCATAAATAAACATTGGCCCTAAATCGTAAATCTGATCGTGCCGTTTGACTTGTGGAATAAAAGCACTTGAGACAGTTCCATCAAGGTACAAAGCTTGATCTACTTTAAGTTGGGTCTTAAAAATATCAGCAAAATGATAAAAATTGATTTTCCCACGGCTAATAACAAAGTAAAGCTGATTGTTTTTAATACCCACGCCGTTACGAATTTTTAAAGAATCTGAGTTCGATTTAAATATTGGATTAATTTCACGATTCATCACCAACATTGGACCAGATTGTGTTGCATATTCTGCCTGAAAATTAGACTGAGCATACTGCTGCGTCGTTAAAAGTACGGCCTTATTCTTATTCCATGCAACTACACCATTTGGTTGTAGAAAAAAGTTACCAAATTGATTTGTATTGCTATTCAATGCACTCAGTTGCTTAAATTGTTCAATATAGAGTCCCACTGGAGAAAAATTTGCATGATACATGCCTGCATTCATCGCAAAACTTATTTTGCATTTAGGATGTGCTTTTTGAACATGGCTAAACTTTTTAAAAGCTATACCTTGTTGATTATTCAGTAATAATTGTAGGTTTTCTAAATCAGCAATACGAACAGCATCTGCAATAATACGGTTATCCTGTTTGATTTGAAAATAATCTGTATCGGCCTGTACATCCATCGCCAAGCTACTCACACTGAGTAGTGCTGCTAAACGCAAAATGATCATTTTTAAATTCATAGCTGACTTAAGCAATTTTTGTCTATTACGCAATATATAGTAGACCATAATGAAAATTACTGATCATTTTAGATGCAATTCTTTACTGAATTATCAGTTTTACTACTACCATATTCCCTTGGCTTGACTATAATGATTTTATCCTTTCAATTAAATACATATGTATACTTTATTTGAACTGAGTGAAAGATGCTGAAAAAACGCTTATATCATTATCCTTTAGGTGCTCATCTCATCGTTAAACATTTTGGTTATAGCCATCATGGAATCTATGCAGGAAAAGGTCGAGTCATTCATTATTCAGGCTTTGCACATCTTTTCAAAAAACGCCCAATCGAAGTGACATCATTAGCAAAATTTTCACATGGTAAAAGCATTACAATCCGCCATTATGATTCACCTAAATATAAAGGTCGTCATATTGTACGTCGTATGCGTTTACGTATGCATGAAAATAACTATCACTTGATTATTAACAATTGTGAACATTTATGCAGTTGGGCCATTACCGATATAGAAAGTAGCCCTCAAGTGGTCAAAATGATGAATCGTTTAACCACAATTGGTTATATCAGTTCGATTATGACCTATATGAATGGTTTATTTTTAACCATTGCAACGACCTGTTTTGCATTAGTTCTCTATATCAAAATGAAACTCAGAGCGCAGGCCAAGTTAAAACTACCCACTTATTTATCCTTGAAAGAACAACAAGTTAAGAAATAATGACCTCGCAATAAGTTACGTTCAAAACCATTTTATAATTTCAAAGCTCAACTGATTAAATGATTTTGAGGTCGTTTTAAAATCGTAAAATTAAAATATTTTTTAAAATGGCGGAAACTTATCCTCAATTAAATTTAATTTTAAACCGTGCTCAAGATAAGCTTTTAAGTTATCAACAACCGTTGTAAAGCCACCTGTTGCATCGATGATAAATTTGATCAATTCTGCACCTTGTAATGGAATATCATAATTTCGAATACGCAAATACGTTGTGTTTGGACTGACTTCTTCAAAAATAAAATCGACTGTAGATTTTGGATCGCCCCATACAATTTGGATCTGTTTATTTTCTATAATTGTTAATACCTTAACCTGGGTACTCACTTGATATTTAGACCATGTCCATTGTACCGTTTTACCTTGTTCAAGTTTCCCCGTTGAAGAATCAAACCAAAATTGCGAACTAATCTCTGGATCAATAAAAGCTTGAAATACTTCGGCAATAGGTTTGCGGATCAGCATTTGGGTTTCAATGGTTGGGTGCATTGTTATTCTCCAAATTTATTGTATTAACAAAGTGATATCATAACTAAAACAACTTAGCCAACATGATTTTGTTAATCTTTTTTATTTTGATGACGATTGATAATGCTCATTCCAAAACGTTGATTGCTTCTTCTCAACCCACACATTAAAGAAACAATGATGTAGAATAAATATCTCATAAAAAACTCGGATTTTTTAAATCCGAGTCAGATACGATTTAAAAAACTTAGCTTGGTATATCAAATACTAAGTTTAAAAACTGAATTAGCCTGCTTTCTCAACTTCTTCATAAGGTTGCACTGCAATTTCTGAAATCATATTCTCAAATGAGAAGATTGTATCCAGTTGCTCTTGAGTCAATAATTTTTGCTCAAGTACCACTTCTTGAATCGTTTTATTTTCAGCAATACATAACTTACCGATTTCATCACATTTCGCATGACCTAAAATAGGATCAAGTAAAGTGATAATGCCGACACTTCGCATTACTGCGTCGTAACATGTTTTTTCATTCGCCACTACACCTTGGATACATTTTTCATCCAAAGTTTGAATACCATTAACCAATAATTCAATAGATTCATTAAGTGAAACTGCAATCACTGGTTCCATAACATTCAGTTGTAATTGCCCTGCTTCTGCTGCAAAAGTAATCGTCAGATCATTCCCAATCACTTTAAATGCAATTTGATTGACCACTTCTGGAATCACAGGATTGACTTTTGCAGGCATGATTGATGAACCCGCTTGTAATTCTGGTAAACGAATTTCCCATAAACCTGTACGTGGTCCAGAACTGAGTAAGCGTAAATCATTACAAATTTTAGAAAGTTTAACTGCCAATCGTTTTAAAGTACTCGAAAGTAAAATAAATACGCCACAATCACTGGTTGCTTCAACATAATCTTCCGCACCGATTAAATTTAAACCTGTGATTGTTTTAAGATTCTCATTTACTTGTGTGGCATAACCATGTGGTGTATTTACACCTGTACCAATTGCCGTAGCACCTAAATTAATTTCTAATAAAAGTTCTCTTGTTTTTCTAATTAAGCGTACGTCTTCTTTTAATAATGTTGCAAAAGCATGAAACTCTTGTCCTAAAGTCATCGGTACTGCATCTTGTAATTGAGTACGTCCCATTTTTAAAACAAATTGGAATTCTGTCGATTTAATCAGCAGTGAATGGATTAAATGATTTATTTTCTCAAAAAGTAGATCGAGTGAATAATAAGTCGCTAAACGCAAAGCTGTTGGATAAACATCATTGGTCGATTGTGATTTATTCACATGATCGTTGGGATGAATAATGTCGTAACGACCTTTTGCATATCCAAGAGATTCTAGAGCAATATTCGCAATGACTTCATTGGCATTCATATTGATCGAAGTGCCCGCACCACCTTGAAACACATCCGATGGAAAGGACTCACGCCATTGTTCAGGATTTTGAATCAATTGATCACAGGCATTTTGTATCGCCAGGCTGGTTTGTTCCGAAATCTGATTAAATTGTTGATTGGTTTGTGCAGAAGCTTTTTTTACTTGAGCCAATGCACGAATAAAAAAGCTTTGCTCTCCAACCGTATGTTTAGAAATTTTAAAATTTTCTAACGCCCTTAATGTGTGTATACCGTAGTAACTATTTAATGGTACTTCTTTTGCACCAAGTAAATCTTTTTCTATTCTTATGGTATCCGCTTGAACCGTTTCTATTTCCATTGACTTTTACTCTTATAATGCACTGTATATGTGCAATAGCTAAATCATATTCCTTTTCTGTGCTTTCTGTATTAGCAAAATACATCTTTTCGATAAAATTTCTTATAAGAATATTAATACATGTACTGTTTGTAACTTTGTGTAAAGCTAATATTTAACCAAAATTTTATCTGATTAAAAAATCGTCTTACTTGGCTAAATTTTGAATTGTATCCAAATGTACATTCAGATACAGAATACTCTCATAATCACCTTATAAAAAATACAGCGATTTTTTTTAATTCTATGGAAGAATCTGCACGTAAATGTGTAGCTATAAAAAAATAATACTTGGATAATGTCCCAAATGGAAAAGGATTGATTATGGATTCACTTAACCCCACAGTGGTTACTTTTATTTTTTATATTATTGCAATGGTTTGTATTGGATTGTATGCATATAAAAGAACCACAGATTTCTCAGATTATATTTTGGGTGGTCGAAGCTTAGGTAGCTTTGTAACTGCACTTTCAGCAGGTGCTTCAGACATGAGTGGATGGCTACTCATGGGGTTGCCAGGTGCAATTTATCTCACTGGGCTATCTGAATCATGGATTGCAATAGGTTTAATCATTGGTGCATGGTTAAACTGGTACTTAGTTGCAGGACGTTTACGTGTTCACACTGAAGTTCAAAACAATGCATTGACCTTACCCGATTATTTCACCAGCCGTTTTGGTGATAAAAAGAAAGTGCTTCGTATTATTTCAGCATTGGTCATTTTAATATTCTTCGGTATTTACTGCGCATCGGGTATGGTTGCAGGTGCACGTTTATTCGAAAGTATTTTTGCTATGGATTACACCACTGCCTTATGGGTTAGTGCCATTGCAACGATGAGTTACGTATGTATTGGCGGTTTCTTAGCCATTAGTTGGACAGATACTTTCCAAGCTGGCTTAATGATTTTTGCGCTTTTACTTGCACCCATTATGACCTTCTTGGCGATCGGTGATCTTCAGCAGGTCAACCAATTGATTGAAACAGCACGTCCTCATGCATCGAGTATGTTTACTGGAGTGAGTGCGCTCGCAATTATTTCGTCAATGGCTTGGGGTTTGGGCTATTTCGGTCAGCCACACATTTTAGTACGCTTCATGGCTGCAGATTCGGTTAAGTCTATTCCAAATGCACGTCGTATTGGTATGGCTTGGATGATTCTATGCTTAGCAGGTGCAGTTGCTGTAGGGTATGTCGGTATCGCATATTTCCAAGCGAATCCTGATATTCCTGCAGCAGCAATTGTCGCGAAAAACCCTGAAACCGTATTTATGGAATTAACCAAAGTTTTATTTAATCCATGGGTTGCAGGTGTAATTTTAGCAGCGATTCTTGCAGCGGTGATGAGTACGCTCAGCTGTCAACTTTTGGTTTGTTCAAGTGCGCTCACTGAAGACTTATACAAAGCTTTCATCCGCAAAAATGCTTCTCAAAAGGAATTGGTTTGGGTTGGCCGTTTCATGGTATTAGCGATTGCTGTATTGGCGATTTTGTTAGCGATGAACCCTGAAAGTAAAGTACTTGGTCTGGTTTCTTATGCATGGGCTGGTTTCGGTGCTGCATTTGGTCCATTGATTATTCTTTCAGTATTCTGGAAGCGTATGACGCTAAATGGTGCTTTGGTCGGTATGATCGTCGGTGCTGTAACGGTCATCCTTTGGAAAAATACCATGGCAGATACAGGTTTATATGAAATCGTACCTGGCTTCATCCTATCGTTTATCAGCATCGTCGTAGTAAGTTTGATGGATAAAACGCCTCAAAAAGATGTTGTAGATCGCTTTGACAAAGCTGAACAAATCTATGATCGTGAAATGAATTAAGTTGCTGTAAAACTTATTCAAATGACGAAGGTATACATTTTAAAGGGGCGCAAGCCCCTTTAATTTTGTATATTGAAAATAGAATCTCTAAACAGTGCGATTACGGCTACATCAGCAAAATATTTCCATCCCTTATTTAATCTTATTATTCAAATAAATCTGAGAACTGTCTTTAATGACTTCCATCACTGGATAGCTTCGTGTTTCTTTCACACCTGGCAATTGCCATAAAATCTGACCTGAAATGCGTCGAAATTCTTCCATATTTTTACAGCGAATTTTCACTAAAAAATCAAATCCCCCACTAATCATATGACATGCCATAATTTCTGGATATTGCACCACAGCATATGAAAACTCATCTAAAACATTGGGTGTGGTTTTGTCTAAAAGAATTTCCACAAAGACCACAAAATTCGAATTTAACTTCTCATAATTGAGCTTAGCTTCATAACCGAGAATAAAGCCTTCATTGCCCAATTTCTGCACTCTTGCCAAAGCCGCAGTCGGTGACAGATTTACTGCTTCTGCAAGTTTAATATTGGAAATACGTCCATCTTTTTGCAAGATATCGAGAATCTTAATATCTATACGGTCAAGGCTTAAAATATCGCTATTCATCTGAATTATTCTCTAAAAAATACGAAAATTATAGTGAGTTATTCGTCAATGATTCTGTAATCATAAATTATATAAAGTTGTAAGTTCAACTAAAAGTTTTAACAAGTCACAGGATGTTGACATGAGTAGCATTGAAAGTTTCCCTCATACCGATTTCGCTCCCGCTAGCTTAGATTATATTACTGAATTTAAAGATAAAAGTGATTATGAAGTAGCAATCAATACTGCTTGGCGTCGTTCTGAGCCTGAGTGTGTCGAATATTTACTTGAACAGACTCAAATTGATGAAGATTTGAATCAAAAAATTTATGATATTGCATTTAATTTGGCGCACAGTTTACGCGATCGTAAAAGCTCATCAGGCAAAGCAGGTATTGTTCAAGGTTTATTACAAGAGTTCTCACTTTCTTCTCAGGAAGGAATTGCACTCATGTGTTTGGCTGAAGCTTTATTGCGTATTCCAGACAGTGCCACACGTGACTTACTGATCCGTGACAAAATTAACCAAGGCAATTGGAAAGATCACTTAGGTCAAAGTAATTTGATGTTTGTAAATGCTGCTGCTTGGGGCTTAATGCTTACAGGTAAGCTCATGGAAACGCCTAAACAAACCAGTCTTTCCAGTGTTTTAACCTCATTACTGGCACGTACTGGTAAGGGCATCATTCGTAAAGCGGTTGATGTCGCAATGCGTATGATGGGTGAACAATTCGTCACTGGTGAAACCATTGAAGAAGCTTTGGATCATGCCAAAGTCCTTGAAGATAAAGGTTTCCGCTATTCTTATGATATGTTAGGCGAAGCTGCACTGACTGAACATGATGCAGATCGCTATTTTGAGGATTATACTCAAGCAATTCATGCGATTGGTAAAGCTTCTGAAGGCAAAGATGTCTATTCTGGCCCAGGTATTTCCATCAAACTTTCTGCATTACATCCACGTTATCAACGTTCTCAAATTGAACGTGTACATCAAGAGCTTTATCCTAAAATTCTAAATTTAGCCTTGCTCGCTAAAACTTACGATATTGGTCTCAATATCGATGCAGAAGAAACAGAACGTTTAGAACTTTCTTTAGAATTACTCGAACGTTTATGCTTTGAACCTCAACTTGCAGATTGGAAAGGGATCGGTTTCGTTATTCAAGCATACCAAAAACGCTGTTTCTATCTTGTTGATTATATTGTAGACCTTGCTAAACGTAGCAATAAACGTTTAATGATTCGTTTAGTGAAAGGTGCATATTGGGACAGTGAAATTAAAAAAGCACAAATTGATGGTATGACTGACTACCCTGTGTTTACACGTAAGGTTCATACAGATTTGTCTTATATTGCTTGTGCTAAAAAGCTTTTGGCAGCACCTGAAAATATCTACCCACAATTTGCAACGCATAATGCGCAAACCCTTGCAACGATTTATGAACTTGCAGACCCAAGCAACTATCACGCGGGACAATATGAATTCCAATGCCTACATGGCATGGGTGAACCGCTTTATGAGCAAGTGGTTGGAAATAAATCTGACAACAAATTAGGCGTACCTTGCCGTATTTATGCCCCAGTCGGAAATCACGAAACATTATTGGCTTATTTAGTCCGTCGTTTATTGGAAAATGGTGCCAATACATCTTTTGTAAACCGTATTGCAGATAAAAATATTAAAATCGAAGACTTGATTGAAAATCCAGTTCAAGAAATCTTAGCGACAGCACAAAAAGAGCATGCGATTGGATTAAAGCACCCTGCTATTCCATTACCACAAGATCTTTACCAAGGCATTCGCCAAAATTCACATGGTATAGATTTAACCAATGACACTGAATTATTTGAATTGAATCAAATTGTTCAACAGTATTCACAACATCAATGGAACAGTTATAGCTTAGTTGACAACTTGGATGTGCAAGATTTGTCTGAGCAAAGTACGCAAGAAATTCGTAATCCAGCAAATCACGATGACCTTGTTGGCTACGTAATCGAAGCCGAAGCAGCTCAAGTTGATTTAGCACTGAATAATGCCCATCAAGCTTTCGAAAGTTGGAAAAATACTGGCAAAGATTTTCGTGCAGATGTCTTATTAAAAGCAGCAGATATTATGGAATCACGCATGCAAGAGCTGATGGTTCTGCTCTGCCGTGAGAGTGGTAAAACATATAGCAACGGTATCGCTGAAGTTAGAGAAGCTGTTGATTTCCTACGTTATTATGCATCACAAGTACAACATATTTCAGATCATGAGCAACTCAAACCCTTAGGCACTATTCTTTGTATTAGCCCTTGGAACTTCCCACTGGCTATTTTTACAGGTCAAGTTGCTGCGGCATTGGTTGCAGGTAATACCGTTATTGCAAAACCAGCGGAACAAACGCCTTTAATTGCAGCACAAGCGATTCAAATCTTATGGGAAGCAGGCGTACCACAAGCCGTTGTACAACTTCTACCAGGTCGTGGTGAAACGGTTGGTGCTAAATTAAGCCAAGATGAACGTATTCAAGGCATTATGTTTACAGGTTCTACCGAAGTTGCAAAAATTTTGCAAAAAACTTTAGCACAAAGAATCAGTCCTACAGGTCAAGCTATTCCTTTAATCGCGGAAACTGGCGGACAAAATGCCATGATTGTCGACTCATCTGCACTGACAGAGCAAGTGGTCATCGATGCGGTTAACTCAGCTTTTGACAGTGCAGGTCAACGTTGTTCTGCTTTACGTATCTTATGTGTGCAAGAAGACAATGCCGCCAGCTTAATCAAAATGTTAAAAGGTGCAATGCAACAACTGAAAATGGGTAATCCATTTGCATTAAAAACTGATATTGGGCCTGTGATTGACTTGGAAGCACAGCAAAATATTGAAAAACATATTGAAAAAATGCGTAGCAAAGGTTATCCAGTACATCAACTTGCTGAACATACGCCAAGTAGTGACTTAAATAAAGGCACTTTTATTGTTCCAACACTTATCGAACTTCCAAATTTAAACGATTTAGAACGTGAAGTTTTTGGCCCAGTTTTACACATCATTACTTATAAATATGGTGAGTTAAAACAGCTGTTAAATCAGATCAATAATAAAGGTTATGGCCTAACCATGGGCTTACATACGCGTATTGATGAAACCATTCAAACCACGATTCAACATGCAGAAGTGGGTAATTTATACATTAACCGTAACATCGTTGGTGCTGTTGTTGGCGTGCAACCTTTCGGTGGTGAAGGATTATCAGGTACTGGTCCTAAAGCTGGCGGTCCAATCTATTTATATAAATTATTGCAACATCGTGAATTGCCAAGTCAACCATTTGGTACTTTAAAGAATATTGCGGCGCAGTTTGAACCAAAATTACCTGAAGCATTTGAGCAGTTTAAAATATGGGCCAAACAAAACTACCCGCAACATACACTACAAAACGTTCAATCTCCGATTGGATTGTATGAACTTCCAGGCCCTACTGGTGAATTGAACCAATATCAAATGCTTGCGAGATCTCATGTTTTAGCGATTTCAAATGATGAATCTGCTTTATTAAATCAATTTAATGCAATTTTGGCAGTGGGTGCAAAAGTTTGTATTTTAAGTGAAACAACGATTGCGCTTAAAATGATTCAAAGTATGCCAAAAACACTGCAACAGCAATTCATCATGATCAATGATTTAAAATCAGGTAAGTTCGATGCTATGCTACATCATGATTCTGCTAAAAACTTACTGCGATTACAAAGTATTATTGCGCAAAGACCGGGGGCAATTATTGGAATTACGCATCTCAATGATTCAAATGAACCTATCCCACTCGAACGCTTAGTCATTGAACGTGCAATTAGTATTAATACTGCTGCTGCAGGTGGTAATGCCAGTTTAATGACTCTGGATAATCTCTGATTAAGTGAGTGCCTTTGAAAACTATTGCCTATTATTTACAGACTTAAAATATAATTTTTGAATTTTAAGTCTGCTTCGAATAATGAAAACCAAGCCAATAATTTTGGCTTGGTTTTTTTCTGACTGTAATTTTAATAATGTAAAACAACGTTTTTATGATTTTGGATAACTTCTTAAAATCAATTCCTGCTTGATTAACGCATAATCATGCTGAGGCTCAGGCAGTAGCCCCTCAATAAACCATGCACCATCTGCCGCATAACGTAAAATCTTTAAATCAATCGATTGGTCTGTTGTCGCATGCTGCTTTAAACGCTCTTCTAACCATTGATTCCACATCTCACTAAAAGATTTATCTGTAATGACAGTCATACATAATGCACTCCATGCCGAGTTCGCACCAATATTTGGGCTTAGCGTGACTTCAATGTATGCTCTGGTGAAACAACCATAAGCAACCGTGTCATTTTCAATTTTTGCATTCACTTCACGATCTAAGTGATGAATTAACTCTTCCAACATCGCTTTGACTAAAATTTGTTTATTGGCAAAATGATGGAAAACACCTCCTTTAGTGATACCTGCCATGCTTGCTACACTTTGGATCGATATCCCTTGAATACCCTGTTGACCCGCAAGTTGAATCACTTTGTCTAAAATTAACTGCCTTACCCGAGTAGGATTTTTCTTGCGTTGATATGGATTTTCCATTGTGCTGATTCCCCTCGATGACACAGAAACGGACTGATTTGGATTCTTAATGTCCTGTCGAAGCTGAGAATAAATTAATCACCACCACACCTGAGACAATTAATCCAATTCCGATCATAGCAGCGGCATCTAGACTTTGTTTAAAAACAAAATAACCAATGATTGCAGTTAAAATAATGCCTACGCCTGCCCAAATCGCATATGCAATCCCCAAAGGAATAACTTTAATCACCTGTGACAACAAATAGAAAGCTAAACTAAATAATATGACCACTGCTACAGATGGCCATAATTTTGTAAAACCTTCGGATTTAACTAAAAATGTTGAACCTGTCACTTCCGAGATAATGGCAAAGCCCAACAAAATATAAGCAAACAGTAAAGCGTTCATCATTGCACCAAAACATACCGACTGGTTGGTATGTTGAATTAAAATCAAAAAAAATTCAATGTTGAAAAATGCAATCAATGATTTAAAATTTTAAATGACTAAGAAATGCTTCTGTTTTTTTCAAATTATTATAAAAAGAATAATGATGAATTTAGCCACTAAAAAAGGAGAAATATTAACTAAACATTTCTCCTTTTAGAATATTATTCTTTATTAATTGGGGCTCACAAAATAAAAAAATGAAACCAATATCATTAGAATAGTAATTGATAAAAACAAATATGTATTTAAAGTATTGAAACTTCTAATAAATTTTAAAATTTCCATTATTTCACATCACAAAACAGATCCTAATTCATTTTATAATACTTTGTTAGTATTTGTAATATTTTTAGAAATTAAAATAGCAAAAAAACTTAAATTTTCCTTAAAAGCATTATACTTTAGTCGTATATTTTAACTTTAAAACGAATCTCGTTCTCTTATAGAGTCATCACTCAACATCATTTTTATTTATTACTTGGTAAAATGTTTTAGTTCAACCAAGCAATAATCAGAAATAAGAACAGGACTGACAAAGAATTTTTTTCATTTTGTAGAAATAAAAAGAACGTGAATTTTACTATTATGAATTGGCTAATTTTACTCTATTACTTTCAATGATCATAAAAACTTCGTGAATCCCACGAAGTTCTCATATCCAATTTGAAAAAATATTTATTAGCTATGCTAAATTATTTTCTCCTTCTTCAGTGTTATTTGGCTTAACCTCTGCCCTTTTCGCTTTAACTTTTTTATAGCAATAACCAGCCAAAAGACTCACACCAATAATTTTTAAAAGTTTCATAGATTATCTCCTGCCGTACTGAACAAAATCTGAGTCTAAAAATCTAACACTTTTAATTGTGTCCTTCTGAGGCCTTTTTGCACCGCTTTTGTATGAAATACATGCTTTATGTATTTAAAATTGATCAGCGAAATGACAACAACGAGACATTTAACTTAATTAAATAATCGTGATTACAGGTAAGTATTTAAAAATTATTGGAAATTATTTTTTTATTTTTGCTTATAGATGACCAGATAAAACTTAGGCTTAAACAGCTCAACATTTACCAATGTGTGACACTGGTTCAATCAAGATAGATATGTGATTGCAAATTGCGTAAAAAGCACATATCTATTCTATGACTCTCAGACCATAATGTAACAGTTTAGTTTAATTTACTTCACTTCACTTCAAAATGATGCTTTTCAGTGACCATTTTAATTTGAATATCTTTGTAAAATCTGAGCATTGGATCATCTTGATCTTTCTTTAACGCATTGACAAACTTATCTTCATGCATCAATTTGGAAAATGTTTTGTAGCCTATTTCTAATAATTGAGGTTTTTGTCCAGATTCTAGAAATTCATCAATTCGTTTATTCACCTTTTTAACACTAATATCCATCTGCTTAACTCTCTAGACATAATAACTTTGATCTAGGTATAACATCTTTTTATGACAATTTAGTTTAAACCAATAAATTGCTGTAATTTACTGTCGCCTCTGAATATCTACCGTTGATTTTTTAGCCAATTTATTGATAATCATCAATTTTCTAAAACTAATGTCTGCTGATTACCTGGTTGAGTATATCGATCGATAAATTGAATGGTTTTATCAAAAGTCTTCCGACTGGCTTTATTGATCATGAAAAATTGATATTCATGGACCAACCATTCTCTTGAATTTGGATAAAACACTGCGTCTACAGGAATCTTTTTTTCTTGTAATGCTTTTACAAAAGGCATTGACTGCGTATCCGTTAAAAAATCTTTATTACCACCACTAATAAATACTGGCGGATATTGCAATGTAAGATGTTGAGCTGGTGAAATCAGTTTTAGGTATTCAGTATTGTCCTTTTGATTGCCTGTATAAGCTTGAACCAATGTATTCACTCCCCATTCGATCAGTTTAATTTCATCAGGTGCAGTATTTACAAAAGTATTCATATCATAAATTCCACAATGCAAGATTAGCCCTTTCAACTGCGATGCCTGAATTTTGGGTGAAAATTCGGATTGCTTTGCAAATGTTGGATTGCTCAGTAAAGCTGCATAATGACTCGCCAAATTGGCTCCAGCAGAGTCTCCTGCTAAAAATAATTGATTTGAATCAATATGATATTCTTTCGAATTTTGACTAATAAACGCTAAGGCATTATTAATTTGATGAAGTTGCGTCGGATAAACAGCTTCTGGTGCGAAGGTATATTGTACCGAAACAACATGATAACCTTGTGCTGCCAGTAATTTGAAATATCCTCTTGCCTTATCTTTTGCACCAGAGACCCAACCGCCACCATGAATCCAAACAACTGTTGGTCGTTTTCCTAATTGTTGTATATCTTGTCTTTGATAAATATCCAAACTCAGTTGAGGTTCTTTTTGATAACTTATATTTGTCTTAACCTGTACATTCTCAGGCGCATAATAATCCAACAAAATACGCTGAAAATGCGTTGATGTATCAAATGCTGTTGCAATCACTTTGCTGTTGGTTTGCACATTTTGGCAACCTGAAAGTAAAAATATGAAAAAATAAAAACTTAGAAAATGGGGTAATCGCATTTTTACCTCTAATCATTAAAATAAGATGCGACAAAATTTAAAAATGCATCTACAAATAGATCCAATCAAACTCATTTCTTTGAACTTAATTTTTGAATCTGAAATCTTCAATCAAAACCATAAACACCAGCTTAATTGATGATAAAAGCATGCTGTTTGGCACGAATGTACATGCATGTAAATTATTTTTCAACTTTATGATACATTTCACTTAGTTACATTTTAAATCATCAATTTTAAAATTTACCTTGTTGTTTTCAAATCTAAGCAGTTGATTATTAAAATTATTTAAAAATAAACGCTTTTATCCTGCCTACTCACACCTGTAATTTAAACGCAGTCTTTGTTTGTCTTGCTAAAACCCAAGCGAGATACAAACCGACGACAACCATTAAAACCAAAAGTAAATAGAAAGGTAAATGAATTGCATAGCGATATAATAAAGTGCTGAATAATGGCGCCAAAATTAAACCAAGTGCTTGAGTTGCAGTACATAAGCTTGCCATTTTAACCTGTGCGTCTTGACTAACAGATTGCGCAGCACCTGCGGTGAATGCAGGAAGTAAACATGCAACGCCGACGCCATATAGTAAATAACTCGCTTGGAAATAAATCATTTGACTGGCACTTAAAGACAATAATATTCCCGCAATCATTGCTGTCATACCCACTCCAATCAAAGCTTTTAGACTGAATTTGAGCACTTTCACAATCATGATTTGTGTCAAAACCAAACTAAAACCCACAATCAACATACACTGGGAAAAATAGCTCGCACTCTGTTGTGTACTCAGTTGAAAACGGTCTTGAATATAAAAGCCTGCGGTCATATTTAAAGTCACGATGGCCACATAAGTACTAAAACCAAGGATTAACCATGGTAAAGCAGGCTTGATTGAAAACCCTGTTGATTCAGATTTTGAGCTTGTCCGTTGTATTGAATCTCTAGGCGTACTGACATCTTTTTGAAAGAAAGCGGTCAGTAGAATACTCAATATAAACAATAGAATGACTGCAAACCACATCGATAATAAAATCCCCCCCATTAACAATACAGACGTTATAAATGGTCCAATGATCATCCCCAAACTATTCATTGCCCCGTACATTGCCATTTTCTGACTTCGTTGTTCAGTATCGATAACATGTTGCATCACATAGCTTTGTAAACCAATTTGTGGCATTGCCATAAATGCCCCTGTTGCGGCACGGCTGAGTACAAGTAGTAGAAAAATTGCCACAGGTACTAAACTTTGATGAATTCCCAAATAAAGAATGAGTGTGAAAATCGCCCATGTTATGGTCATGCCCCAAAAACCATAGTTCATGAGTTGATATGGCGTTTGAATATTTTTATTCTTGGCGATCAATATCGATGCGATTGCCATACACATCGCCCCAGCAGAGACAATCATTCCACCTTGAAATTCAGTCAGATGCAATTGTCGGATTAACGGTGCAAGTAGCGGCAAAATCATGGAGAAGCAAGTACCATTCGCCAAAGTCGCCCAAGCCAATAATTTAAAATTTCTTTGCATAATGAATATCATAAAAAAGAAAAGGCATCTAAAAAGATGAATACTGATTAGTTAAGCGTAATTTAGTGATTACTCATTTAAGAACCTCCCCTAACCCTGAGCCATATATGGCTCAAGGAAAAGAGGGGGAACTGTTGAGAATCTAAAATAATTTTAGATTCCTTGCGGAGCATGCTCCGCAAGGGGGAAGATTAAAAAAGGCTTAACTGACCGTCATTAACCTAAAAACATGCCTTATGATGGGATTAGTATTTAACGGTATAGCTCAAACCATAAGTTCGACCTTGCGCAGGCAAGCTAGACATTGCGCCATAGACTGCTTCTGCTGCTTGGCTAAACACAGTTTTGTAATCTGTGTTCCAAACGTTATACACTCCAAAACCAACCGTACCAGGCCCTGCTTTTGCATTAGCAATAACATCCATAATGGCATAACCTTTGATTTTGGTCGCAGCATTCGGTCTAACATTGTTATCGTATTTAGCAACAAGTGAATCTTCATAAGCTTTATCAGAGCCTTTTATCGCAAGCATTTGAACACGTAAGCCATTACCTTTTTCGTCCTGCCATTCACCGAATACTGTGCCTTTCATTGGTGAAACTTGTAATGCATTGAGTTCTCTCCAACTGCCTGCCGCATCTTTAAATTGACCGCGCGTATAGGAAAGTGTTCCACCAATATTGAATTGTTCAAATATCGGCATACTTGCATTTGCTTCTATGCCATAAACTCTTTGGTCTGTATCAGCGACCGTAACTGAGCGATCTGCTTTAAATTGAACAACTTTATCGGAGGTATTATAAAAAGTGGTTAAACCTAAATTAACATCATGCTCATTTTGCATTCTCCAACCCAATTCATAGTTATTGACTGTAATTGGATCTACATTTTCAGAACGCACGAGATAGCCTGCTGAAACATCACGTAATACACGTTGAATATCAGGTAAGCTAAAACCTTGTGAGAAGTTAGCAAAAACTTGTTGTTGATCATTTAATTTATAAACTGCACCTAAATTAAATAAAGTTTTATCATGTTTTACTGAACCTGCTTCTACTGCATTCACTGGCTGACCAGTAATATCACCTTGAATAGCGGCAACGGTTGGTTTGAATGAACTTGTATCACTGTCGATACGCTGATAACGAATACCTGCTTGTACATTCAATGCGTCTGTCAAATCATAATCACCTTGTACAAATGCGCCTAGATTTTTAATGGTTGCATCTGGACCAAAATCGTAACTGCGTCCTGTATTGTCATACTTCAATCCATTATTGCTAAAGCGATAAAGATCTGTGGTCTGTTGATCTTTTTCATGATCATAATCAATACCATAGGTCAGTGCTAAAGCACGATCGACTAAATTGAGTTTTGAAGTCATCACCGCACGAATACCTGCAACATCTATATCAGACTCAGACTGATAAGCTAAGTAATAACCTGCTGGAATAAAATTACGAAGTATGGTCGGATAGAATCTTGCTTTTTCATTACGATAATAAGTTTCAACGTTCAGCTCTTGCCCAAACAAATCGGTATTTTGATATTGTGCATTGACTGCATAACGCTTAGTAAAAGGTTGTTCATCTAATTCAAATCCCTTTACTGCTTTTAAACTTGGTGGATTTCCTCTCAAAACTGCAAGGTTTGTACCATAATCAGGGCCATATTCTGTATCTTGTTGATCGTCATAATATTGAGCGCCAAAACTTAACTTTTGTTTATCTGTGAATTGCCAGCTTAAACGACCATTCACATCGACTGTTTCTGTGTCTTGACGATCTGTCTGTGCAATTTCAGGTCCAATACGATCACCATGACTGTCCTGAATTTCCCCACGTTTGGTATAACCTGCACCTAAGAAAGCATTCCAATCGCCTTGATTAAATGCGAGTGATTGATAAGCTTCATAAGCAAGTGCATCAGTTTTGAAATTATTACCCGACGTCACACCGACTTTTGATTCAAAAGCTAAGCCATCGCCAGTACCTTTTTTAGTAATAATATTGATAATACCGCCCGTTGCACCCGAACCATAAATACTACTTGCACCTGATACTACTTCAATTTTTTCAATTGAATCTGGACTAATACTATTCAACTGACGGGCAGCATCGCGTGAACCTGTTTGTGCCACGCCATCAATTAAAACCAAAACCTGACGTCCACGCATGGTTTGACCATAGTTGGTGGTTGTACCACTACTTGGACTCAATGAAGGAACCAATTGAGCCAAAATATCAGCAAGCTTTCTT
Organism: Acinetobacter rongchengensis; assembly: GCF_003611475.1. Taxonomy (GTDB): domain Bacteria; phylum Pseudomonadota; class Gammaproteobacteria; order Pseudomonadales; family Moraxellaceae; genus Acinetobacter; species Acinetobacter rongchengensis. The sequence goes on along the minus strand of NZ_RAXT01000009.1, from coordinate 42,782 downwards.
CCCGCTGCGGCCTGTTGCTCAATTTGTTTTTGCTCAATCGATTGTACTGTTCCTGCGATTTCAGCAATACTTTGAGCTGAACGAGTTGCAGTGACAACGATTGGGCTAAGCTGCGTTTGTTGACTTTCTGCAACCGCTTGTGTCGATGAATCTGTTTCAACAGTTTGAGCATAAAGTTGTGTGCTTATGGCCAAGCTCAATAATGTGAATGATGTCGAAAGTGCAATAACTTTCATAAATTACCCCTAGGTGAAATGTTGCGTTTGTTTTGATTTGTGAATTAACAATTGACTAAGTAAGACACTCAGTACAGATGCCACAGCAAGAATGAGATAGAAATTTCCATAGCCAAATGCTTTGGCTAAAAAGCCTGACATTGCCCCACCAATGAAATAAACCAGCAGCTCAAAACAGACTAAAATCGTAAAATCTGTCCCTGCTTGCTCTTTAGAACTGGTTTGCATGAAGTACGCGTATAAAGCCGTCATTGCCACATAACGGATGGCTAAAATAACAATGACAAATATGCCAAGTAACATGTGCCATTGGTCAAACCAACTCAGTAGGACAGCAGTTCCAAGTAAGGCATAAATCAAAGTTCGTGCCCAACCTGCCCAAATCAATAATTGAGTCGCTGCTAATTTTTTTAATAAAAATGCTGCGGATACTGCTGCCAATAAACCGACACCCGCCCCGACCACAGACATGAGTACACCTATTTGTGCCAATGACCAGTTTTGATCAATTAACATCGGATTGAGCATTGCCATGGCAGGCGCTTCGACCACGCGGTAACAGACAATCAAAGCCAAAGCCCATAACATTTCAGGACGTTTAAACGCTCGGATCAGGCTCGGTACTTGCTTGGCAATTTTTTCTGTATTCGGTCTTTCTTTAATTTTGAAAATCGCCAACATGGTGAATGCAGTCATTGCGGCTAAAGCAATCAGTGCCGTTTGCCAACCATAGAGTTGATACAACCATAAAGTGCCAGCCCCACCCACCATACTGCCCAAAGCAACCCCAATACTTTGTGCCATACTGCCAAGGCGATATTCAGACTCGGAAAATGTTTCGACGGTATAACCATCAATCGCAATATCTTGGGTTGCCGCAAAAGTTGAAATCCATAAGCCCACAATCACAAAGACGGTTAATCCATAGTCAAATTGGGTTAAAGCCAAAGCAACCACGCCCAAGACCAATGCAATCTGAGTGAATAACAGCCAAGTTTTACGTTTACCCAATGCTTTCACATAAAAACGATCAAGTAATGGTGCCCAAAAAAACTTAAATGCCCATGGGATATACAGCAGCGATAACATCCCAATCCAACGCAAATCCACACCTTGATGGCGTAGAATCGTAGGTAAAGCCACATTGTAAAAATATAATGGCAAAGCATGAGCAAGGTACAACACCACTACAACCGATAGGCTCAGCGTAGATATTGTTTTGATTGGAAAAAGATTGTCACGATTCAATAGTTGATTCATAACCACCTCTGCACAGCCCATTGCACAGCGTCAGCTTGGTTCAAGCTAACGAAATAAGGCACATGCCACGCTTTATGCAGTGCTGGCGTATCTAAACGAATCCGATCTGCTTCATCTTGAGCAATACGTGCAAATCCCAAACAATATTGATAAAAATCAGATTTATATTGCTTATACCATTTCGCTTGAATTGCTCGATATTCTTCAGGAAATTCGGTATCCAGCTCAGTTTGCATAATCAGCACAAAATTTCTTTTTTGCTCGAAATATTGTTGAATATGCGCCAACCATTGTTCAAATTCTGCCACCGAGACTTGCGCGGCAAAGCGCATGTCTAAGATGTGCATTTCATTGATAAATAAACTCATGTAACACTCAGGACTTTGGCTGGCTGATCTGCGAGCTGTTGTTGTAATTGCTGTGAAGCTAAGAGAGATTGACCAAACTTGTGATAAAAAGTGTCTCTAAAGCAGTAGTACAACATGGCGGTTTTTTCAGCCATTGGAATTAAACGCTGGCTTTCGTAGCACATCTCTTCGACCACTGCCGCATAAGGCTTAACCGTATGGTCGGGTTCACCCACAATTTTTTTGGCTTGAGAATGTTCAAAAATATAGAAACTGAGTAAGCGAATAGTTGGGCGTAAAAAGCCTTTACCAAACACAGATTTGTCACCAAACAGCAAATGCCAACCGAGATCATGATCATCACCTTGGTAATAACGACCTAAACGATCACGTTTACCTTCATAGATTTCGGTATAACCCACATCTTTACCATCGATTCCAACAATCAATAAACGCTGATGGTCATCTGCAAGCATCTTGTCAAAGTAAACCTGTAACTCAAGTTCAGATTTATTCAATTGCCATTGTGGAATGACATGTGGTTCATGCATCCACTGATGTAATAACGGAATATCTTGTGGATATTGCACTTGTCTTAAATAATATTGCGTCCCATTCTCATGGTATTCATAGTAATCAGGGAGTTGCTGAGAGATTGTGTTCATATCAGACCTGTATGATTTAAAAATTTATTAATTAAAAGAACTTAGCTCGCTTTGGATTTAGCTTGTTGAGTTGCCCATTCCGCCAATGTCACGGGGCTGACAGGATTTGCAATTGGATCGAGGAAAACAGGAACAGGACGTTCTGCTTCATCGTTATAACTTGTGGTAAATAGACGCACACGGTTCAAACAAATCTTGGTGTACCTTGGTCGTAACATGGCAAATTTTTCAGCACGTTCAGCCAATTCAGGATGCTGTTGGTTAAACGCAACAATAGCGTTGGAAATGGTTTTCCAGAAATCGAGTTCTGAATATTCAGGATAATCTTGTAAGAACACATTACAGATATAGCGGTAATGCACCATGAATAGACCTGTGAAAATGAAATGACTTAAGTCTGTGGCTTCATGACGTAATAACAAATCAGCTTCAGAAGGCAATTGCGCCAACTCAGGGAAATCTTCATCCACCAAATTGATGTCATCAATAAAGTCTTTTAAGACCAATGCTTTTGGTACACCATTTTCATGCACCAACATGGTGTTTTCGCCATGTGGTGAGAATGCCAAACCGTAACGATACAAACAGAGTAATAACGGACTGAGACAGATTTGGGCAAATTGCGCTAACCACGTCAAAGGACTTAAACCTGATGCTTGAATCAGTACATTGAGGATAGATTGACCTGAAATATCTCGGTGCAATAATGCAGCTTGAGAGAGTACTTGCTGTGATGGAGCTACATAGCGATCAACACTTTCACGCCACAAGCACCCAAAGAGTTCTTTAAATTGATAAGGCGCACCATCAATTTGGTCAAAACACGGTTGATGAATGGTCAATGTCGCCACTTCACCCAAGAAAATCACACCAGTTTTTTGTAAGTCTTGATCTTGCTGATGAATTTGTTTTAACCACGTAGTGACTGCAGGCGCTGCAAGATTACGTTTTGAAGGCAATCCACGATAAACAGCGGTGTTAAAAATACTGACAGGTAGTTTAATGTAATGACGTTGTGTATTGGATGTATTGCACAATGTACGAATAGACTGCATCGGTACATAGCTGTCTTGGCTAATGTTTAGCTCAATGATTTTTTGATCGACAATTTCGTTGGCATAGGTTGCAACCAGCCATTGATGCCATTGCCAAGCATACACAGGAATCAAAAAGTAATTTTGAGGGTCGAGATTTTTTTCTTTTAGAACATAAATGAATTGTTCAAGTTCATTTGCATCAAACTCATACTGATACAAAGCACAAGCATCCCATTGTTCAGTGCTGCGATATTCCGCTAAATCTCGATGTACCGCTAACCACAATACTTTGACTTCAGGTGAGAGTTCAGGTGCAGCGCTTAAATAGTCATCATAACCAAAGCCCATACGTCCCTTACTCATGATCAGCCAAGGGTGACCACGTAACATGCCTTCAACTTTATAATGCGATTCAGTCAATACCGCCGTACTTGGCAAACGCGTTTCATTAAATAAATGCGCTTCTGCTAGCCAAGTATTATTCATTTCTTTAATTAAATATGCTTTGGTAAATGGCTTAACATCAGTGCTGTCTGACATCGCCACAATAAACTCATGTAAATTCCATGTGGGCTGATCACTCTGCTGACCATTGCTTACATCACGTACCGAACCTTCCTGAATATTCCAATGCCCAAGTCGATATTGATGACCTTGAAATTCGTAATGACGATTGCCAAGATCGAGCCGATAATGTCCTGTTGATAAGGCTTTCACTTGAATAATTTCTTCATAGAGAAACTCTGCTATCGCCATTTCAATCAGACGTTGCCCAGCGGCACGCCATTGCTGCTGATTAATTTTCAGAGTTGCAAAGTTCATATCAATTTCTCATAAGTTGGATGCACAGTGACCGTTTGTGTACGAATACTTGCACCACGACTGGTTGAATGTGTTGTTGAATGCGCTGTTCCAGTGTTCTGTTGTGTGTTTTTAATATCTGCATGCTTCAAAGTAGAAAGATTTTTACTTATCTTCTGTTTACAAGAACATTGTTCTGAATCTGTATCGTGATTAGCCAAACAGATTTTAGGGTTTTGAGTGAGGTTAAAATTTTGGAAAGTCTGTGCCTGTTGTCCAAGATCATAAATCTGACGCTCAGCCAATTGATTGATAATCGTCGCTGCACGATAAGCACCAAGCCCTAAATCAGGCGTACCGACCCCGTGACTATGCATTTCTTGATTTTGAACAAAAATATGACCATTCAAATGATGTACAACCCGATAGTCCTCGGTAATTTGCCAACGTTGTTTATGATCAAATTCAATATAAGGTTTCAGCAACTGCATAAAACCAAAGTCAGGTGTAAAATAACCTGTTGCTGCTACTAAAAAATCACAATCGAGATGGAAGCTTTGCGCCGTGGCACGATGCTGAAAATGTAATCGGATCTTTTGCGTATCCAATATTTCGGCATTTTGTAAATCACATTGGCTATGCAAATGTGTTTGCAGGCTTTGCCCTGCGATACTGCGATGATAAAGTTTTTGATAGATTTCACGGATGGTTTTTGCACTGATTCCCTTGTACAACAAAGCTTGCTGCTGCAATTGCTGTTGTTTTTTCTCGGCAGGCAAATCATAAAAATGCTGTGCATAGTCAGGACTAAAGTGTTCCAATCCCAAAGGTGCATATTCCATCGGGAAAAAACCTTGAGAACGGGTAAACCAATGTAAATCGAATAAATGATTTGCCGTATTCTGTTGTTCATCAAACAGATCAATAAAGATTTCAGCAGCCGACTGCCCTGAACCAATCACCACCACATCGCCGTGTAAATCAGTATCAGCATGGGTCATATATTGCGCTGAATGCAGACATTTTTGTGGTAGCTGTTGCTGAACTTTTGCTAAACATTCAGGCAAATAAGGCACATTACCGCTTCCAATCAGCAAATGACGGCATAAATAACTTTGCTGAATCCCTTGTGATTCCACATGTACTTTAAAACCAACACTTTGAGGTTCAATCATCAAAACACGAGATTGATATTCGATGCAGTCGAGCTGTTCTGCAACCCATTGGCAATAATGGTTATATTCACAACGTGGAATATGGGGTTGCTCTAAGAAGTAAAATTTATATAAACGTTGCTGATGACGCAGATAATTCAGAAAACTGAATGGACTGGTTGGATCAACCATCGACACCAAATCCGCCATAAAGGGTACTTGTAATACCGTATTCGGTAATTGCATTCCTGCATGCCAATCGAATTGCGCTTTTTGCTCGAAAAATGCATAGTTCAATGCAGTTTTATTGTGTAGCAGACTGGCAAGGCTTAAATTAAATGGTCCTAGACCAATGCCAATAAAATCAAGCATAACTGACATCCTTCTGTGAAATACGCAGTGGATTCGGCAGTTGTACATAAACCGATTGATTTTCGACGGGTGCGATCAGTTCATCTAACTCATGTAAACGAGTCAGTAAATTACCCTTATAAGGTAAAGTTGGATTGAACAATAAGCCCTGCAATAATGTGCTATCAGGATATTGCTGTAATTGTACTTGTAAGAAAGTTTTTGAATGTTCAAGCAATTCATCTTCAGTGATATAGCCTGTTGCACCAATCGCATTGATCATGCCAAACAAGGTATTTCCAAAGAAATAATAACTAAAACGTTCATCCACAAAATCTTTTGGACCTACAGCAAAAGCCTTTTCTTTCAGCTCAGGTAAGGCTTGCAGAATTTCCGTGGCAAATTCTTCAATGTAATAGAAACCTTGGTTATCACGTAGCCACAAGGTTTTTGGAAAATGATTCTCTAATTCCAACAGTACATTCTGTTGATGAGATTCAAAAGCCATACCATAACGATGGTAGACATACATCAAAGGTTGCAAACTAACTTCAAGGAAACGATTAAACCAATCCAAAGCGATGTCTGAAAAATCAGTTTCAGAGTTTGTCTTGGCGATTTTTGCAAATAAAGCATTAAAGCGATTTAGAGATTTGCTCGGATGATCCTGACATAAAGAAGCAATACAAGTGACTTGTTGCTGCGGATGGAATGGCTGATCTCTGAAAATACAGATACTTTCATTGACCATGTCATCATCAATTTTTAATGCAATCCAAGCGGGATCATTCACCGCTTTCAAACTTGGGCATTGCTTTAAAATATTTTGACCCAATTCACTGTGCCATAAACGATGCGTCAGTTCACCACGGTGACACTCTTTGGCTAAATTGACGCGAATAGAATTGGTGATCATCACTGAAAGTGACGGTTTCACCATCCAAGGTGCATTAAAACTGGCAAGTGTTCGAATCGAAGTCGTTGGCGAAAATTGCCAGCCACGCAAACCTAAATCAATCAATTGCCCTATTTGTTTTAAACGCTCAAACCACGACTTACTTTGTAAATATCGTGCTTGCCAAGGATGTAAAGGCAGTAATTTATATTCAGTATGAGTTTTGAGTAAATTGAGATCATGTTCAGATAAATACCACTGTAAAGCAGCTTTGAGTTGAGTTGAAATACTTTCATCAGTGGCGCTACATTCAGAAATATAGTCTTGATGAACCAACCAATAATGCAGTTGTGTCTTGCCTTTATGTTCAGGTGAAAATTTTAACCAATCTTCATGTACAAAACCTGCTCTGCTTTTTGGCGCAGGATGCATGCTATGCCCCAGTATCAAAGCTTGTTCAGTTTCAATAAAACTCTGACCAACTTTAACGAGATCATCAAAATCATCTTCACGTTGTACTAAAAATTGTTGTAATGCATCCCGACTTTGAATCCATTTTTCAAGCAAGGAAGCAGCATCTAATGGAATCGAAGAATCAAGAACCAGTTCTTCAAGCAGGAGACCTATAACTGTAATAGGGCTTAAAGTCTTGATTTGTCCGTGAATAATCACCTGCGGGAGATCTGCTAAACGGTGACGCCCTACTCGACTGACATAGGATAAAGGGAAATAGCATTGCGCTTGAATTGCGTAGATCGGAATGGATAACAGCGTCAAACCTTGGCTAAACGCATGTTGTTGAGAACTTTGTTGCTCATCCTGAAGCAGATAACCTTTGCCAGTTTCCTGCGTGTAAGCATTTATGAAATGTTGCATCGCCAACCGATTGGCTAGTTGTTGCATCTTACGAGTCCTCTTCACAAAAGAGTAAAATAAGCCTGTTCCATCAAAGTTATAAATTGATTAAATTCAAACCCTTGGGCAGTCGCTTTAAATTTATTTATGTTTCTTGATCGAAGATTATAAAATCTAAGAATATTGATAATAATAATTATTATCATTTAATAATTCAATAGTAATCTAAAAAAAGGTTTTTAAAGTACATTTAAGACATTGAATTAAAAAATTTTATTTTTATTGATATGCAAAATGATGCCAAACCTACTCAATTTAACTTTTCATTTAATTAAGCAAATATTAATTTGAAATAAGTTCTGGGTATTAAACTTTATAAATGAATAACTTATATATTTTTAACCAGAAAAGCTCATGCAATTAATCATCGACAATATCAGCAAAAACTGCGCCTAACACCTTCGCCAAATCATTTGGATGTAGCCCGACATCGAGCCCTCTTTTTCCACCACTGATATACATTTTTGTCAGTTCTAACGCTTGATTAGAAATCGCCGTTTTTAAGCGCTTCTTCTGTCCGAGTGGACTAATACCACCAACCAAATAACCTGTTAAACGTTCTGCATCTTTTGGTTCTGCCATATGCAATTTTTTACACCCAAAAGCATTGGCGGCTTTTTTTAAGTTAAGTTGATGATTTACAGGTAAAACAGTAACAAAATAATTTTTATCATCCGTTACCAACAGTGTTTTAAATACTTCATTTACTTGTAATCCAAGCTTCTCTGCTGCTTCAAACCAAAGCTTTTGGCATTGGTGTCATGTTGATATTCATGTATTGAAAATTCGATTTTATTTGATTTCAAAACTTTGCAAGCAGGTGTCATTTGAATCTAGGATATAAAGTATTTAGAGAGATCAGTATAAGCGTTTTAAAATAAAATTTAAATTTGCTTAGGCTATTTATAGCACTTGATAAATCATCAGTAATCTGCTTAAAATCTCAACAATTACGAATATTTATTAAAACGATGCCTTCTATTTATCAATTAAAACCAGCATTTCAGAACTTATTGCGTCCCTTTGTGCAAAGATTATTCAAATTGGGAATCACAGCGAATCAAGTCACGATATTAGCAATGCTGATTTCAATTTGCTTAGGCTATTTTCTATATCAACATTATTTAACGCATTCTATTTCTTGGCTGTTGTTATTATTCCCCTTGTGGATGCTGATTCGTATGGCATTCAATGCCATTGATGGCATGTTGGCACGTGAGTTTAAACAACAGTCTAATTTGGGCGCTTTTTATAATGAATTGTGTGACATTATTTCCGATACAGCACTCTATCTTTGTTTTATGGCTTTTGGCTTTATAAATGCAAAACTGTTGTTACTCATCGTTTTTCTTGCCCTTCTAAGCGAATATACAGGTGTTATGGCGCCACTTATTGGTCAAGAACGTCGTTATGATGGCCCGATGGGGAAAAGTGATCGTGCTTTTTGGTTTGGTTTAATTGCTGTTATTATTGTGATATTTCCCCTAATCAGTACAAATTTGCAACTTCTCAGTTGGATGTGTAATGGCATACTGATTCTAATTGGCCTGCTCCTTGCGCTCACCATTTATAACCGAATTAAAAATAGTTTAAAGACAGTGTCGTAATTTTATTATTCAGGGTAAAACAGATGTATAACAATACTCAACAAACCTTTACCAGTCATGATGGAACTGCATTGTTTTATCAACATTGGGCAACTGATACACCATCGGAAACAAAAAAAGCCATCATTCTATTTCATCGTGGACATGAACATTCTGGGCGTATGGCACATTTAGTCAACGAGCTCAATTTACCTGATTTTGATTTCTTCGCTTGGGATGCACGTGGTCATGGAGATTCACCTGGTGAGCGTGGTGATGCACCCAGTTTTTCTGCATGTGTTAAAGACATTCAATCGTTCGTACAACATATTGAACAACAATATGCAATTTCATCGGAAAATATCGCTGTCGTTGCGCAAAGTGTTGGTGCTGTTTTAGCTGCAACTTGGGTGCATGATTATGCACCTAAAATTCGTGCACTTTGCCTAGCCTCTCCTGCTTTTGATATTAAATTGTATGTGCCTTTTGCTGAACCAAGCTTAAGAGTGATGGCTAAACTACGTGGTAATTTCTTTATACAAAGCTATGTTAAAGCCAATATGCTCACGCATGATCAACAGCGTGCACAGAGTTATGATACCGACCCGAAAATTGCCAAAGCGATTTCGGTCAGAATGTTGTTGGGACTATACGATGCTTCGAAACGTATTGTCGCAGATGCACAAAATATCTTTGTTCCAACACAGGTTTTATGTTCAGGCTCAGATTTCGTGGTCTTCCAAAAACCACAAAAACAGTTTTATCAAAAACTACCGCATCCTAAAAAAGAATTTCATATACTCGATGGCTTCTTTCACGATACTTTGGGCGAAAAAGACCGTCATATTGCGACTGAGAAAATTCGTCGCTTTATTCAGCAATGTTTTGCTGTTGAATATCAAGCACCTGATCTTTTAAATGCCGATAAAATTGGTTCAAGTTGTGCGATTGCAGAAGATTTAAGTGCTCCATTGCCAGCAAAATCCATCAAGAATGTATTTTGGGAAATGACTAAAAAGAATTTGAAAATAGGCAGTCATTTATCTAAAGGCTTAAAAATTGGCGAAGATACTGGCTATGACTCAGGTAGCACACTAGATTTTGTCTATCGCAACCAAACTGAAAGTAGCAATCCAATTGGAAAAATTATAGATCGACAATATCTCAATGCGATTGGTTGGCGTGGCATCCGTATTCGTAAACAGAATATTGAACATCTCGTACAGAAATACGCTGACATTCTCATCAAAAAACGTAAACCACTTAGAATCATGGATATTGCTTCGGGACATGGTCGTTATATTCTTGATGCTGTTACACAACTATCAAAGCGTCCGGACTCGATTTTACTGCGTGATTATAGTGATATTAATGTCCAAGCTGGGCAACAAATGATTGCTGAACGTGGTTTAACTGATATCGCTGAATTTGTTCAAGCAGATGCCTTTGATACTCAATCTCTTGCATCCGTCAAACCCAAACAATCTTTGGCTGTGGTTTCTGGTTTATATGAATTGTTTAGTGATAATGATCTACTTCGTCAATCACTGGAAGGTTTAAGTAAAGCCATTCTCAAAGATGGATATTTGATCTATACAGGCCAAATTTGGCACCCTCAGCAAGAATTTATTGCACGTGCATTAACCTCACATCGTGAAGGTGATGCATGGGTCATGCGTCTACGTTCTCAGGCAGAAATGGACGCACTCGTTGAAGCGGCAGGCTTTAAAAAAGTAGATCAATGTATTGATGAGTTTGGAATTTTTACAGTTTCCGTCGCTCAAAAGCTTTAAAAGCATTGACGACATGATCCTTCTTTGAATCATGTCGTCTATTTATAACTTTACAATAATAATCTATGGATGTTTTATGCAAATACTGAATAAAGAAACAGGCACTTGGAAATGGGGAATCCTTTGTTTAATTTTCCTTGCACCCTTTTTCTTTCTCACTTATGGATTTGCAAATAACTATGCATCGCAGCTGCTGAATGTGCCTAGTATTGTCTATGACTGGGAAAAACACATTCCGCTTTGGGCATGGAGCATTGTGCCTTATTGGTCAATTGATCTTTTTTATGGATTGTCTTTATTGTTATGTTGGAATAAATTCGAGCTGAAACAGCATGCGCTTAGGTTATTTACAGCGCAACTGATTTCGATTAGTTGCTTTCTACTATTCCCACTTAAATTTAGTTTTGAACGACCTCCATTAGACGGGTTTTTTGGTCTATGGTTTGATGTATTGATGGGTTTTGATAAACCTTTTAATCAGGCTCCTTCTCTACATATCGTTTTATTGGTCATTCTTTGGGACTTCTTCCATAGACATAGCCCAGGTCGATGGAAATATCTTGTCGATTTTTGGTCACTCTTAATAGGAATCTCTGTACTCACGACATGGCAACACCATTTTATCGATATTCCAACAGGTCTATTGGCAGGTGCATTCTGTCTATGGCTATTTCCAATCACTGCAAAATCACCCTTTAAAAAAGATGGTTTGCAAATTTTAACGCCAAAGCATTTAAAATTAGGCAGTTACTACCTTTGCGGTACAGTGCTTTGTCTTATCTTGGCATATGGGCTCAAACCTTGGGGATTATGGTTACTTTATCCAGCGATCAGCTTATTTGGCGTAGCATTAAGTTATGCTTTGGTTCGACCACATTTTTTCCAAAAACAAGCAGATGGTAATCTGAGCATCGCAGCAAAAATGTTATTTGCGCCCTACCTAATATTTGCATGGTTGAATAGTCGAATATGGACAAAAAAACATCCTGAAGATTCCCAAATTTTTAAATTCGAAAATACAACCATTTTTTTAGGTCGTATCCCAACACGATCTACAACTGAAAAATATCAAGCCGTATTTGATTGTGTTGCAGAGTTACCCGTGTATGCTAAAAGTTCATATTTTCAATACACCAGTTTAGACTTAATCCCCTTACAAGCAGATCAACTTCAACAAGCTGTTGAATCTTTCAACCAGTTGATTGATACAACTTCAGCACAGCACTCGCAACAAAATATATTAATTTTCTGTGCCTTAGGTTATTCAAGAAGTAGCGCTATTTTATGCGCTTGGCTGTTACAAAAACAGCATGCAGCACATGTGAATGATGCCATTCAAATGGTTCAATCCGCTCGACCGTGGGTTAAGCTTAACGAAGTACAAATCAAAAACTTAAATACTTATCAATTAAAATTGAAAGGATTAGCCCCATGAAAATGAACTTTTATGTGGTGGCAAAGCTTTTGTCTGCGACCCATGGTTTGCTCATTTCAGGCTATGTCGCTTTTATATTATCGATTATGGCGATATTACTTAAAGGCTGGCAATCTCTTGAATTTTGGATATTTATTATTCTAAGCTTCAGCCTTATGATGATTCACCATTACTTGTCACTCAGGCTGAAATTTGATAGCGAGCTGATTGAAATTATTGCACGACAATCTGATACTGTATCAATCGAAAATTTAACGCAACAGTTCGATCAATCATTAATGCAATTCAAACTCATGCCTGAATCGAAAGCTGGTCGTGATTGGTCTTTACGCTTTAAAGGCTGTTTTGGTTTATTTAAACTGCAAATTACTTTACTGTTCATACAATATTTTGTTTTAATTACCTTAATTTATAAGTTATTGACACAATAAACCTTTTTCTTGAAGCCACAAAGCCTCTTGAAATTATTGCTAAAATTGGTTTATAGAATGAATAAAACACCGATGCAACATGACAAAAACAGCACATTAGCTCAACCGCAACACAATTTTGCATCGAGTTCACTTGCACGATTAATTGCTTTTTTTACACGTCGTGGCGCACGTTTACTCACTGGCACACGTAGTTTATGGATCGGTTGTCAACCTGTGCCAAAACAGCGAATTTATTATGCAAACCATAATAGTCATATCGATTTTATTTTGCTGTGGTCATCTTTGCCTAAAATCATGCGTCGAAAAACCAAGCCTGTGGCCGCTTCCGATTATTGGCTTAAAGATGGATTTCGACAATTCCTCATTCAAGATACGTTTAATGGCGTAACGATTCGGCGCAATCAACAAGATAATACTGACCCTTTGCAACCTGTGAAAGATGCGCTTGAGCAGGGTTATTCTATTATCTTTTTCCCTGAAGGTACGCGTAATCTGAATGATGATATAGATTTATTACCATTCAAAAGTGGACTGTATAATTTACACAAACAATTCCCTGAAATTGAAATTGTTCCTGTTTGGATTTCAAATTTAAGACGTGTCATGCCCAAAGGTGCATTTATTCCACTGCCATTACTTTCGACAGTATGTTTTGGATGCCCTTTAGAGCAACATTTGGAAATGGATAAAACAAGCTTTATTGATTATGCGCAAAAACAATTATTAGAATTAAAAGAGGTTGAAAATCAATGATGTTAAATAATCTTGATAAAACCTATCTCTTATTTACTATTTTTGCAGGAATTTTAGTTTTTGCATCTACTGTTGGTTTTATTCTTAAACAAAAAGCAGGCGCTCAACCATCCTCGGTTATCGATAATTTAAATGCACGAATCAATGCATGGTGGGTCATGCTTATCGTGATTGCTGCTGCGATTTTACTGGGAAAAACAGCATTTATTGTGTTATTTGGGATTATTTCTCTGTTTGCCCTACGCGAGTTTATTAGCTTACTACCAACTCGACGTGGCGATTATTTTCCATTACTTATCGCATTCTATTTTGTTATTCCCTATCAATATTATTTAATTTATACCGACTGGTACGGTCTTTATTCAATTTTTATTCCACTGTATGTTTTTTTATTGATTCCAATTGCTAGTTTAAAACAAGAAGATACAACTCATTTTCTAGAACGCAGTTCAAAAATTCAATGGGGGCTCATGGTCAGTGTATTCTGTATCTCACATGTTCCAGCTTTGTTGAATTTGAAGTTACCTGAATTTAAAGGTGAACCGATTTGGCTAGCCATCTGGTTAATCATGGTGGTTCAAGTCTCCGATGTGTTACAGTATGTTTGTGGAAAATTATTTGGAAAACATAAAGTTGCTCCTATTTTATCCCCCTCAAAAACTGTAGAAGGTCTACTCGGTGGTATTCTCTTAGCAACGGCTTTGGGTACTGCAATGGCATGGTTAACGCCTTTTAGTTATGTCCAAGCGGCTGGTATTGGATTGGTGGTTTGTATCTTTGGATTCTTTGGCGGTCTGGTAATGTCTGCAATTAAACGTGATCGTGGAGTTAAGGATTGGGGGCAACTGATTCATGGGCATGGTGGAATGTTAGATCGTATTGATTCTATTTGTTTTTCTGCACCCATTTTCTTTCATATCCTAAGATATTGGTGGAGTTAATCGACTCATAGATAGGAAAAAATAAATGAAAATCCAAAGAGTTGTGACTTTTTTAAGCCTAGCTTTCGCCTTGCAAGGCTGTAGTTTATTCAATAATAGCCCTTGTAATGATGAACAAGTGACTGATTCGGTTAAAAAACTTTATGCCAATCAGATCAATATCAATCCGCTTTCCAAAATTGATCAGTTAAGAGCACGCTTAACACAAAGTTCTACACCTGTTCAGGGAGATTCCCAATCTATAGTGGGTATCGAGCTAAAACAGATTAAACAACTAAATATTGAAAAATTAAAATCTGAAAATACCCAAGAATCACAAGCAGTTCTCGATATCATTCATGACCGTTTCGAAGATGCGCAATACATTTGCAAAGCTACGATCAAACAAGAGATTAATACATCAAAATTAACAGAAATTGCTCAACAAATGAGTCCCGAAAATTCAAAATTAATTCAAAAAAATAAGCTGAATATTCCGATTGTTTATGCAATTTATACTCCAAATGGCAAAAAACCATATGAAGTGCAATATAGTCCTGAAAACGCATTACATTTAATGCTTGCGATTATGTTAAAAAAAGCCAATTAACAACTGCCAAATTTATAGCATGATGAATGTAATGAAAACAAAAATTGATTGAATATTAAGTGAATATCTTAATAATTTTATAAAACTTCTATAATTGACACAAAGCCTTGTGCCACATAACATCAAAGCACATTTAAACACACGTTATTGGTTTTATTTTGAATTTATACAACCCTTTAAGCAACAGCCATACATTAAAAAATACCGTTATATTCTCCCTTGTACTGATTATGACAGGCTGTTCTTCTTTAGGTGGTGGCTCTATACAAAAACGTGCTGGAAAGCTCTCAACAGGCATTCAAAAAGCATATTCTGTTTCACCTGATGTAGCCAATCGTGTGTCACCAATGATTGTACAAAGTGCTGAACAATTCGACGTTGATCCATTACTCATTGCTGCAACAATTCGCCAAGAATCAAGCTATCGCAGTTATGCAGTATCACCTTCTGGGGCTGTTGGACTCACTCAGGTTATGCCTCGTTATTGGCAGCAATCGTGCCCTGGTGATTTATACAATGAATACACCAATATTCGTTGTGGTACGATGATTTTATCCAAATATAATCAATCTGCAGGCAGTTGGAAGAAAGCTTTGGCTTATTATAATGTTGGACCAAGCAATTATGAGTCGAGTTGGAAAATGCGCCGCCAAGGCAAAAAATATGCAAAACAAGTCAAGAAACATCAAAAACAATTGAAGTCTGCTTTATAGTGTTTTGAAAATAGTTTTGAAAATGATCAAACTCGTTAATGATAGAATCTTATTCATTAACGAGTTAAACCTTGTGGCTGTAAAATAATTAAAGCAGCACCGATCAAAACGACGATACCGCCCATAATATCCCAACGTGTTAAACTTATTTGATCAACGAATCTTAACCACATCAATGCTGTAAAAATATAAATCCCACCATAAGCAGCATAAATACGTCCAGAAGCCGCAGGATGTAAAGTTAATAACCATACAAATACAGCTAAACTCAGTGCAGTTGGAATCCACAACCAATGGCTTTTATTTTGATTCATAATCAAATAAGGAAAATAACAACCCAGAATTTCTGCAACTGCTGTCACTAAAAACAAAAGAAAAGTTGTAAATATTTTTGTCAGTTGAATATCCATAAAATATAATTGGGACCTAGATTCATTCTACTTTTGCAGAATATTTGAAATTGTTAATTTGAATGTGACATTATCATTGATAAAGAAAAACCCGTGTAAACACGGGTCACCTTCAATCAAGAGAATAACACTAGATTAAAACCTTAAGCAGGTTCTGCAGTTTGATCTTCAAACACTTCCAGTGTAAGCCCTACAGACTTACCATTTTCTTTCTTCACAGACACTGCGACATTTCCACCATGATCTGCCAACTCGCCAAATAGGATCATTTCAGCAAGCGGTTTCTTCAAGTGTTCTTGGATAAGACGTTGCATTGGACGTGCACCCATTAATCGATCATAGCCATTTTCAGCCATCCAATCACGTGCGCTTTGATCTACTTCAAGAACAACTTTTTTCTCATCGAGCTGTGCTTGTAGTTCTGTCAAGAATTTATCTACAACAGATTCAATAACAGTCGTTTGCAATGCTTTAAATTGAATCACACCATCTAAACGGTTACGGAATTCAGGTGCAAAGGCTCGTTTCATCGCTTCTTGATTGTCATTGCTATTGTCTTGTTCCGTAAAGCCAATACTGGTACGTGAAATGCTCTCAGCACCAATATTGGTGGTTAATACAATGATTACATTACGGAAATCTGACTTACGCCCATTATTATCTGTCAAAGCACCATGATCCATGACTTGTAATAACAAGTTAAAGACATCTGGATGTGCTTTTTCAATTTCATCAAGTAATAAAACACAATGTGGATTTTTATGAATCGCATCTGTTAACAAACCGCCTTGGTCATATCCAACATAACCTGGAGGTGCACCAATCAAACGAGAAACCGCATGGCGTTCCATATATTCAGACATATCGAAACGAACCAACTCGACACCAAGCAATTTCGCAAGCTGTTTAGTGACTTCTGTTTTACCTACACCTGTCGGACCTGCAAAAACAAAGCTACCTACAGGTTTGTCTGGTGATTTTAAACCCGCGCGTGATAATTTGATTGCAGAGGCCAATGCAGTAATCGCTTCATCTTGACCAAATACCACACGTTTAAGATCACGTTCAAGATATTCAAGTACAGACTTATCGTCTTTAGAAACAGTTTTCGGTGGAATACGTGCGATCTTAGAGACGATATCTTCAATATTTTCAACCGTGATTAACGTATCATCTTGCTCTGCTTTTAAGCGACGTTGCGCCCCTGCTTCATCAATCACATCAATCGCCTTATCGGGTAAAAAGCGATCATTGATGAATTTAGCAGACAATTCTACTGCTGAAACTAAAGCCATATCATCATATTTAACATGATGAAATTCTTCAAATTTCACTTTTAAACCACGCAGAATATCAATCGTTTCTGAAATTGATGGTTCATTCACATCTATCTTTTGGAAACGACGTGATAAAGCATGATCTTTTTCAAAGACTTGGCGATACTCTTGGAATGTTGTAGAGCCGATACAGCGTAATGTACCATTGGCTAAAGCTGGTTTAATTAAGTTTGATGCATCCATCGTACTGCCCATACTTGAGCCAGCACCAATAATCATGTGGATTTCATCAATAAATAAAATCGCTTCTGGTTTCTTTTTCAAAGCATTTAAAAGTTGTTTTAAACGTTTTTCAAAATCACCACGATATTTTGTACCTGCAACCAATGCACCAATATCTAAACTGAATACTTCAGCATTTTGAAGTGGTTTAGGTGCTTTACCATTCACGATTAACCAAGCTAAACCTTCAGCAATCGAGGTTTTTCCTACCCCTGGATCACCGACCAATAACGGGTTATTCTTACGACGGCGGCATAAAATTTGCGCAGCACGTTCAATTTCTTTTTCACGGCCAATCAATGGGTCTGTTTTGCCTTTTTGTGCCTCAACATTTAGGTTTAACGTGTAAAGCTCTAATGGGCCTGCATTTGCTGAAGAACTTGATTCACCGTCTAAATCATCAGACTCTTCTTCAACTTGTATTTCTTCTTTGCGTGCACCATGTGACAAATATTGTGTCAAAGTTAAACGATTGATTTGATGGCGTTTAAGCAAATAAACTGCAAAAGAATCTCGTTCAGAATACATTGCAACTAATACGTCTGCACCTTCAACAGTACGATCTCCACCGCTCGATTGAACATGAAAAATTGCACGTTGTAAAATACGGTCAAAACTTTCAGTTGGATGCGGCGCTTGATCACTATTTTCACCCAATTTAGGTGTATGTTGTTCAACGTACTCTTCCAACTCTTTACGTAAAGTTATAATTTCAGCACCGCATGCTTTCAAAGCATTCACTGCAGAATCATTATCAAGTAAAGCCAACAATAAATGTTCAACTGTAAGAAACTCATGTCTCTTTTGACGAGCCATGCTAACAGCCAAACGTAGTGAAACCTCTAATTGACGACTGAGCATGAAACCCCCTTATTCTTTTGGCTCAATCTGACAAAGTAACGGATGACCTTGCGACCGAGCATAGTTATTTACTTGGTTAGCTTTTGTTTCTGCGATGTCTCGCGGATAAACACCAGCTTCACCTTTACCTTCATAATGTACTGTTAACATTACTTGAGTGGCTTGGTCAAGATTCAAAGCAAAGTATTGTTGTAAAATTTCAATAACAAAGTCCATTGGCGTATAGTCATCGTTCAATAAAACGACAGCATACATCGGTGGACGTTTCACTTCGGGTGGTGCAGTCTGCACAGCAATATCGTCTTGTCCATGATCTGGATCGTCAGTATTGCTCATACGTGTGTTCAAATGCCAATCGACATAACCTGACGCTTGGAATGAGGATTTCACTTCATTTAAGCTGATTTGGCGCTTTATACTTCGCATAATATTTAGATACATAAATTATTGAGAATTTGCTTCAGCTTGTGGAACTTCAGCAGCAAATGCAGCTGTATTTTCAACAGCTTGCCCACGTGACCATGCAAAACGCTTAATGACTGGCGTAGCGCCATTGAGACGAATTTCAATGAATTGTGGATTAAATCCTTTCGGCATCGTCCATCGCCCAGTAAGGCGTTCATAATCTGCAAAATTAAAGTTCGCATCTTCCATAGGTACAGTCAGCACTTCCGTGCCACTGATCAAACGAATTTCAACACTACCTGACGCACGTCGGTTGCTCGGGCTAACTTGAATTAAATCTAATTGATATTCATAGGCATTTTCAGGTAATGATTTTACTGCTAAATTTTGAATAGTCAGACTCAAACCACCACGTTGCTTTAAAATATCACGGTAAATTGCACTGGTGATATCGCCTTGTACTTTATCTGCGTTGGCCTTATTCAATGCTTGCAACAGATCATTTGAGTTTGATACAGCAACATCACGCTCTTGTACTGCGGCATTTAGACCTTTATTTAAATGACCTAAGGTTGCTTTTTGCTGTTTAACAACTTCGACCAATTGTTCAGCATCTGCATCATAACCAACTGCCGTCAACCCTTGGCGATGTCCAACTGTATAACCCAAAAGTGTACTGCCTAAGCAAAGTACAACACCACCAACGATCAGCGGCATATTCTCTTGTATAAAAGATTTTTTTGGCGTTTGAGTGGGCTGTGACGCGGTATTGGTTTCTGTGTTCTGCATCGTCATCTCTGATTATTGATAAAATCAAAACACACATTTAACCGCAAAGTTAAATGTGTGTGAAGTTATAAAGCGTTTCTTATGGTAATAATCCAATGCCTTGTAAACCAGCATCTTCAGCAAAACCAAACATCAAGTTCATATTTTGCACAGCTTGACCTGCTGCGCCCTTCACCAAATTATCTTGCACAGACAAAATGATTAACTTATTTGGCTGTGGCTTATACAAAGCAATACGTAACTGATTTGAACCACGCACCGAGCGAGTTTCAGGTGAACTATTTGCTGGCATCACATCAATAAAAGTTTCGTTGGCATAGAACTGTTCATAGATATTTTGCAAATCTGCCACTGCGCCTGCTTCTGTTAAATCGATGTAAATGGTACTCAGCATCCCACGGATCATTGGCACTAAATGCGGTACAAAAACAATATGATCAAACACACCCTTTTGCCCTGAAATATTCTCTAAAGCTTCAACAATTTCAGGATGATGACGATGTCCTGCCACACCATAGGCTTTGAAATTATCGGCATTTTCCGAATAGATCATACCCAAACTGGCTTTACGACCTGCACCTGAAACGCCTGATTTTGCATCAATAATAATAGTTTCAGGTTTAACCAATGTTTCAATATGTTTAAATAATGGAGCTAAACCCAATTGTACCGTTGTCGGGTAACAACCAGGATTACCAACCACATTTGAATTTTTAATTTTGTCACGATTTAACTCAGACAAACCATAAGTTGATTGTTTTAAAATTTCAGGACATGCATGTTGCATACCATACCATTTTTCAAACTGCTCTAAATCTTGTAAACGAAAGTCTGCTGCCAAATCAATGACTTTGGTATTTGCAGCCAAAAGCGCTTCAGCATGTTGCATTGCAACACCATGTGGTGTAGCAAAAAATACAACATCACATTTTTTTAATTCATCAATGTTTAAATCTGAATATTTAAGTTCTGTATGGCCACGCAAACTTGGGAACATATCATCCACACGGCGACCATCTTCAGTACGTGAAGTCAGTACATTTACTTGAGCATTTGGATGTCGTAGTAAAAGACGCAACAATTCAACGCCTGTATAACCCGTGCCACCGACAATTCCAACTGAAATCACGTTCTTTACCTCAATTCAAAAGTATCCGTTTTGTTGTGTCGTAGTATGACAGGAAGTTTGATTTTTCCAAACTGTTTTGCTTGGGTTTTATCATATTTTCTACATCTATAAAATTCAGCTTAAGGATTTTTCAACAATGTTTTTTGTTGAGTAAAAACAATACAATTCCTGCCTGCAAGTTTAGCTGCATATAATAATTTATCCGCATTATCGATACTTTGCGACAAATTCGGTTGTTGCAACTGTGTTAAGCCAAAACTTGCCGTAAGTGATATTTTTTGTGATGTAAATTGCTCATTCTCAATGCTTAGACGTATTCTTTCAACAACATCATAAGCCAAGTCAATATGATCAATTTGCAATAAAATAATAAATTCTTCCCCACCAAAACGCCCAACTAAATCATTTTCACGTAGATTTTTATGAATAATATGAGCAATCTCTTGTAAAACTTGATCTCCAACCAAATGCCCGTATGTGTCATTAATTTTTTTAAAATGATCCACATCGCACATCACCAAAAAATACTTACGTCGTGGTGTAAGTGAAAAATTTATTTTAGCAGCATCATAAAAACCACGGCGGTTTAATAAATGTGTTAGCGGATCCCTAGAACGCTCATCGCTTAATTTAGCAACAGTTTCCCGAACTAATGTTCCTAACAAAACCATCGCAAACCATAAACTGGATAAAATACTTGCTGCAAGCATCATGAGCCACCAAACAGAACTCACTAACAGATGTATTTCAATATTCTTTAAAAATATGAATATAATTAATCCACGAACAAAAGCATATAACACGATGAGTAAATAAGAATAATCGACAATTTTATTTAATAAATCGGTTTGTTTATAATTCTCAAAGATAGAAAAAAGAACCAGTGATTCAACGATTGCGATCGTTAAATTCAAAATCAACATTCTCACCCATAGCTGATCATCGACAGAAGAGTAATAGCTTAATAATAATATCGCTGAGAAAATAAGTATAAAAGCAAATTTAGAATGTGCATTGGCATTTTTTCGTAAAGCCATAGCATAAGCACTTGACCATGCTCCAAATAAATACATTGCTCCTAAGCATGGCGCACATAAAGTTAACATATGATCGGACATAAAACTTTGCGCGCCTAAAGCAAACGACGGCACAATATATGCAAGTCCTAACCAGAATAAATAGGATGGGGCTTTAAAAAAGAAAAAGCAGATTAATAGCAAACTACCCATCAATATCAGGCAGATAGGAACAATTAATAAGAAATAGTGAGTATCTGCAAAATCCACGTCTAATATCTTTTGGCTAGATGGGAGAATATTTAGAGTCTGTTAACGTTTCATAAATGGCTTGTGTTTAGCCTAAAATTAAGTAACCCTAATTTAAGCAATGAAGTTTAAAACATTTTTTCCGATTTATCCTTAGTTTATGCTTAAAAAAAACCCTATTTTTTTGTGATTAAATTAAAACTTTATTTATAAAACCACCGATTATGGCGGCGATTCTACTTTTAAGATTTATCAATATTTATATTATTTCTGATAATGTCGCATAAGTCATCGTTGATAGATTAAATAACTGAATTATTCGGAAAAAACTAAGCCACAGAATTATTGGATTTGATTTTTAAATTTCTGTTTTGTTAGCAATCAATCTAAAAACTCAAAAAAAGATAAAGCCATCTTGTTTTTGACAATAATCCATGCATAATAAATTAGAGTAATTACTCTAAAAATTAAAACAGGAATAACGAGAATGATTGGATCTAGAGAATGGATGAACCTAAGTAACGGAAATTTAAGCTTTAAAGAAAAAGCACAATTGATTAAAACCGTACTATTACCTGCTCTTACAGGTTATGGCAAAACTTTTTTAAAACCAGATGCAGCACCTATTGCCCTCAAACTTAAAGATTTTAAAATTCCAGATACTGCAATTGTTAAAGAGGCTATTGCAGAATTAGAGCAAACCCAATCTAAAGCGATTATTCATCATTCATGGCGAACTTATATTTGGGGCGTCGCAATTGCTCAAAAAAATCATTGGCAGTTTGATGATGAAAGTTTTCTTATTGCTAGCTTGATGCATGATTTAGGTTTAGTGGAACATTTAGAACAATATTCTTGTGAATGTTTTGCATTTGAAAGTGCTTTACGTGCAGAAAGCCTCTGCTCAAAACATCACTACCCACAGCAAAAAACTGACAATATTTCAGAAGCCATTTGCATGCATTTGAATGGATATATAGATGAAAATGATCAAAGTCTTTCTAAAGAGGTGATCTTACTGCAAAAAGCAACCTCTTGTGATGTGATTGGTACTGATTTATCAAAGTTCTCAACAACATTTAGAGATGAAGTTCTAGCGGCATATCCACGATTTAAATTTAATACAGAAATGTGTAGATTGATCGCAATTGAAGCACAAAGAAACCCTAAATCTCGTACTGCACTGACGTTACAAGTCGGATTACCTTTAATGATTCGAATGAATATTTTTAAGGAATAACTAAATCATTCATAACACATTCATTCAAAATAACGATTCAATACGGGACATGATCAAGACATTATTCTTGAACATGAACAAATCGCTGAAAATACTGCTCTATTGGTATATTTAAAAAGAAACAATTTTGCGCCGATATGTTCAATGCTCGGTTTAAGTCGTTATTTTAATAATTTGAAAATAAAAACTGTAGATTAATCACAACAATTCAGAGGAAATCAATATACTGTATGGATTAACCAATCTGATGAGGTGGTGAAAGTGATTAAGGACTGGGGGAATGACCTGAGTTACTTAAATACATTAGCTTAGGCTATTTTTAACATCACAGAAACAGAAATAGCTATGTCACTTTAAGATTCCACATGTTGCAGAATATTAACAACTTTTCCAAACGGATCTTTGACATAAAAACGCTCAACGCCCCATTCTTCTTTGGTTAATCCATAAATAATTTCAAAACCAAACTTTCTTGCAGTCTCATAAAGTTGCACGACATTATCTACCTCGATTGAAAAATCGGGGACATCAGTTGTATTTCCATCATCTGAAGCAATGTTAATTTGTGGATGTGTTATTTCCAAACTTGCAAATGTTTTTATCCAACCGTGATCCATGACTAAATCTAAACCTAAAAAATCAGTATAAAAAGTTTTTGCTTTGTCTAGATCTATAGCTTTGATGTTACTGGTTATTCTTTTAACAGCCATGGCTATTTCTCATCTCATTATTGTGTATTATCTATCTAACTATTAAGGTTTACTTGACCACCAATATGGTAATGAATCAGTCTTTAAAATCTTCCGATGATTTTTAAAATTTAAATCATGCTTTTCAACTTCTGCCCAAAAAGCAGCACTATGATCAAAGTGCTGAGTATGTGCTAATTCATGCACACAGACATATCGTGCAATCTCAAGAGTATGTAAAACCAAAGCACTGTTCAACATAATATCATGTCGCGAAGTACAACTTCCCCAGCGTGTTTTCGGTTGACGAACTGAACATTCACCAAACTTTAATCCAGTTTCATGACTGACTTGTTTTAAATAAATCGGTAAATGGTGTTTTGCATAGGCAATCACAAACGCTTTTAAATATTGTTCAGGCTGGCGATCACTAATAAAAAGCTGATGATGATTCTCATCATAAACATAAGAGTTTTTTTGAGTTTGATAAATAATCTGTAAAGGTTGCTCTATATTAAACAACATTAATTCTGTAGGTAACGCTTTGTTGATTTGACCTACTTTTTCTTGTTGCTTCTGCCACGTTTCGACCATCCACTGTTCAGATTGCTTTAGAAAATCCTGAATTTGCCTTTTTGAGCAAAACCTTGGCACAGTTAAACGAATCTGCGTGGGTTCAACACGTAAACGTAAGCGTGTAGCCCGTGCATGATGGGTAATTTGTATTTCTGGAAGATTTGGAAAACTAGACAATTTCTAAATCCTTTACATCTTCCATTAAAAGGCAAAGCAAACTTTCCCCCTTTGAAAAAGGGGGGATTGAGGAGGGATTAATCATATAAAAAGCACCACATCGCTGTTTTACAAACTCATTAAAATTTTCCTTAAAAGAAAAAATAATTATCGCGGTGATGCTCTTCATTTTCTTAAACCGCTGTACGCTCTTCAATACCATTATTGGTCGCAACGATGGCAATATCCGCTTTTTGAATGGCAAAAATACCGTTACAAACAACACCAGGAATATCATTTAAAGTTTTTTCAAGCTCTAAAGCATTTAAAATATTCAAATTAAAAACATCAAGAATCACATTACCATTGTCGGTGACCACACCTTCACGATAAGCAGGATCACCACCTAAAGAAACAATTTTACGCGCAACAGCAGAACGTGCCATTGGAATCACTTCAATCGGTACTGGGAACTCACGTCCCAACTGATTAACCCATTTTGAATCATCAACGATACAAACGAATTTTTTAGCAATAGAAGCAACAATTTTCTCACGTGTTAGCGCCGCACCACCACCTTTAATCATATGCATATGGCGATCAATTTCATCTGCCCCATCAACATAAGCATCTAGACCCCCCACATAGTTCATATCAACCACTTCAATGCCTAATTTTTTAAGGCGTTGTGCTGTAGCCTCAGAACTTGCAACCGCAGCTTCCAATTGTAATTCTGGTAAAAGGTCAATTAAGAAGTTTACAGTACTCCCCGTACCCACCCCCAAAATGCCCCCTTTTGGTAAGTGTTTCAAAGCAGCTTTGGCTGCTGCTTGTTTTTTCTCATCTTGGGTTGCATAAAGGCTCATGGCTTCTCTCAATTAAATTTCAATTTCCTGCACATTTTGCATAATTTTAAAACGCAAATGTACATCGGTTTGTTACAATGATCGCTCATTTTAAACTGTTAGATGGAAAATTAACATGCTGTCTCGTTTGGTTCGACAAATATTACAGGCAACCGTCTATGACGTTGCAATCGAAACCCCACTCGAAGCAGCGCCACGAATTAGTGAAAAACTAAACAATAACATTCGCTTTAAACGCGAAGACTTACAACCTGTCTTTTCTTTCAAACTGCGTGGTGCTTATAACCGCATCAGTCAATTACCGAAATCTCAGTTGGAACGTGGCGTTATTACTGCTTCTGCGGGTAACCATGCTCAAGGCGTGGCATTATCAGGTCAAAAGTTAGGAATTCGTGCCATTATTGTTATGCCAAAAACCACACCTGACATTAAAGTCCAAGCGGTAAAACGCTTAGGCGGTGAAGTGGTTCTGCATGGTGATTCGTTTGATGTTGCCAATAAATATGCCATCCAACGTGCTAAAGATGAAGGCATGAGCTTTATTCCACCTTATGACGATGAATTGGTCATGGCTGGGCAAGGAACCATTGCCAATGAAATTTTACGTCAATGGCGTGATGTCGAATATGTTTTCGTCGCTGTAGGTGGTGGTGGTTTAATCGCAGGTGTTGCAGCCTATTTAGGTGATGTTGCGCCACATGTCAAAGTCATTCCTGTTGAGTATGATGAATCTGCATGTTTAAAAGCAGCTTTTGAATCTAATGAGCGTGTGATTCTACCAACTGTTGGTTTATTTGCAGATGGTACAGCAGTTGCGCAAATTGGCGAGAAACCATTTGAAGTGATTCAACTGCAAAAATCGGATAATTCAGGTCCAATCGTTGAACGTGACGTTATTTTAGTCAATACCGATGAAATCTGTGCTGCAATTAAAGACACTTATGATGAATGTCGTAGCATCGTAGAACCTTCAGGAGCGATGGCTTTGGCAGGGATCAAAAAATACGTTGCTGAACACCAACTTTCAGGCAAAAACATGGTGTCGATCGTTTGTGGTGCAAACATGAATTTCGATCGTTTACGTTATATTGCTGAGCGTACAGAACTAGGTGAACGTAAAGAAGCTATTTTTGCTGTGACGATTCCCGAAGAAAAAGGTTCTTTCCTTAACTTCTGCCGTGCTTTGCAAGGTCGTAATATCACTGAGTTTAATTACCGTGCGAGTGATGCATCGGCAGCACAAGTTTTTGTCGGCATCAGTTTAAAAGCGGGTGAGAAAGAACGCCACGATATCTATGAAGCATTGAAAATACATTATGATGTGGATGATTTATCTGATGATGAAGTGGCGAAGTTACATATTCGCTACCTCGTTGGCGGTCATGCCGATATTGAAAATGAACGTCTTTTCCGTGTCGAGTTCCCTGAGCGTCCGGGTGCATTATTGACTTTCTTAGAACGTCTTGGGCCAACACATAACATTACCCTATTCCACTACCGTAACCACGGTGCTGCGGAAGGTCGTGTATTGGTTGGTCTTGAAGCGACTGATGCTAAACAAAATCCTGATGGTTTAATTGAAACATTGGAAAGCATAACTTATCCATATGCAGAAATTACCAATAACTTAGGTTATCAGCGTTTCTTGAAATAGGATTGTCTTTCAATATGCATCAAGCTCTTGTCAAATAGAGCTTGATGTATATAAGTATTTTGAATTGAACAATCAATCATCGTCTGACAAAAAACTATTCAAATTAAATGGTTTAAATCGTTCATAATATTCGATGGATGGATGCGATCCAATAAATTGCTTACGAAATAACTGAATAAATTGTTCTATTTTTTTAGGTTGATCTGGCACAGCCATCCAAATCTGTTCAGATGCGTAAATCAACAACATTCGATACCCCTGCTTTCTCACCTCGTTGTAAATTTCCTCCAGAACAATATCGTATACATGGCTACGTAAAGCATAAAAATTACCAATTAAATCTTTATATTTTTCAAAATGTTCAAATAATGGCGCGGTTCTTAACTCAATCCTGTTTTGGATTGCATCAACATCCACACTTAAATCCTGAAATAATGCGCAAGCCTCAATACCATTATCAAAATGTTGATCACGATCAATACTTAAAAAATAACCACGATATTTGTGTTCTTGAAGATCATCATCAGCCGTAGGCTCTGTTATATTTTTAGGAGATAGCCAATAATAGAAAGTATCAAAATCTCTTCTAAATTTTTTCTTTGGAATTTTCAGCGACTCCAACTCTGGAAACCATACTTGTAAGCGTTGATATATCTTTTTATCATGCATTGTTTATTCAATTTTAAGTCTTTAAAAAGTGAACAAAACTATACTTTAAAAAGCCTTCATGTTTCAAACCTCAAGTCGATCTTGAACAATCAAACAATGCATAATGTTCGATACAGATATCTTCATCATGGAATTGTTTATTGAAATATTTACAGAATTTCTCAATTTTGTGTTCTTGGTTAGGGACAGCCAACCAATAATAATCCTCGGCATAGATCAAAAGCAATTCAAAACCATGCATTTTTAGAACTGTTAAAATCTCTTCAAAAACAATATCAAAGACCTGATCTTGTACATTGTAATAACGCCCAATAATTGCTTTATGCTTTTCATAATGTGCAAAAATGGGTTGAGCGCGTAGCCGAATTGTACGCTGCACATGTTGAGCATCTAAACGATGATCTTGAAAAATAGCACTCCGTTCAATTTCATTTTCTTGGAATGCATGACGATCTATTTTCATCAGAAAAGCACGTAAATGATTTGCGACTTTTTCTGCAACCAACCAGCCTAAAAATTCCTCAAAATCTTTACGCTTTTTCTTTTTGGGTATTTTTCTCTCCAACAATTCAGGAAACCAATGCTGGAGTATTTTGAAAATCTTTTTATCATCCATTTTTTATACTTAAACTTAAGTTTTAGAGTGAAAATCCATCTTTAAATGAATTATATTTATGCTTTTTTAAATATTTATGACAAGAAAAATGACTATTTTTACATTTAACCTATTTTATTGTTCTTTTACAGATTGGCTGCTGTAACGTTTAAATATAAAATGCAATGAATTAAATATGATGTTTATGCGAATTTCGCATGCTGATAAGGATTTTTTAGATTATGGCATTATTTGCTGTTATCGGTTTAGGGAGTTTTGGTGGAGCGATTGCATTAGAACTCACCAATTTAAATCACGATGTGATTGGAATAGATACCCTTAAAAAAAATGTTGAAAATATCGCAGATCAAATCAGCCATGCGGTGATTGCCGATGGAACAGATGAACATGTTTTAGATGAACTGAATGTAAAAAACTGTGATGCTGTTGTGGTTGCGATTGGTGAAGACATCGAAGCCAGTATTTTATGCGTTTTACATTTAAAAAATTTAGGCATTGATAAAATCTATGCCAAAGCAAAATCTAAAGCACACCATATGATTTTGTCACATTTAGGCATTACGAAAATTATTCACCCTGAAGAAGACATGGGGATTCGAGTCGCGCAATCGCTCAGTTACCCAATGGTTCGACGCTATATGGCGCTCAACAATGATCGCTATATCGTTAAAATTGAAATTTCAGCAAAATTACAAGGCATGCAATTTCAGGCTGTCATGGAAAATACCCCTGATATCAAAACTTTAATGTTACAACGTGGCTCTCATGTACTTTATGAGATCGCACCTGGAACAATTTTACAAGAAAAAGATATTTTAATTCTTGAAGGTCCTGTAGAAATGTTAAGACAATTTTCAATACGATTCTTATAGTTGTGATCTATGCGTTTATCTAAAAATGAATTGGTCGATAAAAAACATAATCGTATTAATCTCAGTCCACCGAGCTTACTTGCTTTAGGTTTTTTAAGTTTCATCATTATCGGTACATTGTTGCTGAAACTTCCGTTCGCCCATCACGGCGAATTAACATGGATAAATGCGCTTTTCACTGCAACTTCTGCTGTCACCATTACAGGCCTTTCTGTGGTGAATATTGGGGATTCATTTACCACTTTTGGTCAAGTTGTGGTGATGTTACTGATCCAATGTGGTGGCCTAGGTTTTATGACTTTTGCGATTCTTGCGGCCTTGAGTCTTTCTTCCAAAGTTGGACTTAAACAGCAGATCATGGCACAAGAAACCATTGGACAAACCAGTCTCGCAAAAGCAACTTTTACCGTAAAAGGCGTTTTTCTCTATTCATTATTTTTTGAAGCGATTGGGACTGCAATTTTAACCATGGCTTGGTCACATCACTATGACCTTGATAATGCTTTTTTCTACGCACTGTTTTACAGTGTCTCAGCGTTCAACAATGGTGGATTTTCTTTATTTCCCAATAGCTTGATGAGTTTCTCTGACCAATACATGGTCACATTCACCATCAGTATGCTCTATATTATTGGTGGAATTGGTTTCGTTGTTCTGATGGATATTAAACGTGCCAAACGTTGGAAAAAGCTTTCAACCAACAGTAAATTAATTCTTTCAACAATTGCAGGATTAAATCTATTCGCTTTCATTGTGATCTGGTTAATAGAGGCATCTAACCCTTTAACACTTGCACCGATGTCAGTCGGTGATCAAGCATTGAATGCATGGTTCCATGCCACTGTACCCCGCTCTTCAGGCTTTAACAGTTTAGAAGTCGGCAATATGACCAATGCTTCAACACTCATTACCATGGTGTTAATGTTTATTGGGGGCGGGTCTTTGAGTACGGCGGGCGGAATTAAAGTCGGCACATTTATTATTATGATTTTAAGTGTGATCACTTTCTTAAAGCGTTCCGATGAGATTAGAGTTTTTGGTCGTTCAGTTTCGCATCAGGCCACTTTCAAAGCATTGGCCGTAATTGCCATCACTTCACTGTTGATTTTAATTGGTTTCTTCACGCTATTGATATTAGAACCCAATAAAAAATTCTTAGATTTATTATTTGAAGCCGTTTCCGCCGCCTGCACCGTGGGCTTATCTCGCGGAGTCACTGAGGATTTAAGTCCTGGTAGTTTAGTCGCTTTAATTTTTTTAATGTTCGCAGGTCGTTTAGGGCCTTTGACCTTGGCATATCTGATCGCAACACCAAACAAGAGCCGAGTCAGTTACCCGACTACAGAAATCCAAATCGGTTAAATACAGCCCTTAAAAATTCAGCCACTTCTGTCTTTAGAGCAAATACTGCGTCAAGACGATCTATTTTAAAGCATTAAATACTTAGAGTTAAAAACAATAAGCCCTTACTTGATGTCATGTAAGGGCTTATTTCAAAAGAATCGATGCTTAGATTAAAATGATTGGGATCTCAATACCAATTCATTAAAGACACACCTAAACCGACATAGGTCGCACGATGATTATAATCAATCAAACTTTCACCATAACCATCAAAGATTTGTAGGTTACCTCGAAGTTTTCCTTTAATCGGGAATGCCCAATCAAATTGGACTGCACCATGTGAATCATCACCACCTTTTAAAGAATGGCGTAGCATCAATGAAAAGTCATGCTCTTTCCAACGATAGAACGCAGTCATATCACCACGCCCCATATAATTTTTGATATCAGGATTATTGTCGTCGTTAAAGTCTTCTTCCATACGATACCAAGGACGTAGCATCAAAGCGAAGTTGTCTTTCTCAAAACCAAGATTCAACATGACACGATTCCAACTTCTTGAAAGCGGATCAGAACGTCCATTGGATTGATGATTTAAAGTAAGACCTAAAAGTCGACCATTCAACCCCAACAGATTATAGTTGGTACGGAATATTAAACTCGCTTCAGGTTCATAATTGGTTTCACGAAATGGTCGTGATTCTTCTGAATTATAAACTTGCCAACGAGATGACTGTGTATAGCCTAGCCACAAATCGCCATTCTTACCAAAAATATTTTCTACAGCTTTGGTCTTTAATGAAATCTGGAACTTTGCTTCCATTGATTTTAGATTTTGATCTTCTTCAACGTCATTTTGAGGATTTGGGCTGTTTGGAAATGAATTCTTTTCCGTTGTCCAAAACGCAGGTAACAAATAAACAGGCTGGTGTGCACGAATATTCCATGTGCCTAATTTACTGTCTTGCGAAAGTTCCCAACGTTTATCCAATAAAGAAGTATTCGGATCAATTTTATCGCCATGCACAGCAAATATATTCTCAGCCTTATCTTCAATCTTTTCCTTTAAAGTTACAGGTTCAGCTTTCTCAACTATAATCTCTTGAGCTGCGCGCTGTTCTGAAACAATGACTGGTGCTGGTTCACTTGGTGTTTTAAAAATTTTATCATAACACGCTAAACGGTCTGCATTAGACTCTAATGCAACACATGCTTGTGTACTTGCAGGATTAATCAATGCTGTATCATCCGCATGTGTAACCTCCATTAAACCAAAACTGAGCATCATCAAGATGCTCAGGTTTAATGGTGTGCGTTCAAAATTTTTGAACGACATACAACTCTCCAATTGATGAGGGGTTTATGGACAGACCCTAATTCACTTTTTTAATTTCAAAGCCTAAATTTTCTAAAGCTTCTTTCTTCGCAACAGGAGCAACTACAGCTCTTACTGGTTTTTGTTCAACCAAATAAGTTTGTGTCACACGCTTAAGGTCATCCATAGTAACGTTTAATAAACGCTCACGTAATTGCTTTCTAAACGCAGGTGTCCGTCCATGAAGCAATGCATAACATGCGGTAATTGCTTCACCTGCAGGCGAACCTGGTTTATCCATACTAGAGACCAGACCTAAAATTGCTTCTTCAAGCTGATAAGCGTGTTGCTCTTTGTTCAATAACCAATCTAAGCTTGCTTCAAAATCTTGGAATGTTTCAGCAAGACGTGGATCACGATAGCTATAGAAACGGAATGAGCATGCATTGCCGTCATAACTTGCACCGCCACCATACGCGCCGCCTTTTTCACGAATCGCACTATGCAAGAAACCATTGCGTAAATAACCCGCTAGAACCATCAATGGTGCTGCGTCAGGGTGTGCAACATCAACGGCTTGGTAAGCTGAAGCACAGAACTGAACATTGGCTTGGATAAGCCAAGCCTGATCTAAATTTTGAGAATTACTTTCTTCAAATTCAACTTCTGTTAAATACACAGGAGATTGATCGACTGCAAGCTTATCCCAAACCGTTTGCACTTCTTCAACCAAACGATCTGAATGATGTTCTTCACACACCAATAAAAATTGTTTTGGTGCAAGCATCAAACCACGATGAATCGCTTTCAATTCATCAATCAGTGCATTATACGCTGTGTCGTCATGCTCGATTTTTTCAACCAAGTCACCTAACCAATTCAGCGCGCCTAAACCTGTACTGTCATAATCACGTTTTGCCAAAGCACTCATATTACGAGAGGCAATTTGCATGGCATAACTATGCCCTGAACCTGATAAGCGTGAAGCCCAACGGGTTTTACGTTGTTGTAAAAGTTCGATAATTCGATCTTTCTCATCAAAACGTAACTGTTCAAAAGCTAACTTTAACAATTGAATTGCATCAAACTTATCTGCCAAAGACTTAGTCGTAAGCGTTAGCCACGCACTAATTTGACCTTTGTCATCGGTTTTAGAACGTAAAGATGCACCCATTCCCAAACCACCACTTACAGCAGTTTGTAATTGTTGTAATTCTAAATAATCATACTGCCCTGCACCTACTTCACCCATGAGAATAGATAACAAGTTGAAATATGGAGATTTTACAATTTGTTCAGGAATTTTAATCAACACTTGTTGATAATAAATACCATTGGTTCCTGCATGATACAAATTCAATGGTGTATCTAAACCATTTGAGATAATCTCACGCAATTGACCTTGTACAATCGCAAGCTCAGCGGGAATATCTTCTAGACCAACTTTTGGTAATAACGATAAATCATCTGGTGTTTCTTGGCGAACTTTTAAAGCTTCCGTTTGTGCAATAATTTCAGCCTTATCCGCTTCTGTTAGTGCTGCACCAATTTTGGCTAAACGTGCTTTTTCAGCTTCAGCTTCTTTTGCAGACTTGGTTGCATCTGGTACTAAAGTCATTTGCACACGATGTGGATTGTCCAATAAATGAGTTTGAATTAAATTCGACAACCACATTGGATCTTTTAGCTCTTCCTTAACACTGGCGATAGCGCTATCCACATCCCAAGTCTGAATTGGGTCATTGTGGTGGATTGCACTACCCAATCCATTCAAAATCAGCGTTAAACCATAAGGCGTACCATCACCACCAATTTCACGTTGATGCAATTCAATTTGATGCAAAATCGCATCAACCATGTCTTGATCCACAGGTTTAGAGGCTACATCTTGCAGAATATTTAAGACACCTGTTTTAAATTCTGCTGCATGTTCAGGATTTGAACCTTGAACACCACAGTAGAACGTCATTTCATAATTCGAATCATCTACACCCATAATTGGGCCAGTAGATTGTGCATAACCACAGGTTTCTAAATAATGACGCAGTGGCGAAGCTGAGTTTTCTAAAAGAACACCTTCAACCAAACGCATACCTAAACGCAATTTCACATCGCTGGTTTGAGGTAATAACCATGACAAGATGTGATAGGTTTTATCTTTTAAATCTTCTGCATCAACTGCATAGGTTTCTTGCACTTCAATCGGTGCTGTCAAACGCTGTTCTGCTTTAGAATAAAGCGTTTCACCTTTTGTAAACTTAGACAGTGCTAGCTTTTCAAACTGCTCTTGTAAATGATAAGCAGATTCATCACCAAAAGTCATAAATATGGCATTACTTGGATGGTAATGTGACTTATAGAAAGTGACTAACTCTTCGTAAGTCAAATCTGGAATATCTTTTGGATCACCACCTGAATTGTAGTGATAGGTTGTTTTAGGGAATAAATGATGAGCTAATTGGTGATAAAGCTGATCTGAAGGAGAGCTCATCGCACCTTTCATTTCATTGAATACCACACCTTTGTAAACAGGTTCACCATTTTCCAACTCGATACGAATACCTTCTTGTGCAAAGTCCAAAGGATTCAAATTGGCTGCAAAAGCGGCATCCAAATATACTTCAAGCAAGTTTTGGAAGTCTTTTTTGTTCTGCGTCGCAAATGGATATGCTGTCCAATCTGCTGCTGTAAACGCATTCATAAAGGTATTGAGTGAACGACGAATCATCAAAAAGAATGGGTCACGAACAGGGAATTTTTCAGAACCGCACAATGCCGTATGCTCTAAAATATGCGCTTCACCTTTGGAATCCATAGGCTGCGTACGAAATGCAACAAGGAAAACATTTTCATCGTGATCCGTTGCTAAGTGATAATGCATCGCACCTGTGACTTTGTGCTTATATTCTGAAACTAAAATGTCTAAAGCTTCAACATGGTGTTGACGTACCAACTGAAACGCAGGATGAACAGTTTGGGCTAAGGTTTCAGTCACATCTACAGTCATGCGATCTCCTAAATTAAATATTTATCTATAACTTTAAGTATAACGCAAAGTTAAATAAATGCGATTCATTCTTATCACTAATTCTTATTCATTTACTCGGATTTAAACACAAGACCACACTATTCATGTTGCTAATATACACTTGTTAAAATCAAAAAGTGATGAGAGCGAACAATCACCACTTAAGTCTGAACCGTAAATTAAATACAATAAACAATCTAAATCAAATATTTGAAATAGTTATAATTAGAGTGATTTTCTACAAATACATAGTTTTGTTTTTGATAAAACTGCGCAGCAACTTTAGTACCTGTAAATAAACACAAAGCTGAAAAATTAGGTTTTGCCCTTTTCTCAAGCTCTTGTAATAACTTTCTCGCCAATCCTGACCTACGATATTCAGGTAATACATAAAAACGGCGTACACGACCAATTTTATATTTTGCTTCAGCTTTATTGGCCTCCTCGTCATCACTCATTTGTATATTCAAACCACCACAAGCAACCAGTTTTTGCCCATCAAAAGCCACCAATAAAAACTCGCCATAACGATTAAATTGATTTGTGCCTTGCTGAAACTCATCGACAAGTTTTTGAATAAAATGGAAGCCTTCTTTTTCTGAAGCAATAACCAAATCCTGAATCTGCGAAGGTAATTGATCTACCTGTTGAATTAAAATATCCACACAACCTCCAATGCATTTATATGACAAATGTAATTGAAATTTATTCAACAAACTACTGCTAAGCTGAGCATTGGTGTAAACTTTGTGTTTTTAATGTTAAATGTGATGAAAAACATGGCTACAGTTGACCTTTTTGCAATTGGAAATGCACTCATTGACCAAGAATTTAAAGTATCTGATACGTTCATAAGCGAACAAAATTTGCAAAAAGGTACCATGCAATTGACCGATGGTGAAACTCAGGCTGAACTCTACAAGAATTTAAAAGCTAGCCAAGTTTACAAAGGTCAAGCTTCTGGTGGCTCAGCAGCCAATACCACAGTAGCTTTTAGTGCACTTGGTGCTTCAGCATTTTACGCATGTCGTGTAGGGAAT
Organism: Acinetobacter rongchengensis; assembly: GCF_003611475.1. Taxonomy (GTDB): domain Bacteria; phylum Pseudomonadota; class Gammaproteobacteria; order Pseudomonadales; family Moraxellaceae; genus Acinetobacter; species Acinetobacter rongchengensis. Next base: position 6,394 of record NZ_RAXT01000009.1, on the reverse strand, counting down.
GATGATTTAGGTACAATTTACCTGAATGGTCTAACTGAAGCTGGTATTCAAACCTCAATAAAATCAATCAGTGAAGGTGTAACAGGCACTTGTATGGTTTTGGTGAGTGATGATTCTGAACGTACTATGCATACTTATTTGGGGATTACCGCTGAACTGTCAGACGTCCAAATGGACTTCGAACCCTTAAAAACTGCACAATGGCTTTATATTGAAGGTTATTTATCGACCAGTGATTCTGCACGTGTCGCTGTAAAACAAGCACGTCAAATCGCTCGTGAAAATAATGTCAAAATCGCACTGACTTTATCTGATCCTGCAATGGTTCAATACGCACGTACTGGCTTAGATGAGTTGATTGATGACGGCGTAGACTTACTTTTCTGTAATGAACAAGAAGCCATGATGTATACAGAAACAACGTCTGTAGAAGCAGCTTTGGCTAAATTGAAATTACTAAGCAATGAAGTTGTCATTACATTAAGTGCAAAAGGTGCAATCGTTTCAAATCAAGAACAGCATTTTCATGTCCAAGGACGTAAAGTGATCGCAGTCGATACAAATGGCGCAGGTGATGCTTTTTCAGGTGCATTCTTATATGCCTTAAATCAAGGTGAAAATTTACAAACTGCGGCTCAACTTGCTATTCTTATTTCAAGTGAAGTGGTTTCTAAATTCGGCCCGCGTTTAGAAATTGCAGAATATGCCAATTTACTTGAAACATTTAAAAAGGAATGCGCATAAATGGCTGAAAAAATTGCAATGACTGAAGAAATTCAAGAGCGTACTGCACGTGCTTTTGACACAATGACGGGTGATACCATTTTTATTACCCAACGTGATGGTGCATTCTATGCTTACCAGAATGTATGCCCGCATTTACAGACGGAACTTGAATTTCTAGAAAATCAATTCTTAGATCAAGATGGTGAATATATTCAATGCTCTACTCACGGCGCACTGTTTGAGGTTGAATCAGGTGAATGTATTTCGGGACCATGCATGGGTGATAAACTTGAAAAAGTAAATATTGCTGTTCACTCAGATGGTGGTATTTATATCGTTGATTAATTGAATTATTTTAAATAATCAATACAGCTAAGGACTGTCATGTTGGAATTCTTATCGGAATCTGAATTAATGCCATTTCACATTTCAGTGGTGGCTCTTTTTCTGCTCAGCATGGCAGAAACCGCAGGCTATTATATCGGAATACGTCCAAGTACTTTTTTAAAGAAAATTTCCCCGCATTGGCTCATCGTTTCTCCACTGATACAGGTGAAGTTTTCTAAAGTATTGATTTTTGTTTTTTTGTTAATCAATTTTAGTTTTGCTGGTTATTTTCTTCAATTGGTCATGCACGCTACACAAGAACATTTTGTTGCGTGGTATTACGTTATCTTGCCAGCCTTAGTCATGGCAATATTTTTTACCGTGTTTATGATTCACTGTTTGGATCAGGTAATTAAACCAAAAGTTGTGACCAATAAAGTCAACCTTCTTGGTCGTTTAGCAACCGTATCCAGTGGCAATGCACGTCCTGGGTTTTCTGCTCAAGCACGTGTACGAGATGAGTATGGGCAATTGCATTATGTACAAGTGGAACCTGAGTTCGGTGAGTTAGAATTTCAGTCTCAAATTCTTTTGATTCGTTTTCGAAAGTCGCATTACATTGCTAAAAAAATTTCGATCTCAAACCATTTATTCACTTCTGAAAATTTTTAATCCTGCATAATTTTATACCCTACAAAGCTTATACCTGTAAAACGTGATACAACGAGACCTAGCACACTCAATGATCATTTTATTTATGACTCGATGAATTCACAAATGCGCTGCAGCAGCATTAAAAGCCGTTCAAAGCCGCTAAAAATTTAATACTCTCTCTTTTATCTTTTCATTCCTAGAAATACGCAAATTTTCATCATATTTGTACTTAAATTAAAGCCGATCCTCACCATACGCTCATATGCTGTTTTATAGAATAATCCTCGCATATCGTGCATATTCGTCAGATTTTAGAAGTTCACCTATAGCATAAGTAACATCTTTAACCAGTCTAATATTACCCACTCGATTCAAGATCATATCCATAAAATTACAATATTAATCAGACCCTCAGAGCACTAGAATAAAATAAAACACAAACACTATTTAAAAATAACCTTATTCTTTTAGTCGGATTATTCACTTAAATATAAACATTTAAACCAACCATTTCACTATGATTATTTTTACTCTATTTTTATTTTAAAAATTCTTAAAAATTAATCCAAACCAAATTAGTATGGATTATAAATTTAAATATTACCTTTTTAGTTGGTTTTAAAAAGATTAAATACAACTGTTTTAATCAACTTTTATTTTAACTTTATTTAGTTTATTTTTTAACAAATACTAACTTCAAGTTACTGTTTTACTTGAAATTAATAATATATTTTTATTTTAATCATATTTTCTATTTATTTTATGTAGTATTTTGTTTAATAATATAAAAGTAATTAAATTATAGGCTTTAACCATGAGCTTAAAATCAAACGATTTAAATCGTCGCCTAGTCAGAGAAATAACAATCATATTAATAATTAAGATTGTGCTTTTAATGACGATCAAACATATATGGTTTGATGCGCCGACAATTCCTAAAAATTTTGACAATCAAGTTGCTGAGCGTATCGCTGGCAGTCCTTCCCAAACCAAGGAGACACGTTGATGATTTCTGAAAGCGTGGTCGATCTTTCGCGGTTCCAATTTGCAATGACCGCGATGTATCACTTTATTTTTGTACCGCTGACTCTCGGTTTAGCTTTTATTCTTGCCATCATGGAAACCACTTATGTGATTTCAGGTAAAGAAATTTATAAAGATATGACCAAGTTCTGGGGGAAACTCTTCGGTATTAACTTTGCCTTAGGTGTTACCACAGGTTTAACAATGGAATTCCAGTTTGGTACAAACTGGGCGTACTATTCACACTATGTTGGTGATATTTTCGGTGCGCCACTCGCTATTGAAGGATTAATGGCTTTCTTTCTTGAATCGACCTTTATCGGTTTATTCTTCTTTGGCTGGGATCGCCTTTCAAAAGTTCAACATTTAAGTGTGACATGGTTAGTTGCGATTGGTTCTAATTTATCTGCTTTATGGATCTTAGTTGCCAATGGCTGGATGCAAAATCCAGTCGGTTCAGAATTTAATTTTGAAACCATGCGTATGGAGCTTGTAGATTTCGGTGCTTTGATCTTCAACCCTGTTGCTCAAGTCAAATTTGTACACACTGTTTCTGCAGGTTATGTTACTGGTGCAATTTTTGTTTTGGCAATCTCTAGTTATTATTTGTTGAAAAAGCGTGATTTACCATTTGCACGTCGCTCTTTCGCAATTGCTGCAATCTTCGGTTTAGCATCTACATTATCCGTTATTTTATTGGGTGATGAATCTGGCTATGAGCTTGGTGATGTTCAAAAAACTAAATTAGCCGCAATTGAATCTGAATGGGAAACACACCCTGCACCTGCTTCATTCACGTTGTTTGGTATTCCAAATCAAGAAGAACAACGCACTGACTATGCAATTAAAATTCCTTATGCAATGGGGCTTATTGCAACACGTTCTATTGATAAAGAAGTCACTGGTTTAAAAGATTTGATGGTTCAACATGAAGTACGTATCCGAAATGGTATGGTCGCTTATAGTGAACTTGAAAAACTTCGTGCAGGTGATCGCTCTCCTGAACTGATGGCATCATTTAAAGAAAATCAAAAAGACTTAGGCTATGGCTTACTTCTTAAAAAATATACACCAAATGTTACAGATGCTTCTGAAGCACAGATTAAAGCTGCAACTAAAGATACTATCCCTCATGTAGCAAGCTTATTCTGGTCATTCCGTGCAATGGTTGCTTCTGGTTTCCTCATGTTATTGCTGTTTATCTTAGCAACATTTGCCGTAGCTAAACGCAATGCTGAAAACAAACCATGGTTACTCAAGTTTGCATTGTTTGGCTTACCTTTACCGTGGATTGCAGCTCAAACAGGTTGGTATGTTGCTGAAGGTGGTCGTCAACCATGGACCATTGGTGAAGTACTGCCTACACATCTCTCTGCATCAAGTTTAAGCACAGGTGACGTTTGGGGTTCAATTATTGCACTAGCTGCTTTTTATACAGTATTGCTGATTATTGAGATGTATTTAATGATCAAATTCTCTCGTTTAGGGCCAAGTTCTTTACATACAGGTAAATACCATTTCGAAAAACTTGAAGCGAACACGAATGCAAATCACGCCGGGGAGACTCAATCATGATCGAATATGAACTTCTCAAAATTATCTGGTGGGTATTGGTTGGGGTCTTATTGATTGGTTTCGCCCTAACCGATGGTTTTGACATGGGATCAATGGCGCTCATGCCATTTGTAGGTAAAACTGACGATGAACGTCGTGCCGCCATCAATACCATTGCACCGCACTGGGAAGGCAACCAAGTTTGGTTTGTAACTGCTGGTGGTGCGCTATTTGCTGCATGGCCAATGGTTTATGCAACGGCCTTCTCGGGTATGTATTGGGCACTACTCTTAGTCCTATTCGCACTATTTCTTAGACCTGTAGGCTTTGACTACCGCTCTAAACTCACCAATACCCAATGGCGTACTTCATGGGATTGGGGGCTATGCATCGGCGGTGCTGTACCTGCATTAGTATTCGGTGTTGCATTTGGTAATATGTTCTTAGGCGTACCATTTACTTTAGATGAAACTGTACGTTCAACTTATACAGGTAGCTTCTTTGCCCTACTGAACCCATTTGCACTGGTCTGCGGATTGGTAAGTCTATCTATGCTTTGCGCACATGGTGGTGCATGGTTAATGTTGCGTACAGATGGTGACTTACGTCAACGTTCTGCTAAAGCAACACAATTGATGGGTATTATATTCTTAGTTTGTTTCTTAGGTGCTGGCGCATGGCTATATTTTGGTGGTATTCAAGGTTATACCTTAGTAACACCTTATAACACCAATGGCGTTGCTAACCCATTAGCGAAGCAAGTACTCACCGATATGAACCCAGGTTGGATGAATAACTATTCAACTTATCCAATCACCATGCTTGCTCCAATCGCTGCGATTTTAGGTGCAATCATGATCATCTTGGGTGCAGGAAAAAATAAGGCTGGAATAAGCTTCACAGGTTCTACTTTAGCGGTAACTGGTTCGATCTTAACTGCTGGATTTGCTTTATTCCCATTCTTAATGCCTTCTAGCACTAACCCAACAGTCAGCTTGACGATGTGGGATGCTGTTTCAAGTAAAAATACCCTAACCGTAATGACCGTTGTTGCTTCTATTTTTGTTCCGCTTATTTTGGCTTACACCACTTGGTGTTATTACAAAATGTGGGGCGTGATTACCAACAAACACATTCAAGATAATTCACACAGCCTGTATTAAGGCTGTGTCATAACCTAATTAATATCATTGGAGAATAAGCGATGTGGTATTTTGCTTGGATTCTTGGAGTTTTGATGGCGTGCTTTGCAGGTGTTTTAAGCGCACTTTACATCGAACATCATCAAGATTTGGATGAGGAATAAACCATGACAGAAATTGCAATGACAACAGAAGAAAACAAGCCGAACAAAATTGCGATGGCCATTTCATTTTTGATGGCATTGCCGCTTGCAAGTGTTTTATTAATTCACCCTGCCATGATGCTAGACGCCAATGGTCACTATAATCATAGTGCCTTGATGATGGTGATGATTGGTATTTCAGGTGGGTTTATTCACGGTGTAGGATTTCTGCCACAGTTTTGGGTTTGGAAATGGTTATTTAGCCCTTATATTGCATGGCCACTCATGCTTTGGGGCTATTACACTTGGCTCTTGACCTAAGCTAAAGAAATATGAAAACCCTGAAAAATTCAGGGTTTTTTTATTTTTTAGCTTTCAAAGTGTTTTTTTATAAAGTGCATAGGCATACATATCTTTCTTAAGATGACCAAAACTCTCTTTATATTTAGTTTCATTATTTAATATATCAGTCAAAATTCTTGGCGTAGATTGATGGTATAGCTTTGCAAAGTTTCTATAAGCTCCTTCAAAACTATTTATTAGTCTGACTGTATCTACATGTTTATTTTCAAAATTTATCAGCTGCAGTCTTTTTATAATTTCGACATTTAATTCTCTAAAATTATTGAATCTCTCTTCATCAAAGTCATTAGGCACTTTGTTATGAATAGACATTATCATCATATCTTCTAAAATTTTATCGGAGTTCACAGCAATTTTTTCAATTAAATTAAAAATTTCCTTTGCTTCATTAGAAATAACTTCACTGCCTTTTTGATTCGTCCATTTCGTAAATATTATTAATGCCGTTAAAGCACCAAAGAA
>NZ_RAXT01000089.1 GCF_003611475.1 Acinetobacter rongchengensis | reverse complement strand
AAGATACCCAAGGCTGTAGCCTACACAACGTTGTTGTTGCTACAGATCGTCAACGTGAATCTACATAATTATATTCATGTTGACGATTATCCTAAGTAACATAATATTCGTTATGCAAAATCCTGCGCTATCTTAATCTGTCTATGTGATGATCTAGTTTTATAAATAATAATTTGAGTTGATCTATTTCTTCATAATTATCAATATCTAATTGCTGTATTTCCTCTAGGTATTTTTCGAGAGATTCACGCATGAATATGTAATCTGATTTGACCAACACCCCGATATTTCGATTGTAAAAACATTTTCCGCCATATATGTCTGTTTTTATTCATGTAATATTTTTCAAATCATAAAAATGATTAAAATACAATCTATTGAAATTAATAATAGTAGTTTGTTACCCATACCAAAATAATACAAAGAAAAGAGCGAAGTGATCGCCCTCTCTTATATTTGGAAGCCACATAACTTAAAATTATGTTAAATAAAATACCGGAAGCTGTGACCGATCTGAAACCTGAGCAACACTGTTGTACAAGATGCTAATGTTGTCACAGCTCAGCAACTTAAAAAATTTAGTATTAAAATTTCCATGTATAATCAATGTTTAAGCGTAATTCATTTGCCGGTTTAAAGGTCATTGTGCTCGGCATATTGTTACGATAAGTAGAATGACGTGCACGTAAATTTAAATCTTTAAATATGCCTTGCTGCACTTTATAGTTTAGCTCAAAATCTAATTCACTTTCTTTAAAATGCTGCTGACCATATCCTATAAGTTCAATATTGTCTCCTTTGCTATAGCGTGTCATAAATTTCAAACCTGTAGCAACAGTTTCTTTAAAATCGTAATCATATCGAAGATGGTAAACCCGTTCGTTAATATTCACTAGGTCAGTACTTAACGTATCCAGAAAGTGCATTGGTTCACTGCCAGATAAATAAGGTAAAGCTGTTTCACCAAATGACTGCATATACCCTATACTGAAGGTATGATTGGAATTCCGAATTCCCCAAAAAGCACTGAAGTGTTTGTTATCAATATTACCTGCGAGTTCTTCGCCTTCATCATTGCTAATAAATAGACGCATATCTCCCAATAACTGACCAAATTGAGTATTTTTTTTACTCTTAAAACCTAAAAAAGATTGCTGATAGATATCATGTAAATTTGAATAGTATGCGCTTAATTCTGTTTGATCCGTAAGTTTGTATTCTCCCCCCAACTCATACATTCCTGATGATTCAGCACCTTTTACAAAGCGTTTATTGGGATTTGCCAAGGTAATATTTTCATAATTCATTGAGTCCCGGTGATTGACACGATCTATATAGATCGCATTCAAATGAAAATCAGAGATCTCTGAGGTCTGAAATTGGGCACCACGATAAGTTTGAGGAAATAATCGTGCAGGTGAAGCAAATAATAAAGGCAGTTTAGGTTCTATGGTCCCTATATGAATTGTGGTGTCTTCAAAAATTTTAACTTTCGCTGTTAAACCAACTTCTTCATAACTATCAGCGTGTTCATTGGTCAGTTTATTTACAGGTAATAAGCCTGTTGCTGCATAATCTGATGGACCATAGAGTTTAAAACCCGCATTCGCCATTACATCTAGTCCAAGCCCTACATTCCCTGATGTATATCCAGACTGGGCTTTTAAAATAAAACCTTGAGCCCAATCCCGTGCAGCTGGATATGGTGCATCTTCAACATAATTTCGATCTAAATAATAATTTCGAGCCGTAATGGAAACTTTAGCATCATCAATAAAATCAGATGCATAGCTAACATTAGTCAAAATAAAAGGTGCAAAAAAACCTGTAAAATAAATTACATACTTCATTTGATTCATCCAAATCACTGATTAGAGCTGTCTTTCCTGACAGCTCATTTTTGGTTTAAATAGCAGAACGCTTTAGAGCAAACTCTTGTTTTTGTTGTTTACGATTTTTGGCAATCAGTAGCACCACCACTATTGCCAATACAAAAGCACAGGCATAGTAGCTATAAAGGCTGAGAGCAGGAATGCCTGCATCCAAGAATGAACCCGCGACTAAAGGTGAAAGAATTGCACCTGTACGGCCAAAACCAATAGCAAAACCAACGCCTGTAGTTCGTACTTCTGCATCATAGATCGTGGGTGACATGGCATATAGACCAGCGACACAGCCATTCACAAGAACACCGAGACATAATCCAAAGATCAAAGCAAAAGTTAAAATTGAAACACTATTTACAAGTAATAGAATTGAAATCGCTGTGAGTCCAAGAAATACCGCTTGTACATAAAAAATTCTGATTTTGGCACTGATTAACCCCACTAAAGTAGAACCAACAATCCCTCCTGCACTCAGAAGAATTCCTACGGTAACGCCTTGCTCTGTGGTCATGCCAGAAGAACTCAAGATTTTTGGCGTCCAACTCATCACAAAGTAAAAACCAAACATGACTAGAAAGAAGCTTAACCATAGACATATTGTGGGAATGGCGAGTCCATTGCTAAAAAGTTTAGCAACTCCAGCTTTAGCACTTTGCGTAACAGCAGCTTCTGCAGGCAAACTACTGACTTGAGGTAAGTCTAATTTTTGGGTTAATTGATTAATTCTTTCTAAGGCATTCGCAGGTTGCTTCACCAATAAATATTCTAGAGATTCAGGTAAACTAAAATAAGTCATGATGAACATCACTATGGTTGCAATACCACCTGTTAAAAAGACTGAACGCCAACCAAATTTATTAATTAATATTACTGCGATTACACCGCCAATTGTTGCACCAATGGCATAACCTGTTGATTGTAAACTGACGGCTAGACTACGCCAGCGATTCGATGCATATTCACTTGCTAAAACGTTACTACTCGCTAGGATGCCACCAATACCAAGACCTGTAATAAAACGTAAAACACCTAATTGAATTGCGGACTGAACTAGAGCAGAAAGTATCATCCCGGCACCAGAAATCATCAGGCAACATAAAATTAAAGGACGTCTTCCTTTTTTATCTGCCCAAGGTGCGAGGAAAATTGACCCCATAGCCATCCCCACTAGCCCCGCACTTAATAATCCTCCGAGTTGTGATCCTGTCAGCCCCCATTCTTTGGATACTGATGCTGCGGTAAATGCCATCACCATCACATCAAAACCATCTACAATAATTAGAAATACGCATAAAATCACAACAAACCATTGATATGTATTCATTGTTTTATGATTGAGTATTTCCCTCAAATTTGTTTCCATGGTTACACTCCTTGTGTAAATAGCAAAATACAGGGAATGACTTTATGTATCTGATCCTTATACATATGCCGCGACAATCCCTGTGTCCTCATGCGTGAATTTTGTCTTTTTTTGGATAGAGATCAGCTGCCTTGTGGCAACTCATCTCGTTTGAAATCGTGAGAAGAGAAAAACTTGACTGTTCAGCAATCTATGTTTTTTGTTGGATGAAGCTCATTTATTTAGGATGCTTGTAACAGCTCCTTAATAATGCGGCGCGCACGATTAGCAGCAACATCAACATGAATATCGATCATATTCTGATTCGGAATTTTCAGCATATTTTGATACTGCTCATTGATGACAATACGATCTTCATCAAAAGTATCTTTGGTTTGTTGAACCACTGTTGCTTTGAGTTCTTCTGCTTTTTCAGGGTCACTCGGATTGGTTGCTATGGTCCAAAAATAGTGACTTGTGGTTTCCGTTTCTGGCGTGATGCCATGAAAGCCTCGCATATGAAATCCTTGTCGTTGCGGGTCATCTAGCTTATCGGTATTTGCATCTACTGCCCCTGTCCAAATAGTAATATGCGAAACCTTAAATACAATCTCTTGCCAACGGTCCACTTTATCTTTAAATGGGTATGCCATTTGATACGTCGGAGGTGGTTCAGAAGCTGGCATATGTCGTACCACTTTCACAGTATTGCCTTCTTGTTCCACTTTCATTTCTGCATTCATGTGTACATTGGCATTGCCACCAATGGTCTTTAAATGCACATAACCCAAATGACTTAAATCCATTAAGTTGTCGTGAATTAACTGATAAGGTGCATCGTAGTGATAGACATCACCATCATATACATAGCGTGCATCGTCATGAATTGCATACTCAGGTGGTTCAGAATTTGGCGTTGGATGCTCATCACTGCCATACCAGAACCAAATGATTTTGTTTTTTTCTTGTATTGGATAAGCTTTAACTTTGGCTTTCGTTGGAATTTTCTCTTGACCAGGAATCTCAATACATTTGCCAGTTTCGTTATAAAGCAAGCCATGGTAACCACAGCGAATTCCGCCATCTTCAATGGTTCCACACGATAGTGCTAAAGCTCGATGACAGCATCGATCTTCCAAAGCCACGGCTTGACCATTGTGATGTCGAAAGAGTACCAAATTGGTATTTAAAACTGTTCTGGCCAAAGGTTTTTCTGTTGACAACTCTTTGCTTAATGCACATACATACCATTGATTTTTAGGGAAAAGGTTTGGTATTTCGGTATTTTCAACGAGATCGATTTTTTTTGAAACTTGATCCATGCGTTTCTCCTGAATATCCATTTGTGTTATAGACGAATAACAAGTTGTTTTGATTTTGCGCGTGAACAACACGGGGTAAATAATTTGTTTGAGCTTTTTTCTGCATCAGTTAAGAACTGATCATGGTGCTCGATTTCACCTTCAATGACTTCGAGTACACAAGAACCACAAATTCCTTGCTCACAAGAACAATCTACATCCAGTTCATTTTCTAGAAGAATTTCTAAGGCTGACTTATCAGAAGGTACTAACAAAATTCTGTTTGAATTTGCGAGCACCAATTCAAAGGATTGATCATGGCTGTGGTCTACAGTATTACTAAAATTTTCTTTATGAAATTGCTGTTCAGACCATTCATTTTCCAAAGCAGTACGATGGATATAGTCAATAAAACCAGATGGTCCACAAACATAAATATGTTGTTGCGGTTTATTTCTGCCTATTATTTTACTTAAATCCATTTTAGTTAATGGCTGATCATCTATATGAATACAGCAGTACTCTGCAATTTGAGAATCAATCAATTGTTTTTTAAAGGCTGCATGTTCTATCGTTCGCACACAGTAATGTAGTTCAAATGATTTTTGCTGTTTATGTAGCTCTAAAGCCATTGATAAAATAGGAGTTATACCAATTCCACCTGCAAATAAAATATGATGTTCTGCTTGTTGGTCTAAAGCAAATAAATTTCTAGGTTCAGAAATTTTAATTTCGTTGCCAACCATAAATTCTGTATGAACTTTTTCAGAGCCACCACGCGAATTTTGATCTTTAAGAATGCCAATCAAATATTGGTTATCTAACTCAGGTAGTTTGATCAATGAATATTGACGAATAATGTCTGAACTAACATAAACATCAATATGTGCACCAGCTGTATATGTGGGCAATCTAATACCATCTGTGGGTTCTAATAGAAAACTTTTAATTCCTAAAGCCTCATCCACAATAGCTTCAATTCGACAATTCATCATTTAGCAATCCTTGCTTAGAGCATCGTGTTGTTAAAACTATCATAAGTGCAATTTAGTTGCATATGCAACTATTTTTTCATAATTTCTTTTTTCTTGTTAAAATCATTAAAAATTCAATGTATTCCTGATATGGAAATTCAAAAAAGATTAGATTTAACTCGCTATACACCTGCTCTAGTCACTTTTCTTGTCAATAAAATTTCGACAGGTTCGACTCAGATTTATTCTGAATTATTTGACATTAGTGTGACTGAATGGCGTATCGTGTCTCTATTGGCGGTTGAACATCCAATTGTTGCTAAACGTGTGTCTGAAGTGATTGGGCTTGATAAAGCCACTGTTAGTCGTTCGATTAATCGATTAGAAAAAGAAGGCTATTTATGCTTGAGTATTGATGAAAATGATCGTCGAGCTAATTTTGTTGAGCTTTCAGAAAAAGGAATAAATCTACATAATCAAGTTATTGATATTGCACTTGATCGTGAACGAGCCATGCTTGAAGCATTAACGCAAGATGAAATAGAACAATTCATACGTATTCTAAATAAATTAAATCAAAATATAGTTGCAATGAATGAAGCATCTTGTCGAAAGTATCTGACAAAATAAAAGAATTTATTTTCTTAAATGTACTTTCCTTGTATATACAACGAAAGTACACCAATAGCCCATATTTATAGGATCAATTTCTGTGATGGTTATACAAAGCTGAATCAAGATTTGTTAAACGCCTAAGCAAAGCATTAATATTCTATTTTCAGCAGCATTTCGATATTTAAACTAACTCCAGTGCGATAATGCATGCAATAAAGTTAACTCTAACAATACGGTCAATTTAGCTATAAATTATTTAAGATAATTGATATCACAAACAAAAAATTATTTATTCATTCTATTCCCCTAAACATTAATTCACCACGCAACCTTTAGATCAAAATATCTTCACAAAAACACTATAAACTCACTTTTTTGAATATATTTATTTAATACTGTTAATATGAATATTCATGAGAAATTTTACTATTTTTCATAGCTCTATAAATCAAGGACGACTAGCGAATAAATTCATTATGGAAATTAAACAAATAAAATATTTTTTGACCGTTGTTGAAGCTGGCAGTATTGGT
>NZ_RAXT01000088.1 GCF_003611475.1 Acinetobacter rongchengensis | reverse complement strand
TTTGTTGTTCTTGTTGAGAATGATTCATAGGCAAACTACATCCTGTCAAAGCGATCATGAAAGATAAAATCGGTAAAATTTTGAATTTTGTCATCTTTTTAATTAATGTTTGCTGAATATTAAAATCATAACATTACTATATACGTGAATCATTAAACTTAGCACACTTACTGTTTGTCCTTTGTTAAGCTGAAGTGTGTAATTAAAAGAATATTTTAAAATATTTAATCTTGCATAAGACTGTATGAGTTTTATAAATTCAATATAAAAATAACACTTTTTTTGCTATGTTAAACCTTTCAATTAATAAAAGTATCTTTATGAAAAATATTGCATTTTTGTCTATCATCGTTACTTCATTATCTGCATGTTCATCGATTCAAAGCAATGAGTCAAATTCAACTAAATTGGGCTTAGCCAATCCAGCAAGTCAGTATTGCATAGAACAAGGTGGCAAATTAGAAATCGTCAAAGAGAGCAATGGCGAAGTTGGCTATTGTCATTTGAAAAATGGTGAAAAGGTAGAAGAGTGGACTCTATTCCGTCAGAGTCAAACGCAGTGTGTTGCAGATCAAGCAGCTAAACTGGTTGGGCAAACAGGTTTAACCGATGAACAAATTAAACAGAGCACCAAAGCCCAAGTCGTTCGAAGAGTTGCTCCGAATCAACCAGTAACCATGGATTATCGTGAAGATCGTGTCACCGTCAGTATAGAGCCAATCACCAAAATAATTACACAAGCAACGTGTGGTTAATATATTTCTGAAGATCAGGGACCATTATTTAAAAAGTTGGACTGATTCTAAACAAAAACCCAAGCAAGCTTGGGTTTTTAACATGGACTAAACTTAATGATTAAATTAAGAGGTTGCTTTGATCACTTCAGCAACTGAATCTGCAACATAATCAATATTCTTTAAATTTAAACCAGCGGCACACATACGACCGCTACGAACTAAATAAATCGCATATTTATCTTTTAAAATATCAACTTGCTCAGCAGTTAAACCTGTATAACTGAACATACCTTGCTGTGTAGTTAAATAATCAAAATTGCGATCAGGCAGTGCAGCCGTCAATTTAGCTTTTAACAGTTCACGCATCTGGATAATACGTTCACGCATTTCTTTTAGTTCGCTATGCCATTTTTCTGTCAATGTTGCATCATTCAGCACATTATCCACCACTAAAGCACCTGTGGTTGGTGGGCTAGAGTAGATGCGACGAACTGTTGCTTTTAATTGACCCAAAACTTTTTGTGCAGTCGCTTGATCATCACAAATAAAGCTTAAACCGCCTACACGCTCACCATAGAGTGAGAAAATTTTAGAGAATGAATTACTGACAATAAAATTCATACCCGATTTGTCTAAAGCACGAATCGCATAAGCGTCTTCTTCTAAACCTTGACCAAAACCTTGATAAGCAATGTCTAAGAATGGAATTAAATCGCCTGCTTTTAACACTTCAATAACACGATCCCATTCAGCAGGTGTTAAATCCGCACCAGTTGGGTTGTGACAACATGGGTGAAGTAAAACAATACCTTTTGCTGGGATTTGTTTTAAATCTTGCAACATTCCTTCGATATCGACGCCATTGCTTGTCGCATCGAAATAACGATAGAAATGTGAGTTAATACCTGCGCCATTAAAAATCGCTATATGGTTTTCCCAAGTAGGCTGGCTCACCCAAACATCTGATTCAGGGAAGTATTTTTTAAGGAAGTCTGCACCAACTTTTAACGCACCAGAACCGCCGAGTGTTTGAATCGTTACAGCACGACCATCTTTACGTGCTTGGCTGTCTGTACCTAAAACAAGCTTTTGGGTTGCTTCGTTATAAGACTTTAAACCATCCATCGGTAAATAAAGTTTTACCTTTTCATTGCTTGGTTCAATATTTTTTAAAGCAGTTTTAACTGCATCAAGCTGAGGAACAATAGTGTCCTCATTGTAATAAAGTCCAATGCTTAAATTTACTTTATTTGTCCGTTCATCTTTACCAAAAGCTTCCATCAGGGAAAGAATCGGGTCACCCGCATAAGGATCTACATGTTGAAACATGATTCAAAGTCCTAAATCAAACGAAGATATTCAAGTCTGATCATATATGTAATTTGAAGGATGACTCAACAGTAGAATCAGGATTATTTTGAATAATTTATTCGACTTTAGCTTATATTCGTTGGAAAAATTAGATTTGATTGCTGAAATCAGTTTTTGAGAGTTTTTTTGATCTATCTACTTTTGAACGAATAAAAATTATAGATAAAGTTTTGCATCGTTATTCTCATAATAAATTTGTAGATAAATCATTAAAAACATTGTTGATACCGTTATTTCTTGCCATCATATTCACTATTGAATTGGCTTTTTGGACGGTTTTTAAATGTTACTCAATTATCAATATGACCAAGTCACAACTACTTCAGATGCTTCCCCGACATTGGTTTTGATTCATGGATTATTTGGTAGTTTAAGTAATTTAGGTATGATAGCCCGTGTATTTCAAGGGAAATTCAATATCTTACAAATAGATGTTAGAAATCATGGTCATTCAGCACATTCTGAAGAAATGAATTATTTACTGATGGCCAGTGATGTTTTGGAAACCCTAGATCATTTAAATATTCAGCAATTTATAGTGATTGGGCATTCTATGGGCGGCAAAATTGCCATGAAACTTGCAGATTTAGCTCAAGATCGCCTAGAAAAAGTGGTTATTTTAGATATGGCACCATTCGCTTATAAGCAAAATCACCATGATCAAATTTTTAAAGCATTACTTGCTGTGGAAGATGCTCAAATTGAGTCACGTAAAGATGCAACAGAGATTATGCGCCAATATTTAAATGAAGAAATGGTGATTCAATTCTTATTAAAATCATGGAATAAGGGCAAGTGGTTGTTCAATGTACGGACCTTATATAAGGACTATCCAAATATATTAGGCTGGGATCAGCAACGTACGAATGCCGTTCCTATCTTATTCATTAAAGGTGGAAATTCTCCATATCTTTCAAAACCTGAGCATTTTGAAGCGATTGATAAACAATTTAGCAATCATCAGATTCAAGTTGTAGAGCATGCAGGGCATTGGTTACATGCGGAAAAACCAACGGAAGTGAATGAGCTTATTACGGATTTTATTGAGGCTTTGTAAATAAAATGAGTTGATATTTGCTTATAATTTATATTGATTATTCAATTAAATAGCTAAAATTAGCTTATAATTTGCATGTTTTGATTTGGTGCTGATAAATTCAATGATGCAATTCGATATACGTCATCGTTTGGCCGGTTTTTACTTTTGGTACTATTCAATCGTTGGGACGTTTTTGCCTTATTGGAGCCTCTACCTTCAAGACCAAGGATTTAACTATAAAGAAATCGGTTTACTTTCATCTATTGCCATTTTAACGCGTATTTTTGCCCCTTTTATTTGGGGTTTTATTGCAGATAAAACGGGCAAACGAATGTTTTTAGTTCGTATTGCTACATGGATGGAAGCTACCATTTGGTTTCTAATTTTTATTATTCTCAATAATATGCAATCAGTTGCATTGTTAATGTTTATCTTTAGTTTTTTCCAAAATGCGATTCTTGCCCAATTTGAAGGGGTTACATTATTTTGGTTGGGAGATAAACATACCAAATATTATGGAAAAATTAGAAAATGGGGTTCGATTGGTTTTATTGTCGGTGTATTTAGTATTGGTGCGATTCTAGAGATTATTGATATCCATTATTTACCAATGATGTTGTTATGCATTGCATTTACAGCATTTATTTGGTCATTTTCAATAAAAGAACCCAGTGCTGCGCCTCATGCTCAAAAAGCGCTAGAACCTTTATTGCCAATATTAAAAAGACCTGTGGTTGCAGCATTCTTCTGTATTGAATTTATTATGCTTTTTGCACAAGCACCATTCTATAGCTTTTATAGTAACTTTCTAAAAACATCTGGTTTCAGCACGACTGAGATTGGATTCTTATGGTCAGTTGGTGTTATTGCAGAAATTATTATGTTTAATTATGCCAATTACTTTTTGTCTCGTTTTTCATGGCGAGGTCTTATCGCTATTTGCTTAATAATGACCTGTATTCGATTTTTATTGGCTGGTTTTTTCCCTGAAAGTTTCTTTATTCAGTTTATTTCACAAAGTATACATGCATTTAGTTTTGGTCTATTTCATATTCTTGCGATGCGCATTATTTTGCAGAATTTCACGGCTAAACAACAGGGTAGAGGACAGGCTTTGTACAGCACCATGTGGGGCTTAGGTGTCGCTTCAGGAAGCATTTTAGCTGGACAATATTGGGAAATATTATCAGGAGCAACGATTTTTATCTGTGCAGGTTTGTCAGCATTAATCGGCTTATTGATGGTGAAATTCTTGCCGAAAAATATTCATGCAATACATTGATATTCAATAGATATTAATATTAATCCTTTGTTTAAAATAGCAATTTATATTGATTTGATTCTGTTTAAAAACCACTGCATATGTGATACTCAGTGGTTTTTTATGAGCGAATAATTAGCCAAGAACGTGAACAATAGTATGTACACAAAATGGCCCAAACAAAACCATAAATATTCCAGCTAAAACCATGGTTAAACTGGCAATCACACCTTCTTGTTTATGACGCATATAGGCTTTGGTTGTACCAAAACCATGTGCTGCATTGCCCAAAGACGCTCCTTGAGCAAAATGTGATTTAAGCTTTAAGGCAGCTAAAATTAAATCACCAATCAACATACCAACTACACCAGTAATCATGGTAAATAGAATAACTAATTCAACAGATCCACCAATATGTGTACTTAATTCCATAGCAAATGGTGTGGAAATCGATCGTGCCATTAAACTATATGTAGTTGATTGGTCGAAATGAAATAGTTTTGCTAAATAAAAAGCACTAAGCATTCCAGAGAACATTCCCATCATTACCCCCATAGAAATTGAAAGGATATGTTCTTTAATGATTTGGCGATATTCATAAATTGGAATTGCAAATGCGACTGTTGCAGGTCCTAACATCCAAACAATCCATTGACTATCAAGCATATAAGTATCATATGACACATGTGTTAACAGCAAAATAATGATTAAAACGATAGGAACAAATAACGCTGGTGATAAAAGCAAATAAGGAAATTTACGATAAAGTTTTTTGGCGAATAAATATGCCAATATTGTTCCAATAAAACAAAGGATTGAAATAATTGACATTATTTTTCTCCATTGATGAAATGTTTTGTGGAGTTTGTATGATGATGAGCGCTTTTAGAACGATATTGCTTGAATTTATTTTCAATTTTAAACCCCAAATGTACACTATATGCAGTCATAACCATGACACAAATTGTGCCTAAAACCACCGCTAAAATGAGTTGCCAGCCTTCAGTCATAAACAACGTTTTATACTTCATCAATCCAATAAAACAAGGGATAAAAAATAGAACTAATTCACTTAAGATAAAATCTGAGCCAGTTTTGATCCAAGTAAGTTTAAATATTCCTGTCATAAGTCCAATTAAAACAATGAATAAGCCAATAACGGCTGCTGAAATGGGTAAATCAAATTGATTCTGAATAATAGAACCAATCCACCAAAATAAAATCAGAAGCCCAACTTGTAATAATATTTTGGATATTTTACTGAAATGATGGATTTGATTGACATGGAGCAACATGAGAAATGTAATTTATTTCAAAGGATACGTTATTTTAGTTGCATTAATTTGCTATTATTATGAATAATAAAATTAAAATTATGCCATATTGGAATGATTGATGGATTTAAAAAACCTGAAAATTTTTGCTGAAATTGTGAATCAAGGTAGCTTTAGTTTAGCTGCTGATCATTTGTCCATGACTCAACCTACGATTAGTAAAGCAATCAAACATTTAGAGCAAGATTTAGGTGTAGCATTATTTAAAAAAGGCGAAGCAGGTAGAAAAAGGGAAGTGGTACTGACTTATGAAGGAGAGTTAATTTATCAACATGCAATACATATGTTGAATGAGCAAAATAAAATCTTTGAGACGCTGGATCAAATTCAAAATTTGAAGCAAGGTTATTTAAATATTGGCTTGCCGCCATTGGGTTCATTATTACTTACA
Source organism: Acinetobacter rongchengensis (assembly GCF_003611475.1). Lineage (GTDB taxonomy): Bacteria > Pseudomonadota > Gammaproteobacteria > Pseudomonadales > Moraxellaceae > Acinetobacter > Acinetobacter rongchengensis. Next base: position 713 of record NZ_RAXT01000088.1, on the reverse strand, counting down.
CCATTAATTGCATTGTTTCATAAACATTATCCAGAAATACAGCTTAAATTTTTAGAAGTTGGTGGAAATGGTGTTGAAGAAGCAATTGCAAATAAAAGCGTGGATGTCGGAGTTTTACTTGAAAATTTACGACCTAATTTTGCGGCGATTCCCATTTTAAATTCACCGATGTGTTTATTATCAAAGAAAAATTCACATTGGAATCAAAGAGAAACTGTATATTTAGAGGAGCTAAAAGAAGAAAGTTTTTTGCTTTATGCAGATAGTTTTGTCTTAAATAAAATGATTACACAAGCTGCGCATGCCGTAGGGTTTAAACCCAAAGTTGTGTGTAAAAGTAGCCAATGGGACTTTATTGTAAAAATGGTAGAGCTCAATATGGGAATCGCAATCTTACCTAAAACTTATTGTGATCAACTTGATACAAACAAATTTTCCTCAGCCATTTTACTTGAACCAAGATTAGATTGGACATTGAGTATGGCGTGGAATACCAGTATTGCGATGAGTCCAGCTACTAAGGCTTGGTTGAGCCTTGTAGAGCAAAATTTGGATAAAATTCATTTTTAATTGATTTGAGTGATTTTATCAACGTGTAGAACTATACAAACTAAGGTTGTTACTGAAAAAATTAAAGATTCAACTAACACAAATATTTAATCTACCAATTTCGCATAATGTATATTATGTTAAATTGAGTATCCAAGACTGTG
>NZ_RAXT01000087.1 GCF_003611475.1 Acinetobacter rongchengensis | reverse complement strand
ACCCACACATGCTAGTGTTGTCACAGCTCAGCAACATGAATCTAAACAATTTTATTCATGTTGCTGAGTACTCCAAGTAACATAATATTCGTTATGCAAAATCCTGCGCTATCTCAGTCTGTCTATGTGATGATCTAATTTTATAAATAATAATTTGAGTTGATCTATTTCGTTGTAGTTGTCTGTATCGAGTTCCCTAATCTGGTCTAAATACTTCTCCAGTGAATCACGTATGAGTATGTAATCTGATTTGACCAATACCCCGATATTTCTATTGTAGAACGTGGTTCGCCATACATGCCTGTTTTTATTCATTCAACTTGATCACGTATCGATCTTAGGAAAAATTTAATAGCACAATAGCCAAATATAAGAATAAAAAAACCAATTCCTAACCAATAATCCATTTAAAACCCCCTATTTTTCACGACTAGCAATTAAATAAATAAGTACAGAAATCAATATAACTGGTTGCATAGCCAACACAATCAATGCAAAAGCTAAAAAATTAGTATCTAATTCTTGCATAAAACCGCCCTATTATGATCATATTTTGTGCATCGTTACCAGCATATTATAGAAGCTTTTTACAGTGAAAAGCGTAATCAAAGGGTCAATACTCAAATATTTATTGTGTCGATTCATAGACATGAATCTAAGCGTCATAGACATGACGTTTCAGTGATAAATCAATTCTTTGCGTATCAGATCAACAAGTCTTTTTTGTGAAAAGACTTGTACAAGTTTCACTTGTAAATCAATGACATAAATTTTGACATGTGAAATAACCATAAGCATTTCCAAGGATAAAACCCAAAGTAAATACAGATAAGGTCAATGTTAAAAACAACTGAGTAGGAAAGAAATGTTTAAAAGCAGTTCTTACATGAGCATCATGTTTCATAATGCATTCGCTCCATTAATTGTACGTGATTGTAAGTGAGAATCAACTTGATTTTTTTGAGTATCATCTTTGTATTGTTGATACTTAGCAAATTGTTCACGAGTCATAGGAATTTGTTGAATATTTTGTTCAGCAGCTTGTTGATTAGTTTGCAGATTATAGTTTTGAGAAACAATTGCATTATTATTTTCCTTGAAATAGTTATAAGGTCGGTCGCCATCATCAATTAGACGTTTACAAGCGGATGGATTGATATCATTGATTTTTGTACCTTGTTCAGTGTAAGCCGTATATTTTCCATTGAACTTGATACAACCTGAAAATTTTGGCAGCGAAGTCGCTTGATATTGAGCATCAACTTTACTGGCGTATGGATCGGCTGGGTTATAACTGATTTTATAAGTTGCATTATATTGCGCCTGTTGTTCAGCTATTTCTTGATTGCGCTTTTCAGGATTCTTTAAATCCCTTAATTGCTCGACGGTCAAACCCAAGCTTTCAGCTTGTAATTTCTCTAGTTCTAAGGCTTCTTTTGAGTCTTTGGGTAATTCAATAGCTTCAACTTCGCCTTGTTTATTTTGATCTTCTGATTGAGTAGATACAGTTTGTTGCTTATCTCCAAAAATACCAAAGAAACCAGTTTGATAACCTTTGAACAAACCAAATCCTATAAAAGCCAAGGCAATACAGGCATACATAATGACTTCTTTAGGATAAGATTGTTTAACTTGATGATTTTCTGATGAAATATAGAACTTATATAAATGCTTAGGGAAACGCCAAACTGTTTTATTTAAAGCGATTTGTGCAGTAGATTTAGACCATGTTGTCATGGCTTCACCAAATTCCCAAATAATGGCTTGATCCCACCCAAATTTTCGACGCATTACATAGTGAGTAGTTACTGAAGCAAGAACATCAGTATTAAGTTTTGTAACTCGTTGAGTGATGAAGTAGATTTCAATACCAAAGTGACCGTGCAATAGCAAAGCTCTACCGATATCTCTAATTTCTTCCTTCTTTCGTTCTAAAGCTTTTTTATATTTACGCTCAATATCCTCAATTTTAGATTTTTTTTCAGTTGGTTTTAATGTTATGTCATCAAGTATGATTTCAATTTGATCATCATATTCAAAGCGATTGGCCAATTCGTAATTTTTGAGTAAATCTTGTTCTGAGAATGCAGGATGTTCATGCGCCTCATCCCATACTAAAACAGAACCATTTGGCAAGTTACGCCAGTCAAAAGGATCTGCAATTGAAGAAGCCACAGAAATAACGCCATCAATTTTGATACCGACAATATTTGTATAAACTTGACGCCCTTTATTAAGCTCATCAAAAATATGCTTAATAGTCCGTAAAGTTTTACCAGTACGAATGGGCGCAGATATTAAAATAGACATTGTTTTTGCTCCTTAAAGCAAGCAATCGCGTGTACTTCGTGCGTTCGCAAGCTCCTTCTCGTACACACTCAGCCAGCTTTTCCGAGCGCAACCTTTGCAGATTTGATGAATGCTGAAATACCTATGGCAGACATGACAACGCTTAGTGATTGAGGGATTTTTAAGATGCCTAGAATTCCCATAATGTCGGATGGTAAATTGCCGTATAAGCCCATCATTCTTAATTGAGCCTCAGCAACCAAGTCATTGATGAATGTATAGGAAACAAAGGCAAGACCAGCACCTAACAGTAACTTGGCAATCAAACTTGAGACAAAATAACCAGCAAACCAAACCGCTAGTCGTATGAGAAAAGCTGGCATATTTAAGACCTCGTTATAATATTGGCACCATGCAAATAAGCACCAATGAGAATCATTTGACCCAATAAACCTAAGTAGTAGCACCATTGAGTAAAATCAAAGCTATAGGAAAATGAGCGAGCACCAAGTAAAGACATAGAAAGAGTTTTATTTGCAGGACATTGAGCAGATGAAGCAAAAATGTTTTCTGAAAATGATTTCTTTTCTAGTGTTTTTTCAGGTAAAGCGGTTGATTCGCCGACAGGTAAATCACCATTAGCACCCTCTTTACCCCATTCATTTCCATCGTCAATTCCTTTTTTAATATCATCTAATTTTTTATTAGTTTCTGTCATGTCAGTGCCTGAATCATCGCCATCGCTGATTTTGTCACCTACTTTATTGATTGCATCGATGATCTGTTTTGATGTATTTACGATTGTGTTTTCTAAGCTGGATAAATCAATAGTCGTGTTAATTGTAGTGTTATTCGTAGTCGTGGTAGATGTTGTGGTCGTTGAAGATGATGAAGATGTATTATTGGTCGTATTATTAGTGGTCGTTGTGGTTGTATTGCTTGTACTTGTAGATGTACTACTTCCTGTACTTGTTGATGTAGCTGAATTAGTGGCAGTAGATGAACCATCATTAGAAGCATTTGAGCCTGGATCGCCTGTACCAGTTGCAGTTGAAGTATTACCAGTTGAACCATTAACACCACCGCTGCATTGCTTACCAGTAGAAATTGCAGTTATAGTCATTCCAGCTTCTTCAGGTATATCAACAGAATTAATCGCTCTATATTGACAACCACCAGAACAAACAAGATCAGGAGAGTTAATAGGGACTTTTAACGATTTTTGAATTGCAGATGGACAATTTGTACTTGAATATGTTCCTGACAAATTAATCGTATCACATGATGTAGATGTTGAATCACAACGTTTAATAGAGCAGTCAAATACATTTGTTGTGCCTGATCGCAAGGTTGATGATATTAGAGAAAAACGATTGTTAGGATAACGTTGTGATTGATAATCAACATGGCCTTGGCAAGCAGCTTTTAAAGAATAAAAAGTTTTAGCACCACCAGCTTGAATCACATAATCAGTAGCAAAAGAAGGATTAGAAGTTAAAGAGAAAAAAACAAAAATTAAATATTTAAAAAATCTCATAAAAACCCCTTAAATATTTCATTTCAAAAGGCGAAAAAAAGCGATGCAAACAATGATCAAAATAAACCAATTTAAAGTTGAATCATCCATTGCATCGCCCCAAAATTAACGACTAAAGAAGCCGATAACTTTACGTGCAGCAAAGATCGTTACAGCAATACCAAGTACCCAAACAGCACCAGTATCAATGTTAGACTTTGCATCAGAGCCAGTCAGCGCAGCATCAACATCAAGTGCAAATGCAGGTGAAACAGCGCCCATTAAACCCGCAGATAAAACAGCACCAGTGCCATATTTACGGATGTTTTCTTTATTAATCAATTTCATGACATTTCTCCTTATGATTGTCATAAAAGCCGTAGTAATTGCCGAACGACATATACAACAGCAAATATACCGATAGCCCACAAAAGCATTGCATCACGATCGGCATTGGTTAAAGTCGGAACAAATGAATGCTCGACCCATTGCAAGCATTGATTTGTGTTTTGATCGACCAACTCACAAAGCTTTGCCATTTCTTTTATCTCTTAAAAATTTAAGTGTTAATGCGTATATGAAATACATATGAGCAAGTATTCCGAACATAAAGAAGTACCAAACCATGTATTGCATATCGTTATCCTTTACACGCTGATACGTGAAACTAATATTGTCCTTTGTGCAGGTATGTGCCACACGTAGGACAGCTATACGTTAAAAAGTTGCTGTAAATCATGGTGATGACTTAACTTGTTGTTTTTGTGGGTTTAATTCTTTAAGAATCATTCGAGAACCTGAACCATTGGAAACTTGTTCAAGTGTCACATCTGCAACAAGTGGAAATTCAAGACCTTTGATTTTTTGGAAGTTATCAGAAAGCCCCCAAACAATTGACTCACCTACTTCACCGACAAAGTTTTCACCTTCCTGTAAGTCGGCTTTATAGAAAATTGTGGTTTTATCAAAAGGGACACCGTTGTAATTTCCTTTTGAAGCCTTAGCACCAAGTACCACCATAATTGATTTAAATAGCATGGATAAAATCCTTATATGAAGTTTCATTGAGATAAGGAACACCGACAAGTAACGGAAATTGCTCATCTAGTTGAGTGTTAATAATCGGCTGATTAATGCGTAAAGCTTGCATTACAGCAGCATGTGAAAATTGAAGTCGTTTAGGCATTTCATCTTTATCAGATGAGATCAGCGTTAAAAGATCAGCATCATTGATGAATTTTCTAAACTGGCGAATGTATTTACCAAATTGTGTTTTGACGATTTCTAAAGCTTTATCAACATTAATATTAGCTTGTTTTTCAATAAGTTCGCATTTTTCAGGTGCGGTGAAATCATGCAATTGATTGCATAAGGCTTCAAGTGCAGGATAAGCACCTTTAAAATAAGTCGATGGTGAAAGCAGTACATCTAAAGGCAAATAACGGTCTGATGATTTAAGCTCAAGCTCCAAGCGTGTCCAAAGGCTGAGTGAATCCCCTTCTTTTTTTCCACGTTCATAACAGCGGAGGAATTTAGAGCTTTCACGATTACCAACAGTCATGGTTAAACCCTTGCCATTGATGCGCTTCCAGTCACCTAGATGGTTGATTTCAGGATTACGACCGCCAGTAAAGAACAAGCCTTGTGTATCCCAATCATCACAACCTTGAACAGAAACCCATTCACTTTCGAAGTCGTCAAAAGCAATATCGACACGGTTTAATTTTGGATTTTTTGCTTGTGATTTTAAGAACTTATACAGTTGCTCATTCCACCCTTTTCGAGCTAAAGCACAACCTGAGCCATTAATTTGCACACGGATACGTTTGTTATTATTTCCATACAAAACCATGCCTAAATTATCTTGTAATTCATAACCATACTTGTCGAAACGTATACCGCGTTTACGTTTTTCAGAGATACCGAAGCCAAATATTTCAAAGAGTAATTGATCAAGCCATGTTTCTATGGCATCACCAACCCCAAGATCGACTTGATCGGAATCAAGGTTGTAATATTTATCGCCAAAAGTAGAAACACAAAAGCTAAAAGTAACCCAGTCAAGACCGACAACATTATTTTCAATTGGTGTGCAGCGTAAAACAGGTAATACGCCCTTCGGAGTAGAAATGAGTTTGTAATTATCCAAATGACGTGGAAAAGCCTGTGATTCAGATGCCTGTTGTGTATCAGCTACCCCCATATTATAAAAGGGGGTTTCAAGACCACTTACTGCCGTGTTTTTAGCGGGTATGGCTATTTTTTGTACAAAGATTTCAGCAATAGATTCGTCATTATGTTTCTTTGGTTGAACTAAAGATTTTTCAAAGGCTTGGAGTTTATTTTTAGTCACACCCTCAAGCATATTTCTAAGAATTTGAGAATCAGCAAGCGACACATCACCAAAAGCACAGCGTGCATAGATTTCGTGTGAAATTTCTTTTTCTTGCGCAAAGATTTCTGAAACAGATAAGAACGCAGAATCAAAGGCATGGATTTGAGCGAGGATTGTTTTCATTAGTCTTCCCCAAATGCTTCGATTAATTCTGAATTAGATTCTTTGTATAACGTTGCGTATGTGTCGATCACAGTCGGATCATACGACCACTCGTGAGCTACAAAAGCTAAATGACTTAGACATTTTTCTGTATTGATTGCAGGCGTCATTGCATCTAATGCAATCTGCCCTTGATCTGAAACGATCTTGGCTACAGTTTCAAAAGCACACTGTACGAATTCTTGTTTTGTGTTGAAAGCTAATGTAGTCATATTAAAATCACAAATGCACAAATCATTTTTTTACAATAATACATAAATCACAAGTGAATACAAGAATAAATCACAAATTCATTTATAATTTTTCAATTTGGTTATGGATTCAATGTAATGGCAAAAACTTTTAGATTTACGGATGAAGAAGAACAAGCACTTAACGAAACTGGTCTAAAGATAAATAGAGACTTAGTAAAAGCAGGAAAAAAGCCATTAAGAGATACAGAAATATTTCATGAAATAATCAAACAAACATTACTTGAAGGAATTATTGAAGTAACAAGAGATGGGACATTAAAAATTGAGACAAAAAAATAATAAAAATCGAAATAACCATTAATATTAATTATTGAAAGGAAGAAAAATGTTTTCAGATTTTCACTTTTGGATAGGTTTTGTAGTTGGTGGAATTGTATGTGTAAGTATCTTTGAGTTCATACAATTTATAATTATATCTGCAATAGGAGTTAAAGGTTTAACAAAGGAACTAAAGCGAAAAAACGACATTGCAGAGCGTAAAGAACCAAAAATGTAAAAGGGTTAATGCCCTTTTCTTTTATGCTAGGAAGTCGCATAACGAACCTATTATGTTAAATTGAGTATCCAAGACTGTG
>NZ_RAXT01000086.1 GCF_003611475.1 Acinetobacter rongchengensis | reverse complement strand
TGAGATCATTAAAAAAATCGTCATAAATATAGATTTTTAATAATATTATGCATATAAAAGGATAAAAAACCGTTTAAATTCAATGATTTTTATTTCGCCCCGCAAACATAAAATAAGATTAAAACACTGTTTATTAATATTAATTTTTATAATTTTAGAATGATATTTATTGATATAATCTTTCTGCTCAATCACGTGGATAAAGCAGAAAAAAGTGCTTAATTAAGTAAACATGCACCGTTCGACATCATTTCTAATGTTCTAATATTTTACCAAAATCATCAATTGGGTAGAAAAAAGTTGCAAATTGTCTAGTCATCAGTATTTGCAGTAACTCAGTATTTTGTTATGACTAACTTGTGACTCAAATACCTCATTTTCTACAACTTCTTTTCTCGAATGAACATTATGAATGACTAGACAATGAATACCTCAACTAATACCCCAATTGCTTACTAATCAAATCCTTCATAATTTCTTCTGCGCCACCACCAATCATATTCACTTTGACTTCACGATAAATACGCTCAGACTTAGTACCGCGCATAAAGCCCATTCCCCCTAAAGTCTGTACAGCCGCATCCGCACAGAATTGCATGGTCTGTGTAGCGACATTCTTAGCCATACAAATTTGTGCAATTAAGTCACTGCCTTGTAATTCAACTTGCCCCATTCTATAAGCAGTATCTTCCAACAAAGCGCGTGTTGCAGTTAAACGAGTCGCCATATCGACTAATTTGTGACGCACTACCTGATGGTCAACTAAGCGTTTTCCAAATGTTTTACGCTCTTTCGACCATTCTAAAGCCTCTTGATAACAGACCAATGCATAACCATAGGCCATAGAAGCGAGCCAGAAACGCTCCATATTAAAGTTTTTCATAATCACTTTAAAACCAGCGTTTTCCTCACCTAACAGATTTTCTACAGGGACTTTGACTTGGTCAAAATACAGATGCGCTGTGTCCGATGCCCACCATCCCATCTTTTTCAAAGAAGATTTGCTAATCCCCTCGCTATGTGCATCGACCAATAACATAGAGATACCATTTGCACCTCTAATGTCAGGATTGGTACGTACTGCAACAGTGTAATAATCCGCCCGCATTCCAGAGGTGATAAAGGTTTTTTCGCCACTCACTAAATAGTAATCACCATCTCGAATGGCTTTCGTCTGCAATGCTGCAACATCAGAGCCACCACTCGGTTCAGTAATGGCTAGCGCTGAAATTTTTTCTCCAGAAATGATTTGCGGCATCACTTGATCACGAATATGGGGTTGAGCAAAATGATGAATGGGTGGCGTACCAATCGTATGAATCATCAATGAAATATGTACGCCACCTGAGCCTGCTTTTGCAGTTTCTACAGCAGCTAAAAATACATGAAATGCATCGGCATCCGAAATACCCCCATGTTCATCATCAAAACCTAGTCCAAGCAATCCAATATCGGCAGCTTTTTGATACAGCTCTCGTGGAAAGGTTCCTGCCTCATCCCATTCATTCACAAAAGGCGAAATTTCTTTTTCAACAAACTTTCTTACACTATCAGCAAATGCACGATGCTCAGCAGTGTAGTAAATCGGGTTATTTAAATGATCCATATTTTGTTATTCCCTATTTTCCCTATCATTTGTTATTTACAATCTAGCTTTTATTCATCATAACGTTGAATTAAAACATTAATAGCCCAATTGACGACTTGCAAGATCTTTCATGATTTCTTCTGCACCACCACCGATCATATTGACTTTAACATCTCGATAAATCCGTTCGGACTTGGTTCCTCGCATATAGCCCATTCCACCTAAAGTCTGGACTGCAGCATCTGCACAAAATTGCATGGTTTGCGTGGCGACATTTTTCAACATACAGATTTGTGCAATCAATTCATTGCCTTGCATTTCAGGTTTATTTAAACGATAAGCGGTATCTTCCAGTAATGCACGTGTCGTGGTCAAACGAGTCGCCATATCCACCAGTTTATGTCGAATGACTTGATGATCGACTAACCGTTTCCCAAAGGTTTTACGTTCTTTTGCCCATTCCAGAGCTTCTTCATAACAAGTCAAGGCAAAGCCATAACTACTCGCAGCTAAGAAAAAACGTTCCATATTGAAATTATTCATAATCACCAGAAAGCCCATGTTTTCTGCACCTAACAAATGTTTTGCAGGAACACGTACTTCATCAAAATGTAAATGTGCGGTATCCGAAGCCCACCATCCCATCTTGTCCAATTTACTTTTTGTGATCCCTTGACTGTGTGCATCAACCAATAGCATCGAAATACCATTCGGGCCTTTCGCATCAGGATCGGTACGGACAGCAACAGTGTAATAATCTGCACGCATGCCAGAGGTGATGAAGGTTTTTTCCCCACTGATAATATAATCGTCACCATCACGTACCGCTCTGGTTTTTAATGCTGCAACATCTGAACCGCCACTGGGTTCGGTGATTGCTAAAGCTGATATTTTATTTCCAGCTAAAATTTCAGTTAATATCGTTTCTTTAATTTCAGGTAATGCAAAGTGATTGATCGGTGGCGCACCAATAGAATGCGAAAGTAATGAAGCACATAAGCCACCCGATCCCGTTTTTGCTAATTCGATTGAAGACAAAAGCACATGGAATGCATCCGTGTCCGCAATACCACCATAATTTTCATCAAAGCCAATACCGAGTAAGCCAATATCAGCAGCTTTTTGATAGAGTTCTCGTGGGAACGTTTCTGCTTCTTCCCATTCATTGATATGTGGCATTAATTCTTTTTGGACAAATTTACGAACTGAGTCTGCAAATGCAAAATGTTGATCTGTATAATAAATTGGATTGGCTATCATTTCTTATTTGTATTCCTGTCTTATTTTCAAAGCTTATACTGACAGATTTTAAGTATTTTCACGTTGCAAAAACGATCAATTTCAATTGAAAATAATGACATTTTTAGCCAAATAACTTTTGATGAAATAACACTACTGCTCTATAAAATCCGTTAGAATCAGAAACAATTTGGTTCAAATTCTATATTTCTAAAAGATGACAACACTTACGCAATTTTTATCACGTTTTGGCTCAGCCACTCTTCAGCGCAGCTTGGGATATGTGAAAAAAATTGATTTAAACACTTTAGAGGTTTTCTTAAAAAAAGAGAATCTTTCTATCAATGCTGAAATTGAAGGTACTGATTTTTATGAAACTTCGATTACTTTTAATATTTTAAAAAACAAAATTATAGATACGGAATGTAGTTGCCCTGTCGGATATAACTGCAAACATGCAGCCGCACTGGCTCGATATTTTTATGATCACCAACATGAAAAGCCTTTTAGACAGTATTTAAATCTTAATCAAACGACAACAAACAGTACTCAGCAATCAAATTCAATCATCACCACACCTTCAACACGTCAATTTTCTACTACATCTACATCAAACAATCCAACACACCACACTGCTAAAACTTGGCTCAATCAATTTCGACAACAACTCGCACAAATTAAAGCATCGAATACGATATCCAATCATCAATTGATCTATATTTTTCAGCCTAAAAAAAATTCAACTAAATTACAACTCAGTGTATATAAGGTTCGTCGTAATAAAGATGGACAAATTCGAGATACCACACCATATACCAGTTATGACAATGTGCTGAATGGTCGTTTAAAGGTGAGCAATGAAGAAAAGAAAATCTTTAATCATCTATACTTTTTTGCCAAATTAAATTTTAACAATGCTCATTATTATCCGTCTGCATGGGATATTTCAGGAATTTACCAAGAGCAATTAAAAACTGCGATTAAAAGTGGTGATTGCTATAGTTTAAATGTTTTACAATCTGCTTTGGTATGGTCTGATGAAAACTATCGAATTGAATTTAATTGGCAAACACGCCCAGAACAACAAACTGAAAAACTAAAAGCTCAATTTTTTGATCAATATAATCAAAAGCTTGATGCTGAACATTCAAAGCAGATTTATATTATTCATTCTCACCCGCTCAGTTATTTGGATACATTGAGAAATCAAATTGGCGTACTTGAATCTTCATATTCGAGTGAAATGATTGAAGAATTGTTGAATATGCCACAAATGCCAGTTGAACTCTTGGCTGAATTTGAGCAAGTCATTCAACCTTATTCTATTTTTGAAGATTTGCCACAAGCTCAATCTGCCCAAAATATAGAAATAATCAAGGGGCAACCTTTAGCAATTCTGCGTTTTGGTACATTCCCTCAATATGATCGTTTAGGTCAAATGCATCACTATGCAATTGCTGAAATAGAGTTTGAATATCCAACTGGCCGCATAAAAGCTGGATTCCCAGATGAAAGTTTTATTACTTTTTCTAATAAGCAAACTGTCAAACAGCAACGTGATTTAAATACAGAAAAAGCTCAAATTGAACACTTAAAAAATGCAGTTCCATCATTACAATGGATCAAGAAAATCAATAAGAATAAACGCCCCGCTTTTGATGATATCACTGAAAATTCAGTGATTTGTGCAAATCCAACAGATTGGATCAACCAACTCCTTCCTGAAAATCAACTACAAAAATTGGGTTGGAAAGTTGAACATACGCCTGATAGCTTATTTAATTTAACTGCTGCACAAAATCTTGAATTTTCATTACTTGAATCAGATGAAAAGTCTGACTGGTTCAATGTTGGTGCAACTATCCAAGATCAAGATGGTCAGACTTATAATTTGATTGAATTATTAGGCAATCTTGTTGCACGAATGCCGATCATTTTAGAACCTGAATTTCTTGAACAGTTAGATGAAAATGGCTATTTCACTATAGATTTAGGTCATACCCATCCACAACTGGCTTTAAAAGTTCAAGATATCAAACCAATCTTTATTTACTTAAAGGAAATTCTACAACATCCTGAAGCCGTTGGATTTGATCGTTACGATGCGGTTCATTTTCTGGACTTACAACATCATTTAGGCATGCCTTGGCAAAACAATGATCGCCTCAAACAATTTGCTGAAAAACTACAACAAAGCTATCAAAGCCAAATTCCAACACCTCAAGGCTTTCAAGGTGAACTGCGCCCTTATCAGCAACAAGGTCTAGCTTGGCTACAATTTTTACGTGAAACTGAACATGGTGGTATTCTTGCTGATGATATGGGATTGGGCAAAACAGCTCAAACATTGGCACATCTACTTATAGAAAAGCACGCTGGACGCTTAGAACAACACCCTGCTTTGATTATTGCCCCAACTTCATTAATGCATAATTGGCGTAAAGAAGCAGAGAAATTTACTCCAGAATTAAGAGTTTTAGTTTTACAAGGCCATAATCGATTAGAACATTTTCAAGAGATTAAAAATGCGGATGTTATTCTCAGTACTTACCCACTCTTAGGACGTGACGAAGAGCACTTACTTGCCTATGAATATCACCTACTTATCTTAGATGAAGCACAAAATATTAAAAATCCAAAAGCAAAAGCTTCACAAGTTGTCCGTCAAATAAAAGCTAAACATCGACTGTGCTTAACAGGTACGCCAATGGAAAATCACCTCGGTGAGCTTTGGTCATTATTTCACTTTTTAATGCCAGGATTTTTATACAGTCAGGAAATTTTCAATAAAAGGTATCGAAATCCGATTGAGAAAAATGCGGATATTGCATCTAAAAACAAACTCATCTCCCGAATTAAACCCTTCATGTTACGTCGTCTTAAGACAGAAGTTGCAAAAGAACTACCTGAAAAAACCACGATTGAAGTCAATATCGATATGAATGCTCAACAGTCCAAACTGTATGAAGCAGTACGTGCCACCATGCAAAAAAATATTCGTGAAATTATTGCAGCGAAAGGTTTTCATCGTAGCCAAATTCAAATTTTGAGTGCTTTGCTAAAACTACGACAAGTGTGTTGCCACCCGAGTCTTTTAGAACTTGAACATATCAAAAATCAGAATGTTGAATCTGCAAAGTTAGATTATTTATTGCAGATGGTACAAGACATGGTTGAAGAAGGACGTAAAATTCTAATCTTTTCTCAATTCACAACGATGTTACAACTGATTGAAGATCAACTAAATATATTGAAAATTCAAAATGTAAAACTTACAGGAAAAACTAAAAAACGAGATGAAGTCATTACCGCTTTTCAAGCAGGCAATATCCCTGTCTTCTTAATTAGCTTAAAAGCAGGTGGCGTAGGCTTAAACCTTACCGCCGCTGATACTGTGATTCATTATGACCCTTGGTGGAATCCTGCTGCTGAAGATCAAGCTTCAGATCGAGCATGGAGAATAGGTCAAGACAAACCTGTATTTGTGTATAAATTGATTACTAATCAAAGTATTGAGGAAAAGATCCTTACTCTGCAAAAAAATAAAGCCAATCTTACTCAATCTATTTTAAGTATTGATCATGAAAATGAAGTGAAATTGACTGAAGATGATGTGATGAGCTTACTAGATTAAATAATGAAATTATTCATGTTTAAACAATAATCGGTCTGAGCATCAGGAACGTAAGATTAGACAGGAGTCAAATCTAACTAACCCATACAAAGAAACCCCGTCAGGATGATGGGGTTTCTTTTTATCTATGAATTTAAGTTTTATAAGCTTTTTAAATACTTGATAATCTCTTTATTTTCAGCCATTTTTGCAAGTTCTAAAGCCGTATACTCAGCTTTGTAATTGACATCTGCACCTTTGTGAATTAATAACTTTACGATTTCAATATATCATTATCAGGAATTATATTTATCTAATTTTTCACCAAATTTTGTTCACCTTAAAACATGTGTATAAAATAATTTAAGATGAATACCCCCAACGATGCTCAATAGGTAAACATTCCATACATAACTCTTTACCTTTATATGTACCACCATCCCATACTACAAAGTTATAATCAGTATCTAAGTCTATCCATAGTTGTTCTTTATTGAATCGCATAGGGTTTTTATCCCGATTTAACATCAAATTTTCACATTCGTTACATTGTATGACAGACATTTTCTGTGAAGCTATGAATCTCATATCTTGACAAATATATTTAAGACCATACTTTTCTAATAGTAATTTTATCTCTTTATCTAAAGACTCTAACCTTTCATCAAAAGTATTTCCAACTATTTCATCTTCACTTGTTTCAAAATAGCTATATAACCGTCGAATCGCATATTGCTTCATGCAAGCATCCTTTTTATAGTTCAAATTGAAAATATTATAATTTTTTTCAT
>NZ_RAXT01000085.1 GCF_003611475.1 Acinetobacter rongchengensis | reverse complement strand
AACCTGATTTTTTTTAAAAAATGCTTTTTTATAAGAATTATAAGAATTATAAGAATTATAGACCCCCCTCCAGCCCTTGTGCCACAAGGCTTTCAGCCTCTATAAACGTACAAACCCCACGTTATAAACGTACAAACCCCACGTTATAAACGTACAAACCCCACGTTATAAACGTACAAACCCCACGTTACAAACGTACAACTTGAAAAATTGTCCGCTTATAGTAATATAGACGGACAACATAAAAATTTATCCGTTTAATGGAATGGTTTAAATGAGTGAGAATCAATTTGTATCAAATCCGATTTTTTACTCGGACGACAAGAAAGATATTTTGATTTCAAAATCGAATACCCTGATCGAAGCAGGATTTGATTTAACTCTTGCTGAACATGATCTAATGACCCTTGCTATAAACAAACTACACAAGCAAGGCACAGGCAACCACGAGGTATTTATCACAGCACAAGAATTTGCTGTTGCTAATCAGATTTCAGAAAGCCATGCCTATCAGCAGTTAAAAGCTACGGCAAATACATTGTTGAGTAGACAATTAAAATTTCAGTTGTATATTGACTTGGATAAAAAACAAAACAAAGAACCCCATGCTGTTTGTGTAGTTCCTCCTAAACATGGACGTTATGAAACAGTAATAACAGAACATAATTGGCTACAAAGTGTCGGTTATGCTGATAAAAGTGGTTTTATTTATCTTCTTTTTTCTGACCCTTTAAGATTTCTAATTGATAAAACTGGTGATGCCTATACAAATTATAATTACAGCAAAACCATAGATATGACATCTTTTAATGCAAAACGTCTGTATGAATTGATTTGTAAATGGAAAGACTTGGGTAAAACAAAATCAATGCATATTGATGAATGGAAGGAATTTTTTGGTGTTCTTGATAAATACCCAAAGGTTTTTGACTTTAAGCGTAGAGTTTTAGAGCCAGCAATTAACGTTGTCAATTCTCAAGGTGAATTTACTTTAACGCTAAAACAGGAAAAAGTAGGGCGAATTATCACCCATTTTCAAATCTTAATTAAGAAAAATACTATAGAGAATCCAACAAAATGCACTAAAACCATTGATATGTTTGATAAACCAACAGACACGTTTATACGTATGTCAGAGGCTCAACTAGACACGTTTGCAAGCAAATTAGCAGACTTAAGTGAAGTACAGGCAATGGCGAATGTAGGTGAAGAAATGCCAAGTTTTAAAGCTCGGTTACGCTCAATGCTTAAAGACCCTGAGAAACAGAAGAAATTAACCCCTTATTTGGCACAAGTCGGTTTTAAATCAAAATAAAAAAATGATTGACCTAATTGTCTCTTTAAGATAAAAAACCGCTGTTTTATACAATAACAATCTAGGACTTAAATTGAAAAAGATTATTGCCTCATGTTCTTTATGCTTTTTTCAGCTTTCACATGCTGATCTTCCGCTTACTGTTGAAAACTTGATCTCAGATAAAGGTAAGGTAACAACTGAGTTTGGTCTGACTTATGGCAACAACAAGATAAACAACACAAAAGTGGGGGGCTATATTCCTGTTCAAATCTCTGACTCATCTTTTATTAATGTGCCAACCAATATTCGAAGTGAACAGCTCCAAAATGAGTATCTCGTGACAACACTTGGTCTTAAATATGGGCTGATCAAAGACTTGGATGTCAGTTTACGAACCAATCTACTTTACACATCAAATCGATTCTTAGATGTGAATTCTGAGGAAAAATCTAAGAATGAGACTGATATTTCAGATATTACAATCGGACTAAATTATCAATTTCTACAGGATGCAAAGTACCCTGCCTTAGTTGCTTTTTTGGAAACCTCTATCCTTGAGAAAAATGAGAAAGAAAACTCAACTTTTTCAAGTTGGAGTGCTGGAATTACAACCTATCGATCTTATGATCCTATCGTTTTATCACTGACGACTGGATATAAGTACAGCCTTGAAAGAAATATTAATGCTGTAGATGAATATAAACCTGCTGATTTATTTTTCTTCAATCCACAAATTGCTTTCTCTGCTAATGATCTTATTTCGTTGATTGCAGGCTTAAACTTCAAAACTATCGATACTCAAAAGCTCAATGGGCAAATTATGGAAAAAAAACGTAATAATATAGATTATAGTTTTGGAATAGGTTTAGGCTTAGATGACAAGTCTAATCTCAGTATTTTGGCAACCTCCCGCCAAGATTTTAATAATTCAAATGAGATTCGTTTGAATTACAATAGAAAATTCTGATAAAATAAATACTTAATTATAAACTTAAACTAAAAATATTTTTTAACAAGGGTGAAATATGAAACTATTAATATCAACAGCATTAATTTCTACTGCTATGATTGCAACATCAACAATGGCTCAACAACCATTACAAGCATCAACGACTTTAAATACCGTAGAATTAAACACTATTTTTGATGCTTCTCAGTTCGAAAACATTCAAGCGACTGAACTTTCTAATCAAGAAATGAAAGATACTCAAGGGGCTATAGCTCCATTAGTTGCTGTCGGAATAATGGCTGGTGGTCGATTCATTGTTCAAAGATATGTTACTCAAAGTATAGCAAGATCGATGGTACAAAGTGCTGGTAATAATGCAATAAGACAGAATCAAATTTGGGGAGTAATGGCTAATACTCGATCTCAAGCGAGTAATATTGTTGGACGTAATGGTATAAGAGAATTTCATCAAGGAGCTGGACAAAGATTTACTCATTACCATACATCAAATAGGAATGGTGCTCATGTATGGTATGGTAGCCCTCGATAAAAATGTCTATATTTAGCTTTGTTGTTATAGAGACAAAAAGTATTTTAATCGAAAAGGATAGATATAGGAAACATGATTTCATAAAAATGGATAATGGCTTTTATATCTATTCCCGCCAACAACCCCCTTCAATAATAGATAGTGAAGGAATTCTGAGTTCAAAATTCCTAGAATTTATTTGTATGATTACTAAAGAGGTAAAGTGTGATGTGTTTTTTATAATAACTGATTTAAAAAATGATGATTTAAAGATATCCACTAACAATTTAGCCAGCAAATCAATTATCATTCAAAGTAATAATTCTATGAATTTAGATTTACTTTATAGATATCCATACATACTGTGAGTTAAAGATGATTTACGATGTAAAACTACATGGTGAAAACTACAATTTCATAAATGAAAAGAATGAAACGATCGCTACTGGTTTTTTCGTTTATATTTTTGTGGAATCAGATGATATTAAAGAAGTTGAATCATTGGCAATATCAAAATTAATGCAAAATGAATTATATGTAGAAAATATAAAGCCTGCTGAAACTATAAAGTATAGTATATCTATAGAAAGCATAGAAAAATTAAATGAAAATTCATTAAACAACAACACTTTAAGCGAATTTATTCTATACAAGGAAGACGATATCAAAGAAAATTTCTCATAGTAACTAGTAGATTTTTTGCTTAAATACTCTATAAAAATATTCTTTAAAAGTATTTATTTGTTTTTTTAAGTTTTTTTAATCTAAAATTTAAATCAATAACTCAAATTTTAACAACAGAGATATTCTGTATGTAAGAGTTAAGGGGTTCTATGGAAGTAAATGGTTTACTATCATTAACACTGAATGCTGTTATCTGTACAATTATTGGATTTTTTATTATTGGTAAAATACTGGAGAAAATTAAAAATAAGAATAAAACTTTTGCTGCCATATATTTTTTTATATTATTTACTATTATAAGCTTTTTAGCTCTCACGTTCATAGACTATAAGAATAATAGGATTCCACTTGAGTTAAATGCTTTTATTAAAAAAATTTCATTTGTATTCATAGATAGTATGGCTCTTTCTTTAATAGTATGTATATTTTTTTCATTTATGATACTAATTCTATATATTTTTGATCATAAAAAATAGGAATATATATGAAATACAACATACTTACTAAGAATTATTTATGAATAAGCTTTTCATTAGCCTAATATTAATGACACAATTCACTCATGCAAATCCCATTTACTTCAATCACTACCACAATGAGATTAAAGTAAAATCATGGAAACAAATCCGTGATCATAATATCGTAAAACAAGATCTTGATTTTTCTTGCGGTGCTGCATCGATTGCAACCCTTCTTAATGGTTATTACAACCAAAAAGTAACTGAAGAAGAAGTTTTAAAAATCATGGATAAGGGTGACCTTATGGCATCCTTTGACGATATGCAGAAAGCATTAAATAAATTAGGTTTTCAAGCAAAAGGTTATGCTGTATCACTAGACACATTAGAGAAGTTGAAAATCCCAGTCATTGCTTATATCAAACATAGAAAAAATGATCATTTTACCGTTATTTCAGGCATTAATAACAATTTCGTCAGAATTTCTGACCCATCGCTAGGACAAAGAACACTAAGTACATACCAATTTAAAGAAATGTGGGAAACTCGTGCTGATGATCACTTAAAGGGAAAAATTTTAGTGATTCTTCCTAAGGATCAATCAAGTAATTCAACATTTTTTTCGAAAGATATTAGGCTCGCAACGACACAGGCAATTAAATTACTCGCATCTCAGCGCTAAGGATACTCTCGTTTTGTGTGTAGGATATTTAAAATATTAATAGCAGTTGAGGTGACTTGATATACAACTAAATAGTTTGGATGTAGAATTTTCTCTCTTGTTCCATCAACACGTCCAAGCCGACCACTATAAGGCATATCAGCTAATCTTTCCGCAGTCTGTAATATCTCATTTTCTAAAGTTAAAGCTGCTATTGGATTATGATCAAATATATAAGTCGTGATACTTTCCAAATCATTAATTGCTGTTTGCTTCCAATTAATGATTAACATTATTTAGACGTTCCTCTCGAAGCTTTTTCATACGAGCAACGACTTGATCATGGGCAACAAGAGGACGAGTATCCATTAGAGAAGCTTCAACCTTGGCTTTAAACCATTTGTTATAGCTTTCTTCTTGATCAGAACTCTCAAACTCAGACACGATCGGATCAAACTTTGTATTCATATGTGGAACCCATTTGAGTATTAATTCAGCAATTTTACTACCTACTGTATGAAATAACTATATTCCGTTTCACATCTCAAAATCCATACCTCGGCTTTTCTTAGGTTGGGGCTTCTCCATTTCCTTTTGCTGTTCTTTCATTTGGACGATATTCGCTTCAATAGTTCGGATGTTTCGAGCAAATTCTGCTGTGCACTGGCTACTTGTGACGAGACTGAACGCTGTACAGTTGAGATTTTCTCCAGTACGTCCTCGCAGTTCGCTGTAATTTGGCTCATCTCTCTGACTTTGCCATTGATCTGCTCGATATAGGTGGCTGTACTGCGTTCTAGCTCGTGAAATTGTTTTTGCATTGTCGCCAATGATTTCTGTGCTTGCTGTAAGCTTTGCTGATCGCTCTCGATTGCCTTTGACTGCGCTGACAAGGCTTGAATAATCTTGGTTTGCATTGTGTCTAAAGCTTGCTGTTGCTTCTGCAATTGCGCTTGTTGTTGCAGTAATTGTTGCTGTTGTTCTTCGATGATTTTCAATAATTGTGTTTCTAATTCGGTCATCGTTTAATACCCCATTGGAATCATGTAGCCGTTCTGCCATTCCCCTGCGTTCTTGTTGATCTGAATACATAGCCGCTGAGCTTTGCTGTCTGGTCGCTTGCATGTACTGAACGTCAAACTGCCCCCCGATCGGTTCAGGTGATCCACTCGCATTTGCTTCTCGTTGATTGCCATATTCAGGGTCTGTATTTCGCTGTACTTGTTTTTGCTGACGAGACCGAACGAGAAAATCGCTATAAGCAAAATAACTGCTGCTGAAATCAGTCCCATATTCAAAATGGTAAGCTGTTTCAGTAGGCTTTTGTTCTGTGCTTGCTGTTCTTCGGTCTGTATCTGCTCGTTCATTTGCTTTAAACGGCTCAATTTGGACTGTAGCAAGGCTTGGTACTGCTCTAACTGCTTCTCGATCTGCTTTGAACTGTTCTGTATGTTCTGCGCTAATTTCTCGTCTGACTGTTGGATAGCGGTCGTTGTGATATTGGTTCTTGTGCTCAAGCTGTCTTTGATATTCTGTGACGTTTGCTCGATACCGTTCGCCAGTTGTTCCTCGATATTCTGCAATTCGCTGTTGTACTTCTTGTCGATATTCGCCAGTAGCTCTAAAGCCTTGCTCATAAACCTCGCCCTCTAAACGAATGGGGCGTTTTGCGCCCTCGTATGGGTTTTCAATAGATATGGAATTTTTAACTTGTCGTGTGACTTTAATTTCATTCGATTCTAGCCACTGCACCAATTCTTGCCGATCGGCAAATTTGCCATCAACCACAGCTTGGCAAATCCGTTGGTGTAACTGTTCTTTAAAATCCTTCACATCCTTGGGTAAGTTCTTCTTATTGATTAAAAGCTGCTGATTGTTCGGATCATTGGGGTCATACAACCTATGTTCTGCATTGGTAATTCTCTTAAACAGATCCACTCGATCTAAATCAACGGGTGCATAGAATGGCTGTAGCCGTTTGCCAGTTGAAAGCTCGACATTCGGAATCACAAAATTTAGCTCAAGCCTTGTCTTTCCTGTGTCCTGATTTACTTTATCTTGGTGCTGTACCCATAAAATTTGATACTGATCTTGATCAAGACCTGGGAAAAGACATTGCTCAAAATTTTGCATGATCTGCTGCTTATTTTGGTCAGATAAATCATGCTCGTAAAAAGACAAACAACCACTAGTATATTTTTTGGCAAAAGGACTACTATCAATCAGTTGAGCGGTTAATTCGACATCACCATTTAACACTATGGCATTTTCACGCTCTCTATCTTCACCTAACAAATAATCGAGACAGCCTTTAGACAAACCTGAACCATACCGAAAGAAATCAACGATCATCTGGACGTATCTCCCTAAGCTGCTGATCTATCGAAATCAACAAATGAAGTAACTTTACTTTGTCAAACGTCCCAGTACCTGCAATATCAGTATTAATCGCTTTAGCAATTTGATTAACGTTATTACCTATTCGGCTTAATTCTAAGATTAGTTCTCGCTCTATCTTGCTATATGAAGATTCAACAATCTTGGTTGTTTTAATTTTTTCGTCATCATCTGCTTTGGAATTATGAATCTTTGTTGCTTTCTCTACTGCGGACTGACGTAGCAACTTTGCAATCGAACCAAAAGGGTTATTGGTATCAAGCAATTGGTACTCTGATTCTGAAAGTCTGACTTTAAAAGTTCTTTCTCGCACTAACTTTGTTGTCTTTGTCTCTGAACTATCATTCATTTCAATCAATCCAAAATTTGACGGTCGTCAAATTCTTAAATGGAAAATCTTTGATTTTTCTTTTAAGAATTTTTTGGGGGTATCGGGGGTGAAGCCCCTGATCAAGGTCACAGATTATCATTATTGAACGAAGTGAAATAGGGGTAACTGTGTATCCTTGCTTATTAAAAAATAATCTAAGTAAAATCTAACTGAAAAACATATCTTTTTCATGCCTTTTTTTGTAGTTAAAACTGGATTAGCTATTGAGGAAAAATAATCAATAA
>NZ_RAXT01000084.1 GCF_003611475.1 Acinetobacter rongchengensis | reverse complement strand
GCTTCTCGTATTTCATTTATCGAGCTTCTTCATCTTCCAACAACTGGTAGAAATGATTTGAAAAGCTCTGATCTTGATAAAAATCATCTACAATACATTCATAAAGCCATTTTTTCAGAACACACTAAAGCTGTATTTATCTCTGATGCTGTTTTTAAATTAATGAAAAAAACATCTATATTTTCATGGATGAATGATGCAAAACAAATAGAAGGACATACTCTTAAAGTTTTTCATGAAAAAAAACCTTTAATCTATAAGCATTTACATTTTTCAACTTATGGAAAGTTTCAAGCTCAAAAAGAGGAAGAGATAAAAGCAATTCATAATATTATTCTAGGATCAAACATCAGTGATTTAACATAAAATCTCTTATACGAAATTTGCATGCTAGAAACATTAAAGATTAAATAATTTTCTATCTCTATCTTCTGTTAAATACTCGTTTAAATCAGCGAGTATTTTTTCTTTATTGGCTTCATCTTCCATTTTTTTTAACATCAAAGAACCGAGTAAAATTTTACGTCTAGTTTCATCTTTTCGTTTCTGTTCAGATTGTTTCTTTTTTTCACGGGCGATAACAGCTTGCTTCTGTGCTTTTAGCTGTTTTAAAACCTCTTCCTGCTTTGCAATTTTTTGTTCTAAAGTTTCAACACTCATACCAGTTACCGATTCAGGATTCTTTTCGATCATATGCGCATTTGAACTCACGTTCAAGATGCTATACGATACTCAAAGAATCCCCGAAGGGCGCACTTAGCCATTGAGTTAAACTCAATGGTGCGACAAGGGGTAAATCCCCTTTGTAATCCCCTGACCAACATATTCATGTTGGTAATTTCGATAAATCGAAATAAAGAGCAAAAGCAACATGGCGATATATCATTTTTCAGTTAAAACGATTAGTAGAGGTAATGGACGATCAGCCGTTGCTTGTGCTGCATATCGTTCAGGTGAAAAATTGGTATGCGATTTCTATGGAAAGGAACAAGACTACACAAAAAAAACCGGTGTCGAATTTACAGAAATCTATGCACCCAAAAATACAAATACTGAGTTACTCAACCGTCAGACACTTTGGAACCAAGTAGAAAAAGCCGAACGAAGAAAAGATGCATTACTTGCAAGAGAATTTGAGATTGCATTTCCAAGTGAATTAAACGCTGAACAGCGTAAAAAAATGCTCAATGAACTTTGCCAAAACATCGTTAACAAATATGGTGTCCTCGTTGACGCTGCTATTCATGCACCGCATACAGACAGTGGAAGTGATGAACGCAACTACCATGCACACATCATGTTCACCACCCGAAGTATTAATGAGCATGGTGACTTTTCAGCAAAAAAATATAGGGACTTCAGTCGTGACAATGGCACAGAAACTGTAAGCCACTGGAGAGAATCATTTGCAGAGTTATGTAATCATCACCTGGAACAAAATGGATTTGATGAACGTGTCGATCACAGAAGTTATGAAGACCAGGAAAGTGACCTAGAAGCAACTCAGCACGAAGGTCCTCAAGCAACATACCTGCGAAGACGAGGGGTATTTACAGAAATTAGTCTGAAAAATGATGAAATTAAGCGACGTAATTTAGAAATTAAAAAGGTCATTGCACTTGATGAAAACATCAACGTATCTGAGGATCTTGTGCAAAAAGTACGAAGTGAACTTCAATTCCAATACTCTCAAGCTGAGTATTTAGAAAAAATTTCTCAGAAACTTTCTGAATTCCAAAACGAAGAATTATCAAAATTAACAACAGAATTAGACACGATGAGTTCTGA
Organism: Acinetobacter rongchengensis; assembly: GCF_003611475.1. GTDB lineage: Bacteria > Pseudomonadota > Gammaproteobacteria > Pseudomonadales > Moraxellaceae > Acinetobacter > Acinetobacter rongchengensis. The sequence continues at coordinate 6,068 of NZ_RAXT01000084.1, read as the reverse complement.
AATATCAGAACTACACAAAAAAGAGCCTTTATTTTTTAAAACAAAATGGAGCAATCAAATAAATGACCTGATCGACCAACACAATACCCAACTAGATATCCAAAAGCATATCTCTGGTCTTAGTGAAATAGAAAAAAAAGAGAGATATTCTAATCAGTTAAATAAATGGACAGAAGAAAATCAGCTTCTCCAGCCTAAAAAGTCTTTCGAAAAATTTGACGAAACGAACATCACTGTTAAACAACGAAAACTTAATGATCAAATTTCAAATATAGATCACCAAATTTTAGAAATATTACGCAGAGAAGATAAATATCAAGAGCACCTACGAGATCAAAGATTGGAGATCATAAATAGTTATATCTTTGAAGAAGATGACTATGGAAATAAATACTTTAGTCCTCAAAATGGTGAAAAACAAAAACGATTATATGCAAAAGAAATGGAAGAGCTAAAAATCCAAAAAATGCATGCAGATTTTATAAAACCAATTGAGGTAGAAGCAGAGCAAGAATTTGCCAAAAAAAGAGCAATACAGCTCGAAAATGACCGAAAAGATCGTGAATCGAGGGAACAGCAGTTGCGTAAAGAACGAGAACAACAAGAACAACGCTATGAGCAAGAAAGACGAGAACAAGACCATATGGCATTTTTAAGACGCCAAGAATTGGAAAAACAGCAGAAAAATGAGCCTAAAAAGCCAGAACAAGACAATGATAACGATTACACACCTTGGTAAACCCTGTTTAAACGCAAAAAAATTGGGTTTTTAGCGATGTTTTGGTGGAGTATATAGGTTTCAATAGCCAAATTTAAAAAGTCTCTTAAATCGAAAATGAGAGCATTTAGCGAGTGTCTACGAGCGACACAAAGAAAATTCGCCTATTCCCCCCTCTGAAAAACAGCTTTTTAGGCTGTGAAGTCTAAATAAGCGTAAATCACATGCAGAAAATTGAGCCTAGACCGAGCGTAGCGAGTAAAAAAGCTCTATGAGCGAAGCGAATTCCGAGTTGCTTTTGATCTTGCTTTTACTTTTTCTAAATTCACGGGAACATTGACCAAAAAATTGCCCCGACGAATCGAGCGAAAGCGAGATTCAATAGAGTTTGAGCGTAGCGAAAACCAAGGGCAATTTTTCAAATGCCTTTTTAATATATTTTAAATCTTTTAAATCTTTTCAGTTGTCTCTGTGCCTTATATAGCAAAGGTTTCAGCGTTTAAATATGACGGATTGACTACTAACTATGACGGATTGACTACTAACTATGACGGATTGACTACTTAACTATGACGGATTGACTACTAACTATGACAAGTATATATTTGTCATATATTAGAAAAATCAATGGTTTTGTTTTGAATAAAAATCACGTTGTAAAATCAAATCAAGTAATAGAAGCATCGTATCAATTAAGTGCCGTAGAGCAACGAATTGTCTTAGCTGCCATTTCACGGATTCCCAAAAATCAGCCTATTACAGATGATGAGTTATACCCTGTTAGCGTCGATGAATTAAAACAATTGGGCGTACATGAGAAAACTGCATACAGAGATTTAAAGGAAGGTATTAATAGACTCTATGAGAGGTCTATTAATCTCAGTATTGATGATAAATCTATAAAGATGAGATGGGTGCAAGAAATCCAATTTTTAGATAGTCAAAGTGTCATTGGTATCCGTTTTTCAAAACCCATTCTGCCATTCATTTCCAATCTAAGTAGAGAATTCACCAAATATGCCTTATCAGACATTGCTGGGATCAATAGTGGATACGGTATTCGTATTTATGAACTACTGGTTCAATATCGGCAAATAGGTAAGCGTGAAATTTCTGTTGAGAGTTTACGGACAATGTTAGAACTCGGTAAAAAGTACCCATTATTCGCTGATTTCAAGAAACGAGTAATTGACACTGCTATAGACCAAATCAATGAATACAGCCCTCTAAAAGTCACTTATGAGCAGAAAAAAACAGGGCGTAAAGTCACTCATATTATCTTTTCTTTTAAAGAAAAATCTAAATCCATAACACATACCTCGAAAGATTTTTATCAGCTATCTGATGCTCAAATTAATCTATTCGGGAATCAATTATCACGTTTACATGAGCTTTCCCATTTAGCCTCAGAAGGTGAAAGTTATGAGATTTTAGCTGCTAAAATTAAGGATATGCTTAGAAACCCTCACCAACAACAGCAGTTTTTGCCACACTTAAAGAACTTAGGGTTTAAAGCTTGAGTGTATTGAAGAATACACTTATTGTATTCTTCAATACGTATCCTAAATACACAGCAATACACTATGAAAACAAGTACAAAATACAGTGTTAGTGATGCAGCCACACTGTATAAGAAATCTCGTGCTACACTTTATAAAGATATAAAAAATGGGGTGTTAAGTCGTGATCATGATGGCTCTATCGACTTCTCTGAGTTACTCCGCGTTTATGGTGAACCTTTTAGTGGAAAACACTCAAAACACACTGATACGTCTCCAACACAAACTATAAATACACCTGAATACACAGACAATACAGTTATTGAACTAAAGAATCAGATCGATTTTCTAAAGAAACAGTTAGAAAAAGCAGAAGATCGCGAAGCTAAAGCAAATTCTCGTATTGATACATTACTTACCCTAATTGAAATGAAGCCAACTCAGGTTCATCCCACACCAACTTCAGCTCAATCTAGTCCATCTCAAGTAGAATCTACATTGAATGTAGATAACAACAAACATGACGGATTGACTACTCCAGATCAAAAAGAAAATAAGCGGATTCCGGTGCCGGATCACATTGAACCAGAGCCTGAGAAAAGAGGGTTTTGGAGCCGTTTTTTTAGACCCTATGATTAACCACGATTGTTTAACTGATATGAACAAAGTTGTGGAACATTGATCAAAGAATAGGCGTGGAACGTGAAAAATCATAAAAAAAGCCCATTCGAGGGTGAACGGGCTTTTCTTTATGCTATAACGATTTGATTTTTAAGTAGATAAAAAGAGCATTTCGTATAAGGTGTATTATGTTAATTTTAGGAAAGCTTAATATTATTTAAATCATTATTTTTTAACTCGATGAGAACTATTGTGAATTAATAGCTTTAATCATTTTTTAGCCAATTTGTTTTATAGATTCTCTATATACTAAGCTTTAGAAAAAGATAGCCATTCAAAAATAAAAAAAAATCAAGTAAAATCATGTTTTTTAAGTGTAAAGAAAATCATGAAAATAAGTCATATTGTAATAGTAGGGTATTTGGTTTTAGCATTTTTCACAGCCATTTATGGTAATTTTTGGGGAGATTATGATTATAAAGGGTTTGCTTATAATCTAGGTCGTGGCTTGATATGGCCTGCTGTTTGGTTCCCAGCTTTTGGTAAATTTTTAGGGGGGTTATTTATTATTGCTTTTGTTGCTTATTTAACATTATCAAAGAGATAGTAAAAATGAAAAAATCTATTACAACCGTTTCTATTATATTATTAACACTAGTTTTATCTGCTTGCGATTCTAAAGAAAAAAAAGCATTTATCAGAGGGTGTGCAGAAGGTTTGGCAGATAAGTCTATTTGTAGCTGTGCATATGATAAATTAAATGATGATGCTACAAAAATGTATGGTAAGGAATGGGGAACAAATCCTGCTATATTACAAGATGAACGCTTTTTTTATGCTCTTCAAAAAGCAGCAATGCAGTGCGAATAAAGCTCAAGTTGCATCTATGTTTGTCCTTTACTCATTTAACATAATGGGCGTTATACGAAACGCATATAAAAATAGTTTTATATTTCAAAAAGTTATGCTATAAAAAATCGGGGACGCAAACCCGAAAAGCCGACTTGGAAACAAGTCGGCTTTTTTATGAGCAGTTTTGATACTTATTGCCAATAAAATAGATCAATGTTTAATCAAAATGAAACTTTAGTGTGTGTTATCAACCCATTCATGGCTTAAATCATCCCCAATTTCTGCGGACAACTCTTGGGATAAAAATAGGCCAACTTTGTAAGCTAAAACTTACATAGATTTAAGGTTTTTGCGGATTGGTAATTTAAGGCATTAATCCTATGATGAATACATAAGGGAACAGGATGTTTCCAGAAAAACAAGAATAAGAAAGTAGCGCAAGGAATGGGCAGCACGAGATCAGCAAGACGAGCAACCCAATATAAAAAAGCCCGACAGGATGTCGGGCTTTTTTATTGTCTAAAGATTAGATTTAGTAGTATCTAATCCATTTTGATTGATGAATTTAATCAACGTATTCTGTATAAATTCTTCCGTCTCGATCCCCTGTTCTCTAATTACTTTCTCAAGAATTTCAAGCGTTTCATTTTCTAGTTCAAATGACATTTCTGCGGATGTCGACATCAATAAATCATAGTTGTTGTCTACAATTTTTTTAAAGGTTTCTTCAACATTATTTGTTAATGGCACGTTGAAAGACAGGCGTAGAGAACTATTGATAATTTCTACATGGGTATAGCCGATATATTCTGTACTTTTTCCTACAAATCCTAAGTGTTTCATAAAAAACCTTAAATAATATATAGTGAATAGCTCTCTAGTGAGAGCTAGATGAATTAAGCCAGACTTTCTTTTACAAATTTTGGATCAACAATAAATAATCGGATAAGCGATGTTGCTGCTCCTGATGGTCTTCTCGCACCTTGTTCCCATGATTCAAGAGTACGTCTTGATACGCCAAGAATCTTGGCGAACTGATCTTGAGTTAGTTGAGCCTTTCTACGAGCTAATGCCACATCTGTTTCAGTGATCACTGTTCTTTTCGCTGCATTATTAGCCAACATATCATCAATGCCTTGTAATATCTCAGCTTCAATATCTCTAGTTGCTTCAAAAGCTTGTAATTCTTTTTCAGTCATTAAACGAGTCATTTAATTTCTCCACCAATGCTTGCAGAGTTTTCTTACTAAGCTGTACAGTTTGCTTTTTACTGTACAAGGTTAATAACCAAATCTCTCCATTTGTTAAACGATTAAAGTAGATGACTCTGACACCACCACTTTTGCCCCTACCGCCACTAGTCCATCTAATCTTACGAATACCGCCTGAATTGGGTTCTACATCCCCAGCTTCAGGATTTAATGCTAAGAATGTTTTAAATTCCTCATATTCTTCCTGAGTCCAATAAACAAGACAGTATTTAGTAAATAAAGGGGTTTCACATATTGTATACATTGCTTGTGTTTATACTACCTTGTGGTAGTTAATTTTATACTACTTTGTGGTACTTTTAAATATTAATTTTTAATTCATAGGACTAAAGACAATGTACTACTTTGCAGAGGATCCCTTCTAGGTAATGTCACCTAGGAGGAAAAATGAAAAAACTGAAATCTCAGTATCAACAATCTGTAAAAACATACCCTCATGATTATTTTTCCAAACGCTACCCGAACATAAGGAGTGTCTATTTTAAAAAATTTAGCACTCAACAAGAGAGAAGCTTTTATTTCATGCATCATATTGAATATAAAAACTATCCTCTTAAATTTCGTGTAGCGCGTGGTACTGGTCTACCTCATGTTTGGGACGATTTTCCAACTTATGTATACAAAATTGCTAAAAGTTGGAAGCATAATTCTAAGAGAGCACATCAGTACTACAAAGAACATGAGCAAAAATAAAAAATGGGAGCTATAGGCTCCCATTTTTGTGTTAGAACCCATTTAAAATGTCTATATTCTCACCAATAAAAATGTCCACTTTTAGAATAAACTAATATTCTTTGCATTACGTCAACTGATAAAAATATGTATAACGTTCATCCAAGTGAAAAACTAATTCAAGCTTTCCGCCAAAAACCTTATCAGGGATGTTGTCCTACTCAAGCAGAGTTTTTATTTATTGGCTTAGATGCCAATTACGCTCCCAATGTTGAAGAACAAAAAATATTTTCTAAAATCATTGAATATCATGAGGATGCTATTTCATTTTGGCAAAAATACAATTTACATCATCCTTTTTTATTAGATGGATATAAAGGAGATGGGCGAAAATATCATAAAGAATTTTCAAAAATTAGACTTTCTTGCAAAGAT
>NZ_RAXT01000083.1 GCF_003611475.1 Acinetobacter rongchengensis | reverse complement strand
GCTTTATCTATATCAATTCTCACTGGCTGCAGTTCAGGAGGGAAAAATTTAGATGTTACCGCAAAGAAAAATAACTTGTGTTTTTTCACAAATGATTTAGATACCCAATATAGTTACGACAATGATTTATTATTATCATTTGGAAAGGTTGATTTTACCAAACAATTTGTAACTGATTTTGAAAAATCATATTCAGGCCATGCTCTTCCAATCAAAGAAAAAAATTGTTTGGAACTATCTGCGGATAAATTTAAAAAAAATACGGTATATCAAGTTACCTTGGAAACAAATAAAATCTATCATGCTCTAATTTGTATAAGAAATGATAATAATCAATTGGTTATTAAAAAGGTTGAAGCAGGTAAAACAACTTGTTCAAAGAGTTAAAAACTAGAAGTATATAGAAAGCTTTAAATCTTGCTGAATTAAAGATAAATTTCTACATAGTCACCACAGTCAAAATTTTGTAGAATAATGCTTTATTTCCCATGGTGCTGTTTATGACCTCTTGGACACCACACGTTACCGTTGCTACAGTTGTAGAAAAAGACGGAAAATTCCTTTTTGTAGAAGAACATACAGAAGGCGTGACACACACGGTATTCAACCAACCTGCGGGGCATGTTGAATGTGGTGAAACGATTATCCAAGCAGCGGTACGTGAAACCATGGAAGAAACTGGCCATGCAGTAGAGATTGATTCACTGCTCGGAATTTACAGCTATACCCCACCTATGTTTCCAGATCGTACCTATTATAGATTTTGTTTTTTAGCACATGTACTTGAGTATTTTCCAGAAGCTGAATTGGATACAGATATTATCGGTCCAAAATGGATGAGCCTTGAAGAATTACTTGAAACTGCTCGTGCTCGCAGCCCTTTAGTAATTAAAGCTGTACAAGACGCGCTTTCTGGTCAAAAATACCCACTTTCGCTCATTTATGAGCACCAAAACTCTCCTTTAATTTCAAATTTGGATGCCTAATCCTATGCAACAACGTGTCATCGTCGGTATGTCTGGTGGTGTAGATTCATCTGTTTCTGCAGCATTACTTCTTCAACAAGGATATCAAGTTGAAGGGCTTTTCATGAAAAACTGGGAAGAAGATGATGGTACGGAATATTGCACAGCGATGGAAGATCTTGCTGATGCTCAAGCAGTTTGCGACAAAATTGGTATCAAATTACACACTGCCAATTTTGCAATGGAATATTGGGATCGAGTCTTTGAACATTTCCTCGCAGAGTACGCTGCTGGTCGCACTCCGAATCCAGATATTTTATGTAATAAAGAAATTAAATTCCGCGCATTTTTAGATCATGCCATAAATTTAGGCGCAGACTTTATTGCAACAGGTCATTATTGTCGTCGTGGTGAAACCATGACTAATTCTCGTGGTGAAGAATATGCACCTTTACTCCGAGGTGTAGACGATAATAAAGATCAAACTTACTTTTTACATGCAGTACATGGTCGTGAAATTAACAAGACTTTGTTTCCTGTTGGAGAAATTGAAAAACCGCAAGTTCGCAAAATTGCAGAGGATTTGGGTTTAGCAACAGCGAAGAAAAAAGATTCAACAGGTATTTGTTTTATTGGCGAACGTCGTTTTAATGACTTTCTTAAACAATATTTACCCGCTCAACCAGGAAAAATTGTCCTAGATTCTGGAAAAGAGGTTGGTGAACATCACGGCTTAATGTACTATACGCTCGGTCAGCGCGGTGGTATCGGTTTAGGTGGGCTTAAAGGTGCTGAAGAAGGTGCTTGGTTTGTTCTGCACAAAGATATTGACGGTAATCGTCTAGTTGTCGGTCAAGGTCACGAACACCCCCTTATGCAAAGTACCACGTTATGGTCTGAAGCTATCGATTGGGTTGCGGGTGAGCAAGCGATTCCAGAAACAGGTTTCCGATGCACGGCAAAAACACGTTACCGTCAGCCAGATCAAGCATGTACAATTTATAAAGACACGGATGTACCGAATGGTGTTCGTGTTGAATTTGATGAACCGCAAAGAGCTGTAACGCCGGGACAAAGCGTTGTATTCTATGTAGATGAAGTATGTTTAGGTGGCGGTGTAATACATCATACCAATGCACCTAAACCAGACTTTATTGTTTAATCGTTTAAATTTTCAGAATTATTTAAAGGAATTTAGGCATGGTTGAGTTACCCTTTCAACAGCCTCAAACTTTGAATCAACGCCAAAACAGAGCTTTGGCGTTAGCAGCTGTGTTCCAGGCAACGCAGTTGACGCATATGACTGCCATGTCAGGACATCAAAGTATTGGCGAAAGTGGTAATTTTTACTTTGAACAATTGATTAAAGCCAGCTTGAATATCCGACCTGCTGATAATTGTTCCAGTCAAACCCTAGATTTCTTTAATCAATTGGCTGATATTTCTCTTGGACTGAAAGCCTTAGAAAGCAGCATAAGCCAACCATTCAATCCTTCACCCAAATCACGAATTCCTAAACTTTCCAGTGCAAAATTACCCATGACCTATGCCATGTCACTTTTAGCATTAGAAAAGAAAGTGTATGGCAATCCAAAATTCGTAGAAATTATTGAAAAATCACAACAAAAAATATTAAAACAGCTTTCTTTTTTTGATCATGATTACATGCACCCAAGTATCATTGCCAATTTAGCACAAACCTATGTAGATACTGCTGGTCAAATCAATCCCCGAATTCTCGTGCGTGGTAATGCAGAAGCATTTAAAGATGCTTCGCATACCAATCGTATCCGTGCCAGTTTGTTTACTGGTTTGCAAATGGCTCATATCTGGCGGCAGCTTGGTGGTAGCTCATGGAATATGATGTTTAGTAAACGAAAACTTCTTCAAGATATTCAAGATCTTGCCCGACTACAATATCAAGTTGTTTAATTTGATCTGTAAAAGGCTTTTTTGTATTTACGTTTAATTCCAAAATTTAAGGAATCTTTATGAACGCTTTAACTGCACTTTCTCCACTAGATGGACGCTATGCAAGCAAATGTGATGCTCTGCGCCCTTTCCTCTCTGAGTTTGGTTTAATCCATGCTCGTGTGACTGTTGAAGTGCGCTGGTTACAAGCGCTTGCGAACCGTCCAGAAATTACAGAAGTTCCTGCTTTCTCTGCGGCAACAAATGCTGCTTTAGATACAATCGTTACAGATTTTTCTGAGGAAGATGCAAATCGCATTAAAGAGATTGAACGTACCACTAACCATGATGTTAAAGCGGTTGAGTATTTCTTAAAAGAAAAAATTGCGCACATCGATGAATTAAAAAATGCAGGTGAATTCATTCACTTTGCATGTACATCAGAAGACATTAACAACCTTTCTCATGCTTTAATGCTTAAAAATGGTCGTGAAGTATTGGTTGCTTCTATGCAACAAATTGTTGATTCTATTGTTGCTTTGGCAGAAACGCATGCTGAACAGCCTATGTTGTCACGTACACATGGTCAAACAGCTAGCCCAACCACTTTGGGTAAAGAAATGGCCAATGTTGCTTACCGTTTGGCACGTCAAATCAAACAATTCAATCAAGTAGAATTATTGGGTAAAATCAATGGTGCTGTAGGTAACTATAATGCACATTACTCTGCTTATCCTGAAATCAACTGGCCAGCTCACTCGCAGGCGTTTGTTGAATCTTTAGGTTTAACATTCAACCCATATACCACTCAAATTGAACCACACGATTATATTGCTGAATTGTTCGATGCTTTACGTCGCTTCAACACAATTTTGATCGACTTTAACCGTGACGTTTGGGGTTATATCTCTTTAGGTTTCTTCAAACAACGTTTAAAAGAAGGTGAAGTGGGTTCTTCAACCATGCCACATAAAGTCAACCCAATTGACTTTGAAAACTCAGAAGGTAACTTAGGGATCGCCAATGCGGTATTGGCGCACTTAGGTGAAAAACTCCCTATTTCTCGTTGGCAGCGTGACCTGACTGACTCGACTGTACTGCGTAATATGGGTGTAGGCTTGGCTCAAAGCTTAATCGCTTTTGAAGCTTGTTTAAAAGGAATTGGTAAACTTGAGTTGAATGCTGCACGCTTACTTGAAGATTTAGATCAAGCTCAAGAAGTTTTGGCTGAACCAATTCAAACTGTAATGCGTCGTTATAATGTTGAAAAACCATACGAAAAATTAAAAGCATTGACGCGTGGTCAAGCCATGACACGTGACATGATGGTTGCTTTTGTGAATGGAAATGAGCTTGAAGCAGTTCCCGCTGCTGATCGTGCACGTTTAGCTGAAATGACACCTGCAACATATACAGGTAATGCAGCAGATCAAGCAAAACAGATCAAAGATTTGATTAATAAAATCTAAACCTTTCTTTTTGTTTAAACATTGAAAATGCGAAGCTTTTGCTTCGCATTTTTATTGTATTTTGATTACAATCATTTGAAATTTCACAATGAAAATAACGAAATGATTTATTATTCACTCACTTCAAAACACTGGTTCGTACTGTTTGTTTTAGCAATCACTATTATTATTGCCAGTATTCATCCTTTAGAATATTCGTCCTATTTATTGCACCAAGCTGGCACTGTGCTCATGCTGATTGGCTTATTTATCTGTATCAAAAAAATAGGACTGAGCTTTTCCGCATTTTTCTTATATGTATTATTTCTAATCATTCATGTGATTGCTGCTCATTATCTGTATTCTTATGTGCCCTATAATGATTGGATGATCAAATACTTACACTTTGACCTGAACCACGCAATGGGTTGGACACGCAACATGTTTGACCGCTTTGTACATTTCTTTTATGGGCTATTCTTGTACCCAATTTTCTATCGTCTTTTTCAAGTTTGGTTACCACGCTTAAAACCTAAAGTACTATTCTTATTAATTATCCAATTCGTGATGGCGAGCAGCTTAGTTTATGAATGGATTGAATGGTGGATTGCAATAGGCTTATCTCCTGAAGAGGCAGAAAATTATAATGGTCAACAAGGTGATATGTGGGATGCCCATAAAGATATGTTCCTTGCAACAATCGGTGCCATTTTCACGGGATTACTCATGCTAAAACAAACAAAAAACCAAACATAGTTGTCAAATTAATATTTTTATGTAAAATGTATCACATCTTTTATATTAAATATGAATACAATGAATAAGAACTCAATTTTTTTTATGATGTTAATACCGATGACGACTTTAACAGGATGTGTGAATTTCCAAACACACAACCCAATTGTGAATACGCAACAATTACCAACACTCAATAAAGTCTGTGTTCAAGAAAATAATGCTGTAGACCCATCGAAAGAATACTTAAACATTATTGTAAATAGATTTACAGCGAACAAAATAAATACTCAAGTTTATGCTCAACAAAAGCCAAGTGACTGTAAATACACGGTTACATATGAAATTGAGAATAATAAAGATACAAATACGGTGATTTCTAAAGCATACTTGCATTTATTTGACAATGGATTACAACTTCATACAGCGAAATATGCTATGAATGATTTGTTTGTATTCAATAAAAATAAAACTGCACAAGAAAAATTAGAACCATTGGTCGATGAATTGTCGAAGCAATAATACGCTTGAATTTACATGACCTAGGTTTTTCAAAAACGATCTTTATTTTTCATATCGATCGTTTTTTACATTGAGAAGAATCTACACTTGATTGAACTAGGCTGTAAATCATCATGATTTGATTTGAATACGTTGTTTATTTTCTAAAATGTCTGGCAGGCTACGCTCAATCCAACCAATCAGATAATTGAGTTTCTCTGCGGCTTGAGCACCTAAAACAGTGAGCTGATACTCAACTTTAGGGGGAACTTCTGGGTATACCGTTCGCAAAACAAAGCCATCTTTTTCCAATGTTTTCAATGTTTGGGCGAGCATCTTCTCACTCACGCCTTCGATACGATTTCGTAATTCACTAAAGCGCTGTACGCCTTCACTTAAACAACGAAGAACCAATACCGACCACTTACTGGTTAAATGTTCTAGGATTTGACGTGAAGGACATTCACTGGATAAAACTTGACCAATCAAGTCGCTACGACCATAAATACTCATAAAATTCTCGCTATCTCGTAATTAACTTACTTATAGGTACGTACTTACATTTGGTAAGTTTAACAATAATGATATTAACATCAAGTTTAAAAAACATCCAACTTAAATCGTAAATGAAGGTAAATATCATGAAACTTATAATTATAGACGCTACTTCAGCTTGGTGAATTGGTGATTCAAATCTGATGAAAACAAACAAAAGCTGATAACGTTATCGCTTTGGCCAGAGATTTTGGTAAAGCGCAATTACTTATTCAACAAGGTATTGAATTAAGATGATTAGATGATAATAATCACCCAAAAAACTTATTTCTCCCCCCACAGGGTGTCGATTCATTATTACTTATTTCTGCACATGATGATTATAAACCCAAGAATTTCTTTTAAGGGTGAATATTGCTGATGGGTAAATCTATATTCATCTTTAAATCGGCAATCGATTGCCTCTGTGTATTGATCATGGTCGCATTAAATGTTGAAATTTTACGCATTGTGATTGGATCATTCACTTTCAATACAGGATTAAACCGATGATTTACATCAACTTCCACAGCCTCATCAAACTGAAAATAAACAGAACCATCGAATAAAATTTTGATTGGTATTCGGTAGCTACGTTTTAGATGAAATGGTACAGATAACTGAATTGGAACATCCATTTTCAAAGGAAATTTAGGAAGCAGTTTGTTTTGATAGACTAAATCAGTATTGGTTTCGAGTGGCATAACCGTTTTTATATCAATATTGGTTGTGTAGTCAATATCAACAACGATGGGTGTCGTGACTGCAAAACTAAGATCCGCCAAGTACTTCCCCTTTAAAGGTAAATTTAATTTTCTTTGAACATTCAAGTCTGCATCCAAGGCGCCCTGTGCATGTGCTTGTAAATAATTTCCAACTTGAATTTTTGTTGGTAATTGTTGAGACAACTGAATTTGCGCATTTTTAGCAGAAATTTGCATAGAAGCCTGAATATTCAAATACCCCCAAACCAATATTGCGATGAGCAACACAACAATCACAAAACTGATCAATACTCGCCTAACTGAACTAAATATCCACATAATTCACCTCACTCGCTTTGCAATTGAGTTGGTGAATGCTGAGAAGCAATATCATGTTGAGAAAGCTTTAAGCTGTTTAATGGAATCTTTAATTGTCCCCTTTCAATTTTGACTGGCAAGGTATTTTGAACATCTACTGTTGCCTGCAATGCAGATTTAATCGGAACATTTAAATGCCCTTCAATCGGGATATTGGTTTTAAGGGTTGCTGTCAGTGGAACTCTTAAATTTTCTTTGAGCACAGTTTTAACAGGTGCATCAAATTTTAAATGTACTTTTTGATTCAAAGGTACTTTTAGATCAATCGGGACATCCATATGAATTGGAATCGTTCCTTTCAAAGGCAAACTAATATCTTTACCCAATACATTCACTTTTACAGTGGTATCAATTGGCATGTTTTGATGCACTTTTAAAACTTCTTTAACAGGAATCGTGGTTTGAATAGGTACTTGATTATCGAAATAAACTCGTGGTGTTAGCGTCTGAGAAATCGGCAATTCCAAATTTTCATGAATAGGAATTGTTGCATTGACCTGCCCCGTAACATCAACATCTAAAGCATCATGAATCACGACCTTAGCCTGTAAGGGTTCTTGTAAATCAATATTGACAGCTTGATTTTCAAGAGGAATATAAATACTAAAATACTTAAACACCCAAACTGCAATCAAAACACCGCACAATGTCGCAATAAGAATAAAAGTCAGACTTGCTATTATTTGTTTTACTTGCAAAATTCATCCCTTGAATTATCGTTTCTTGCTATTTTAAATATTATCTTGAAGTAATATGCATTTTTATGTATGCAAGTTGAAGTTATTTGTTCTTATT
>NZ_RAXT01000082.1 GCF_003611475.1 Acinetobacter rongchengensis | reverse complement strand
ACTCGTCGTGGATTAAACAAACCTTTTAAACATATCACTTTCAATGTTGAGTTGGTTCAAGATCAAACTGATGCACCTTCAACAGAAGTCGATCGTCGTCGCGCTAGCGCATAACAAAAATACCAAAATGCTGACTTGGCTAAGATGTTCATCACTTTTGTCTTAGCAAGATCACTACACGGATAGTCGGAGAATAGACATGCCACGTATTCCAGTCATTAACACCAGTCATCTTGATCGTATTGATGAACTTCTTGTAGACAATTATGAAACTGGCGAATTTAAATTACATCGCTCAGTATTTACAGACCAATCTTTATTTGACCTTGAATTGAAATATATTTTTGAAGGCAATTGGGTTTATTTAGCACATGAAAGCCAAATCCCAAACAATAATGATTACTACACCACTTACATGGGTCGTCAACCCATTTTAATTGCACGCAACCGTAATGGCGAATTGAATGCCATGATCAATGCTTGTTCACACCGTGGTGCGCAACTTTGTCGTTATAAACGTGGTAATAAAGCAACCTATACTTGCCCTTTCCATGGTTGGACATTTAATAACTCTGGAAAATTACTCAAAGTTAAAGATCCAGCAGATGCGGGGTATTCAGACTGCTTCAACAAAGAAGGTTCGCATGATCTGAAAAAAGTAGCACGTTTTGAAAGTTACAAAGGCTTCTTATTTGGTAGCTTAAATCCAGACGTTCCAAGTTTAGAAGAGTTTCTAGGTGAAACGACTAAAATTATTGACATGATTGTTGATCAATCTGAGCAAGGTTTAGAAGTATTACGTGGTTCTTCGACTTACACTTTTGAAGGTAACTGGAAATTAACGGCTGAAAATGGTGCTGATGGCTATCATGTCTCTGCTGTGCATTGGAACTATGCAGCAACCACTCAACAACGCAAAGAAAAACAAGCTGCTGACAATGTACGTGCCATGAGTGCAGGCTCTTGGGGCAAACAAGGTGGTGGTTCATACGGTTTTGACAATGGTCACATGCTGCTTTGGACGCAATGGGGTAATCCTGAAGACCGTCCAAACTTCTCTAAAGCGGATGAATATACCGAAAAATTCGGCGCACCTATGTCGAAATGGATGATTGAGCGTTCACGTAACTTATGTCTTTATCCAAATGTCTATTTGATGGATCAATTTGGTTCACAAATCCGTGTGGTACGTCCAATTTCAGTCAATAAATCTGAAGTCACAATTTACTGTATTGCTCCTGTTGGTGAAGCACCTGAAGCTCGTGCACGTCGTATTCGTCAATACGAAGATTTCTTTAATGCCTCAGGTATGGCGACTCCTGATGATCTTGAGGAATTCCGTGCCTGCCAAGCAGGTTATGCAGGGATTGAATTGGAATGGAACGACATGTGTCGTGGCTCAAAACACTGGATTCAAGGGCCTGATGAAGCAGCCGATGAAATTGGTTTAAAACCAGCAATTAGCTGTATTAAAACAGAAGATGAAGGACTTTATCTTGCACAGCATCAATATTGGTTAAAAACCATGAAACACGCCATTGCAGCAGAAAAAGAGCTTGCTGGTTTGGTTGATTAAGGAGAAACAAGATGAATGCGACTGCAATAAATGATAAAGCAAGTATCGAGAATATCAGCCAATTTCTTTACCGTGAAGCACGTTTTTTAGACGACGAACACTGGGATGAATGGTTAGCTTGCTATGCACCAAGTGCTTCATTTTGGATGCCTGCTTGGGATGACGATGACAAACTGACAGAAGATCCTCAGTCAGAAATTTCCTTGATCTATTATCCAGACCGTCAAGGGCTTGAAGACCGTGTGTTTCGTATCAAAACCGAACGCTCTTCTGCAACCATGCCAGATACGCGTACTAGCCATAACATTGCCAATATTGAAGTGGTTGCACGTGAGGGTGACAAAGTCACCGTACGCTTTAATTGGAATACGCTAAGTTTCCGTTATAAAACCAATTATAGCTATTTTGGCATGTCTCGTTATGAAATTGATTTTTCAGGTGAACAACCACAGATTTTAAGCAAATATGTCGTGCTTAAAAATGATTACATCAACCAAGTCATTGATATCTATCACCTCTAAGACTTTCTATTGTCAATATTTTCAATAGAAAGCAAGGTCAGCCGTTCAAGCATAAGGAGATTTGATTGAACGGCACAAGATTCATAAAGTTTAAAAGGATTCTGCCATGTCAAACCATAATGTTGCACTTCAATTTGAAGATGGCGTCACTCGCTTCATTTCTGTTGCACAAGATGAAACGCTTTCTGATGCTGCATACCGTCAAAAGATTAATATTCCTTTAGATTGCCGTGATGGTGCATGTGGTACCTGCCGTGCATTTTGTGAATCTGGCAGCTATGACATGCCTGAAGAAAATTACATTGAAGATGCCTTGACACCTGAAGAAGCTGAACAAGGTTATATCTTGGCATGCCAATGTAAACCAACTTCTGATGCTGTATTTAAAATCGCAGCATCTTCTGAAGTGTGTAAAACAGAAATTCACCAATTCCAAGGTACGCTTTCACGTGTTGAAAACCTATCTGATTCAACCATTACTTTTGATATACAACTCGATGAAGGTCAACCTGATATCAACTTCCTTGCTGGTCAATATGTCAATGTTGGCATTCCTGGAACCACTGAAACGCGTTCATATTCATTCAGTTCAAAACCGGGCAATCGTTTAACTGGTTTTGTGGTACGTAATGTTCCCAATGGAAAAATGAGTGAATTTCTCAGTAAAAATGTCAAAGCTGGTGACAAAATGACGTTTACAGGTCCTTTTGGAAGTTTCTATTTACGTGATGTCACCCGTCCTGTACTCATGCTTGCTGGTGGAACAGGGATTGCTCCATTCATGTCGATGTTGCAAGTGCTTGAAGAAAAACATTCAGAGCAACCTATTCGTTTGGTTTTTGGCGTAACCAATGACTTCGACCTAGTCGCTATTGAAAAGTTAAATGAATTACAGGAAAAACATGCTTGGTTTGAATACCGTACCGTTGTCGCACATGCAGACAGTCAACATGAACGTAAAGGATATGTGACCAGCCATATAGAAAACGATTGGTTAAATCAAGGCGATGTTGATATTTACTTATGTGGCCCAGTACCTATGGTTGAAGCAGTCCGTGGCTGGTTAGATACAGAAGGTATAAAACCAAAGAACTTCTTGTTCGAAAAATTCTCTGCGAATTAATCAGTCGTTTTAAGCATTTAAATTTGAGGAGCATGTTGCCATGAATAAGCGCTTTCAAAATAAAGTTGTCATTGTGACAGGTGCAGCACAAGGTATTGGACGTGGAGTCGCCCTACAAGTCACCTTAGAAGGCGCTCAAACAATTCTGGCTGATCGCTCTGAATTAGTCGAAGAAGTTGTTGCTGAAATTAAACACAATGGTGGTGATGCTGTCAGCATCAATGCAGACTTAGAGACTTTTGCAGGCGCACAAGCTGTTGTTGAAAAAGCAATCACAACCTATGGGCGTGTTGATGTCCTTATCAACAATGTCGGTGGCGCAATATGGATGAAACCTTTTCAGGAGTTTTCAGAAGAGGAAATTATCAAAGAAGTAAACCGCTCATTATTTCCAACGCTATGGTGTTGTCGTGCCGTGCTCCCAGAAATGATTAAAAATCAGAAAGGTACAATTGTAAATGTATCTTCAATTGCAACACGTGGCATTAACCGTGTACCCTACTCTGCATCAAAAGGTGGTGTGAACGGATTAACTGCTTCGCTTGCTTTTGAACATGCCAAAGATGGTATTCGGGTGAATGCGATTGCAACTGGCGGTACAGAAGCACCACCACGTAAAATTCCTAGAAATGATCAGCCACTTTCTGACCATGAAAAATTATGGATGCAAGAAGTTGTTGATCAAACCATTGATCGTACTTTCATGGGTCGTTATGGGTCAATTCAAGAACAAGTCAATGCCATCGTATTCCTTGCATCTGATGACTCTTCATATATGACAGGTACGGTTGTTCCTGTTGGCGGCGGTGATCAAGGTTGAACTCGGCTTTATTCTGATTGATCAAGATAAAGTAACTGATATTACATAACATATTTACTATGCCGTGCTGATTAAAAATTAAATTCGGTTTTAATCGCTCAATAAAATAGTCTATCGACATATGTATGTAATATCAGTCAATAAAAATAACCATTGCGCAAGGAAGTAAACAATGGAAAATCTATTGCAAACATTAAAAAAAGATTGGTCTATCTCAGCGACTGTTGCAGGATTCTTAGCTGTTCTTATTTCCTATTCAGGACCTCTGATTATCTTTTTTCAAGCAGCGCAACAAGCCCATGTTTCTAACAATATGATGATTTCATGGATTTGGGGAATCTCTATTGGTGCTGCTGTTGCAGGAATCTACTTATCAATTAAATTTAAAACACCTGTCATTACAGCATGGTCAGCGCCTGGTACAGCTTTACTGGTCACATTATTTCCCCATGTCTCCTTAAATGAAGCTGTCGCGGCTTACATAACAACTGCTGTGGTGATTTTAATTATCGGTATCACAGGTTATTTTGATAAGTTACTCAAGTGGATTCCACAAGATGTCGCAGCAGGCATGATGGCGGGCATATTATTTCAATTTGGATTAGGTTTATTTACTGCAACGGATCGCATGCCCTTAATCGTATTCAGCATGCTCTTGGTTTTTCTGTTTGCTAAACGTTTAACACCACGTTATGCCATGGTTTGGGTACTCGTTGCTGGTGTCGTACTCAGTCTCCTACTGGGTAAAATGAATCCAGTCGATGTTCATTTTAACTTGGCGATTCCGCAATTTATCCAACCTGAATGGACTTGGGATTCCACCTTAAACCTTGCTATTCCCCTTATTTTAGTCAGCCTGACTGGGCAATTTTTACCGGGTATGGCGATTATGAAACTCAGTGGCTATGACACCCCTGCAAAGCCCATTATTACAGTAACCAGTATCGCTTCTTTGGCTGTTGCATGTGTCGGGGGAATCACTATCGTGCTTGCATCGATTACCGCGGCCTTATGTATGGGCAAGGATGCACATGAGTTAAAAGAAAAGCGCTATATTGCAGGGATTGCCAATGGTATTTTTTATATTTTAGGTGGCTTATTTGCTGGCAGTATTGTCATGCTATTTAGTTTACTTCCTAAAGAATTGGTGGCAGCACTTGCTGGTTTAGCTTTATTAGGTGCGATTGCAACCAATATTTCTGTGGCGATGAAAAATGAAGCTCAACGTGAAGCGGCGCTGATTACTTTTCTCGCAACCGCTTCTGGTATGCATTTCTTAGGACTAAGTTCAGTATTTTGGGGAATATGTATTGGTGTGATTGCACATTTAATTTTGACAAAGCGAACACCAACCTTAGCACAAGCTAAACAAAAAACAACACAAACCGATGACTAGCTAAAGATTAGGTTGAATCGCTCGGTTTAAATACCATATTTTCTTCTTCAAACACATTCTTAATGCAATCCAAAATACTTGGAATGTAATTGCTTTGGTCCATATTTCGGACAGATAAAGAAATCGGGCTATAAGCTTCTACATCTAAAATTGGAATATAAACCAAATTCTTCATTCCAATATCACTGGCACTTTCAGGAATAATACAAATCCCCTCACCAGATGAAACTAATCCGAGTGCTAAGTGAATTTCCCGAACTTCAATCATGTCTTTAGGTACGAGTCCTAATTCAGTAAAAATAGATTGAATGAGTGTTGAGAAGTTTGGCTTTTGTGATGCAGGATAAGAAAAAATAGGCTCGTTAATAATTTGCGATAAATAAATACCTTGATCAATATATTGAGTTAAATAATGATTTTTATGTACTGCAAGTTTTAATTTTTCTTCTCGGAGTAAAATACGTTTAATCGCAGGATCACTAATTCTTAAGCGTCCAAAACCTATATCAATTTTACCTTGCTTTAACGCTTCAATTTGATCTTTGGTGCCACATTCGATCAGCTCTACTTCAATATCTGGATTATTCTGACGGAATAGATAAATGATTTGTGGCAACAGCGCATATAAAAGCGAGCTCACATAACCTATGCGAACAATTTTATTAACCGAGCTAATCCGCTTTGCCATGGATGTCGCTTGCGCTGTATGCGTTAAAATTTGCACAGCGTGCTGATAAAAAAACTGCCCTGCCTCTGTGGTTCGTACTGGTCGAGAACCGCGTTCAAACAATAAGATTCCCAGTTCTTCTTCAAGCTTTTGGATCTGTCGGCTTAACGGAGGTTGGGCAATACATAATTTTTCAGCGGCTTTGGTAATACTTTGTTCTTCTACAACTGTCACAAAATATCGAAGATGTCTTAATTCCATTTAATATACCTAATAAGTATCTAAAAATACCAAATTGAGCCTAGTTTAAGATTTTACATTAATTTAGGGTATATAAATAGATTGATACTTAAGAAATACGCAGATGTATAAATCCATAGAAACGCTCTTAGTCGAAATACCAACGATTCGCCCTCACAAGATGGCTGTCGCAACCATGCAGACTCAAACACTGGTTCTCGTTAAAGTGACAACTGAAGATGGACTGGTGGGTTGGGGTGAAGCAACGACAATTGGTGGGTTGGGCTATGGTGAAGAAAGCCCTGAAAGTGTAAAAACCAATATTGAAACATATTTTTCACCATTGCTTAAATCCTTAGTTGGTTTAAATATCGCTCAAACGATGCAAGTGATTCATCGCAATATCAATGGTAATCGTTTTGCAAAATGTGCAATTCAAACCGCTCTCTTGGATATCCAAACTCAGCGTTTAGGCTTACCACTCAGCGAAATTTTAGGTGGTCGCTTACGTGACAGTATTCCAGTGTTATGGGTACTAGCTTCGGGTAATACGGAAAAAGATATTGCAGAAGCACAGAAAATGATTGCGGCGAAACGCCATAATATTTTCAAACTAAAAATTGGCTCACGCCCTGTAGAACAAGATGTCGAACATGTGCTTGCAATTAAAAAAGCATTAGGTTCAGAAGTATCTATTCGTGTCGATGTCAACCGTGCTTGGTCAGAGTTAAATGCAATCAAAGGCATTCAAATGCTGCAAGATGGCGGTGTAGACCTGATTGAACAACCCTGTGCAATTCACAACATTGATGCAATGCAACGTTTAACACGTAAGTTCGATATTGCGATCATGGCAGATGAATCACTCACTGGCCCACAAAGTGCCTATGAACTTGCTAAGCGCAATGCAGCCAGTGTTTTTGCGGTCAAAGTTGCCCAGTCTGGAGGTTTAATTGAAGCCTGTGAAGTTGGCAAACTCGCAAATCTTGCAGGGATTGATCTGTATGGTGGCACCATGCTCGAAGGTCCTGTCGGCACGATTGCATCCGCTCATGCTTTCTCAACATTCAATAACTTAGCCTATGGCACTGAATTATTTGGGCCCTTGTTATTGACTGAAGATATTTTAAAAACACCACTTCAATATGACAATTTTGAACTGAAAATTCCAACAGGTTCAGGCTTAGGTATTGAATTGGATGAAGACAAAATCGACAACATGCGTCGTCAATAAAGGAATGAATATGCTTTTCCAAGTACGAATGGATGTACACATCCCGCTTGATATGCCAGTAGAAAAAGCCAATGAAATTAAGATGATTGAAAAGGCTTATTCGCAAGATTTACAGCAGCAAGGTAAATGGCGTCATATTTGGCGTGTGACAGGACAATATTCAAATATCAGCATTTTCGATGTTGAAAGTAATGAAGAACTTCATAATATTTTACAAGGGCTTCCATTGTATCCCTACATGAATATCGAAGTGATGGCACTCAATCGTCACCCTTCTTCAATTCGAGATGATGACAGCTAAATTGGTTAAATCATTTTAAGTTTATTTTCACAGCAATAACAAGGAATGTGGTGAGCGAAGGAACAAGCGAATAAATGCATGTAAAGCCAACCACGTTAATACCTTCATACTTCAGGAGAATTTGTATGAACCGTCAAGAAATCGATAAATTAGTCAAAGAAATGAACGTAGACACTGCTACAGGTGAAGTCAATCCACGTGTTCAGCAAATC
>NZ_RAXT01000081.1 GCF_003611475.1 Acinetobacter rongchengensis | reverse complement strand
AAATACCGACCGGCCGAAATTTCAGGAAATGTTGAACTATCTCCGGGAAGGGGACAGGGTTGTTGTACATTCCATGGATCGTTTTGCACGAAGCCTAAAAGATTTGGTTACCGAAGTAGATAAACTGGTTAAAGGAGGGATCGCCATCCAGTTTGTAAAAGAAAATATTACTTTTACGGCCCAATCCACCCCGATGGATAATTTGATGCTGCAACTGATGGGGGCTTTTGCACAGTTTGAACGTGAGATTATTCTGGAGCGACAAAAGGAAGGAATTAAACTCGCCTCTGCTCAAGGGAAGTATAAAGGCCGGGTACACAAATTGAAACCTGATCAGGCCGAAGCTTTACGACAAGCATGGAAGGAAGGGAAGTACTCTTCAAAAATGGCATTAGGCCAAGCATTTGGAATTAGTCGCCAGGCGGTATATCGGTATTTAAAAGCAGGTGAGTAACTCAATTTGAATTGGCGACTATATTTAGTTGAGATTATGAAAGCCTTAGAACGTGATAAATCAATAAAAAATCCTATTAGAAATTGAATGGGATTTTACAAAGTATTATGTTGCTGATTTTTAAAATATAAATAAAATGTATTTTATATAGGCTGCATTGGGCTAATTTTAGGACAGCTTAAATAGAAACTATTTTTCATAAAATATAGAAATAACTTAAAAGAAATTCCTAAAGTTATAACGGCACTGTTGCAAATAGGGATCTGAGTCGATGATGTTCCCTTTAAAAAGTGCTTAGAGACCGAAAACTCTATTCACCAGATACACTTCACCCTGAGGCTGACCATAATAAAATGATGAAGCTTGTCCTTTACGTAGTGCACGCATGACTTCAATACCTTTAATTGTGGCATAAGCCGTTTTCATAGATTTGAATCCTAATGTGGCCCTGATAATCCGCTTTAGCTTGCCATGATCACATTCGATCACGTTATTTTTGTACTTAACCTGCCTGTGCTCAAGGTCTGGTGGACATTTTCCTTCCCGTTTTAACCGTGATAAAGCACCTCCATATGTGGGTGCTTTATCCGTATTGATCACTTGTGGAATTTGCCACTTCTTCACATTATTTAAAATTTTTCCAAGAAAACAATATGCTGATTTGGTATTACGTCTAGAAGAAAGGTAAAAATCAATGGTAAAGCCACGTTGATCGACTGCACGATACAGATAAAACCATCTTCCATTCACTTTTACATAAGTTTCATCAATATGCCATGTGCCGAGATGTGTAGGATTACGCCAATACCAGCGTAAGCGTTTTTCTATTTCAGGAGCATAACGTTGAACCCAACGGTAAATAGTAGTGTGATTAACATTTACACCGGGTTCGGAAAGCATTTCCTGAAGTTCACGATAGCTGATGCCATATTTACAATACCAGCGTACAGCCCAAAGAATGATTTCGCCCTGAAAATGCCGACCATGGAAGGGATTCATACACTGAACCTTTAGCTAAAAAACTATTTAGCTTATCATCAATGGCTATTTGCAACAGTGCCGTGAAAGGTCGTTCACAACTTCCGGACATGGTTGAAGATGCAATGAAGGGGGAAATTCAACTTGAGCCTTTTGTGACCCATACCATGGGCTTGGACAACATTAATGAAGCTTTTGACCTCATGCACGAAGGTAAATCGATTCGTACAGTAATTCATTACGAATAATCATATTGATTAGTACAGTACTTATAAATGAAGTACTGTACTAACAATGAGTTATATTTTTTAGCTTAATTATAACTATAAGTAAGCTATGAGCCAATTATAACTACTGGCTTGATCGTTATGCCAGTTTTTGAATCTTCAAATGCTTGATTAATATCATTAAAATTATAAAATTTTACAAGCTTGTCGAAAGGAAATTTTCCTTCTTTATAATATTCAATGATTTTAGGAATATGTACTTGAGGAGTAGAGTCACCTTGTATCGTACCTACAATCGTTTTACCTTCCATCAAAATATCATTTGTAAAGTTTAAAGTTACATCTCCTCCCATACCGACAATCGAGATTTTTCCTGCTACTCTCAATGAATCTATTCCATTTTTAATGACAACAGGAACACCGGTCGTTTCAATTGCATAATGAACACCGCCATCTGTAATTTTTTTCACTTCTTCTACTACATTTAAACTTTGACTATTTAGAGCATGAGTAGCTCCAAGTTCTTTCGCTAACTCAAGACGATTTTCATGTATATCAATAACGATAATATTTTTTAGCCCTAAAAGATTAGCGGCCATCACTGCACTTAATCCAACTGCACCTGCTCCATAAATGGCAATAGAGCTTCCAGGTTCGGGTTTCAAGCTGTTCATCACCGTACCACTACCAGTTTGAATACCACATCCTAAAGGACCTAGTAATCTCAGATCTACATCATGATCCACTTTGACTATATTATTTATATTTGCTACAGCATAGGTGGCAAAAGACGACTGTCCAAAAAAGGTAGAGTAATTTTGACCATCCTTATGCAGTCGATAGGTTTGATCTTGTAGTTTTCCACCAAAATTAAGTTCAACAGTACGTATACATAAATTGTGGTGCCCTGTAAGACACTGGGAGCAAGAGTTACAGTATGAATAAGATAGGACGATATGATCACCCACTTTTAAATGAGTAACGTTTGAACCAACTCTTTCAATAATTCCTGAGCCTTCGTGTCCTAATACTGCTGGGAAAGGAGTTCCATTTCCTTTTATTGATTCTGCATCAGTATGACAAATACCAGATGCAACTATTTTTATTAGAACTTCATCTTCTTTAGGTTCTTCAATTTCGATTTCTTCAATAACTAATGGATAATTTTTTTCTTTCGCAAGTGCAGCTTTGATTTTCATACATTTTTCCTTAAATGTAAGTGTTATCTAGCTTTTCGCTAGATAACCTATAAATTAATATGGTCTAGATCTTCATTTAATAAGTCGAATAGAGTGGGGTTCTAGATATGATTTCAATGTTTCATTGATGTCTAATTCACGACCAATACCACTTTGCTTGATTCCACCAAATGGCATGCCGAGTTGTAAAGAGTCAAAACTATGACTATTAATAAATGTACTACCCGCCTCTATCTTTTGTGCAATATCATAGGCAAGCTCAATATTGTCAGACCAAACAGATGAACATAGACCTTGCTCATTATCATTTGCATATTCAATCGCTTGTTCTACAGTTTCATAACCGATCAGTGGAATAATGGGTCCGAATTGTTCCTGCTGAACAATCTCTAATGAGTTATCTAGGGTTTTCACGACGTGCGGTAGAACGTAGTATCCATTGTCCCATTGTTCTGGATTCAGTTTTTGACCTAACTCACGTACTTCACATTGATCCGAGGCTTTAGCATTTTCAATAAATTTCTGTACGATAGCCCACTGCTTTTTATTGTTGAGTGGGCCAAAATTGGCAGCTGAATTTAAGCCATGGCCAACTTTATATTTATCCACTTCTTCACAGAAAAGATCGAAATATTGATCAAGCTTATCTTTCGGCACATATATACGTTTAACTGCAAAACAAATTTGCCCACTACGTGTAAATACACCCTTTAATAATTTTGGTAGGATAGATTGGAAATCGATATCTTCTAAAATAATTGCCGCATCATTTCCACCTAATTCTAAAGTGACATCTTTAATTGTTTGCGCTGCACTTGCCATTACGGCTGCACCGGTGGCTGTGCCACCAGTAAATGCAACTTTACGAACTAGAGGGTGACTCGTTAAAATATTTCCTACATCTGCATCGCCATGTACGACGTTAATCACGCCTTTTGGAAATACGGCTGCTATTTTGGCAAGCAATTGAGTTAAAGCCAATGCTGAGAATGGAGAAGGCTTCAATACCACAGTATTACCTGCAAGTAATAAAGGACCTAACTTCATCATTGTTAATACAATAGGCATATTCCAAGGCACAATTGCAGAGATGACACCCTTAGGTCTTTTATGAATTCGTATCCAGCCTGTTTCTTCTGAAATTTCTTTAGGTATCAAAAGATCATCTGGAGCCTGAGCATACATACTCATTACGCCTGAACCCAAATAAAAATCAGTTTCTGCTTCCCAAAGCATGCCACCATGTTCAGAAATAAGCAGTTCTTTTAGTTCATCTTTTTTTTGAAAAATGAGATCGGCAGCCTGTTTTAAACAGTTTTGACGTTCAGCAATACTACTGTCTTTCCAGCTAAGAAAAGCTTGATGTGCAATATTAATAGCATTTTCGACATCATTTAAACTGGTATTACTAATAGAACCAATTTGATGGGTAAAATTCAGTTCATCGCACTTTGCCGGGAAATGCAGCACGGATCTTGAGGAAGAAGTAGTCCGTGTCGCGGTATCCATAGGCCATCCGCTTAATGACTTTGATCCGGTTGTTCATGCCCTCCAGCACGCTGGTGTTCAGCCGGTGGAGGGCACTGGAAACGATACCCTCCATATATGGCTCCAGCTTCTTGGCAAATCGTACCAAAGCATCAATTCCGCTACCGAGGGCCATGCCGGCCCATTCCCGCCAGGCGCTTCTGGCCGTCGTCTCGCTTTCCGCAAACCATAGCGTCTTAAGTTGGTCCTTGAGCACGTACACCGTAGTCAAGAACGCATTGGCGGCCAGGAGTTCGTCCAGCTTGACCGCCTGCTCGGGCTCAAGGTTGTCAGCATTGCGTAACAGTATC
Source organism: Acinetobacter rongchengensis (assembly GCF_003611475.1). Lineage (GTDB taxonomy): Bacteria > Pseudomonadota > Gammaproteobacteria > Pseudomonadales > Moraxellaceae > Acinetobacter > Acinetobacter rongchengensis. The sequence continues at coordinate 3,486 of NZ_RAXT01000081.1, read as the reverse complement.
CAACGGCTGCTTTTGATCACCTTGCGGGCGACCTTGTCATCTCGCAGTTGATTGGCCTGATCAACTCGCACTCTATCCATCACTTCGCGGCCATACTTAGCCACCACATGGAACAGGTCGTAGACCACCACCGCGTTGGGGCACTGGGCCTTCACTTCAAGATCGAAGGCTGAGTTCATGTCCATGGCCACTGCCTCGATCTGGTTCCGGGCATCGCCTAACCACTCGAAGAACGGCCGGATCGCCTCACGCGAGCGGCCCTCGCCAATCCACACCACTTGCTGGGTGTCGGCACAGGCGACCACCGTGGCGTAGCGATGACCCTTGTGCAAGGCGAATTCGTCCATCATCAGGCGGCGCAATCGACTTCGATCTGGCTCGTGCAAATCACGTTTGAGCCGCTCCATGTCAATAGTCTTGACTGTATGCCAATGCAAGCCCAAAAGATTGGCAACATGACTGACGGGCAGCATCTGTACTAATTTCTCAATCCAGTTGCGCAATGATTGCGTAATACGGGAGCGCGGTGGTAGCCAATCGATCCGCTCTCTGGTTGGACCGCATTGTGGACAACGCAGCCGCCGCACAGGTACATCCAACTCGACGCGATACTGCATAATTGGTGACTCGCGAACTCGGCGCCAATTGATGTCATGTACCAGGAAACAAGGGCAATCGCATCGGCTACAAATTGGCGTATGCTCCTCGTCGTGTGTAAGACGGATCAGCAAAGTCTGTTCATCTAGAAGCCCATGAGACGCTGGCGAAAAGCCCTTCCAGAACAGGCTCCAAACATCAGCGCTAGTCATGATCATGGACCGATTGCGCGCTATCGGTGCCTTGTAGCGCCAAGGCATCATGTTCTTCTTGGCTGAGATGGCGTCTGTTGGGATTGATGCAGGACAGACAAAGCACTGCTGTTGCGAGGATGAGGCAATAAGCGATGATCGGCCAGGTGGTACCAGTCGATAAAAGCGTAATAATGAGTGTCCCGATAATCCCTAACAGTAGTCCACCCAAACAGAAGTAGACTGCTGTAGCGGTCCCAGCGATATGATCGAAACCTCGAAGAGCGGCATTGGGTGCCACCGATACCGCAGTGGCGATACCAACACCCACGAGCCACATCGGGGCGATGAAGCCAAGCACCGAGACCGGTGCCAATGTCTCGCCAACAGCGAGCAACAGCGCTCCCGCCATCAGACACCCCATTCCCACTCGTAAGGTCTTCAGGCTTCCCCACCGGGGAATCAGTCGTCCCATGATTCGCGCTGTAGCCATCATAGCGATGGCCACTGTAGCAAATAGCAAGCTGAAGCTAAGTTGCGATAACCCTTGCCTCCCCATCATTAGCCAGGGGGCGGTCGAGAAAAAGACGAAAAAGCTGCCCATCCCCGCGCTGTAACAGAGCGTGTACAGCCAGAAGTTCAGGTGTTTCACAGGAGTCAATAGCTGCGACCACTGTAGGTCTGCCGTCCGGTGCCGCCGAGTCTCTGGCCAGAGTCGCCAGGCTGCGATAACAGCGCCTATCATTGCCATCCCTAGCAAGCCGAAGATTGCGCGCCATCCGAGCCACGCGTCGACCAGCGCTCCTAGCAGTGGGCCTATCGCAGGAACCATCGCAAGCATAGAGCCGAGCAAGCCATAGATGACGTTGCTTTCCTCACGGCCCGAATAGATGTCGCGTACCGTCGCGAAAGTGGAAACGAGACATGCCGAAGCGCCGCAGGCCTGAAGAACGCGGAAGCTCAGAAAAAGTTCTGGCGATGAAACTACGGTGAGGCCGAATGAAGCCGCAATATAGGCAATCCCGCCACCAAGTAAAACGGGGCGGCGACCCAGCCGATCCGACAGTGGGCCGAAGAGAAGCTGTCCGGCTCCAAGCAAAACCAGGTATGCCGTCAACGTCAGCTGGATCGTCCCTGCACCGGACCCAAGTGCATCCGCCATGAAAGGCACCACGGGCAGGTACATATCCATGCCCAGTGACGCCAGCAAATCGAATGGTGATAACAGCAATAGCGTGGCGGGAAGAGAATACCGCCAAGAAAAATCTTTTGAGCGCACGAAGCCATCTCCTTAAGTTAAGAATTTGGCGGCGCTCTTGCAGAGCAACTAGGTTCTTGAGAACGCCGCAACAACCGAAAACGAAGGTTGCTGCGGCTTACTTGTCTGCTTTCTTGGTAGCGCTCATGTGCGGGTTATCTCATGGATGAGTCCATATCGTAACAATCTTCACGCTAAAGTGCAAAGAACCTAAAATTCCCTGGATCATATACAGGCTGAGTCTGGGTGGCAATGGGTAAAAAATCGCCATTTATAAATCCTGAAATGTGAACTAGTGACATGTATTTCTCCTTGAAAGCACCCAGATTCATTCTGTAGTGTAAGAATAGATTCTCAGTATTTGAAAATTCAAAATAATGCATCCTTTATTTTGAATTTAGATAATATGAACTATATTTAAGAAGAAAAAATAGGCTAAAATGAGAGTTTAAGTTTCATAAAATGAAAGAATGAAAATTAGAGATAAAGTGAATGATCTAGAATTTTTTTTAAAAATTGTAGAGGCAGGTTCACTTACACGTGCTGCAGTCTTGTTGGAAAGCTCATTGCCATCAATGAGCCGTCGTCTATCTCAAATCGAACAGAGATTCGGCGTTAAGTTAATTGATCGAAATTCTCGACGTTTCAAGTTAACTGAAAAAGGGGAATATTTTTTAGAAAATACCCAGCATATTTTGTCCTTACTTGAAAAAATGGAAAATAACTTACAAGGTGAACAGGACTTTTTGACTGGACGATTACGAATTGGTTCACTCAATCAATTCGGGAAACAGCATTTAGCTGGTTGGATTGCAGAGTTTGCAAAACAATATCCTCATTTAAACATTGAATTATTATTGTCTGATTCAAAAGTAGATTTAATGGAACAGGAACTCGATTTCTCCTTTCAGATTGAAGTCCCTCTAGAGATTGATTACTGTTCTGTCCCGCTTATACAAGGTAAAAAAATTTATTGCGCATCTCCTGAATATTTTAAAAAGTTTGGAATACCCGATAATCCGTATAGTTTGGCGGATCATCACTGTCTCTGTTTGATCAGAAATCGGCATACATTTAGTGAGTGGCCGTTTATGGAGAATGGTAAAAATACAATAGTAAAAGTCTCACCTCAATTGTCTAGTAGTAGTAGTGAAATAGTTCATCAATGGGTATTAGCAGGCCAGGGCATTGCTTATAAATTGAATTGGGACATTCAAGCTGATTTATCATCAGGAAAAATAGTTGAATGTTTGACAGAGTTTAATCCACTGCATAGAAACTTATATATGGTTTATCGAGAAAATAATTCTACACAGCTAAAATACAAGTATTTCATTGATTTTATTAAAAATAAATTTTTAATATTAAGAAATAGTGTTTTGTGAAATTGATTAATCCAAAATTCTGATTCAGTTAAATCACCATCCTTATGAATCAGAT
>NZ_RAXT01000080.1 GCF_003611475.1 Acinetobacter rongchengensis | reverse complement strand
TTACTACACCTTTATTATACGTGGTGTTATTACACCATCATTAATCAATGGTGTAAATAGGTGACTTTTTGGTGTGGTATAGGTGACTTTTTGGTGTGGTATAGGTGACTTTTTGGTGTGGTATAGGTGACTTTTTGGTGTGGTATATCCCTTGTATATACTATAAATAAAGGCTTACAGCAGATCTAAAAGCATTTAAAAGTATTAAAAATTATTAAAAGCATTGGGAATGAAAAATTGCCCTTGGTTTTCGCTACGCTCAAACTCTATTGAATCTCGCTTTCGCTCGATTCCTGGGGCAATTTTTTAGCTCTTCCAGCTGTGACTTTAAGAAAAAGCAAAGACAAGAGCAAAAGCAACTCGGAATTCGCTTCGCTCATAAAGCTTTTTTACTCGCTACGCTCGATCTAGGCCCAATTTTCTGCATGTGATTTACGCTTATTTAGGCTTCACAGCCTAAAAAGCTGTTTTTCAGAGAGTCGAGGTGCGAATTTTGGTGCTTCGCTCGTAGACACTCGCTCTATTTATCCCGATTAGAATAAAAATTGTCTCTATTTTGCGCTCATTTGCGTTTTTTGACCTGATTGCTCATTTCAATAGTCGATTCTATGTCTTATGTAAAAATGTGGCTGAAATCGCATGTGAGAGCGTTTTAACTTGGGTTTTATTTTTGATCTGTAGGCTAGAGTTTTCGCTTATAGATTTTTTTCTTAGAAATACAATAGTCAGGATCTCTTTTGGCCAAGCACTATCTTTACTGTCAGTTAAGTCAATTAAATGGATTGGGAGCCGGTACATACCGGCAATTTTTGGTTCACACACCACGCATCTAAAGATAAAGGCTCTAAAGCCTTATGCTATAAGGGCTACAGCGATTTTTCATCTGTCTGGAAAGCGTTTACGCTTTTAGCATGATTTTTATTATCTTTCATAGACTTAGCTGTAAACACTTTTTGTTGCGAATAAAGTGCAATATTTACTTACAAAACAATGAGATAGCTTGTAATCACCTTTGTTTACGTTTTTATATAAATTTCTCTTTTTATATTAGATATTTAACCTGTAATCATTAAAACTTAACACAGTGTTTACTTATATTTGATAGTTACTTTTTAGAAATTAGGTGCTTAGATTGAAAACAAGTGATAGGAGTTTTTCATGAACAGTACTCGAACCGTTGCCGTCAGATTAGACAATCAGGTTGCACAAGAATATGAGCGTTTGGCTCAGTTGAAGGGCGATAAATTAGGGACTTATCTGCGGGATCTTCTGACCAGTAATTTACAAATGGCCAGCATTGAGCGACAAGTCAGTCGGATTGAAACACTTGTGAATGATTTTGAAAAAGATATTAATCGGTCATTGGATCAATTTACCCAAGCTAATTCTTTGAATGAAAATTTATTAGGAGATTTGGGGGAAATATACATGTTTCAAATAGGCATTCTTATGAAGCTACAAACAGAGAAATATGAGATTCGAGGAATGCAGGCTAAAGGAAAAATTCATGCTAAGGCTAGCTATCTGAAAGGAAAAAATCATGAGTAATATTATTCAACTTTCTAAACCATGTGCTTTCTGTGATTCAAGAGACAACGTACAGCTTTTTGCAGGGCTGATGCTTTGCGGAAATTGTCAGGACAATATCCGGATTACCAATCCTGGTATGTTTGAAGCCAATGATCAGATTGAACAAAAAAACCAGAGTTAATCTGGTTTTTTATGCAGTACTTTATTTTTATGTACGAAAAACTGTATTGCTATTGAAGTTGTAGAACCGACTAAGCCTATAGTAATCATGCCACTTATAGCAAGTTGATGAAGTTGTTCATATTCTTTGATCATGGGGAATTTATGTAAAAAGTGGAATAGCCCTAACATACAACCTAAAATAGTCGAAAACATTAGATAGTAAAAATCTGTGACTGCACTGATCAGTCTGTTCAAAATAGGCTGTATGTTAAGTTTCGAGTGTGTAGTCAAGTGATTTACAAAGCATAAAATTCCCATAACGATAAATAATCCAATACTAGTATCTATAAGATTTTCGATCGTAAAAAATGCAAAAACTAAGTTAAATGACTTACTGAAAGATTCTTCAGTTGCAAACTTTTGACTCGAAATAAATATGGAAAAATAAGAACCAAAGGTTATGCATAGGAAAACGAAAAACTCTTGGAATATGAATGTCGGGAGGTAAATTTTTTTCTCAACATGGAATAGGTCTTCATCATTTGATAAATATTTAATTTCAGGGTCTTTTTCTTCATTCATAAGCTGATAATAGAAATGCGAATATATGTTAATAGGGGCGTGTTAAACGAAAATTTGAAATTCAGAAAGTAAAAAAGCTAGCCCATTAGACTAGCTTCTTAACCTTGAAATTATCTTTCCTTGTTGGACTGTGCAAGTACTGATGCTGCTAGGGTTTTCGTGGTATCGCTATATTTATCACTCTGTAAGACATTAGATGCTTTTGTTTCCATTGTACTACCTGTTTGCTTATCCGAATTTGCTTGAGATAAAGCTGAAGCAGCTAACTGTTTTTGAATTGCTGAAGATGACGGATCGCGTAATACCTCAGATGCTAATGAACCAACATTTTTTGACGTTTGTTTGCCATTTTTTGACATAACTATTTCCATGAAATTAAAAGTAATCTCATGATCATAATAAATATTTCATTGTGATCAATATTTGTTCTAATAGAGAGCGTCTTAAGTTGTCGTATATTTTATTTTGTCTAGAATTGAAAGTCTTTTATTATTAAGATGTTGGTTTTTTGAGATCTAAAATGTTTGATCCAAAATTTCAAGTTTTACTAAAATTTCTTCAAGATAATCCTGAACGACTTTCAAGTAGAAGTAAAAGTTTACATTTAGATTCTGATGAAGGCATTAATGCTTTGCATGAATGCTACGTGAGATCTAAAGAACAGAAACTTACTTTATCAAGACCCGCAACCATTCCCGATGATGCAGTTAGTGTCATTCTCCAACAATGTTGCAATTTTACAGAAGAACAAACTGAGCAAATTAAAGTTGAACATCAATTATCTATGTCAGCAGAAAATTTAGTAGGTGCATTGCTGGAAAGATACATAGCTCAAGTGCTTGAACCGCATGGATGGATCTGGTGTGCAGGAGACTTTGTTCGAGCAATTGATTTTATTAAATACAATCAATCAACTCAATTATGGGAAGCTGTTCAAGTAAAGAATAGAGATAATACGGAAAATTCTTCATCTTCAGCTATTCGTCAGGGAACTACTATTGAAAAATGGTTTAGAACGTATTCCAAACCATCTAAAAAAAGAGCAACGAATACAAATTGGGAAAACTTTCCCGAAGCAGAGTTCCGAGATCAGTTGAGTGAGGAAGGTTTCTTACAATTCATAAGAGACTATTTGGCTTAATTACTTATTTTGGAAAGCTTTTTTCCAATCTTTTTCCGTTGTGAACTTATAACGAGAAAAAGGAAAGTTTTCTGGTGGCTTTATATCATTGCCTTGATCATGGTTAATAATGGTTTGAGCAATTGCATAACCAAGGTCACCAGGAACAGCATTTCCAATTTGTTTATATTGATCCACCAATTTACCTGCAAATTTCCAATGATCAGGAAATTGCTGGATTCTAGCGTATTCAGCTACGCTCAATGGGCGGTCTTCTTCTGGATGAGCAAGGTCTGTTGCTGGCATAGTTGGACTTGTAACAAGTGTGGGGCTTGGTTTATTCCAGTCTAAGCGTCTTAGAAAACCTGTTTTCCCTCCACCCAAGTAGTAGGATTTACCCATAGCTTCTTTTTGAAGTTCTTCAGGCAAGTTTCTCCAATTTTCCCCAGATTTTAACAGGCGATAATATTTGAGCCGTTTTTCTGGAAATACTGCACACGCTTGGTTTTGTTCAGAGGTTAAGTTTGAAATAGCATCCTTTAATGTATTCCAAGGTTTAAGTCCAAATATGCCATTTTGGCTATGGGTAGGATTTATATAAGGAGCTTTAGAACCATCAGCACAAGCAATAATTACAACACGTTCTCGGATCTGTGGAGCACCATAATTCGCTGAATTATATAAATTAAATGAAACACCATAGCCCTTTTCCTCAAGAAAATGGATTATGTATTCTAAGGCTGTTCCCTTTGCATTTTTTAGGGACATTTCATCATGTTCAGATGGCTTATGAACAGCTGAAAGTAAGCCTCTAACGTTTTCGATTACTATATATCGAGCCTTGAGATCAGTTGCTATTTGAAGATAGTGGATAAATACGTTTCCTCGCTCATCTTCAAATGAACGTCTAGCACCAGCTGTAGAAAATGCTTGGCAAGGTGGACCACCCACGACTAAATCAATAGTATCCTCTTGAGATAGGCCTATCTCTTGAAGAATGTCTTGAGCTGAATAATTTCTAATATCACCTAATAATGGGACATTGGGTTGATTTAATGTGATTGTTTCCTGACATTTTTTGTCAAATTCACAATACATCAAAGGTTTAAATCCAGCCCTTTCTAAACCAAGATCTAGACCTAAAGCACCACTAAAAAAACTGAGGTAATTCACATCAGCATCCCAAAAAAAACAATGGTGGGATCATACTAAAAATATAATCCCAGGTCCACTATTATGTGATTATCTTTCACTATCTGATTGAGAATGAACCGATGTAGTATTGCTAAACAGCCCTTATTGCATATGGTTACTTATATAAATCAAGAAGTTGTAACAAAGGCTTGGGCTAAACGTTTCTCATGAGTGGCCAAGGTTGTGTAATATCTTTCTTGTAAAGCGTAAATAAAGTTTTTAAGATTTTTATCATTATCAATAATATATTTACCATCCCCATTTTTTGGCAGATTGAGATTATCAATATAAGAATGAAGTTCTTTTTTCACATCTGCATCATATGAGTTGTAGGTCTCTAAGATTAGAGCAATATTTTTTCTATTCAGCATACCAATCTTGTTGGTTGTAAACTGTTGATCAACAGAAATAATTTCCATTTGGAAAAAAGTATCCATTTCTTCTTTTGTAGCTTCTCTATATAAAGAATTAATATTCGAAAAAATCGAATTTAATTTTTCTAATTTCTTGAAATATAAGGTATTTGTTTCGTAGTTATATAAAGCATCAGGCTCTTCATTAATGATGATAACTGGTTTTTCTATTAATTTTGGCTGATCTGAAACTGTTAATATTTTTTTCCCATATATTTTTGACCCCGATAAGACTTTTTGTAATAAAAACCATTTTTTACCTGATGGTTCAAATACAAAGTACTTTACACCCTTATATTGGTCAGCTTTTAGAGTTGGTAAAGTTGTATTAATTTGCCGACTTAATAACTCTAAAGGATCAGATATCTTATCTTCCGTTGCTACTTCCGCTGTATTTTCTGTTTTTGAAAGATTGATGGAAAACCAATCATCTTCTTCTAGAATAGCAGTTGGGCTATATGGAACAGAAGAAATTTCATCTAAGTTTACGCTTGTAAAAAAATCAGGACAATTATCATCAGATAATACTAGATGAAATTTAGAGTTAGATCGAGCATAGAGACAATTCATAAATGAGAACACCAATATTTTCAGTTATCTAGATTAATAAATAAGTATGATTATTCACCTTAATTAAGGCAACTTCTTCCTGTTCCTTTCCTGAAGAATTTTCAAAAAAATCACTCAAAATTTTTACTTCTTTTTTTGTAATCAGAAGCATTTTTGATTTGTCTACATTATCAATAAAATAAAATTTATAACCCAGTATTAGAAATAAAGGATTGAAATAGAAGAAGCGTGTTTTACTTAATAAAATAAGCATCAAAAGAAAGAACAGTAAAAAAGATTTGAATGTTGGTAGACTAATTGCGACAAAAGAATACCCCAAATAAATTGGTAGATAGAAATCATTAGCTTGTTCAAAACTAGCAATTTGATTTTTTTTAAACTTAACCTTATCCAACTTCTTAATTATGAACTTCAGAGATAATGCTGTAATTCCAATTAACATCAGCAAAACAATAATATAAACACAATATGGGAAAATTAATTTTAGGAATACTGGATCAAATTTTACGAAAGGAAAAAAATCTAGAGCTTTTTCTATACCCTTAGACTTTATCCAATCAATCCACAACCTCTCATGTGATATCAGAAATATCAATGCTGCCAATGTCATGGCGATAGCTGTTAAGATCCAATGGATGACACTTTTAATGATATCCATAGCTAACCCCCTAATTTGATTTAATTATCGTATAAATTTTCAATAATTACATTAAATTGAAGACATAATTTGTCGCATAGATTAACTATGAATAGTTATTTTTTTACTAATTATCACTTTTCCTAAAATTAATATAATAGCGGTGATATGGAATCAGGAAAGCATGGCTTTAATTTCCAGTTGGAAAGCCATGAAACATCCATTGTATGCCCCATAAAATAGCTAGAATTAAAATTACGAGAATGATGATTTCTAATTTCTTCATTTTTAAATATTTCTAAAATTAACATAATGCACGTTATACGAAATGCGTTATAATTATTTATAGAAATCAATGCTGTAGTTTCTAGTTGATAGCCCATCTTCCCCAAGGTGGGCTTTTTTTGTGATTTTTCATGTTCCACGCTTATTCTTTGATCAATGTTTCACAACTTTGATTAGTACACCTAAATAAGCCTCTTAGCCATTCGGCAAGAAAAACCGGCTTAACCATCCTCTTTTCGGCTGCTCCGGTTCAACCTGCTCTGGCACTGGAATACGCTTATTTTCTGTTTCGACCGGAGTAGTCAATCCGTCATGTTTCGGCTCAGTTTCTGGCCGAGGATCCGTTGCTATATCTTGGCTAGATTTCTGATCGGTAAACGTAGTTATATTGGTTTTTGGGGCTTCTAGCAGTCGTTGTATAGCTTCTATTTGATTGTCTTTTGCTTCTAGCTGTTCTCGTTGGAAAACTTCTCGCTCATGTGCAAGTTCTAGCTGTTTTTTTAGTATGTCTACCTGCTGTTTTAGCATGTCTACTTCTGTCTCTTTTTGTACCGCAGTAGACTGTAACGGGGTTACATTATTATTTTTATTAGATGGTTCGCCAAATACTCTTATGGCTTCAGATAAATCTATTTTCCCATCACTATTTTTTGATAAATCTCCTTTATTTATACGCTTATAAATACTTTGTCGATTCATCCCATAAAGTTGTGATAACTCAATAACAGATAGTGCTTTCATTATGTAACCCAAGTAAAAATCTGTATGCTTGTAGACAATAATTAATCATGTAACGTTACATCAGTATTTTAACGATAGCCAACTTTTTCAAGATAAGGATGTAATTCTTGAAACTTAGCAGGATCTTGAAGCATTTCAGCAATTCTTATTGCAAACTGTTGATAGCTTTCAGTGCCCTGAGAGTATTTCCCCATTTCAGGTAATTCCGAAAGCTTGTTAGCAAATAAGTGGCGTTGAGCATCTGTTATTCTGGAAAAAATATCTAATGTATTGGGATCTTTCTTACGTTCTATTGCTTTGTTCTGATTTCTTTTTTGTTTGAAGCTAAAAGAGAACCCAGAAATAGAGCGACCTTCTTTATGCTGTTCAACTTTAACGATGATATCTGTATGTTCATTTATTTGTTTGACTGCTGCTTCAAGTACACGTCGTTTAAATGTATCTAGTCTTGGGTAATCATCTGAAGTTAAGCCAAGCTTCGAACGAAAGTCAGAAACTTCAAATATAGGAGTGTTACCGACTTCACGCCATGCTATAAGCAACTCATAGAGTCGAATGGCATATTTTCCTGTTAATTGGGTAACTTGTTTTAACTGATAACTTGTAAATTGTTTTTCTAAACGTGTAATTAAAGGGACTACATCCATTGTAAAAGTAACCTCTAAGGTTGCTGCATCATCAATATAAGAAATATTTTGAACCCATCGAGAAATTACTTTCTTTGATTTTCCTGTTTTTTCATCAATTGTTTGGTAGCTAAACTGTCTACCAAAAAGGTTAGTAACTGCTGTTTTTAGGGCTTTGTAGGCGGCATGCTTACTAACATTAAATCTGCTCATATAGTCACTGGCATGGATCCGTAGCCTAGTGTTTGCATCAATCCCTGTTTTTGTTTCTCTTGCTTGTAAGATAGCCAGTAGAATTAACCGTTGTTCTACGGTATCTAAATTATAACTCGCATTAATTAAAGCATTATCTTTTACTATTAATTCACTGGTAGGCAT
>NZ_RAXT01000008.1 GCF_003611475.1 Acinetobacter rongchengensis | reverse complement strand
ATTTTTTTGTTAAAAGGAGAAGAAAAAAGAATAAATGACGTTGGATGTTATGCAACAATGGATTCAGTTATTTATAGTGAATGAAGAACATTCCGAACGGATAGGCTATGCAACCCATAATTCAGTCTTTGCTTGATACCGATTTATATAAATTCACAATGTTACAAGTGGTTTTACACAAGTTTCCCCAAACGCATAGTGTCTACCATTTCAGATGTCGCAATTTAGACGATACAGCATATCCATTGACGGATATTTTGGATGATTTAAATGATCAACTTGATCAACTGTGTACTTTAAAATTTCAAGAAGATGAATTGACCTATTTACGTAGCTTACGTTTTATAAAAAGTGATTTTGTTGATTATTTAGAATTATTCCAACTGAAGCGCCGTTTTATCAAAGCTGGAATAGATGCAGAAGGTCGTTTGGACATTTGGGTTGAAGGACCAATGGTTCAGGCGATGATGTTTGAAATTTTTGTACTGGCAATTGTAAATGAGCTTTATTTTCAACGTATTCGTTCAGATGCTGTGCTGATCGAAGGTGAACGCCGTTTAAAAGCTAAAGTTGCATTATTGAAACAATATGAACAGGACTTAAAACCAAACGATCCACCATTATTGGTCTCAGATTTTGGTACTCGACGTCGTTACAGCCTCGATTGGCAACGTCATGTGATTCAAACTTTCCACCAAGCCGTACCCACAGTTTTCCGTGGCACCAGTAATGTTTTGTTGGCAAAAGAACTCAATATTTACCCAATCGGTACGATGGCACATGAGTTCTTACAAGCTTTTCAAGCACTTGATGTACGTTTGCGTGATTTTCAAAAATCTGCACTAGAGACTTGGGTACAAGAGTATCGTGGCGACTTAGGTATTGCACTAACAGATGTGGTAGGAATGGACGCATTCTTGCGTGATTTTGATTTATATTTCGCCAAACTCTTTGATGGATTGCGCCATGACAGTGGTGATCCGTACGAATGGGGCGATAAGGCTTATCAGCATTATCGTAAACTCAAAATTGATACGAAAACGAAGATGCTTACTTTTAGTGATGGTTTAGATTTAGAGCGTGCTTGGAGCCTGTATCAATACTTTAAAGATCGTTTCCAGGTCAGTTTCGGGATTGGCACCAATTTAACCAATGATATGGGGCAAAAGCCGTTGAATATCGTATTAAAACTGGTGGAATGTAATGGGCAGTCTGTGGCGAAGATTTCTGACAGCCCAGGAAAAACCATGACGGATAATGATACATTCTTGGCTTATTTACGTCAGGTCTTTGAAATTCCTGAACTTGCCGAATAACGGAAAATCCATAGCTGATTTTTTGCTAAAGGAAAGTAAAAAATCAGCATATGGGTAAAAAACACTGTGATAAGATCATTTTATACAGGTCTTAAATTAGAAAAATCGTATGACTGCAACAGACTTTAACTTTGGATTGCTCGTAGAAGCGGAGCAGATTGTGCCTTTTTTAGGGCATGAATCACTCAGAATCGTTGACCTGAGTCGTAGTTCAGTCTACGAACAATTGCATATCCCGCATGCAATACATCTGAAACCTCAGCTTTTGGTGCGTCAGGAAGAGCAAGCTTCGGGGTTGTTGCCTGATGAGGCTGGCTTGAATGCTTTGATCGAATACTTGAATATTTCGCCAAATCATCATGTCGTCGTTTATGACGATGAAGGTGGAGCATGGGCAGGGCGTTTGATTTGGAATTTACATTGTTTGGGTTTTAAAAATGTCAGCTTGTTGAATGGTGGTATTCATGCATGGCTCGGTGCAGGTTATCCTACCTCTTCCGAGGTTGAAGACCTTGCAAAAGTTGAGTCCTTGGTTCAAGTAAATTTAGACAATATCGAACAGTATCGGATTGAATATTCACAGCTATTAGAAAAAGTAAATCAGCAATCTACTCAACTTTGGGATTGCCGTACCGATGATGAATACACAGGTCAGCGTTTAGCAGCTAGACGCGGTGGTCACATTCCAAACGCCATTCATTTTGAATGGAGTAGTGCTATTAATCGTCAAAATCATTTAAAATTACATCCATTAGAGCGCACGCAACAACGTTTAGAACAATTAGGCTTTCAGCTCGATCAACCTGTAGTGGTATATTGTCAGTCACATCATCGCTCAGGGCTGGCTTATATTGTAGGTCGACTATTGGGTTGGAATATTCAAGCCTATGATGGTGCGTGGAGCGAGTGGGGCAATCGCCTCGATAGTCCAATTACTACTGGAGAATCACCTGCGTGAGTCTTACATCGAAGTTAAAAAAACAAATTTTTATTCAAGCGCAAAAAGTTGTTCCGCAGCAACAGCTAAGTCGTGTTGTTGGTAAGGTTGCAGCAAGTGAAAATCTCATTGTAAAAAATATCGCAATTCAAGCATTTAAAGCACAGTATGGGATTGATCTTTCAATCGCTGAGCAAACCGATGCACTTAAATATAAGTCATTTAATGAGTTTTTTACTCGTGCATTAAAAGATGGTGTTCGTGAAATTGATAGCGATCCAAACAGCATTGTTTCTCCAGCAGATGGCGCAATTTCTCAGCTCGGGAAAATTGAAAATGGTGATGTTTTTCAAGCCAAAGGTCAAAGTTTCTCAGTAGAAAAATTGATTGGTGATCCACAATTGGCAGAGCCATTTAAAAATGGTCAATTTGCTACGGTTTATTTATCGCCACGTGATTATCACCGTGTACATACTCCTTTTGCAGGAACGTTAACTGAAACGTTATATATTCCAGGTGAATTATTCTCTGTAAATCAAACGACTGCAGAAAATATACCGGGGTTATTTGCACGTAATGAACGTATGGTGTGCTTGTTTGATACTGAACTGGGTCGTATGGCAGTGGTTTTGGTCGGTGCAATGATCGTTGCGGGAATTGAAACTGTGGCAACGGGTAAAGTCAAACCAACAGGTCGTTTAGAGTTAAATCATCATGATTTAGTATTGGCAAAAGGTGATGAGCTCGGTCGTTTCTATCTGGGTTCAACAGCGGTTGTGTTATTTGAACAAGGTAAGATGAATTGGGATGCACAATTCAAAGCGAATTCGGTTGTCGTTATGGGTGAAGCTTTAGGGCATACGCTTTAATTCATTATTTATTGTTAAAGTATTAATTACTTAAAGCATTCTTCCTTGCGGAGGGTGCTTTTTTTCTAGCTAGAATGAATATTTAAAAAGCCATAGTATTCAAATAATACCAATCTTAAAAATTTACATAATATAAATAAAGTTATGAATTTGCGACGGAGTCTTACACCAAAAGTTATAATTAAGAGATAAGCCTTCGGCTAGACTTACTTTTTTTTCGCAAAAAGTAAGCAAAAGCATTGTCATCCGCTGAACTCGTTCACTACCATCACCTTGACGAATTGATCACAGAAACATTCCATATCAAAAGTAGTCTTGCCTCAAACAATAGCGGATGACGTTTCCGTGTATCCATTAATAATTTGAAGCAAAGAAAAAGCAGAGTTTGATTAAATTACCTTTTTAAGAAGATATATTAAGTAATATTTACTGAATGGTATAAGACAATTTTAAAGCTTGTGCATCGGCCAAGGCGTTGTGCGGTTGTTGCGATGCAACTTTTGCATTGCTTTCTTGCATCCAAAGTTGCATCTTCAAGGGTGGGAGGCTTAAACATCTTCCAGCAGAAACAATTAAGCAACGTGAAAATAGAGCAAAATCTTCTGGCCAATCGGCAATAATTTCAATGGCATCATATAGATTTAAGAATTTTTGTAGTTGCTTCTGAAACGCTTCTAAAGAAATAGGGGTTTGATTTAAAATAGGAATAACATGTTCAACGACCCAAGGAATAGGGTTTTGGCATGCTAAAACTTCATAGAAAGATTGATTATTTTCATCAACCAAAGCCAAAGAAATCAGTTCTCCACCAAAGCCATTAAACTCACAGTCTAAAAATAATCGCATCGATTTATCCTTGAAAATGATTAATCTGCAAAATCAAGACGTTCTTTAGGGAAGACAACTTTAAATGTAGAACCTTGATTTTCTTTGGAATCAATTTCTAAGTAAGCATTGTGTTGCATTAATACATGTTTGACGATGGCAAGTCCTAAACCTGTTCCACCCGTTTGACGGCTACGTGCGCTGTCAACTCGATAAAAACGTTCAGTGAGGCGAGGAATATGTTTTGGGTCAATACCAATCCCTGTATCTTCAACAGTGAAATAGCCATGCTCAGCATCATCATGCCAACCAATGGTCACAGTACCCCCTTTCGGAGTGTACTTGATGGCATTGGTGATTAAGTTACTAAAAGCACTGGCCAGCTCAGCATCTGAACCAATTAAATCGCAATGGCTGTCAATGTCTAAGTTTAAAGTATGCCCATAATCGACATTATAAGCTTGAGCATCATCAAACAATTGATTCATTAAATTTGGCATATCAATAATTTGGTTTTTAGCAATTTGTTTATTGCCTTCAAGTCTTGATAATAATAATAAATCGTTGACCAATGCATTCATGCGACGTGTTTGAGATTGCATTTGTTCAAAAGCACGTTTCCAACGTGGATTTAAATCCTCTTGGTCAGTAAAGGTTTCGATATAACCACTTAAAACGGTCAAAGGTGTTCTTAATTCATGTGAAATATTGTCTACAAAGTCTTTACGCATTTGCTCTAAGTTGTGCATACGTGTGACATCATAGGCAACCACTAAACGACTTTCACTGCCAAAACGAGTCAGTTTGATTTGAACATAATGTTCTTCATAAACCGATGATTTGATTTTTATACCATCGGGTGACTGGTCAATATTATTAAAATATTCAATAAAACTAGGCTGACGAATAATAGTTAAAATGTTGCGACCACGATCTAGGGGTTGAATACCAAGAAGCTTTTCCGCAGCAGGGTTCCACCATTCAATTTGATGTAATTCATCTGTTAATACAACAGCTTCAGCTAATGCAACTAAAGATGATTGTGCTCGATCGATTAAGCCAACCATCTCTGCTTGCACAACACGTTCTTGTCGTTGTGCCCGATACACATTAAACAGTAATGCGCCCCAAATTCCCTCTAAATTGGGTGGTGAATCATAAGGTCGATTCGAAATCCAATCATTCACAAGGTATAAAGAGTGTAATTGAAAGATAAAAAAGACAGCAAAAGCAATGGATATACAAATCCAAAAATACCCGATTCCTAAACCGATAAAGCCCCCAATAACCAATAAAAAAGCGAGTAAGCGTAAATCTTGTTTAGCAAAAGTCCATAAACTGCTGTAACGAAACTTTTGATGTTCGCGAGCGAGATCAGGGACAGGGTAGGGTTCATACATAAAAAATAATTTAACCTTGAAAAAGCGTTAGCCTAGAGCAACATCTGCACGCGTTGAAAAACGATAACCAGTTCCACGTACAGTTTGAACGTAACGGTCAGCACCATAAGGTTCTAGCACTTTACGTAAGCGACGGATATGTACGTCAATGGTACGGTCTTCGATATATACGTTACCCCCCCAAACTTGGTCAAGAAGTTGCGCACGTGTATAAGCACGTTCAGGATGGGTCATAAAAAATGCCAATAATCGGTATTCTGTAGGTCCCATCTCTAAAATATGATTACCAAAGCTGACACGTTGGCTGACAGGATCTAAAACTAATCCATTGGCATCAATGGTTTTTTCACCACTCAATGCATTGGCACGACGTAATACCGCTTTGATACGAGAAACCAATTCACGTGTAGAGAATGGTTTGGTCATGTAGTCATCTGCACCTGCGTCAAGACCTTGTACTTTATGGTCTTCTTCACCACGTGCAGTTAACATGATCACTGGAATTTCTGATAAATTTTCATCGCGTTTTAGACGGCGGCATAAATCTACACCACTGACGCCACCCGGCATCATCCAGTCTAATAAAATTAAAGAAGGTCGTTGATCGACGATCATTTGATGTGCTTGTTTTGCATCTTCAGCTTGTAAACACTGAAAACCTGCCATATCCAATGAGGTATGGATCATCTCTCGAATTGGAAGTTCGTCATCGACGATTAATATATAGTCATCTTTCACAACGCAATATCCTATGTATGAACGGTATACCGTTTTTTATTTATGACAGGCTTATTACAAAGATTAATTATGACAGTATCATTGCAAAAAAGGTATATGCACTCTTTTTTGCAAAAAAATATAAAAAATAATAATAAATTCAATGCATCATTTATAACGAATCAAGTCAAAAAAATTTCAAGATCAAAGCCAAGAGAGCTATTCACCTTCAAGTCATTATATTTTTGACCTTTTTTGATCATGTTATTTTTGTGCAAAAGTATTGATGAGCGCAATAAATACAACTTCACACGCTGTTACGATTTCTTCTAACGATTGTTTAAATCCACCCATCACCCAACGCACAGCAATTTGTGTTACATAACCATTTAAACCTGTTGCAACGAGTGAAATTTCGCGCTCACTGCGGTCAATATGAGGCAACATGAGCATGACAAAGGCATGAATCATACGATCAAAACGGCCCATGGTTTCTTGTATGGTGGCATGATTATGCAGTTCTTGCACCAGCATCGCATCGACATAGATAATCCGAGCAACACGTGGGTCATCCTTGAGCAATGTAAATAAAGCAGTGAGGCCTGAATGGATCATATTTTTAGGTTCAGGTGCTGCTTGCATAACACCTTCCATCACTGTTTTTTGTAATTTCTCGATCAGTTGTAGAAAGATGGTCTGAAAAAGCTCTTCACTCTTTTTAAATGATTCATAAAAATAACGTTCAGTTAGCTTCGCTTCAGTACAAATATCTTTTACGGTCACAGAGAAGAAACCATGGTTTCCATAGGCTTCGATTCCCGCTTCAATTAACTTTTCACGACGTGCAAGCTTCCTTTCACTCAGCGACATGCCTTTAAATTGGCGTTCATTGGCTGTTTTTTTTATTGATTTTTCTTCAATGATTTGCTGCTCAGTCATAGACGTTGATTACTCGTATGATATGTAGATTGTCCTAAGGTGACTTTATTTTAGCAATAAATGCTCTTGAAACCTATCTTAAGGACTTTGTATAAAAAAACATCTGTTAAATGATAATATAATATTTGACAACAATCATTGTCAAAATTATATTGGAGACCTGAGCTACACATCATGACAGTTGTGTGCGGGTTTAAAAAAGGATAGACAATGAAGAATTTTAAAAACAAAGTCGCTGCAATTACGGGTGCAGGCTCTGGCATGGGACAACAGTTGGCTGTTTTATTGGCAAAAGCAGGCTGTCATTTATCAATCAGTGATGTCAATGAAAAAGGTTTAGCAGAGACTGTTGAATTGGTTAAGCCTTATAACGTTCGTGTAACCAGCAAGAAAGTCAACGTTGCCAATGTCGAAGAAGTAAGAGCATGGGCCGCTGAAACTGAACAAAATCATGGTTCTGTAAATATGATTTTTAACAATGCTGGTGTGGCATTGGGTTCTACTGTTGAGGGTGCAACCTATGAAGAACTTGAATGGATTATGAATATTAACTTTTGGGGCGTGGTTTACGGTACCAAAGAATTTCTGCCGTACATTAAAAAAACAGGTGATGGGCACATCATCAACATTTCAAGTTTGTTTGGTTTAACTGCGCAACCTACGCAATCTGCTTATAATGCAACTAAATTTGCGGTACGGGGGTTCACTGAATCTTTACGCCAAGAATTAGACATGGAAAATTGTGGTGTATCAGCACTTTGTGTACATCCAGGGGGTATTCGTACCAATATTGCCAATGATGCACGTATGAGTGACAGCATTCGTTCATTGGGAATGAACCCAGATAAATCTGCAAAAGTATTTAATAAATTATTACGCATGCCTCCAGAAGAAGCTGCTCAGCAAATGCTTGATGCGGTACTGAAAGATAAACGTCGTTTATTGATTGGTAATGATGCGAAGACTTTAGATTTGATTCAACGTATCTTACCGACGGGCTATCAAAAGCTGACAGGTTTTGCGACAAAATTTAGTAAAAAATTAGAACCAAAAGCTTAATTTTAGAAATATTTGAACCTCCCCCACCTTTTTCAAAGATGAGGAGCGTGCTCCGCAAGGGGGGAGGATTTAAATATCAATAGCACAATGATTTATTCAGATTTTTACTTTTAAACTAAAACCTTAATGGTTTTTTTCTTCCATACAAATTGATAATACAGTCCTTGCATCAGACATAGACTAAAAAATGTTAACGCAAGCGCATACCAAATACCTTGTAAGCCAAACCAGTGACTAAATAAATAAGCACAAGGGATTTCAATAATCACAATGGCCAAGATATTGAGAATCAAAGGAACATTGACCGTACCACTGGCTCGCATGATCGATGCAAAAATTGCACTTGCCCCGAAAAATAAAATTGACCACAGTACGATAAATAATAATTGCTGCCCGAGTTCAATCACGGCTGGGTCTGTAATAAACAACGCCATTAAATATTTTGAAGCTAAGTAAGCCAAAATCACCAATCCACCTGTAATGGCAATATTGCTGAATAAAGCAGTTTTGGTCACTTTGGCGAGAAGTTCAGATTTTCCTGCGCCTATCGCTTGAGCAGCAAAAATAGACGCTGCAATCGCAATAGAAAGCGCAGGAAATTGAATATAATTCAGAACTTGATTCACTGCACCATAAGCCGCAGTTGCATGTGCGCCATATTGATTGACCAAACCAATAACCACCAGTCCTGCAACTGAATTGGTGACCATTTGGATTCCTGTCGGAATACCTAGTCTTAAAATAATTCGACTTAATTCAGGGTGATGATGAATATGACCGATCAAATTGGCATCAAGTTTAAGCACATGATTTTTCTTATTTAAATAAATATAAAGAAAAATTAAAACCCCCATAAAACCTAAAATACTGGCGATAGCGGGAGCAACAATCCCCATTTTTGGAAAACCGAAATATCCACCGATTAAAATAGGTGTGGTGATGACACCGATGATAATGGTTAAGCCTGATGCAATAAGCGGCGTGGTGCTGTCACCGACGCCACGCAAAATAGACGTATAAGTGATGTAAATGAACAAGAACGGGCTACCGAGTAACATCCATCTTACATAAGGTAAGGATAGATGCATGATTTTTGGATCTATTCCTAAAAGTAATAAAATCTGCTTTGAGAAAAATACGCCGACAAGGGCAATGATTGTTCCGCCAATCAACGTCATAAATAATAATGAGCCCACAATGGTGCGGACTTTTTCAACATTTTTTGCCCCCCAAGCTTGCCCGACCAATACGGTTGCACCTGAAGATAAACCAATCACAAATGCCAACAGCAAAAACAAGATTGGAAAAAAGACGGAAATAGCTGCAATTGCATTTACCCCCAGCATTTGCCCGACAAAAATTGTATTCACAGTACCCGATAGGTTTTGCAAGATATTGGTGACAATCAGTGGGCCTAGAAAGATTAAAAATGCTTTCCAAAACTGTGGGTGATCAATCAAACTTTGACGTGCTGGCATTTATATTTCTATTGTCCAATTTTTACATTTATTGCTTTTACGACAGTAGCATAGATCTTAGAAAAAGCCTGAGTATTTGAGTAACTTAAACGGGTTATTTTTGCAAGGATCACGGTTTAGGATCGTTATTCAATTTGATTTAAAATTTTACAAGCTTGCAGCAAAGTTTGTTCTGTTTTGGCAAAACAAAAACGAATTAAGCGTAAATTCTCAGGAGCTTGTTGATAGAAAACAGAAACAGGGATAGCCACAATTTTATGTTCTTCAGCCAAAAAATTACACATTTCAACATCATTTAAATCCGGGCGAATAAGGCTGTAATCTACATTTTGAAAGAATGTCCCTTGTGATGGAATAAAACGAAACTTTGAATGTTGAATTCCTGAAATAAACAAATCTCGTTTGTTTTGATAGAACTCAGATAAGCCTGCGATATGTTCAGGATGTTGCTGCATATAGGTGGCTAAAGCCATTTGCACAGGGGTGACACCACAAAAGTTGGCGAATTGGTACACCTGTCGAAAGACGCTCATAAGTGCAGGCGAAGCAATACAATAACCTGTTTTCCAGCCTGTGACATGAAAGGTTTTACCAAAAGAACCCACCACGAAACTACGATCTCTTAATTCTGGAAAGGATAGGGCTGAATAATGTTGTTTGTCGTCATAGATGAGGTGTTCATACACTTCATCGGACAAAACAACAATATTTTTATCTTGAATCAGTTCAATCAAATTGAGCCAATCTTGTTTTGACCAAATAGCACCTGTTGGATTATGCGGTGTATTGACAATGACCATACGGGTTTGATCCGTGATTGCAGATCTGACTTGATTCCAGTCGACACAAAACTCAGGTGCATTTAGTGGGATGTGAATCGCCTTTGCTCCAACCAATTGCACACTCGGCGCATAGCTGTCATAACTTGGGTCGAAAATAATCACTTCATCTCCTGCATGTAGCATTGCTTGTATTGCTGAAAAAATAGCAATAGTCGCACCTGCAGTGATGGTGATTTCGGTGATCGGGTCTAGTTTTAATTGATCTCGGTTTAAAAAAAGCTGTGCCAATTGTTCTCTTAACGGAACGAAGCCATCTCCAGCTGCATATTGATTATAGCCCGCTAAAGTCGCTTCGCTTAAAGCTTGCAGTAAATCAGGTGGAGCGGGAAAGTCTGGAAAACCCTGTGATAAATTTAATGCGTTTAAGCGTTGTGCCATCGCAGTCATAGTACTGAAAATAGTGACGCCTTGTGCAGGAAGTTTAGAGTGGATTTCGATCATGACCAGACGGATTATTTGAATAGATTAGACGCAGTTTAGCAGGTCATTTTTAACAGCAAAATAGGCGGCGGGAGTTGGTTGTAAAATGCGTTGGATCTTCCATGGCTGCAATGGTTTCAGGATTGGTTTGCCAAATCTCAAAAGGTAAAGTCTTTTCCTTAGCGACTTGGGAGAATAATAAATGGATTGCATCTGATACTGTTCAGCAGATTGTTGCGAGAACTTCTGTTGCTTAATATTTGCGTCAATGTGAGTGGCAATGAATGCATTGATTGCGTGTTTTTTAATTCATTTTATTGGCTGAACGTAACAGATCTACTCAATAAAATGCCGACTTATTTAAAGTCGGCATTTTATGTTTGTTATAACTGTTTAATTCTATAAATATATGATATTTAAATTAATATTTAATGTTAATCATATAATCGACATCAGTTAAATCACTAAAAATGCCCTTAAATATTAAGAGCATTTTAAAACTCAAAGTTATGAACTTATTTTTCTACTTTTTTCAGATCTGGAATCATCCAGTCACCTTTGCTTACTTTCTCTTGTGGAACATACATACGTAAGATGTAGAAGAAAGGTCCTTCTTTTGGTGTAGGCAACCAATTTGATACTTTATCTGCTGCCGGTTTTTCACTTTGGAAGTATAAATCTAGGCTACCGTCTTTATTGTATTTTAAACCTTCAGAACGATTTCCTAAGGTATAACGTTCAATTTCATTATGGAAAGGAAGACGTTGAGGAAGATTATACATCGTTACAGACCAAAAGCCTTCTTTATGGATTGGCGGTAAATTATCTGCATCAAAGTGAAGAACATATTGATCACCAGGCTTCGCATCGACCATGCTACGACCCTGATACATTGCTTCAGCAGGAGAATTACCGAAGATACCCACGCCAACGCCTGCATCACGATTGAGATAATTACGATTGAGCTCCTCTTCAGTACCCAATAAACCAATACTAGAAGATGCATTATTAACGGCTTGTTGAACTTGTGCTACACCTGCTTGTATTCCAGCCTGAATCTCTTTTTGATCTGCTTCAGAGAATTTAGAAAGATCAAATTTCTTACCCGATTCTAAACCAATCTTTTTAAAGCGTTCGAGCATTGCCAAGTCGCTTGGATTGTCTAAATGAATGTAAGGCATAATACGAGCGTAAACGTCTAATGTTTCAATCGAATAAAGCGCTTTCATTTTATCCGCTGGGATAAAAGGCGTCATATCCGATTTGCCTGCACTCGTTGCTGTAGCAGGTTGCTGGACAAATTTATTATATGGCGTAGTAATGATTTGATCTTGAATGGCATTGACCTTTTTGACATCTGCATCATCACCGACCAAAATACGACCTTGTAAGTAAACAAAATCAGTTTTTGAATGTACTACACGATCAAATTTGGTTTCGTCAATTTTCCCTTTATAGCTTGGACCGACATAAAGAATATTACCACCTTTGGATCCCGCTGTACGTGTACCATAGAAGTCAAGGTTATAATGGTCTAATGAGATTGATTGCATCACATAGTAGCGAGACTCTGGTGTAATTTTTGGAATACTGACCACCATTGGTTCACCACGCAAATCCAGCCAGTTACGACTATAGAGAATATCAATTGCAGGTGTAATCATTTGATCTTCAGGGGTATTACGAACTCTATAGTGACGGAACTTATTAAATTCACCGATATAGTTTGTTGATTTTTGATTAAAAACTTCATCACTTAAATACCAGTAAGCATACACAGGGCTGTAAGCATAGATATAAGCTTCTGTCGCAATTTCTTTTAAAGACTCTGTTTTTGTTTCAGTCTGTTTTGTTGCAGTTGTGGATTCTTTTTTGCTACACCCAGTGACGGCTGCGACAAAAAAGAGTAAAAACGAAAAATATAATATGACGCGCTTTATACTCATAAGAAGCTCCAATTTAGTTCTTAGATTAAACACTTAGTGTCAAGTTACTTGACATATAATGACTATAATTAATTGGTATTTATTAAGAGTATAGAATTAATTTTTTAAATAACAAGCTACATTTATAAATCAAAAAATGATCAATCAGTGATTTATTTTTAAAGTAAAATTTTTCTGAAATTTCACGCATAATTGAATGATCAGATCTATTGATATTTAAAAGTTTGTAAGCATTTCTTTTTATTGATTAACAGGGTTTGGTTGGGACATTGTTATCATTTGATGCAACAGAATGCCTCCATTCAGTGTTTAAAAACAAATTAAAAGCCTTAAGGTTTTAAGTGAAAGACACAGAAATAGAGGTAAATGCCGAGAACTAAGATTGAATAGAATTGCTAAAGTTTATAACTTTCAGTGGGTTAAGCCATAACTTATGAAAGAACGTATTCCTTATAGCTTCATCTATATTCATAAGTTAGGATGGGTTGAGCGGATTTAGATTCAAATCACAAAATCAATCACAGCACGAATCACACCCAGTGTTAGACCAATAAAAGCACCGACCACTACGCCATTTACACGAATCATGTGTAAATCACCGCCGACTTCATTCTCAATCTTGGCAATCATTTCAGTTGAATCCCACTCATGGATCCGCTGACTGATAAAACGAATGATTTTTTCACTGTATTGATCACTCAAATTGACCGCAATACCACTAATACGCTCATTCAATAAATCACGAACAGATTGATTTTGAATTAAGTTTTCACCAACTTGTTGGATTGCAACACGTAGGTTCATGGCAATGCCTGAATCTGCTTTCATCAAGTCTGACTTGATCGCATCGCATAGGATAACCACTGCACCTGTGATGAAGTTCAACACAGACGGGCTGTCTAAAAGTGCATTCTTGGTTTCATTTAAACGAATACTGGTTGTACTCTGATTATCAGAGAGTTGAACCATCACTTGGTGAGCCGCTTCTTCAATTTTTTGACGGATTGGATGTTCCTGATCAGCCAACATAGATTCAACTTTTTCAATCACAGAGTCAATGGTACGTTGCTCAACATCAATGCCAATCCAGCTTGCACCTTTGGCGAGACGAGAAACGCCAAGCTCTTTAAATAAGGTTTGAGTGAGTTCACGGGTTTTGTCTGGATGGGTCATCATCCATTCATGTGCTAAATCTAAGCCACGCTGCAATACGTCTTGGTGGAAATCATTTTCCAAAACTGCACGTAACATTTCACTGGCGAGATTGTTGATTCTCGTATTACGAACCCATTGCACACTGTTGCTTTGAATAAAACGTCCAATTTGCTCTTGTCCGACGAATTCAAATATTTTAGGTACAGTTTGTTGAATGACATCTACCACTTGACGGTTATTTTGTGGATTGGCAAGCCATTGACCTACAGCTAAACTGAGATCAGTTCTTTTTAAACTGGTTTCTACAACTTGTGGAGACAGAAAATTTTCCTGAACAAACTTCCCCATGGATTCAGCAATACGTGCTTTATTTCGAGGAATGATTTCTGTGTGATCACGTAAAAATTTGGGAATAGGAATTTTCCCAAAAGGGTTGCGGAATAGAACAGTAATTGCATACCAGTCAGCTAGGCCACCGACTACACCCGCCTCTGCACCGAGCATGAGGATATGAATGAACCATGCATATTCAGGCATTAGCTTGGCTGTGATGATGAGAATGATCCAAGCAACCACAGCAACAATTAAAGCAATCGTTGCAAAACGTTTACTGCGGTCTAAACTTGGGATTACGTGCTGTTCTATTTCGCCCATTCATATGCCTAAAAATGATTCTAAAATAACTATTGAGTTGATGTTACCGCAACAGGTTGGGGTTGAAGTACTTGTCCTGTCGGGCTAACACCGTATTTTTGTCCTAAAGATTGTAAAATCAGACGAGCGTCAAAGGCATCGCTAGGGGCTGATTTTTTATCTTTATAACATTCAATACTATAGGCTACTTGAATAGGATCAACAGTGACCACTTGTGGAATATCATAAAACGGGTCGTAGAATCCGCCTAAACGTCTATATCCATAACCATAAGGTGGATACATTGGGGTTGGATAAACCACGGCTTTACGTGGTGGTTGATTGCGATTACTTGGATCATCAAGAACTTTAAAAAATTGGAATCCATTCAATACTGCTGTTTGTGCAGATTTGAGTAGGGTAATTTCTTCGGCGGTTCCAAAACTCATATCATTTTTAGCACGAAAGCTCACACGATAACTGTGATCATTGAGTGGCACAGTTGAGTATTGTCCAAGCTGATCAAAGGTTTTGGGCTTGCTTGGTGAGATTGCACACCCCGTCATTGTGAGTACTGCCACCATAGTCAGACCGATGAGTGTTTTTTTCATATGTTGCTCCTTTCCACTCTTGTGCAGATGGACCAGTAATTTAATCTTCTATATTGCTTTAAAATGAGGGATTTATAGTGAATTTCAAGAAGATTTTTGTTAATTCATTCTATTGTAAAAGTAAAAAGATTTGGAACAGGTTGAGTTTAAATTGAGCAGAGATTTTCTTGGTATTGTATTGAAAAAAGTCAGTTGCTGAGAAGTATGAAGGGCAGCATAATCACAAAACTGATAGATAAAAATAAAATATTGTTTCAAGTGTTTTAATACAAAACTGGGAGCTTATTCCACTCCCAGTTTTGCGACATCTTTAATGATCAAACCAACAAGGATCAGACCAACTTTTTATTGACGCATATAGTTTGGAAGTCAATATGTAAATGGTCAGTCATAATTATAGCGATGATGCTGCCTGAAGAATAAAGTCAGCAATTTCTTTTGGTCTAGACGCAAGAGAAGCATGACTTGCATCAAGTTCAATGATTTCTTTTGCATTTAATCGTGCAGACATTTTGCGTTGATTTTCAGGAGCAATCATACGATCTTGAGTTGAAACTTGATACCAAGAAGGTTTGGTTTTCCACGCTGGTGTGGTGATGTTGTCACCAAAAGTGCTAGCAAGCGGTGCTTTTTGTGCAACAGCGAGTGCTATAGCTTCATCAGCGCCTAAATCTTGACAGAAACTTTCATGATATTTGTCTGCAACAACCCATAAGTAACCATCGCTGTCTGGTGCAAGATTCGCAGCCGCTTCAGGCAAATGTTGTTGAGTAATCATGCCTGGGCTTTCACCAGTATCTGGTGCAAATGCAGCGATATATACTAAGCCAACAACTTTATCGTTATTCCCCGCTTCTGTAATCACAGCACCGCCATATGAGTGACCCACCAATAACACAGAACCTTCGATTTGATTAATCATTTTATTGGTTCGTTCTACATCATCCGCTAGAGATGTTAAAGGAACCTCAACTGCTTTAACTTGATAATTTTGCTTAACTAATTGAGGGATCACATGTTGCCAGTGAAGGGAATTACCCCAGAATCCGTGAACGAGTACAATTGTAGGCTGTGCCATATTTCTTCTGTCCTTGTTGATATTGTTCACAAAGCATATCTAAGCAATTTGGGCTGATATATTATATTTTTGTAAATTCACATGAATAATCTACTTATAATAAATAGACAATTCATGTGATTGATATTTTTTAAGTTTTTATGATCAGATTTTTATCATAAGGATTAAAATTAAGACATTGAATATAAAATATTCATGGCTTAAAAATGACTATTTGGCTGTTTTAAAAATTCAATTTCTTCAGCTGTGGATTCACGTCCTAAAATAGTATTGCGATGAGGATATCGTCCAAAACGGTCGATAATCGCTTTGTGCTTTTTCTCAAAATCTAAGTTAATTGGATTAGCCAGTGCTTCAAATAAGATGAGAGCTTGCTCATGAATGAGTTTAGACTCGCTATGCATAAATGGCATATATAAAAAAGAGCGCTGCTCTGGACTGAGCTCTTGATCCAGTCCCAAAGCTACAGCCTCTTGCGCCAAAGCAAGTGCTAACGGATCTTGTGTAAAAGAAGCGATTTGATCCCGATAAATATTACGAGAAAACTGATCTAAAACAATAATTTCAGCCAGTCGACCTGCTGCATTTTCACGCCATGACCAAAGCTCACATTGACGTGCTTGTTCAAGGATCTTTGTAAATTGCTGATGTAATTTTTGATCAAAAGCATCACTTTTAGCAAACCAAAAGGGCTGAGTTTCAGGGTTGAACCAAAAATCGAGAATAGTTTGATAATTCATAATGTTTACAATTGATTAGTAAGATTTTTTCTATCAAAACACAAATTTAAAATATCTTGTAGCATGTATTTGTGATAAAAAATTACTGAAATAAGACGAATTATCAGCTCAAAAGTATTCTAGATATACATGTATATCGATAATTCACGTTATACTGCGCGCACCAAAAATATTTTATTTTAAAAAGTTCTTTAAGATAAGCGAGTAAGTAATGAGTCAACCCGAAGTGATTTCCCAATCTATTTTACCAAGTTGGGTGGATTCTACCTTATTCAAGGGGATGTTGCGTGGCATTGAGCGTGAAAGCTTGCGTATGCAAAGTAATGGCTTTTTATCCCAAGCAGATCATCCGCGTAGTTTAGGTTCAGCTTTAACGCATCCGCATATTACAACGGATTATTCTGAAGCGTTGATGGAATTTATTACACCACCTAAAGAGAGTATTCCAGAGGCGTTAAATTTTCTGACGGATATTCATGCTGTGGTACATGGTCATTTAGAAAATGATGAAAAATTATGGCCGTTATCAATGCCATGCATGTTAGATGATCAAGAAGAGAATATTCGTTTAGCACAATATGGCAGCTCTAATATCGGTAAATTCAAAACCTTATACCGTCATGGTTTAGGTATTCGTTATGGTCGTCGTATGCAGACCATTTCGGGTGTGCATTATAATGTGTCATTTCCAGATCATTTATTTGAACAATTACAGCAACATGAAACAGATGAAGCATTAAAAAAATTAAGTTTACAAGACTATCGTAGTCATCGTTATTTAGGATTGGTTCGTAATTTTATTCGTTTAACCCCATTGGTCATGTATTTGGTCGGTTCAAGTCCATCTGTTTGTAAATGTTTTATGACTGGGCGTGAACATCAGTTATTACCTTTGATCAAAGGAACGTTATTTTTACCTTATGCAACTGCATTGCGTATGGGGCGTTTTGGCTATCAAAATTCTGCACAAAAACAACTTGGTATTCACTATAACAACTTAGAAGGTTATGTTGCTGAGCTGCAAAAAGCAGTCAATACCCCTTATGCTCAGTTTAGCCGTTTGGGCCTAAATGATGAAAATGCTGAACCGATTCAAATCAATGATCATGTATTACAAATCGAAAATGAATACTACAGTCTCGTTCGCCCTAAGCAAGTACCGCAAGCAGGTGAAACACCATCTCAAGCTTTGGCAAATCGTGGTATTGGTTATGTGGAATTACGTGCAGTTGACGTGAATCCATATAGTGCAATTGGGATTAATGAAGACACTGCGGGTTTCTTGGAAGTTTTAGCGTTGTATTGTTTACTCAAAGACAGTCCTGAGCTTTTAGATGCTGAACAAGACGTGATTGAGCTGAATCAGGCTGAAGTGGTGAATCGTGGTCGTGCGCCAAATGCGAAAATTCAACAAGCAGGGCAGGAATATCCATTAAATGAATGGATTCAACAACATGTCACAGCGATGCAACCCTTGGCTGAGATTTTAAATCAAAGCTATGCAACGGATTTGTACAGTAAAGCATTACTTGAAATGCAAAAGCGTATTGATAATGTAGATGAAACGCTTTCTGCGCAAGTCATTGAAGATACCACGCAACAAGGTGGAACATGGAACTTTGGTAGTTTTATGGCAAACCAACATCTTGATTTTTACGAACAACATGTATTAAGTGCTGAGACTTTAGCGTATTTTGAGCAACTTGCGCAGACTTCACTGCAAAACCAACAGCAACTTGAGCAAGAAAAAGAAATCAGTTTTGATGAATATCTTGCTAAGTTTAGATAATCAAAGATAAAAATTTAGAGGAAATTCCATGCAATGGCGTAGTTATCGCTTCGTGAGTGGTTTTTTGTTTTTAGCAAGTGTAATTGGGATGGCATTTGCGTTGTATCTAGAGCATGTTCAGGGGCTTGAACCTTGTCCGTTATGTATTTTCCAACGGATTGGTTTAATTGGTCTAGGGACAATTTCACTGATTGCTTTTTTACACAGCCCTAAAAGTAATGCCTTTAAACGAATTTATGCATTTTTAGGATTGGTTGCAATTAGCTGGTCAGTTGGTGTGGCTGCACGTCATGTATGGTTGCAAAATCTACCTAAAGACCAAGTGCCAAGTTGTGGGCCGGGTTTAGATTACTGGGTTGATACCTTGCCTTTAAAAGCAGTATTTGAAAATGTTTTAAAAGGTTCTGGCGAATGTGCCATGGTCGATTGGACGTTCTTGGGACAGTCACTCCCTGTATGGTCATGTCTTTTCTTTGCTGTATTGGCATTGATTAGCCTTTGGCAATTATTTAGAAAATATCCAAAATAATCTGTTGTTTGTCCCGTCGAAAAAAAAGCCAGTATTCACTGGCTTTTTCTTATTCAGAATGTATCTAGTTTTGGACATGATCTGTATCAAAAACGCAAAACGGAACATGAAATCAGTTTTTAAAACGATTAAGTCTCTACAATACCTTGCATACTTTCTAATTTAATCAAATATTTTCGAATCTGTTCTTCCGCAATTTCATCATGGTGCGGATAGAACCACTTTGCAATTTGTTCAGCAACATCAGGATGATACTGAATATCAAAATGATTCAGGCCATAAAAAACAGCTTTATGTGATTCAGGTAATTTCAGTTGAAAGCGTGGATTTGGGTGTTCACCTAAAGCACTTTTTACACTCACCAAGTAATCACCAATCACTTTTAAAGTGCGATTCTTACGATTTTCAAATTCTAATGTGCCTGCAATTAAGAAGGTATTGATATGTGACGGTAAGGGTGCAGGTTTACGATTATCATCGACCAAACCAATGCGTGCATTATTATGTTCCCAATCGTCATCACGGACACTACCAAACCGCAAATCTAAAATTCCGTTGCTGCGAATATTCACCACATGACTGATAATTTTAACAATTGGGAAGTTACCAATTTTATCTTGGATTGCAAAGCCAAAACGTTCTAATACTGCGCCATGATGGGGTGAGCCGATACAGACCAGATTTTCCACCATATGGAACCATTGTTGCATATTCTGTTTGCCGTAGAACAATGCGCTACGACAAACCAAGCCACCCATACTGTGACCAATCAAATCGATACTGGTAATACGTGGGTTACGTTTAACTAAATCTTCTAACAGATTAGACAAAGAACGCCCATTGGCAGAGATTCTTCGTCCTGTGTTGTAATTAAAATACAACATGGTGTTGTTATCACGTTGCGCTAATAATTTTTCACCAATACCGCCATTACCACGATTGGTCCAATCTAAATGATTCATACACAAACCATGCGTAAAAATCACGACACGACCTGCTAAATCTCCTTGTTGTAACGCACCATAATGGTCATATAAAACAGGAGAAAGTGCTAATGGATTATGGGTCGCCAATAAATAATCACCCAGCACACCATTTAAAGCACTCACTAAAAATGTCATATGTGCTGTTAACTGTTTTTCGTGTAGGTTTGGGAAGCGTTCAATGGTCTTTCTTAGAATGGGTGCTAATAGGTGACTACCATAGTTTTGTAATGCGTTATAACCCAATTTATATAATTTATCGACCATGGGGCGTGATTGAAATCGCTTGGCTTTTTGCTTACTTAGACCAAAAATACTCAACAACATTTCACGTTGAATCGATAGGATAAAATCTTGAACAACACCACTTAAAGGCGTACTCACAAGTTGAGCTAAGCCTTCTAATACGTCTGCCTGACTAGGAGGAGAACGATCCCACTTACAGTATGTTTCGTGTAAAGGGGTTAAACTTGGCATTGTTATTTTCCTCATCCTGATTGATCATTTGTCAAAGCTTTATTTTTCGACAAGATCAATGTATAAATTCCTAGTCAATCGGCTTATGCTGTTCGTCCTGAACAATGTTTAAAATACTCTTGATTGTATTTAAGTTTTAATTTTTTTGTCTGACAATATGCAGTCATATACAAATTAAAACAAAATGTGACTTGTAACGCATAAATATAAATCAATTTTGACTTTAATCGCAATTTATCTATATGAATATTATTTATTTACATGGTTTTAAAAGTAGCGCTTTATCAATAAAAGGGCAATTACTAAATGACTATTGCCATTGTCATTCATCGCATCATGTTTATTTACCCGATTTAAATATGCAACCGCAACATGTTTTAGATAAAATTTCAAAATTAATTGAACAACTTGATGACGTTGCATTGGTTGGAAGTAGCCTCGGTGGCTTTTATGCGACACAGTTGGTCGCAAAGTATGGTATTCCCGCTGTTTTAATTAATCCTGCTGTGCGACCATGGCAGCTATTTCGAGATTTATTTGGAATTGAGCAAATTCCATATCAAGTCACTGAACAATGGACTTTAGATGATGCACAACTTGATCACTTAGAACATATAGCAGTACCGTTTGTGCAAGATGCAGACAAAATACTGGTATTACTCCAACAAGGTGATGAAGTTTTGGATTATCGTGAAGCGGAACAGTATTATAGTACCGCTCCACATACATCGTTGCTCATGACAGAAATGCATGGTAACCATGCCATGGAAGATTTTGCAGATAAAATACCGATGATTTTGGAGTTTTTATCCTACTCCGTAGCATATAAGGAAAAACATTAACGTGTCTCAATATACGGCTCAATCACTTGAAGTTTTATCGGGTTTAGATCCTGTTCGTCGGCGTCCAGGAATGTATACCGATACCACTCGCCCAAACCATTTGGCGCAAGAAGTTATTGATAATGCAGTCGATGAGGCACTTGCAGGACATGCCAATAAAATTACAGTCACGGTTTATAAAGATGGATCATTGTCTGTAGAAGATAATGGGCGTGGTATGCCAGTCGATATTCACCCTGAATATGGGCAAAGTGGTATCGAAATTATCCTGACCAAACTGCATGCAGGTGGTAAATTCAGTACAGATAACTACCAATTTTCAGGTGGTTTGCATGGTGTCGGGATTTCTGTGGTCAACGCATTATCGGATCGGGTAGAAGTTGAAGTTCAACGTCAGGGCAATCTGTATAAGATGGCGTTTGAACGTGGTGAACCCCTTGCACCTTTAGAGGTTTTAGAAGGTAAAGCACCAAAACGTGCCTCAGGAACAACCGTACGTTTTTGGCCAGAAGCTAAATATTTTGATTCACCTAAGTTTGCGCTTAAAGCATTAAAACATAACTTAAAAGCCAAGGCTGTTCTTGCTGCGGGCTTACAGATTAATTATATCGATCAAATTAATGATGAAAAAATAGAATGGCAGTTTGAAAATGGTCTAGTGGACTATTTGATGGATGAATTGGAAGATCGAGAAATTATTCCAGATCCTGCTTTTGTTGCAAGTGGTGATGCTGAACGTGCCAGTGCCGAATTTGCAATTTGTTGGAATGCAGAAGGCGGTGAGCAGATCCAAGAAAGTTATGTCAACTTGATTCCAACTGCGCAAGGTGGTACGCATGTGAACGGCTTACGTTCAGGTGTAACAGATGCATTGCGTGAGTTCTGCGAATTACGTAACTTGTTGCCACGTAATATGAAATTATCTGCAGAAGATGTTTGGGATGGTGTTAATTATATTCTGTCTCTTAAATTCCAAG
Organism: Acinetobacter rongchengensis; assembly: GCF_003611475.1. Taxonomy (GTDB): domain Bacteria; phylum Pseudomonadota; class Gammaproteobacteria; order Pseudomonadales; family Moraxellaceae; genus Acinetobacter; species Acinetobacter rongchengensis. The sequence continues at coordinate 88,056 of NZ_RAXT01000008.1, read as the reverse complement.
AACCGCAGTTTTCAGGACAAACCAAAGAGCGTCTTTCTAGCCGAGAAGCGGCCAATATTGTATTAAATATTGCCAAAGATGCGTTTGCATTATGGTTGAACCAAAATTCTGATGTGGCCATGCAACTGGCTGAATTGGCGATTGCGAAAGCAGGGCGCCGTTTAAAAGCAGCCAAAAAAGTTGAACGTAAGAAAATCGTTTCGGGGCCTGCGCTACCGGGTAAATTAGCAGACTGTGTAGGGCATTCGCTTGATGAGTCTGAATTATTTATTGTCGAGGGTGATTCAGCGGGGGGATCTGCTAAACAGGCACGAGATAAAAATTTCCAAGCGATCATGCCGATTCGTGGGAAAATTCTCAATACTTGGGAAGTCTCTTCTGACGAAGTGCTTGCTTCACAAGAGGTTCATGATATTGCGATTGCGATTGGTGTAGACCCTGGCAGTGATGATCTGTCAGAGTTACGTTATGGCAAAGTATGTATTCTTGCCGATGCCGATTCGGATGGTCTACACATTGCAACCTTGCTATGTGCCTTGTTCGTTAAGCATTTCACAAACTTGGTCGAAGCAGGGCATTTATATGTTGCAATGCCACCTTTGTTCCGTATTGATGATGCTAAAGATGTGTATTACGCACTGGATGAAGATGAGTTAGAAGCTATCTTAAAGAAAGTCAAAAGTAAAAATCCGCAAATCACACGATTTAAAGGCTTGGGTGAGATGAATGCAAGCCAATTGCGTGAAACGACGATGGATCCAAATACCCGCCGTTTAGTTCAACTCGATTTGGATGATAGTCATTTTACAGCAGGGCTGTTGGATAAATTACTTGCCAAGAAACGTTCAGCTGACCGTAAACATTGGTTGGAGCAGAAAGGTAATTTGGCGGATTTAGCCGTTTAAATTTGAAAGATGAATCAAAGCTCGCAGATCGCGGGCTTTTTTTATGGTGCAGTCCTTGCAAATATTTTAAAAGTTTATTAACTTAATCATTAAGGTCGCCTACCGTACTTACGCATGAGTAGAAAAGGGATTTCTAAATTCAGTTTAAAATTTAAACTGTATAAAATTTTAATTTTCTTAAGTATCAATCCGTTTGGTTCTTAGTATTTAAACATGCGTTGCTAAAAGTCTAATGACACCAAAATCATTGTTATGATTAGGATTGAAAGATGAGAAAATTATGTCTATTCAAACATTCGCATATCAATTAGCGCAAAAGATTCAGAAAGAACATGGTATTAAAATCAGTCGTTCACATATCTATGAGTTGATTGCTTTAAATCAAGGTTATCGGTCTTATAATTCTTTTGTTGCTCAAAACCTTTTACTCGATTGTGAATATGATGTATCAGAAGAGTATCATGAGCATGAGTTATTAAATTTACTGACATTAGATATTTTAAAAAACCCACCAAAAACAGATTATGCAAATTATGATGATGACGCAATTCATTGGGATAATTATGAAAGCCGTGAACTATTGGAAAAAATAAAAATATTTATAGAAAGAGTTCAATTATTATTAAAACAAAAAATTTCTGAAGAAATGTATTTTCATATTGCAAAATTAGTAGTAAGAGAACTGTTGAGTCTGAATCTAAGTTATTTAAATTTCTCGTATTTTAGACAGAGAATTGCTTTTTTAAGCTTTCAAAATGGTTTAATTGATCCTGATTCATTGGATGATGAAATTTATAGTTTTGAAAATGCGGATAGCTCTAGTACGACTAGTTTTATAGATATAGAAGAAAACTTAGAGCAAATAGAGGATTACGCTAAAGAGCGCAATAATTTGGATGCTTATGCTGTTCTGGCAAGTTATTATCGCTATTTAGCAAATCAAATAGCTCCATATGGACGACAAGGTTCAACATTTGGAAGTACATGGGATAACCAAAAACAAAAATATGTTAAATCCCAAAAAACGACTGATAATATTAAGCAATATGAAGAATTAATAAAGCTTGCAAACTTTTATGAAGAGTTTATCAAGTTTGCCCCAGCAAATATTGCAGAGATTGATATGGATGCTGATGGAGAGACTGTCTATAAACAATTTCTTTATCTATGTAATCGTGGTGATTTAGATGCGATTGAAACTTTTCTATATCAGAAAATATTTAAAAATAGTGGAGAAGCTTGGGTTTATATTTATTTGGCACAATTATTAAATACAGATTTTACCAAAGATGATTTCAGAGCTTATAATGCCTATACAGGAGAAGAATATGATGATTATGGGCCTATGGAAATAGCAGGAAGGGAAGCAATCCAATATGCTATTCATCTAGAGCAATTGAATGACGAAAAAGATCAATTAGCTCGCAAAATTGCCCAAGATTTGTTCGAAAAAATTTAATTTGAGAATCCAATATTAAATCAAAGCTCGCAGATCGCGGGCTTTTTTATGGGCTGAACAAAATAGCTGAATCAAACAATAAAGGTGCAAAGCTTTGCTTACAAATGCACCAAATTATGACGAGTGAAGTTCTATTTTGTATGCAACGTTGTATACAAGATATGCGCTAAAATTAAATTAATGTGTGAAAATTAATATAAAACAATTATTTAAATCGTTGGCATGGAAATTGAATAACAAAGATATAAATAAGCACGCCTTGAAAGGTTCGGAGAAAAAAGATGTTCCAAAATAATATGATTTCAAAAGCACTACTTGCGACAACAATAATGGGAAGCATTGTATTAACTGCTTGTTCAAAACCTGCTGATAAAACGGAGTCTAAGCCAACCAATGAAACACAAGCGCCTGCTGCGAGTGGCGATACCATTAAAGTGGGTATTTTGCACTCGCTGTCAGGGACCATGGCGATTTCAGAAACATCATTGAAAGACACCGCATTGATGGCAATTAACGAGATTAATGCCAAGGGTGGTGTGATGGGTAAAAAGTTAGAGCCTGTGGTGGTCGACCCTGCGTCAGATTGGCCGTTATTTGCTGAAAAAACGCGTCAGCTGATTACCCAAGATAAAGTTGCAGTGATTTTTGGATGTTGGACATCTGTATCTCGTAAATCTGTACTGCCCGTGGTTGAAGAGTTGAATGGTCTGCTGTTTTATCCAGTGCAGTATGAAGGGCAAGAACAGTCTAAAAATATTTTCTACACAGGTGCAGCACCTAACCAACAAGCGATTCCTGCTGTGGAATATCTTATGAGTGATGAAGGAGGCAAGGCACAACGTTTTGTATTACTGGGTACGGACTATGTCTACCCTCGAACCACCAATAAAATTCTGCGTGCTTTCCTAAAGTCTAAAGGGATTGCCGATGCAGATATCATGGAAGAATATACGCCGTTTGGTCATAGCAATTATCAAACCATAGTCGGCAATATCAAAAAATTCTCAGCTGGGAAAAAAACAGCAGTTATTTCAACAATTAATGGGGATTCAAACGTACCTTTCTATCGTGAGCTAGGTAATCAAGGTATTAAAGCTTCAGACATTCCTGTCATGGCTTTCTCAGTTGGTGAAGAAGAATTACGCGGTATTGATACCAAACCTTTAGTTGGGCATTTAGCGTCATGGAATTATTTCATGTCTGTGAAAAATCCAGTCAATGCTGAATTCGTCAATAAAATGAAGCAGTATGCTGTGGAATACAAACTGCCAAATGCCAATAAAATGGTGACCAATGACCCAATGGAAGCAACCTATGTGGGGATCAATATGTGGAAGCAAGCCGTAGAAAAAGCGGGCAGCACAGATGTTGATAAAGTCCGTGAAGCAATGGCAGGTCAAACATTTAAAGCACCATCGGGTTATACCTTGACTATGGATGCGACCAATCATCACTTACATAAGCCAGTCATGATTGGACAAATTCGAGGTGATGGTCAATTTGATGTGGTTTACAAATCTCCACAACCGATCAAGGCTGAGCCTTGGAGCCCTTACATCCCTAAATAATAAATAAACATTGCAAAGCCTGCTCTACGCAACAGGCTTTGCAGTGGCTTTCAGCAAATTTAAACAAAAAAGGGGGCGTTACAGATGTTTCTTAAACTGAATTTTGCGGCACTTGTCTTGATCATATTCCAAACATTTTTCATGCAACAGATTTTTGCTGAATCTCCTCGTACAAATCAGCAATTGCCTGAGCAAACGGCAGTATCGGTCAATCTCAATGATGATGCGATTCAACAATTTGTACGAGCAGATTTTGCACAACGCCGAGTCATGTTAAATCAGTGGCCAGCCAGTATTGAAGAACTCGATAAACTGGTTGCTTATGTCGAAAATGATGAGTTGTATACAGATAGTTCGGGCAATACCTACATTATGAAAGGGGGGGATAAGCTATTTAATTACCCTCAAAATCAAAATATTACTGATTGGCCCGCGGATCTGAATCAGGTCACTTTAGTCAATACACTTCGTAAGGCATTGAATTTTGGACAGGCGAAAATAAAACTACAATCAGAGGATGCATCGCAACGTTTGGCTGCAATTGATATCTTAGAAAATAACTTAGATGAATTGGATATCAAAGTCGTCAATCAACTTTATCTTGATGAAAAAAATAATAAAGTAAAAGCCAGATTAGCGCAGTTAAAGGCACGTATTGATTTTAACAGCCCCGATGTATTAACAAAAATTCAAGCAGTTAAAATTTTGAAAGAATCAAATCGCCCAGATGTTTTAGCAATTGTGGATCAAGAATTACAACAACCCCATTTGAATTCAGAACTAAAAGTCGCTTTGGTCGATGCCAAAAGCAGTATTAAAACACGCCTACAAGCCAGTGAATGGGCAGGGCATGTATTTTCAGGGTTAAGTACAGCCAGTATCTTATTGCTCGCAGCATTGGGTTTAGCCATTACTTATGGGCTGCTTGGTGTGATTAACATGGCACATGGTGAGTTAATTATGATTGGCGCTTATGCCACCTATGTTGTGCAAGGTTTCTTTAAAACGCATTTGAGTGGGTATGTTGATTGGTATTTGATTGTTGCAATTCCTGTTGCATTTTTAGTGAGTGCTTTGATTGGCATGTTGATCGAACGGACTGTGATTCGTCCTTTATATGGTCGTCAATTGGAAACTTTATTGGCAACTTTTGGTGTCAGTCTAATTTTGATGCAATTGGTTCGGATGATTTTCGGTGCACAAAATGTTGAGGTTTCTAATATCTCGTGGCTTTCAGGTGGCATTTCAATTACGCCAAGCTTGATGTTGCCTTATAACCGTATTGCCATCATCGTCTTTACTGTAGCTGTGCTTTCACTGCTTATTTATCTGCTCAATAAAACTCGTTTTGGATTATTCGTTCGAGCGGTAACACAAAATCGTCAAATGGCACGGGCTGTTGGTATTCGTTCTGCACGCATCGACATGATGGCCTTTGGTTTGGGTTCAGGACTTGCGGGTTTAGCTGGTTGTGCTTTGGCTCAAGTGGGCAATGTCGGGCCTGATTTAGGACAGAATTATATTATCGATGCATTCCTTGTCGTGGTTGTTGGTGGCGTAGGTCAAGTATGGGGTGCAGTACTTGCTGCATTAGGTCTAGGGGTAAGTGGAACCATTCTTGAAATTGGAATGGGTGCGGTACTGGCTAAAATTATTCTCTTGGTTCTTGTGATTTTGTTTATTCAAAAACGTCCACAAGGTTTATTTGCCGTCAAAGGTCGTTTTGTGGAGTAAGCCAATGAAAATCACCTCATTACTTTCAGATAAACCCTATAGCGCCATGGCGATAGCCGTCTGTTTCGCTGTGATGTTGCTCTTGCCTTGGTTTCATCTTTTACCACAGGATTCTGCGTTACATCTTTCAGCGTATTGGGTAACCTTGATTGGGAAAATCATGTGTTTAGCTTTGGTTGCCTTGGCTTTAGATTTGGTTTGGGGCTATGCAGGCATCCTCAGTTTAGGGCATGGCTTATATTTTGCCTTGGGAGGGTATGCCTTTGGTATGTATTTAATGCGTGAGTCAGCAGGTGACCAATTACCCGATTTTATGCGGTTTTTAAGCTGGACTGAATTACCTTGGTATTGGGTTGGAACTGAGCACTTTGTTTGGGCTTTGGCACTGGTCGTTTTAGTACCAGGTGTGATCGCTTTTATTTTTGGATTCTTTGCATTTCGTTCCAAAATTAAAGGAGTCTATTTTTCTATTATCACGCAAGCCATGACCTTTGCTGCAGCTTTATTGTTCTTCCGTAATGAAACTGGTTTTGGTGGGAACAATGGCTTTACTGGTTTTAAAACGATTTTAGGCTTAGACATAACCTCAGCTTCTATGCGAGCAACATTGTGTTTTCTAACGGCACTCGCCTTATTACTTTGCTTTATGGGTTTACGGAGTTTAATGAATCGACCTTATGGACGAGTATTGGGAGCAATTCGTGACAGTGAAAATCGGTTGCAATATCTCGGTTATCGTACGCTGTGGTACAAGTTATCTGCATGGGTTTTATCGGCTGTTATCGCGGGTATTGCAGGCGCACTTTATGTACCACAAGCAGGGATTATCAATCCAAGTGAAATGAATCCTGTAAATTCAATTGAAATGGCAGTTTGGGTGGCGGCAGGTGGACGTGGTACTTTGATTGGCCCAATCCTAGGTGCAGGTTTAATCAATGCTGTTAAAACTTACTTTACGGTGGCTTATCCAGAAGCATGGTTATTGATCCTTGGTGCATTGTTTATTGTCGTAACTATTTTCCTTCCTAAAGGTGTGATCGGATTATTTGAGCGTTTTAAAAAGGAGGATCACTAATGTCAGCACTACTTTCAGATTTGGGTTTGAATGCTCCACATGGTGGGCAAATTGGTGAAGGTTATGGTCGACCAAAAGCAGAGGGTGCTGATTTCAGTCATGGTATTGCGCTGTATTTAGAGAAAGTCAGTGTTTGGTTTGATTCCTTTCGTGCATTAAATGATTTGTCTCTTTATATCGAAGAAGGTGAATTACGCTGCATCATTGGTCCCAATGGTGCAGGAAAAACTACGTTGATGGATGTGATCACGGGTAAAACACGGCCTACACAAGGTACCGCTTTTTTTGGACAAAATTATGATTTAGCCAAAATGAGTACAGAACAAATTGCAGAAGCAGGGATCGGCCGTAAATTTCAAAAACCGACGGTATTTGAAAATTTTACAGTGATGGAAAATTTGTTACTGGCTGCGCCAAAAGATAAAACGGTAAAAAAGAGCTTTTTCAGCAAACTTGCACCTGATGCACAATTGGCGTTGGATGAGTCCTTAGAACAAATCCGTTTACAGGAGTTTGTTCAAAAACCAGCAGGCTTATTGTCACATGGTCAAAAGCAATGGCTTGAAATAGGCATGCTGTTGATGCAACGTCCAAAGTTGATTTTATTGGATGAACCTGTTGCGGGCATGACGGATGCAGAAACAGAGCGTACAGCTGAATTGTGCTTAGAATTGAAAAAGAACCACACTTTGATCGTAGTGGAACACGATATGAGTTTTATCGACAGCATTAGTGAAAAAGTCACCGTGCTTGCACAAGGTGCAATTCTTGCCGAAGGCACACTGGCAGAAGTCCAAGCTAATGAAGATGTGATTGAAAAATATTTAGGCCGTTAAGGGGAACAGCATGTTAGAAGTTAAAGACGTCAATCAGTTTTATGGTGGCAGTCACATTCTACGTGATGTGACTTTGCAAGCGCCGATTGGGGAATGTTCTGTGATTTTAGGGCGAAATGGGGTCGGTAAGACCACTTTATTAAAATGTTTAATGGGGATTTTACCGATTAAATCAGGGCAAATTTTATTAGATGGCAAAGACATTTCCAAAATGAGCCCTGAACAACGCGTACGTGCGGGTTTGGCCTATGTACCACAAGGCCGTGATATTTTTTCAACATTGACGGTTGAGGAAAATATTTTGATTGGTATGGCAAAATTTTCAGGTGCAAAAACCCGAAAAGTACCTGAGCATTTATACCAAATCTTTCCTGTATTAGACGAAATGAAATATCGCCGTGGTGGTGACCTATCAGGCGGTCAGCAACAGCAATTGGCAATTGCACGTGCCTTAGCATCAGAGCCTAAAGTATTGATTTTAGATGAACCGACTGAGGGTATTCAGCCTTCTATTATTAAAGATATTGGTCGGGTAATTCGTAAATTGGCAGACCGTGGTGAAATGGCAATCGTCTTGGTTGAGCAATTTTATGATTTTGCAGAAGAACTAGCAGACAATTATACCGTCATGGCACGTGGCCAAGTCGTTGCTCAAGGATTAGGGATAGAAATGCCTGAGCAGGGGATTCGAGATTTAGTGGCGATTTGATTTTCAGCTTGAGTCCTTACTAACTTTCTTTTACAAAAGGGAAGGGGTTTTTAATAATATTCTGTAAAGCAAATTAATAGTTTGAATTGCCTCAATGATAATGAAAATTTTAAAACAATTTGCGTAGGCGTTTGTTACTTTGAAAGATGAGGAGGTATTGCTCCGTAAGGTAACCCAATCCTGTTGAACAAAGGGGATATTATCGCCCTTGCCCAACGGCGGCATCCATACAGCCTACCACGATAGTCATATCGTGGTAGGGTTAATAGATCAAAAAACAGTAGTGGCTTGATTTATATTAATAATATTGATTGGTCCCAATTCGATTATCGATTTTCCACTTTTTGATAGATACCATTTGCAGAAACATTGTGTCCAAAATATCCACAATCGGATAAGTTTTGCTTTTGATTGACGGAGACAAAATTTCCAACTTGAGCATTAAAACCAAAAGCTAAATCAATCGCACATTCTTGGGTTCTTGCTTTGTTATGATTGAGTGGCATGGTGGTTTCAAATTGACCTAGGTTAGGGCCATATATCAGACTACGAATGCCCATATAAACACCATTAAATTCAATGTTATATTTTTGATTATGCTTTTTTACGCTAATGTAGTTCCATGCGCCATAACCTGCATAATTGACGTATTCGCCTGATAAATCGGTTTGCTTTTTAGGTGTAGCTAATTGTTTTAAATTAAATTGACTGATTTCTGATTGAGTATTAATTTGAAACCAAGCCCTAGCCCATAAGGGTTTCGCTAATTTGGCATAAGTTAAACCAACATTATTATTGGCGATATCGACGTCTTTTTCTGAAATTTGAATACCACTTTCATCCTTTAGGCTTAAGCAAAATGCTGACCATGAGGCTTGATTTTGAAAAGGCTCTAAAGCCTTTTTATAATTTTTTTGCTGATAAAATTTTTGACCAGATTGACGGTATTGTTTGATTTTAGCACAGCCTTGTTGTAATTCTTGTTCATATGAAAATTCTGCATGGCTATGAGACGCCAGTAAAATGCCTGTTGCGAAAAATATTGTTTTGAGTAATGTTTGATTCATTTTGATCATCTCGAATTTTGTATCAGTATTTAATCAAAATTCAGTTGCATCAAGACCAAATCACGCCATTGTCCAAATTTTTGTCCGACTTGTGGCATATAGCCTGTTTGTTTAAAGCCGAGTTGGGTATGGAGATAAATTGAACCTGTGTTTTCATAGTCAATTGCTGCAACCATCACATGAATATGATGTTGTTTAGCATATTCAATCAGTTGAAGCATGAGGGCTTTACCTAAACCCTGTCGAGCAAACTTTGGATCTATATAAACAGAATGTTCGACAGTTTGTTTATAACCATTGATTTGTCTAAAACTAGAATAGTCTGCAAAGCCAGCAATAGCTTGGCTTGAAAGCTCTTCAGCGACCAAGATTGGAAATTGTTGCTGGGTTAAATCTACAAACCATTGTTGATAGTCTTCCAGTGTTTTGAGTTGACTATTCCATGTCGCCAAACCTGTTGATATTTCATGGTTGTAAATCTGCATAATATGTTCTAAATCGGATATTTGGGCAGGTCTTATTCTGAAATTCATGAAAGTAATCAAGTGAGAGTTTGAATGATTATTTTAAAAAGAATTATGTTTTGGAGCAATAAAAAAGCAAGGCAGAAGCCTTGCTTTTAAATGGGTGATGTCAATATCGTTTAGAAGTGATATTTAACTAGAGCACTGACGTTGTTCTCATCTTTATTTGGAACGCCGTATTTGTTATGCCATACAGAATGCTCAATACCTAAATAAAACTTAGTGCTTGGAGAAATGTGTTTACCAGCATTCCATTTCCATTGCGTTGTCCAGTTAAGCTCGCTTTTATGTGCAACTTCATCTTTTTCAGCAGTAGACCAATCAAGGAAACCATCTACAAGGAATTCTTCTGAAGCCAATTTAAATGGAATGCCATAAACAAACGTCATTTGATAATCGTCTTCTTGAATGTCGTTGTTTGCACGGTAGAAATTCAATTGCGCATATTGGAAATATGGAATTGCTAAATCAACACCAACACCATAAAGGTAGTTGTTCATGTCATCACCACCTTCCCAAGTGGTTGCAATCAGCACATCTTTAATTGGGCCCAATTCAAGTTTCTTACCTGAAACAGCACCTAAGCTTAGGCGTGGTGAAACTTCAAAGTAAGTATCTGATTGACCGTCACTATTGGTGCGGTCAGCAAATGCAAAGAAATCACCATATTGAAGCTTTGCAGCATATTCAAAAGTAATTGTTGATTGTTTCTCATCTGGTGTTAATTCATAGTTTTCACCATAAAGCCCAGTAATACTAAAATCTTGCCAAACTGGTGTAGCTTGAGCCAAAGTTGCAGTAGAAGCGATTGCGCAGATAGCAGCAATTTGTGTCAGTTTCATGAAAATCTCCCCCCCAAGAAAGCGCTTCAAGGATACAGATTCTTAAATAAAAATAAAGTGAAAATAAGATGAAAGATAAATAAATATGTAAAAATTGAGATAGAGAAACTTTCTCATTTAGAATTTCTAAGGAAAAATTTATTTTAAGTACGAATCAAAGCCAACAACAGGGGAGTGACCCATCGATTCTCGGTTAATTTTATAGGCAATATTATAGTGAAAATTAAATTAAAAAAATATATAAAAATCATAAAATTATATAACAAAGTAACAACTTGTCATTTTTCATATTGTTTTCATAAAAAATTCAAAAATACGCTTGCATATTTTTCAATATGGCCTGATATTGAATGTATAAGAACACGAATCTGCAGATAAAAAGGTGTTCATTTATTCAATTGAGGAGTGACAAGTTCCAATTCATTGAAGATGACCAGCTGTGTAAACAGCAAGCTTTAAACATGCGCAAAATTGAAACTTATTGATCATTTTGTGCAATAAATAAGATTCAGATAATGTGAGGATAATATTTTATGAACATTGAAATCCGTACAGATAAAAATATACAAAATAGTGAACGTTTGATTACATATGTGAGAGAAGAGTTAAATCAGGAATTTCAACGTCATAGTGAACGTATTACTCAGTTTTCGGTTCATTTAAGTGATGAAAATGGGGACAAAGGTGGTGATGATGATATCCGCTGTATGGTTGAAGCAAAAGCAGCCGGATTAAAGCCTGTGGTTGTTACGCATAAAGCAAAAAATATTGATTTGGCCTTACATGGCGCAATAGAGCGAGTAAAACGTAGTTTAGAACATGTATTTGAGAAAAAAGAGAATCCTCGAGGTGGTCAACCTGAAATTGTTGACGAGGAAGTTTAAGAAAAGAGCCCTGCGGGGCTTTTTTTATGTATATAGATTTTAGTCAGCGGTTACAAAAGGGTTTAACTTTGTCAGAAAATAACAATAAATGCCGTTTTGATCAAAAAATGAGGGGCAATTAATTTTTTCCAGTAATTTTGAAAATATTCGTCATAATGGGTAGATATGAATATAATAGAGTGATCAATATGTTATCAGCACAGCAACAAGTTTTTGTTCAGGCTTTGGAAGATTTAGATATTGCTCAAGTTCGACGTTTACTTGCAGATGGATTTGACCCAAACTTTATAGAGCCTGAAAAAGGTCCAGCAGTTTCGATTTGGTCTGATGGACTATTTAAATGGTGGGAAAAAGTTTGTGATGCTTATGAAGCAGGACAACCGCTTAGTGCTGAACAAAAAGTACAAGATTTGCAGCCACATTTGGAAATTTTAGATGAATTAATCAAAGCCAAAGCAAATTTTTATTTGTGGGATGCTGAAGAGTGTTACGGCCCTTTATGGGATGCGGCAAGTGCAGCTTGTACACCAGCCATTCAAAAGCTATTAGACTATAAAGTTGACCCAAATACCAAAGATGAAGAAGGAAAAACTATCTTATCTTCGATTAGTGATCTATTCTTTGATTGTGAATTTGATCAAATAGATTGGTCACAGGCTTTACCTGAAGAGAAAGAATCTTTAGAGTTACTACGTAGTCGCGGTGCGAAGATGTCTAAAGAATTAGCATAAATTTTGAGTCAGATTATGGCAATTTTAAAAACAGCAACTCTAGTCCTTGTTTCAAGCCTAAGTGTTAGTGCAATGGCTGCTGAGTTTTCCTTTGATCGTCCTGGAGAGGGCTTTGGTACAGGGATTACACCTGTAGGGCACTTAGCATGGGAACAAGGTCTACCAAGTGCAACTTATACTGAAACCACGATTGATGGTGCAAAGGCAAAAACAGTAACACTGAATGGTGATATGTTATTGCGTACAGGTTTGACGCCAAGTATGGAATTGCAATTGGGTTGGCAAGGTCCAGCTTGGACACAAACCAAGTACAAAGGCGATAAAGAAGATAACTCTGGTTTGGGTGATGTTTCTATCGGTATTAAAAAAGCCATTGATTTAAATGATGATAAATTGTCTATGGCAATCTTGGCTCAAGCGGTGATTGCAACGGGCAACGAAGGTTTCACAGCAGAAGATGATATCTATAGCATTGGAACAGCTTTGGATTATAAATATAACGATTTAGTGAATACTGGAATCGTAATGAACTATGCTGTGCAAGATGGTGATTGGTCTGTTACTGCTATTCCTACAGTGGGTTATAAAATTGCTGGTAATCTGTCCGGTTTTTCAGAGTTTGTTTACCATAAAGCTGAGAGTCAGGACTATGAATATGGTCTATCGTCTGGCTTGATCTATGCTTTAAATGATCGTACTCAGTTTGATGGTAGCATTGGCGTCGATTTGAGTGGCGAAGATCGCAGCTATAAAGCGGGCTTTGGTGTTTCATTTTTATTCTAAATCAATATAGTCATAAAAACTGAAGTCACAATACGCAAAAGGGTAGTCTAGCTACCCTTTTTTATTGCTAAAGGGATTCATTTTTCATCGAAAATAGGGGGATAAAAACGATTTAATAGGTCTAATATTGTTATTCTATGATAAAAATTGAGAAGAAATAAAAGGAGTTTATCTGATGTTAGACTTATTTATTGGCAATAAAAATTACTCAACGTGGTCTATGCGTCCTTGGCTCGTTTTAAAACATTTTGATATTCAATTCAAAGAACATTTGATTGCGTTTGATGATTTTCAGCCAGATAGTCTTTTTAAAAAAACGATATTAACAATCAATCCGACGGGAAAAGTTCCAGCGCTAAGAGATGGCGAGCTTTTAATTTGGGATTCTTTGGCAATTTGTGAATATTTAGCAGAAAAGTATCCCGAAAAACAACTATGGCCCAAGGATACAAAGCAAAGAGCACGTGCACGATGTATGAGTGCTGAAATGCATAGCAGTTTTACGGCGTTACGTAGCACATGTGGTATGAATCTTGATGCAGATTTAGCAGAAGTAGGGGCTAAGCTTTGGTCTGAAAATTCGCAACTGCAGCAAGATGTGAAACGGATTGAAACCTTATGGGCTGAACGACCGAGCCAAAATGGTTTTTTGTGTGGTGATGAGTTTAGTATCGTTGATGCTTTCTTCGCTCCCGTGGTCATGCGTTTTATTGGCTATGGCATTCCTGTATCAGCTGTGAATCAACACTATATACACAGCATATTGAACCTAGTTGCAGTGCAACAATGGATTGCAGAAGCGAAAGCAGAACATGTTTTTGTCGAATGTGAAGAACCATATCGAACTCAAAAAGCTTAAGTGCTCGTATAACAATGCGTTTACTCGATTAATGAAGATCTGTAAACGATTGAACTTGGTTTCTTCCGAGTTGTTTTGCATGATATAAAGCTTGATCGGCGAGATGAATAACTTTGTTTATATGGATTCCATATATAGAAATAGCGACACCAAAACTCGCAGTACATCGGATATTTTTATGTTCAACTGTTTCTAAAATTTCATTTTGAATGATTAAACGACAACGCTCGGCAATCTCATGTGCAACTGCCAATGATGTGTCAGGTAAAGCGATAATAAATTCTTCGCCTCCATATCGAGCAACAATATCCGTATGTCGTGTTTGAGAACACAGCAGACTTGCGACACGTTGTAGTACCTCATCTCCGAAATGATGACCATATTGATCGTTGATCATTTTAAAGTGATCGATATCCATGAGGATAATTGCATAACGGGATTGATTTTTTTGAATAGTATCCAGCGTTTCATTAAAAAAACGGCGATTATACAAATTGGTTAAGGGGTCTGTTTGGCTTAAATTCTTGATAAATGATTCTTGGTTACGCCATTGTGAAAGTAAAACCTCACATAAAATAAAACAGGTGATGAATATCGGCATAATGAAAAGAAACATACTCGAAATCCAGAAGAAATTGCGATCTGGATTATGATTTAACAAGTTCTGACTGAATAAGGGGGCATATGGAATGAGTTTATTGTATGTACAATATATAAGTGAAAAGTACACAAAAAGTGCTACAGTAAGCTGAAAATAAAAGGTTTTTCGATTGAATAAAATAAGCCCTAAACCTGAGATACAAACAAATGCAAAGATGGTTGCAGGGCTGTAAATACCGATTAAGAAACCGTCAAAGAGCATTACATTTACAAAAATGGCAATAACAATATGCGGTAAAACAGTTTCTGCCCATCGTTTTTTTTGGAAAAAATAGCACAAAATAATCAAGACAAACACGAGGCTAGCTGTGCAAATATTGAAATAAATTTGTGATTTGAGTAGAGAGAAGTTAACCCATTGCCAAAGCGTTGGATTTAAGAAAATGAATGATTTCCATCCAATCCATATAAAATGCACGCCTAAGGTTAGTATCAGAATCAGTATACATTTATGAACGTTGCTCCAATTCATAATGATGTTTGAATTAAATTGCTTTTGTAGCTTTGTGAGGAATTTATTCTTTTTTGTGCTGAAGAAGCTCATTTCTCTTTAATCCATTTAAAATTTGGAAAAGCGATAAAAAAATTTATTTTGAATTGATTAAGTAAATTTAATTATGGTGGTAGAAATATTATACAGATTGCTTCGACTCTGTATATAAAAGAAAGATTAATGACAATCGCGATAAAGGGTACGTGTTGTATTGCTTTTTGATAGAGCTATTTAATTCATTGTAAATCAAATAAAAAAGGCTAAATTAATTTCGATTCAAACGATCGGTGTATCATTTTTATAATTATAGATTTATTCAATATTTAACATAATTCTGTGCTGATTATTTGACATTGATTTTTTAAACTTATTTCAGAACATGACAGTACCCTAAAATAAGCCATTCAAATCTAAACTTATTTTAGGGCAATACTACGTATTATGATAATAGGTGAGTATTGGAATAAAAGCTAACCCCATTGGTTTTTGCAAGATATAAAGCTTGATCAGCCTGCTGAAGAACGTTATCGCTAATGGAGTCTTTTTCTGAAACAGATACACCACAACTGGCTTTCAATGAAACATTTTTGCGGTTTGCTTTTAGTGCATTTTTATTGATTAATTTGGTGAGTCGATCAGCAATACCAATCGCTTGATCCTGCGTTACATCACCAAGAATAATAATGAATTCAGACTCACTATAACGACCGACCAAATCTGTATCACGGATATGATGTGTTAATTGCTGCGCCGTTGAAAGCAAAGCTTTATCGGCAATCTTTTGGTTAAATTTTTCTTTTACTTGCTTCAAATTATCAATACTTAATAGAATAATACCAAAATTTGCCTCAGGTTGTGGATGTAACTCTTTGAGATAGTTATTAATCGCAAATTGATTGTATATACCCGTAACTGAATCTATTTCTAGGTGATTATCGAGTTGACTCTTACCCATTAATTTAGAAATAAACGACGTTTTCAATACTTGATTGAATAAAGAGTGAATCTTACGGCGTCTCTTTGAATAAACTTTATTTCGCATCTTTTTTCCACCCGGACACTCGATTTTTATTGTGTTACTTTATAAATGTAGCAATTAATTGGGTGGGTTTCAAATTAAAATTTTTGTAAAATATTGATAGATATATTCATTATAGTAAAAACTGTGATGAATTTTTCAATAAAAGTGGATAATTAATAGGTGCTGGTAAAACTAAATAATAGATTTAAAATATAATCATAATAGAAATAATTGATTATATTTAAATATGAATTCTTAAATATTTGATTGTAAATATAATTTCAATAAAAAATAAATCTATTGTTAAAATAAAATGACAGCTAACTATTTTGTTTAAGTTTTAATATATAAATGAATACTGATAGGGCGATATATAAATATATGATTTATATATCACAATTTTTGATTAAATATTATAACGAGGAGTTACTCAGTTATTAATCACGATCAAGGTGATGGGCAAATTCGGCAATATCTGCAAGTGAGCGTTTTGCTTCATCAAACCAAGGGCTAAACATTTGGAAGTTGTGCCACATACCCGTGTAAAGTTTATAAATTACTTTAACATGTGCAGCTTTGGCTTTTTCTTCAAAACGTTGTGCATCTGATAAAAGAATTTCTTTCGAACCAATTTGGACTAAAGTCGGTGGAAGTCCTTCAAAATCACCAAAAATAGGCGATAGTGGAGCTAAAGAGCGATCTAAATGTTTGGGAACATAGTGTTCAATGCCTATTTCAAGCGCTTCCATTGATAACAATGCATCATGTTTTTGATTATAACGCATTGATTCACCTGTCAGTGTCAAATCTAAAAAAGGTGACATTAAAATCAAACCGCTTGGAAGTTGTTGTTTATTTTCTTCTTTTATTCTTAAAACTAACGCCAATGCTAAATTTGCACCACATGAATCACCTGAAATAATAATGTCTTTAGGTAAAACACCCTGATCTAAAAGTTGTTGATAAACATCATAAATAGCATCTCCTGCTTCAGGAAAAGGGTTTTCTGGTGCAAGTGGATAGTCTAAATGTAAGACTTGCATTTGAGTTCTAGCTGCAACCTCAGATAAAAAAGCACGATGAGTATTTAAAGAGCCCACAAAAAAAGCGCCACCGTGGATATGTAAAATCATTTGTGTAGAGTGTGCTTGAGGTTTGATTTCTTCAGCACGAACGCCTGCGATCCGTAAATTCCGAATATGAACATCTTTGCGTTGTGGGAAAATACGAGAAAGTTGTTCTATGCTAAAACGCATGGTGCTTGGTGAAAGATTAAATCGGCTTGGATATTTGAAGCTCGCTTTCAGAATCGATTCTGTAAAATATTGTTTCAAGGCAGGATTAATCTTCATGTTTCTTCCATTTTTTTGAAATTTGATCATTATTTTTGTGGATTTACCAACAATTTTTACAAGGGTACACTATATAGTCACAGACAAAAATTGCTAATTGGCTGTGAGTTTTTAATACTATATAGTGTCATAAATGACTAGGGAAAACAAAACAATGAAAAAAATTGCTCTTGCACTAGGATTACTATCTGCAACAGTTTTTGCAAATGCTGCAGATCCATTAAATGGAACTGTGTGGAAAACAATTGACGATACAACGAAACAGCCTAAAGCAGTGGTGAAATTCACAGAACAGAAAAATGGAACGCTGAACGCAACCATTCAAAATGTATTAACTCCTGGCGAAGAAAACGCTTGTGTTAAATGTGAAGGGCCTTATCACAATAAGTCTTTAAAAGGCGTCACGATTGTGACTGGCTTGAAGAACGTTGGTGGTAAAAACTATGATAATGGTTCTATTCTAGATCCAAAAAATGGTAAGACTTATAAATTAAAAGCTGAGCTTGCTGGTAATCAGTTGAAATTACGTGGTTATATTGGTATTGCTGCGCTTGGTCGTAACCAAACTTGGGTTCGTGCCAACTAATTGCCTTGCGTTTAAACAAAAACCCGATCACGTGATCGGGTTTTTGTTTTTAAATGGATTATTTTATGAGTTATTTTAAAGCTTTGATTTTGTCTTCATCAAAACCTACTACAAATTGCCCCGCTTGATCGATCACTGGGCGTTTAATTAAGCTGCTGTGTGTGGTCAACGCTTTAATCAATTCTTCTTGGCTTGAAAGGGCAAGCTGCTGTTCTTGTTCGCTGAGTTTTTTCCAAGTTGTTCCTTTTTTATTTAAAAGAATATCTTGCGGAATCTGTTTTAACCAAACTTTGATTGTTTCAGCATCAATCCCTTGTTTTTTATAGTCATGAAACTCATAACTCAAACCCAGTTCAGTCAGTAGATCAAAAGCCTTTTTCATAGAGTTGCAGTTTTTGATTCCATAAATTTTAAGCATGTTTAAACCTAAGCATTTAATTATCTGATTTGACTGAAAGGATAGCAAAATTGCCAATGAAAAATGTATATGTTTGAGTAGTATATTTTAAGCAATCTAGCTTTTGTCATAAAGCTTTCATATTTTGAGTTTAAATTTGAAATAAATACACTAGAAGAAATAACTCAAGATATTGGAAATGAGTTTTTTAGAAAGGATAATTTAAAAAAGAGAAAGCCCGCATCAAATCATCCTGATTATGCGGGTCTCAGTACAACGTCCAATGTCACATCCTTGGAAAACAAATATAAAAATATTTATTTCCTTTCATCCTACGGCGTCCTATCCTTTTGCTGTCATCCTGACAATGTCCCTGTGCCGTGAAGCTATAATGCTCTTATTTGCATGAAGAGAATATAAGATAACACGACAAGTTTTGTGAGATTTTGACGCACATTGAGTTTACACTTGTAAACTCAATGTGCAGTTTTTTAATATTTATATCGTATAATCAATGATTACAGGAGCATGATCGCTATACCATTCATCTTTATACACCCATGCATTTACCGTACGCACTTTCCAATCAGGTGAACAAGCTTGGTAATCAATACGCCAACCCACATTTTTAGCGCGTGCTTGTCCACGATTTGACCACCAAGAATATAATTCAGCTTCTTTACGGACTTCACGGAATGTGTCGACATAACCTAAATCATCATAAATATGGTCTAACCATGCGCGTTCATGGGGTAAACAACCTGAAGACTTTTGATTGCCTGACCAGTTTTTGATATCGATGCGTTTATGCACAATGTTGTAGTCACCACAGACGATGATAGATTTATCTTCATCACGCCATTGTTTTAAAATTTTTGTATATTCTTCTAAAAAGTGATCTTTACGCGCTTGGGCTTCATCACCAGATGAACCCGAAGGCAAATACAAAGAGCAAATATATACAGGCTTGTTTAAACCTAGATCAAATTCAGCCGTAATAAAACGACCTTGTGAGTCTGCAAGTTCAAAACCTAAACCATTTTGCACAGATTTAAAAGGTAAGCGACTATAAATCGCAGTGCCTGCATAACCTGATTTTTCAGCAGGGAACAAATGGGTAAACCAACCTTCGGGTTTAAATTTGTCTGTCCATTGCTCATGGGTAATGCGACTTTCTTGGATGCAGATGACGTCTGCATCTGATTTTTCCATCCATTCAAGCAGTCCTTTAGTCACGGATGAACGCAGGCCGTTTACGTTGATTGAGACGACTCTTAAAATTTTTTGATCACTTGGATAGCTACTCTTTGGTATCATGTGCATTCATAACCTCAATGTATGAATTTTTGGAGCACCTCATGTCAACGCCAGCTCAGTTTAACCCGCAAGCTTTTATCGAACTCGCATTATCACGAGGTGTGCTTAAATTTGGTGAGTTTACTTTAAAATCAGGTCGTGTGAGTCCTTATTTTTTTAATGCAGGTTTACTTAACGATGGTGAAGCATTATCGCTTTTAGCTCAAGGTTATGCAGATAAACTCACACAATGTAACAATGTGGACGTGATTTTTGGTCCTGCGTATAAAGGGATTCCTTTTGTTGCAGCAACGGCTGTAGCATTGTCACAAGTACATGGTGTGAGTGTGCCTTGGGGCTTCAACCGTAAAGAAGCCAAAGATCATGGTGAAGGCGGTGTATTGGTCGGTGCTTCAGTTGAAGGCAAGAAAGTTTGGATCATTGATGATGTAATTACTGCGGGAACGGCCATTCGTGAAGTGGTGACTATTCTTAAAAATGCAGGCGCAACAATTGCAGGTGTATTGGTGGCTTTAGATCGTCAAGAAAAAGGTCAAAGTCAGTATTCAGCTATTCAAGAAGTTCAAAAAGAATTAGAAATTCCTGTGCATGCATTGATTACCATGAAAGATCTGATGAATTATTTAGATGCAAAAAATGAGCAAGAAGCACTAGCAAAAATGGAAGCTTACCGTGTGAAATATGGTGTATAAATTATAAAATTAGATAAAATAAGGAGCATATGCTCCTTATTTTTATGGCTCATTTAAGCATGGATATCGACCTTCAATGTTAATTTTAGTGATCATTATCGCTGTGATTGCCCTTGGTATCGTTTTTGCCAAGCATGTCGATCAACAGCGTTGGCAACGCTATCAATTTGAACGAGATATGTATTTTCGTCAGTATCCATTTCAATGGAAAGGTTTGGAACAATTTGAATTGGTTTTAAACATGAATACCCATGCACAAAAAAAATTGATCAATGAACTGATGTTAAGAGCATCTGAAACAGGGTATTTAAGAAAAGCACGTGTACAACGTGAGCCTGAATGTGTAAATCAGCAATATTCAATTAAAGTGATGATCCAAGATTTAACCATTGGATATTTAGAAAAAAGATATGCAGAACTATTGGGTGGCAATTTACGAAAAACGGATTTTGAAACAGGACGTCCGATCGAATTAAATGCTGAAATTATTGTTTTTGAAAAAGATGATATTGATTTAGGTTGTCGAGTCAGACTCGACTTACCACGTGATCCACGCACTGTGGATCGATATATCATTGAAAATAATAAACCAAATAAAGCCAAATAAGCTCAATATTATTCTAAATCGCTCGGCAATTGATATTTGTCCTTTGAGATATGTTTATGATCAGCATAGCTATTTACCGTTCGATAATGTTCGGCATCCTCAATCACAAAATCCAGTAAATAAGTTCGTGTCGGGCGTTTTGTCGAGAACAGCGCAAGTAATTGATTATTCTGTCTTAATATTTTAATTTGGATCGGAAACTCTAAAGTATTTTGAAACTGCAAATCTTTATAGCCATAAACAACACTCGCATCACTGCCTAATGGTGTAAATCGTTCATGTTCCTGATAAATATCAATAGAATGAGCATGTCTTTCGATAATCCTTAAACCTGTTTTTAATGCATTGATATAAAGCAAACAAGAAATTTGACAGATTCCACCACCAATGTCTTCTGTTAATTTGCCTTGAATTAAATTCCGTCCGACTTTATATCCATTTTTCTGTGTCGGTGCTTTCACAACATGCCAAAAAGAAAAGGTTTGATTGGGTTCAATCACTAAGCCATGCAGTGCTTGAATGGTTAAATCTATGTTATGGGCTTTATTGTCAAAATAACGATTTATCTTAATCTCTTGCTGTGTTGAAATTTGATATTGAGTTTGCCAAATTCGGTCATGTTGTAGAGCAAAATTGTGCTTAGAAAATAAATGTTCACGACAATATCTACGAATCAATTGGTAAAGTAATTTCCATGATTTAGGTAAATAGCGTTTCATATGCTTTCCTTTACAATTTTTATTGGCTTACTGTTTTTTTTCTAAAACGACGACTAAATAAGAAGCATATTCTTTAAAAAATGAACGACAAATAAAATTATCCAAACGTCTAAATATTGGACGTAATAGCTTGGGGATGCGATGAATTGGAAAAAATAAAAAGCCCTGACTTGCACGAATTTTCCATTGAGGAGTAATCATTTTTTCTATATCCGACAAGGTCATTTGGTTGGCTGCATGCCAATCTTTCTGCTGATGTTTTACTGTTTTTCGGCGTGTAGCAGATGGGAAATCAAAAATAAGTTTGCCGCCAAGTTTAAGTTTTAGGTGTGCTTGATCGAGAAAGTTTTGTGTGGTTTCAAGATCTTGATGCATGATGACGTGGAAACTATAAATCACGTCTAAGATATCATTTTCAATCGGAATATCAGTCAAACTTCCTTCTAAAAGTATTTTATGGGGATATTTTTGTGCAGCTATTTTCAACATTTCAGGACTGAAATCTACACCATAATCTGCGTGATCAAGTAAGCGACCTGTTCCACAACCGAGATCCATACATTTTGAGGCAGGGATATCTTTTAATACTTGAGAAAGGAATTTTCTTTCTTGTTGGTCTAAGTATTGTCCATAACTATTGTTAAAGCGGTTGTCATCGTAGTTTTGAGCGAGTTGGTTGTAATAGCTTTTAATCTCAGATTGATGATTTGAATTCGGCATAAAATCACTCATTTACTACTTAACTTCAGTTGTTTATTTTGTATAAAACGGTCATATGGTTTTTGCCAATACTTACAATATTGAAATCTTAGGTTTTTTAGATAAAGTACAATATATTTATTCTACAGTAGAAAATTCATTCTGTAGTTAATGTTTTGAGACTGGATGGTCGACCTTATTTTATATTTAAGCTACTTCATGTCTTATCATCTAAACTTTCTTCAAAACAATCACATGTCTTACAGTTCAACACCATTCCCAACTTTTCTTTGCGCCCTTGTTCAGTAAGTACCCACGGACGGTTCTGCCAAGGTGGTGTGTGACGGACATGTTGCGTATGGCCACATGCCAAATCAGCAACCCAATGTTGTTCATCATCCAAATGAAAGCCAATAATGATTTGTTGCATATCGGTATAACTTCTTCACAATAATTGCAAATAGTTTAGCGAAATTTAGAAAAAGAAAACCAGAATCTCCGCTATACTGCATACAATCCAAAATTTTATAAGAGCATCAATATGCGCGTACTTGTTGTGATGGATCCCATCGAAAATGTAAACCTTAAAAAAGATTCTACTATGGCGATGCTTTGGGCAGCTTCACGCCGTGGACATGAGCTAGGCTATGCATTGCAACAAGACTTATATATCGATCAAGGCAAAGCTTTTGGTTTGATTTCACCGTTAAAAGTATTTGAAGACTACAATCATTATTATGAGCTGGGTGAAAAAACCAAAGCGTCGCTCGCAGATTATGATGTGATCTTGATGCGTAAAGACCCGCCTTTCGATATGAATTTTGTCTATACCACTTATATTTTAGAACAAGCAGAACGTGAAGGTTCATGGATTATTAACAAACCACAAAGCCTACGTGACTGTAATGAAAAGCTTTTCGCAACACAATTTCCAGAATTACAAGTGCCAACACTGGTCACTTCACAACAAAGCCTGATTCGTGAGTTTTTGAAAGAACATGGCGATGTGATTGTGAAGCCTTTGGATGGTATGGGGGGAATGGGTATTTTCCGACTGTATCAAGATGGTGTAAATATTGGTTCAACCATTGAAATCTTAACTGAAAATGGTACGCAACCAATTATGGCACAGCGCTATATTCCTGAAATTGTGGATGGCGATAAACGTATTTTAATGGTCAATGGTGAACCTGTTGCTTATTGTTTAGCACGTATTCCTCAAAATGGTGAAGTTCGTGGTAATTTGGCGGCTGGTGGTCTAGGTGAAGCGCGTCCATTGACTGAGAATGATAAAGCGATTGCAGCAAAAGTTGGCCCATTCTTAAAAGAAAAGGGTTTGGTCTTTGTTGGTTTAGATGTAATTGGAAATTATGTCACTGAAATTAATGTGACCAGTCCGACCTGTATCCGTGAGATTGATGCACAGTTTGGTACGTCTATTGCAGATGATTTATTTGATGTTTTGGAAGCAGGAAAACCTGCTTGATTGAAATTTGAGAGGTTATTTAATACGTTGGAAATTATAAATTTCAATTAAAACAAGACCACGCCATTGCAAGGCGTGGTCTTGTTATCAAGGTGTTAAATGAGTAAGAAATATAAAAAATAACGAATAGTTAAACAATTTTTAGCAGATTAATGATAAAAGTAGTTTAAACTCTCAAAACAGTAGAAAAAAACAATGAAACGCTTGGTGAAAAAAAGTAAATAAACTTTTCCCCTATAGCTGTTTGTGATTACAATTGGTTTTTTAAATATTCGTTAACATTTATTTTTGAATTGAAGAATTAGACCGTGACCAAACCTCAACAAAGCACACCAAAACACGTCATGATGATGGCAGCAGGAACAGGTGGACATGTATTCCCAGCGCTTGCAGTTGCAAAAGAATTGCAACAACAAGGCTGTCAAGTGTCTTGGTTGGCAACACCAACGGGTATGGAAAATCGATTATTACAACAACACGATATCCCAATTTACCAAATTGATATTCAAGGTGTTCGCGGTAACGGTATTATTCGAAAGCTAGGTGCGCCGTTTAAAATTTTAAAAGCGACTTTTAGCGCAATGCGTTATATGAAACAACTCAAAGTCGATGCTGTTGCAGGCTTTGGTGGCTATGTTGCAGGACCAGGTGGCTTAGCTGCACGCTTATTGGGTATTCCCGTGATTATCCATGAGCAAAATGCCGTGGCTGGGTTTACCAATACACAACTTTCTCGCGTAGCAAAAATTGTGTGCGAAGCCTTTCCAAATACATTTCCTACAAGTGAAAAAATTGTGACGACGGGTAATCCTGTACGCGCAGAAATTACGGCAATTTATAATCCATCTTTTCGTTATAAAGAACGTGAAAATGTAGCAGAACCTTTGCATATACTTATCGTTGGTGGTTCTTTGGGTGCACAAGCGCTGAATGAGTGTGTGCCACAAGCTTTAAAACAGCTCAATGTACCATTGAAAGTGTTTCATCAGTGTGGGCAAAACAAGCAAGAAACAACCCAAGCTTTATATAGTGATGCACCTGAAACTTTACAGGTTGAAGTGCAGCCATTTATTGAAAATATGGCACAAGCTTATAGCAATGCAGATTTAATTATTTGCCGTGCAGGTGCGTTAACCGTCACTGAAGTGGCAACAGCAGGTGTAGCTGCGATTTTTGTTCCCTTGCCAAGCGCTGTGGACGATCATCAGACTGCCAATGCAAAATTTCTAGAGAAAACAGGCGCAGCGAAAATTTGTCCGCAAAGTAGCATGACGCCAGAGTCGTTAAAAGATTTATTAACCCCATTAATGAACCGTCAATTACTGATGGAAATGGCGGTAAAAGCTCGTCAACAAGCTCAACCAGACGCAACAGAGCGCGTGGTTGGTTTAATTCAAGATTTGTAAGTTAGAGTTGATTATGTCTCCAACAAGCCCAGCTGATAAAGCAAAAAGCCTGATTAAAATTCCTGAAATGCGTCGTATTAAACATATCCATTTTGTGGGTATCGGTGGCGCAGGGATGTGTGGTATCGCAGAAGTGTTGAAAAACCAAGGCTATAAAGTTTCGGGTTCAGACATTAAAGCATCTAAAACAACCGCAAAACTTGAAGAAAACGGGATTCGAGTATTTATCGGTCATGCCGCTGAAAATATTAAAGATGCAAACGTTTTAGTTGTTTCAACAGCGATTGACCCTGAAAACTTGGAAGTCAAAGCGGCGATTGAAAACCGTATTCCTGTGGTACGCCGTGCTGAAATGCTCGGTGAGCTTATGCGCTACCGTCATGGGATCGCTGTTGCGGGTACACATGGGAAAACCACTACAACAAGTTTAGTGACTTGTATGTTGGCAGAAGAAAATATGGATCCAACTTACGTAATTGGTGGGTTGTTGAACCGTACGGGTGTGAATGCTGCATTGGGTGCGAGTCGTTTTATTGTTGCAGAAGCGGATGAGTCTGATGCTTCATTCTTATACTTAGAGCCTATGGCTGCCATTGTGACCAATATTGATGCAGATCATATGGATACCTATGGCGGTAGTTTTGATGTTTTGAAAGATACTTTTGTTAAATTCTTACAGAAAATGCCGTTTTATGGTTTGGCGGTCGTTTGTGGTGATGATGCAAATATTCGTGAAATCATGCCACGTATTGGTCGTCCATTGGTGACTTACGGATTTAATGAAGATAACGATATTCGTGCTGTAGATATTGACCAAACAGGTATGCAATCAAGCTTTACCGTATTGCGTAAAGGTCGTGAACCACTACGTTTAACGATTAACCTGCCAGGTCTACATAATATTTTAAATGCATTGGCTGCAATTGGTATCGCGACAGATGAGGGTGTATCTGATGCTGCAATTGCACGTGCATTGGAAAGCTTTAGTGGTGTTGGACGCCGTTTCCAAGTTCAAGGTGAGTTTGAACTGGGGGAAGGTAATGTCAAGTTGGTAGATGATTATGGTCATCATCCAAAAGAAGTGGAAGCGACAATTAAAGCAGCACGTGCCAGCCACCCTGATCGCCGTTTGGTAATGCTGTTCCAACCGCATCGTTATAGCCGTACACGTGATTGTTTTGATGATTTTGTAGATGTGTTGTCACAAGTTGATCAATTATTATTGTTAGAGGTTTATGCTGCAGGTGAGAAACCGATTGTTGGAGCAGATAGCCGTTCATTAGCACGTAGTATTCGCTTGCGTGGAGAAGTTGAACCGATTTTGATTGATCCTGTAGAAGGTAATTTGCAGCACGTGATACAAAAAGTGTTACAAGCAAATGACTTGTTATTAACACAAGGTGCGGGTAACGTTGGAGCGATTTCGCTAGAATTAGCGCAGAACCAACTTTATTTAAAATAATGAATTCGGTTGAGCGCATAAATCATGAGCTTAATCTCGTAATTTGAATTGACTAACTTATAAGTTTAAGGATTTAAACGTGTCAAATGCTTCTAAATTCGGCAAAGTAGCGGTATTGCTTGGTGGTAAATCTGCTGAGCGTGAGGTGTCATTAGATAGTGGTAAAGCTGTACTAGAAGCATTATTACGTTCGGGGGTGAATGCTGAAGGCTTCGATCCGAAAGAGCGTAGTGTGACAGAACTTGTAAACTACGATCGTGCATTTATTGTTTTGCATGGCCGTGGTGGTGAAGATGGTCAAATTCAAGGCACATTGGAATGGATGAATGTGCCTTATACAGGTACGGGTGTGCAAGGTTCTGCGATTGGTATGGACAAAGTTAAAACCAAGCAAATTTGGCAAGGTTCTGATTTACCAACAGCACCGTATCGTATTATTAGTAAAGATTCAGATTTAACAGAAGTGATCGACAGTCTTGGTTTGCCTTTGATTATTAAACCTGTACACGAAGGCTCAAGTGTCGGTATGAGTAAGGTTGAAAAGGCTGAAGATCTTGTTGCAGCGATTGATAAAGCGACTGTGCATGATGCCGTTGTGATGGCTGAAAAATGGATTACAGGTCGTGAATATACGATTTCATTCCTCAATGGTCAGCCCTTACCTGTCATTCGTTTACAACCACCTGCAGATGTTGCTTTCTATGACTATGAAGCAAAATATAACCGTAATGACGTGGAATATGGTATTCCATGTGGTTTGAGTGAGTCTGAAGAGAAACGTCTACAAGCATTGTGTTTGCGTGCTTTTCAGGCTGTAGGTGCAAGTGGTTGGGGGCGTATCGATGCAATGCTTGATGAGCAAGGTCAATTTTGGCTATTGGAAGTGAACACTGTTCCGGGTATGACCAGTCATTCCCTCGTGCCAAAAGCAGCGAAAGCCGTGGGTTATAGCTTTGATGAATTGTGTGTTGCTATTCTAGAGCAAACTTTAACGGAACAAGCACACTAAGTTTATGGCTCAACTTCCTGCTTCAATGCGCCGTAAACGTGCTGCGATTACATCGATTCATGATAAACCTCCTACACGTAAGGATAAGCTTCTGAACGTGGGGAGTTGGTTGCTCATGTTGGTTGCTGTTGTTGTATTACTTGCAGGAATATATGGATTTTATAAAGTTGTTACCGATGCAAGAGTTGCAACCTTAGAAGTAGTTGGAACAAATTCAACGGCAGAAACCCAATTGATGTCACAACATTTAGCACCTGTTGTGAAGGCGAATTATTTTACTTCGGATTTAGAGCAAATTCGAGATAAAGCACTTGAAGTATCATGGGTGGACCGTGTTGTGGTATCACGGGCATGGCCAAATGGAATTCGAGTACGTGTTATGCCACGTCATGCGATTGCTCGTTGGGGAACAGGGCGATTATTAAGTGATGCTGGAGATGTCTATACAGAAGCGACGGCGAAAAATCATTCAAATTTGCCATTGCTCCACGGACCGCTCAGCCAATCCAAAGTCATGATGCGTCGCTATAATGAAATTAATCAATTATTTCACCCAGTTAATATACGTTTAAAAGAGTTATATCTCACTGAACGAATGACTTGGTTTATGCAGTTTGATTCAGGTCTACGTGTTATTGTCGATCAAGATCAGACGATGAGTAAGCTTCAACGCTTAAGTCATTTAGCACAAACAGACCTCAAGCCGATTTGGTCAAATATTTCTGCAATTGATTTGCGTTACCGAAATGGTTTAGCAATTCAGTGGAGAAATTCAGTTTCACCAAAAATTGTGAATGGTCAATTTGTTGTAACGAGTAATGACATAGGCGTTGCAGGTGGGATGACTGCGAAGCCATAATAGTGGGCTTGGAAAAAGAGGCATTAAGCCAAAACATAAACAATCAAGATAATGGTAGTGATGTGATGAATGAAGCTGTTCCCTCAGTTGTTGCAATTGACATTGGGACACATAAAGTTTCAGTACTGATTGGAAAAGTACATGCCCCTGATCATATTCAGGTTATTGGCATGGCTAGTGCGCGCAATAAGGGAATGAATAAAGGCAAAATTGTTAGCCTTGATAAAGTGACAAATGCAATTAAACAAGCCGTTCAAGAAGCTGAAGATATGGCAGAATGTCGTATACATTCGGCATGGGTTTCGATTCCGAGTACTGAATTACAAAGCCATTATGCAATCGGTCGTACTCCAATTTCGAATGCTGAACATACGATTACGACAACGGAAGTGGTTCGTGCTTTAGAGCTTGCCAAGGCCAGTCATATGACTGCCGACCATTATTTAGCAAGTGCTGTACCATTGGGTTTTGAGCTAGATGATTCACCTGAATGG
Source organism: Acinetobacter rongchengensis (assembly GCF_003611475.1). Taxonomy (GTDB): domain Bacteria; phylum Pseudomonadota; class Gammaproteobacteria; order Pseudomonadales; family Moraxellaceae; genus Acinetobacter; species Acinetobacter rongchengensis. The sequence goes on along the minus strand of NZ_RAXT01000008.1, from coordinate 58,821 downwards.
GTACAGAATCCAATTAATTTGTCTGCAAACAGTATGACTGCGCATTATCAATTGATGATGATGCCAATTAGCACGATGCAGAACTTAGACCGTGCTATGAAAGGCGCCAATATTTCTGTAGAAAAAATGGTGGTGTCATGTCTAGCGACGGCTGAAGCAAGTCTGTTGAAAGATGAAAAAGAGTATGGTGTTTGCCTGGTTGATATTGGTGCAGGTACAACCAATATTGCTGTATATATAGAAGGACATCTTGTTCTCGCGCATACGATTCAGCGTGGCGGTGAAAATGTAACACGAGATATTGCATCTGTGCTGCAAACCACCACAGAGGAAGCGGAGCGCATTAAGCTTTTGCATGGTTGTGTCGATATTCATCAAGTTAAACCTGATCATATGATTCAGTTTGAGGCAATTGACGGCCCACAAACCATTAGTCGTATTGAGCTATCTGAAATTATTATTGCACGCCATGAAGAAATTTTAACGATGGTACGTCACGAGTTAGAGCAACGTGGTGCATTACAAAGTTTGTATCATGGTGTTGTATTGACTGGTGATGTTTGTCAAATTGAAGGTATGGTGACCTTGGCTCGTCGTATACTTGGTGTTTCTGCACATTTAGGCAATCCACCGCTGCAAGTTGTTGCCGATGATCAGCACTTACCATCATTACGTCGTTCGATGTATGCTACAGCAGCAGGATTATTATTATTCAGTCAAAGCGATATGCAAGAGGCTGTTGAAGAACCAGAAGTTGCAGGCCGTCGATCATTTGCTGATCGAGTTGTAAGTGGTTGGAATGCCTTAAATAACAAATTAAAGGGTATTTTTTAGGTGTAATTCTTTGGGGAATATTGTTAGGAAGTTGTAAGCTAGCCGTTCTACGCTTGACAAGCTCCGCAATGAACAGCATCCTAAAAGCAATTTTTATTATTGAAGATCAAGGCAGTATACGGGCTTAAAGTGACTGCCAAATATATTAGGAAATTTATAGGTCATGGCTTCATTTGAATTTTTAGACGATGAACAAACCGATAACAACGGTCAAGCCCGTTTTACAGTGTTTGGTGTTGGTGGTGGTGGTGGTAATGCCGTACAACACATGGTGCAATCTGATATCAAAGGTGTGAAATTTGTTTGTGCAAATACGGATAAGCAAGCGCTTGATCGTATGAATGCACCCTTCAAAATGCAATTGGGTGAGCAAAGTACGCGCGGTTTGGGTGCGGGTGCAAATCCAGATGTAGGTCAAATTGCTGCTGAAGAAAGTCGTGAGCAAATTCGTCAACACCTTGAAGGTGCGGATATGGTATTTGTAACCGCGGGTATGGGCGGTGGTACAGGTACGGGTGCTGCGCCCGTTGTTGCTGAAATTGCTCAAGAAATGGGTATTCTTACCGTTGGTGTGGTAACAACACCATTTAACTTTGAAGGTCGTCGTCGTCAACGTTCGGCTGAAAAAGGCATTGAAGCTTTAGAACAACATGTAGATTCTTTAATTATCATTCCAAATCAGCGTTTGCTCAGTGTTTACGGTGACATCTCTATGCAAGATGCTTACCGTAAAGCCGATGATGTATTATTGAACGCAGTACGAAGCATTTTTGATTTAGTGGTACGTCCAGGTCACATTAACCTTGACTTCGCAGATTTAAAAACGGCAATGAGTACACGTGGCTATGCCATGATGGGTGAAGGCAAAAGCAGTGGCCCTGATCGTGCTGAAGAAGCTGCACGTTTGGCGATTCGTAGCCCTCTATTGGACAATGTCAACATTATGAATGCCAAAGGGGTGTTAATTAACATCACTGGTGGTGCAGATGTCACTTTACGTGAAACAGAAGTGATTACAGATGTTGTGAACCAAATTGTTGACCTTGAAGAAGGTGAAGTATTCTTTGGTACAGTATTTGACCCAGATGCACGTGATGAAATTCGTGTGACTGTGATTGCAACAGGTTTAACACGTAATGCAACAGATGCAAATGATGCTAAACGTAGAACGCATGTGAGCAATACAAGTGCGCATTTCCAACAAGCTGCACAAAATACTGTTGTCGATGAGGATGATATTCCTGCGATCAATAAGCGCCAAGAAGGTATAACTCCAGCTGCTGCACCAAGCACTGGCGCACGTTCTACGCCAATGAGTATTCAAGATTATTTGAAAAATCAACAACGTAAATAACTGATAATTCTTAAAAAGAAGAAATATCATCAAAAAAGGTAGTGAGATTCATTACCTTTTTTGTTTTTTATCAATGGCTAAATGTGCTAACGTATAGCAGATTTAAGAATGAAGACCTAACCAGCATGTTGAAACAACGTACCCTGAAGCGAGTCGTTAAAGCGAGTGGCATCGGACTACATAGCGGACAAAAAGTCATGATTAACTTTTTACCGCATGTGGCGGATGGGGGTATTGTTTTTCGTCGTATAGATTTAAATCCACCTGTGGATATTCCAGCGGATGCGATGCTAATCCAAGAAGCATTCATGTGTTCAAATTTGGTCAATCAAGAAACCAAAGTCGGAACCATTGAGCATGTGACCAGTGCGATTGCTGGTTTGGGGATTGATAACCTCATTATAGAAGTGTCTGCCTCAGAAATCCCGATCATGGATGGCAGTGCAGGGCCGTTTATTTACTTACTCATGCAAGGTGAGTTGGTTGAACAGGATGCACCGAAGAAATTTATTCGTATTTTAAAGCCTGTTGAAGCGTTGATTGACGATAAACGTGCAGTTTTTTCACCACATGATGGGTTTCAAATTAATTTCACCATTGATTTTGATCATCCTGCATTTGCTAAAGAATACCAGTCTGCAACCATTGATTTTTCTACAGAAACTTTTGTTTATGAAGTTAGTGGTGCGCGTACCTTTGGTTTTATGAAGGATTTAGATTATCTCAAAGCCAATAATTTAGCCTTAGGTGCAAGTTTAGATAATGCCGTGGGTTTGGATGATACAGGTGTGGTGAATGAGGAAGGACTCCGCTTTGCCGATGAGTTTGTACGGCATAAAATTTTAGATGCAGTAGGTGACTTATATTTATTAGGACACCAAATTATTGCAAAATTTGATGGTTACAAATCTGGCCATGCACTGAATAATCAACTTTTACGCAATGTGAAAAATGATCCAAGTAGCTACGAAATTGTAACATTTGATGACGAGAAATTGTGTCCGATTCATTTTGTGAATGTGATATAAGTCATTGTCTTTTAGGAGCTATGTTATATTGTAACAAATAAAAATGTGATGAAACGCTTATTTTTATGGGGCTTAATTATAAATACAGCTATTTTGTTTACTTTTTATTGCTTGCCAAACGTAGTAAAGCTTGGCTAAGCTTAGGGTCGGTCACAAAACTAGCAGCATTTTGTAACATTTCAGAGGTTGCTGGTTCGATGCTTTTTGCAGTTTTATTGGATTGTTGGTTTTTTCCGATATTATTGTTTGGAGTACGTAAACGCAGTTGTAATTTCTGTAAGTCACGTAACTCGTTTATTTGTGATAATTGAGAAATATACTGTTTTTGAAGATAACCGAGTTGACTAATCATGGCTTGATTTTCACCGGTAATGGTCAAAATACCGTATTGATAACAGACAACTTGCCATACTTCAGGTTGAGGTAAGAGCGGTTGAATTAATTTAGTAAGTTTTTGCCATTCGGTTACTTGCTTTGTAAGAAACGATAAGTTTCCTGTTTTTATGTGCTGTCTTGTTGGTTGAAAGACGTTTTTTGGTTCAGACATACATTGTTCCTACATGACCATGTCTTATCTTAAGCGCTCATTTCGGTTGATATCAAGGATGAGATCACACAAGAAACTTGATTAAGAGCAGTTTAAGAGGTTTTTTATGCATACGCGACGTATTTTATTAGCTTTTACTTTGGCAGCCTCTGCTGCTTCGGTTGCATTCGCAGATTTGGTACAAGTTGATTCAAGTTATTCTCAAACACCTGATCGTTTAGAACAATTATCAAAAACATTATCTCAAGGTTCTTATAGCCATCCAGATGATCTTGATCTTCCTGCAAGTGCAAAAGTAAATATTACTTTGCGTAGTCAGGACAAGCCAATTGAACTGAATAATGCAACGATTGCTAAGAAATACGGTTCGAGCACGGCTTCAACCAATCGCTATTCAGCAAATTCTCCATATTCGTGGTTAGTGACGCATCCGCTTCCAGATATGAAGCGTGTAAGCTCTGATTTTGGTGGTCGTACTATGGGTGGTCGTGCAGAACACCATTCAGGTTTAGATCTTTCAGCGCCGAGCGGTACGCCTATTTATGCAACTGGCCCTGGTATTGTTACCAAATCAGGTTGGGGCACAGGTTATGGTCAATATGTTGAAATTAACCACGGGAATGGTTATATCACACGTTATGCGCATGCTTCACGTTTAATTGCACGTGTGGGTGATCAAGTGAAAGCAGGTGAGCATATTGCCAATGTAGGTTGTACGGGTCGTTGTACGGGTCCTCATTTACACTATGAAGTTGTAAAAGATGGTCAGCGTAAAAATCCAAGTTCGTACTTGGCAATGTTGCCTTAAGTCCTTATTCGGCATTTGAGTGTAGATAGCACTAAATCTAAAACATCTGTCGCAATGAATTGGATTGAGTATTTACATTATCATCAAATAAAATTCTGTTTGTATAAAAAACCGCCTAAATTGGCGGTTTTTTGTTGTTTCATGTAACGTTTGGTCAATGACTATTTAGTTGCTAAATAATAGTGACAATCCACATTCAGCTGTAACGATAACTTAACAAGCCTAAAACATGATACATATAACATATAGAAAACAGTTCATGGAGTAAGTGGCAAATGGCGTATTATGGTGATAGCGACGCTCAAGAAACCAAAGAGTGGCAAGATGCCTTTGATTCAGTGTTACAGCACATGGGAACTGAGCGTGCTGCTTTTTTATTAGAAAAACTATATCAACAAGCAATCTCAAAACATGTTCCTATTCAGCGTTTAAATACACCTTACTTAAATACGATTACGGTTGAAGAATCTCCTGCGATGCCAGGCGATCAAGATATGGAACGTCGTATTCGTGCATTGATTCGTTGGAATGCTCTAGCAATGGTGCTCCGTGCCAATAAAACAGGTGATGATTTAGGTGGTCACTTGGCAAGTTTTGCATCTTCGGCAACGTTATATGATGTTGGTTTCAACCATTTCTTCCGTGCCAATAGTGATAACTTTGGCGGTGATATGATTTATTACCAAGGACATTGTGCGCCTGGTATTTATGCACGTTCGTATTTGGAAGGGCGTTTAACTGAAGATCAACTTAACAATTTTCGTCGTGAAGTCGGTGGTCAAGGGCTTTCGAGCTACCCGCATCCTTATTTGATGCCTGATTATTGGCAGTTCCCAACAGTATCGATGGGTCTTGGTCCGATTATGTCTATTTATCAAGCGCATATTCAAAAGTACCTGACCAATCGTGGCTTAATCAAAGATGAAAATCGCAAAATTTGGGCTTATCTCGGTGATGGTGAGATGGATGAGCCAGAAAGTTTAGGTGCGATTTCTCTTGCAGGTCGTGAAAAGTTAGACAATCTGATTTGGGTTGTGAACTGTAACTTGCAACGTTTAGATGGTCCAGTGCGTGGTAATGGTAAAATTATCCAAGAGCTTGAATCATTGTTCCGTGGTGCAGGTTGGCGTGTGATTAAAGTGGTATGGGGACGTCATTGGGATCCATTATTGGACAAAGACACCTCTGGCGCTTTGAAAGCGCGTATGGATGAAGCATTAGATGGTGATTTCCAGCGTTATCAAGTGAAAGGTGGTGCATATACACGTGAGCACTTCTTTGGCAAATATCCTGAAGCTGAAGAGTTAGTCAAAACGTTAAGTGATGAAGATATTGATAACTTGAACCGTGGTGGTCACGATCCATACAAAGTTTATGCTGCTTATGCTGCTGCAATGACCAGTAATGGTCAGCCTACAGTGATCTTGGCGAAAACAGTAAAAGGCTACGGTTTATCAGATGAAATTGAAGCGGTAAATAAGACACACCAAATCAAAAAAATGCATTTGGAGTCGTTAAAGTATTTCCGTAATCGTTTTAACCTTCCATTCACCGATGATGAGTTGGAAGAACTTCCTTTTTATCGCCCAAGTGAAAATTCACCTGAATTAAAATATTTAAAAGCACGTCGTGAAGCATTAGGTGGTTATTTACCTGCTCGCCGTAAAGACAGCGTGGCTTTAGAAATTCCAGAATTATCAATTTTTGATAGCGTTCTCAAAGGCAGTGGTGGTAAAGAACAATCTACCACGATGGTGATGGTACGTTTAATCGCTGCTTTACTCAAAGATAAAGCTATTAAAGACCGTGTTGTACCCATTGTTCCTGATGAAGCTCGAACTTTTGGTTTAGAAGGTATGTTCCGTCAGTTGGGTATTTATGCTGCGCATGGACAGAACTATACTCCTGAAGACCAAGAACAGTTGATGAACTATCGTGAAGCAAAAGATGGTCATATGCTGAATGAAGGGATCAATGAAGCAGGTGCGATGAGTGCTTGGGCTGCATTGGGTACCAGTTATTCAACCAATAACTTGCCAATGATTCCGATGTATATGTATTACTCTATGTTCGGTTTCCAACGTATTGGTGATCTTGCATGGGCTGCAGGTGATGCTCAAGCTCAAGGTTTCTTGTTCGGTGCAACAGCAGGCCGTACGACACTGAATGGTGAAGGTCTACAACATCAGGATGGCCATTCTCATATTTTAGCCAATACCATTCCAAACTGTATCTCTTATGATCCTTGTTTTGGTTATGAGTTAGCGGTGATCATTCATGATGGTTTAGAGCGTATGTATGTGAACCAAGAGCGTGTGTTCTATTACTTGACGTTAATGAATGAAAACTATGATCAACCTGCTTTACCTCAAGATGCGATTGAGGGGATTAAGCGTGGTATGTATCTATTTGAAAAAGATGATAAAGCGACTGTTCAGTTGCTTGGTTCTGGTGTGATTTTGCGTGAAGTGATTAAAGCTGCACAGATTTTACGTGATGAATACCAAATCCACGCAAATGTTTGGAGTGTAACAAGCTTCAATGAGTTGGCTCGTGATGGTATGGCGGTTGAAGAATTTAATCGTTTACACCCATTGGAAGATGGTAAAGAGTCTTGGGTATCTCAGCAATTACGCGATACCAATGGTATTGTGGTTTCTGCAACAGATCATATGCGCGCTTATAGTGAACAGATCCGTGCTTATCTCCCAGACAACCGTCCTTATGTGACTTTGGGTACAGATGGTTATGGTCGTTCAGATACTCGTGCAAACTTACGTAGCTATTTTGGTGTGGATGCTGCGCATATCGTTGTCGCAACATTGAAAAAGTTAGCAGACGAAGGCGAAGTGGATGCACGTTTGGTGAAAGATGCGATCTCTACATTTGAACTTGATGTTGATCGCCCTGTCGCGTGGTTACCACAAGCTCATCCAACGACACAAGAAGTTGCGGCTTATACTGAGGAGAAATAATCATGCAAATTAAGACTCCTGATATTGGTGTAGATAAAGCCACGGTTGCAGAAATTTTAGTGAAAGTTGGCGATACGATTGCAGTCGATGACAGTATCGTTTTACTTGAGTCGGATAAAGCCTCTGTTGAAGTGCCAAGCACTTCAGCAGGCGTGGTCAAAAGTATTGCAGTTTCAGAAGGTGATGAGGTTTCAGAAGGTGCAGTGTTGATTGAAGTTGAGTCGGCGGATGCATCTGCTTCTGCTCAACCCGATGTAAAAGCTGAACCTGTTGCTGAGGCTAAACCACAAGCAAAACCTGAAGTTCAAACTACAGTTACAGCCTCTGCGCCAGCGACTTCGAGTTCAACTCAAATTGTCGATGTTAAAGTTCCAGATATTGGCGTTGAAAAAGCTTTAGTGGGTGAAATCTTAGTTAAAGTTGGCGATGAAATTGCAGTGGATGACAGCATCGTTGTGGTTGAGTCAGATAAAGCAACGGTAGAAGTTCCAAGTGTCGTTGCAGGTACAGTTGAAAGTGTTGTCGTGAAAGAAGGCGATAGCGTTCAAGAAGGTGTGGTTTTAATTACGGTTAAAACTGCAGGTTCTGTAACGACAGCTCCATCGGCACCAACGACGACCTCTAATCCTGTAGCGGCAGCTGAACCAGCAAGAACTGCACCAGCGCCACAAGCAACTCAGTCTGGTCCAGTTGAAATTGCTGTACCTGATTTAGGTGTGGACAAGGCCAATGTTTCTGAGATCTTAGTCAGCGTGGGTGATCGTGTTGAAAAAGATCAAAGCTTAGTTGTTGTTGAGTCTGATAAAGCTTCTGTAGAAGTACCAAGTACAGTGTCAGGTACAATCAAAGCGATTCATGTTGGTGAAAATCAAGAAGTGAAACAAGGCATGCCATTGGTCACGATTGATGGCATTGCTGATGTACAGCCTTCTGAACAAGCCCAAGAGAAAGCAGCTGCGCAACCTGTTAAAGCTGAGTCAAAACCTGTAGCTCAGGCTGAAACCGTTGTTGAGCCAAAAGCTCATGTTGCAGATTCATCAGACAAGTTAAGCAAAGAACAGCAAGCTGAAAATGCCAAAGTTTATGCAGGTCCTGCTGTGCGTAAACTTGCACGTGAGCTTGGTGTTTTACTTGCACAGGTTGAATCTTCTGGACCACACCAACGTATAATTAAAGAAGATGTGTTTGCTTATGTGAAAGCACGTTTAACGGCACCGCAAAAAACTGCGCCAGTTGTTGCAGCGGCAGTTGCGTCAGGTTTACCTGCATTACCAGACTTCAGTGCATTTGGTGGTGGTGAAATTGCGGCGATGACACGCTTACAGCAAGTGTCTGTTCCACAGTTGTCTTTAAATAACTTTATTCCACAAGTGACTCAGTTTGATCTTGCGGACATTACAGAACTAGAAGCTTGGCGTGGTGAGTTAAAAGGTAAGTTTAAGCAAGAAGGTATTAGCTTAACGATCCTTGCTTTTATTGCCAAAGCAGTTGCGTTTTTGTTGAAAGAAGAACCGTATTTTGCAGGTCATTTGGCGGATGATCAAAAAGGTGTTTTGTTGCGTAATGAAATCCATATGGGAATTGCAGTTGCGACACCAGATGGACTCACGGTTCCTGTATTGCGTAATCCAGACCAAAAATCAATTAAGCAAATTGCCATTGAACTGGGTGAATTAAGTAAAAAAGCACGTGATAAGAAACTTTCTCCGAAAGACTTACAAGGTGCAAACTTTACCATTACCAGTTTAGGTTCAATTGGTGGTACGGCATTTACACCGTTGGTGAATTGGCCTCAAGTGGCAATTTTAGGTATTTCACCAGCAACGATGCAACCTGTTTGGAATGGTTCAGGTTTTGATCCTAAGCTCATGTTGCCATTGTCATTGTCTTATGATCATCGAGTGATTAATGGTGCGGATGCGGCTCGCTTCACCAATAAACTGACAAAACTTTTAGCAGATATTCGTAATATTTTGCTTTAAGTGATTCGCTAGAACTAATGACCTCGCTTCGGGGTAATGTTGATCAGTTAAGTTTTTTAAATTCTCAATAGTTCCCCTCTTTTCCTTGCGCCATATATGGCTCAGGGTTAGGGGGGGATTATTAAATGAGAAATTTAAATTACTCTTAACCGACTGGCATTATTGCTTTGGCGAGGTTTTTTTATTGCTTATTTTTTAGAAATGACTTCATAAAAAATCTTCTAAGGCCTTAGTTTTATTATATAAGGCTAAAGCTGAATCTGGATTCAAATTCCAAATTTGTGGTGGATGGCGTGTAGGATAAACAGTTTGCCATTGTGTTGTTTTGAGTTGTTCAAATGCTTTAAAACTTTTTAAAAATAAAGCCCAAAGATGTGCGTAATCTAGGTTTGGATGAGTGTTTGATTGAGCATAACCATGGGTTTTCCCATGAAGAGATTTAAAATCAAAGCCAATTAAAACAATATTCTTTGGTTGAAATAGATGTGCAATAGATAAGGCTTGTAGGCCACAATTATTTCCATAGACATGGTTGCTTGATCTAAAAAGTTGATCTTGATTGGCGTGATGAATAAATTGCATATGTGTGACCATTTCAGGATAAGCTCGGGTATTTCCTAAACCGCATCCTGTTATAAAATGCCCCTTGAACTGTATTTCTAATGATGATTGATATTTTTCCCACCAACTGTAATCGCTATGATGGGTAATTTGTGCATTTGGAAATAGTTCAAAAGCTTGGTTGCAACAGATAATCAAATGTTTAGACGTATCTAATCCGCTTAAATCTAGGGTTTTTATAGACGGTCCACCACCAATAATGAAAATTGTATTTATAAACTTATGGTGTTGAATATATTGATGAAAGTTTTGGTTCATAGACACATAGTTATAAAGTTAGAATGATTTTTTTGATAAAAAGGTGAAAAAAGTTTCAATGCATTGTAAACTAGAAGCACTTCATTGGGGAGTAGCCGCTATTTACAATCTTTGGATAAGTGAATAGGTGATGGTCAACATAATTGTTCAACAGAACATGGCCATCATAGCAAAGAACCAATTTAGCTGATTTACTTAGTCAGTTATTTTTTGTTGGCAAGACCTTTGATTTATCACTCCACATCGGATAGGTGACTATCCATAAGGCTAGCGGGAGGGGTAAGTCATCGGTAAATATTGCTAGCCAGAGACTAAGATATGTTAAATGCTTTCCTCATCTCTTTAGTGGTTGTTGCCTTATCTGAAATGGGCGACAAAACCCAACTTCTCGCATTGCTTCTAGCTGCAAAATTTAGAAAACCTATTCCAATTCTCTTCGCAATTTTATTAGCAACCTTAGTCAATCATGGTGTATCTGCCATATTAGGGCAATGGATCACTACTGTTCTCAGCCCTACCGTTCTATTATGGATCGTTTCGCTCGGCTTTATTGCAATGGCAGGTTGGATGTTGATTCCAGATGAGTTAGATGACGAGTCTGAAAGTATCAATAAGTGGCAGAAATATGGTGTATTTGGGGCAACCTTTGTGTTGTTCTTTCTTGCTGAAATTGGAGATAAGACGCAAATTGCTACCGTTGCTTTAGCAGCTCGATTTGACAGTGTTGGTTGGGTCACTGTAGGTACGACATTGGGTATTATGCTTGTGAATGCACCTGCGGTATTTATTGGTAATAAATTGGCAGATAAATTACCCATCTCACTGATTCACAAAATTGGCGCAGCGATTTTCTTTTTGATCGGTGTTGCGGCATTGGTGCAACATTATTTTCTATAAAACCAGTCTCAATTTTGACTTTTAGTGAACCCAACGTATTGTTGGGTTTTTTATTAATGAGTGAAAAATTTATTTAAAAATCACGAAAATAATTACTAAACTTCGGTTGTATATTTATTGTCAGTTTGGATAAAACCTTATATCTTGTATGGGAATAATTAAAGATTTATTTTAAAAGATTTTTTTGGGGTTTTGTTATGGCTTTAGATCGTACCACGTCACAAGTATTGTTTGATAATGGGACACATAAATGCATCAGTTTTACCAGTTTAGTTAAAGGGGAAGGCGTACAAGCCAATCAATTTTTAATTCTCAATAATGAACGTGCAGCAGTTTTAGATCCAGGAGGAGATTTAACCTATGTACCATTGACGATGGAATTGAATAAATACACGCGACTACAAAACTTAGATTATGTGATGGCGTCGCATCAAGATCCTGACATTATCACGTCTATGCCGCGTTGGTTGGTATATACAGATGCAAAAGTTGTTGCCTCAAAATTATGGGCACGTTTTTTACCGCATTTAAACTCCGCTTTTATGAGTGATCGTATGAAAGGGGGATGGCTAGAGCGATTAATTGAATTGCCTGACCAAGGCGGGGTGATTCCGTTAGGCGAAACACGGATTATTGTGGTTCCTGCTCATTTTTTACATTCAGTGGGTAATTTCCAATTCTACGATCCAATTTCAAAGATCTTATTTTCAGGTGATATGGGGGCATCGATTGTGGATGATGCTTCTACACCGATTGAGAATTTTGCTTTGCATATTCCAACAATGCGTGGTTTTCATCAGCGTTATATGTGTAGCAATCGCATTATTCGCTTATGGGTCAAAATGGTTCGCCAAATGGATATTGATATGATCGTGCCACAGCATGGTAAACCATTTGTGGGTAAAGAGATGATTCATCAGTTTTTGGATTGGATTGAAAATTTACAATGTGGCGTCGATTTGATGGATGAATCCGTGTTCACTTGTCCTGAATAAACGCAATAAAATGTTGCTTTAAATTCGACATATTTTTTAATTGTACTCGACTAAAATCTACTGCAAATCTCCTCTATTTAGTTAAAATGGAGGAGGCTTTTGACTTCGAGAATTTTAAAAAAATGTTGTCTCAAATTTCTGCACAGGATGCGTGCTTAACCTGTGGTGCATGTTGCGCTTTTTTTCGAGTTTCCTTTTATTGGGCTGAAGGTGAAGTCATGCCTTCTGACTATGTAGAACCCTTAACCGCAGTTTATTCTTGTATGAAAGGCACCAATCAGCAACAACCGCGTTGTATTGCATTAGACGGGATTGTTGGGCAACAGGTTAGTTGCAGTATGTATGAATCACGCAGTTCATCATGCAAAGAGGTACAAGCAGGTGATAGCCAATGCGCAAAGGCACGACATGCACATGGACTGATTCCTTTGATCGATGTAGACATAATACAGCCCAGTAATAATGAGAATTTTGATCAAGTTTGCTAATCCATGGTTTGATTTTAAAAACGATAAATTGAGTATTAAAAGGCGGAGGGGAGCTTTCGCTTTTTAGTTTTTATAACTTTGTATAATGATTTACGATTATTTCTACAATAAAAATGAAATTTACCTCTAAATTTGTTTATAATAGCGCACGGAAATTACCAGTGAGACTGTTATGTTGACCATCGTTCAAGAAGCGCTAACCTTCGATGATGTCTTATTACTCCCTGCCTACTCTACTATTCTCCCAAAAGATGTCTCTTTAAAGACACGCCTGACTCGTGGCATAAATTTGAATATCCCAATGGTTTCAGCAGCAATGGATACTGTGACAGAGTCACGTATGGCAATTGCGATGGCACAAAATGGTGGTATTGGTATTCTTCATAAAAACATGGATATTTCTGCGCAAGCTGCGGAAGTTCGCCGTGTGAAAAAATTTGAAGCAGGTATGGTGAAAGATCCAATTACCGTGACGCCTGAAACAACGATTCGTGAATTGATCGCAATCACGCAAGCCAACAACATCAGTGGCGTGCCAGTTGTGAAAGACGGTAAAGTTGTTGGGATCGTGACAGGTCGTGATACACGTTTTGTAACCAACTTGGAACAACCTGTAAGCAATATCATGACTGGACAAGATCGTCTTGTAACAGTGCATGAAAATGAATCTAAAGAACATATTCAAGCATTATTGCAAAAACACCGTATTGAAAAAGTACTGGTGGTTGATGATCAAAATGCTTTAAAAGGTTTGATTACGGTTACTGATTTCCGTAAAGCAGAATCTTATCCAAACAGCTGTAAAGATGATTTAGGTCGTTTACGTGTTGGTGCCGCTGTAGGGACTGGCGCAGAAACACCGAGTCGTGTTGAAGCATTGGTTGAAGCTGGTGTCGATGCGATTGTTGTAGATACAGCACATGGTCACTCAGCAGGTGTGATTGAGCGTGTACGTTGGGTGAAAGCCAACTATCCACAAGTTCAAGTGATTGGCGGTAATATTGCAACTGGTGATGCAGCTTTAGCATTATTGGATGCTGGTGCAGATGCAGTAAAAGTGGGTATTGGCCCAGGTTCAATCTGTACAACACGTATCGTTGCAGGTATTGGTATGCCTCAGATTTCTGCGATTGACAGTGTTGCGAATGCATTAAAAGACCAAATCCCGTTAATCGCAGATGGTGGTATCCGCTTCTCTGGTGATATGGCCAAGGCGATTGGTGCAGGTGCAAGCACGATTATGGTGGGTTCACTCATGGCGGGTACAGAAGAAGCGCCAGGCGAAGTTGAATTTTTCCAAGGCCGTTACTACAAAGCATATCGTGGTATGGGTTCATTGGGTGCGATGGCGGGTGCAACAGGTTCTGCAGATCGTTATTTCCAAGACTCTAAAGCGGGTGCTGAGAAACTCGTTCCAGAGGGAATTGAAGGTCGTGTCCCTTACAAAGGCCCAATGGGCAATATCGTACATCAGATGATGGGCGGCTTACGTTCATCCATGGGTTATACGGGTTCTGCGACGATTGAAGATTTACGTCAAAACGCAAAATTTGTAAAAATCACTGCTGCAGGTATGCAAGAGTCGCATGTGCATGATGTAACGATTACAAAAGAAGCGCCGAACTATCGTGTAGGCTAATCTTTAGTAATTTTTTTATTGAAAAAAGCCGTCAATTTATGACGGCTTTTTTATTTTGGTGTAAAGTGATGCAATTGAAAAATTGATTGTTATACAACACATAATAAATGGGTAAAAAATGAGTTATTTTGGAACAGATGGTATTCGTGGACAATTTGGACAGCTCCCAATTACCCCTGAATTTGCACTTAAATTAGGCTTTGCTGCAGGAAAAGTATTAAAACAAATTAGCCCAAAATCTAAGCCGATTGTGGTTTTGGGTAAAGATACGCGACTATCGGGATATATCTTAGAAGCAGCTTTACAAGCAGGCTTAAATGCCGCGGGTGTCTATGTACATCTGTTAGGACCTTTGCCTACACCTGCAATCGCACATTTAACTCGTGCATTGCATGCCAACTTGGGTATTGTGATTTCAGCATCGCACAACCCATATTTTGATAATGGTATTAAATTCTTTTCAGATGAGGGAAAAAAACTACCTGATTTAATTCAAGAAGCGATTAATAAAGAACTTGAAAAAGAAATCGTGATTGAAGATAACGCAAACTTAGGTAAGAGTGTACGTGTTAAAGATGCCAATGGTCGTTATATCGAATTCTGTAAATCGACATTCCCATACCATTATAATTTACGTCATTTAAAAATTGTGGTGGATTGTGCGAATGGTGCAGCGTATAGCGTAGGACCTGCCGTATTCCGTGAATTGGGGGCAAAAGTCATCGCACTTTACAATGAGCCCGATGGTTTAAATATCAATAAAGATTGTGGTTCGACTCATCCTGAATGCTTACAAAAAGCCGTGGTTGAACATCAAGCTGACCTTGGTATTGCTTTTGATGGCGATGCTGACCGTGTGGTTTTGGTTGACCGTTATGGTAAGTTGGTCGATGGTGATCATATTCTTTATATTCTTGCGACTCAGGCAAGCGCTAAGCCAACAGGAATTGTGGGCACAGTGATGAGTAATATGGCGCTTGAATTGGCACTGGAAAAGGCGGGTGTGCCTTTTGTACGTGCCAATGTAGGCGATCGTTATGTGCTTCAGAATTTGGAAGAAAATAATTGGGCAGTGGGTGGTGAGCCATCTGGGCATATCTTGACTTTAGACAAGAGCACGACAGGTGATGCGATTATTGCAGCATTACAAGTGTTGACCGTAATGGTTGAGCAAAATAAGTCTTTAGATGAATTGGTTGCAGATTTTAAAGTTTTTCCAAATGTATTGGTCAATGTTCGACTTGAACAGATGATTGACCCATTTGCAATTCCTGCGTTGGTGAGTGAATTTAATCAGGTTGAAGAAAAACTCAAAGGTCGTGGTCGTATCCTGATTCGTAAATCAGGTACAGAGCCAGTGATTCGTGTTATGGTTGAAGGTGATAATCTGCAAGAAGTCACTGGATTCGCAAATCATTTAGCAGATTCTGTACGCCAGCATGCCAATGCTTAGTCTTTAAAAAAGGTAAGGTTTATGAACGATGTGATTAAAGATTTGAGTGAGTTAAGACTGACTTATCAAAAGGGTGAACTGCATGAGGAACAGGTGGATGCACAGCCACATGAGCAATTTCTCAATTGGTTCAATCTGGCTTTAGAAGCAAAGTTACATGAACCTTATGCCATGTCATTGGCGACAGCAAATGCACAAGGTCGTCCGCATGTACGCACGGTTCTATTACGTGGAGCAACAGAAGCAGGTTATGATTTTTATACCAATTATGACAGCCAAAAGGGTTTAGATTTAGCTGAAAACCCTTATGCCGAATTATTGTTCTATTGGCCTGAGCTTGAGCGTCAAATCCGTGTTGCTGGACATGTAGTGAAAATTTCTGATGAAGAATCAATAGATTATTATCATAAACGACCGCGTGACAGCCAAATTGCGGCACATATCAGTACACCACAAAGTGGCGTAATTGAAAGCCGTGAGTTGTTGCAACAACGCTTTCAAGCACTGCATGATCAAGTGGATGAGCAGCAAGAATTAGCTAAGCCTGAGTTTTGGGGTGGCTATCGTTTAGAACCAGATTACTATGAGTTTTGGCAAGGACGTCCAAATCGCTTACATGACCGTTTGAGTTATGAACGTGTTGACCATGTGTGGAAACTGCAACGCCTGATGCCATAAATGCAAAATATTCAAATCAAACAAAGACCATTTCTAACACGCCCTGAACAGTTTCAGGGCGTGTCTCCCTTTATTGCTGAAATTTTGGCACGTCGTGGTGTGCAATCTGAGCAAGAGCTTGATTTAAAATTAAAATATTTACTTGCACCAAAAATGAAAGGTTTGGATCAAGCCATCCAAATCATTGACCAAGCGATTGATGAACATAAAAAAATCGTCATTGTTGGGGATTATGATGCAGATGGTGCAACCAGTACTTCACTGATGATTTTGGCGCTGCGAGAGATGGGTGCCAATGTACACTATTTAGTACCCGATCGTTTTAAGTATGGTTATGGCTTAACTCTCAAAATTGCAGATTTAGCCTTTGAGCGTTATCAACCAGATTTACTGATTACTGTGGATAATGGTATTTCCAGCCATGCAGGTGTTGAGCAAGCTCAAGCGCATGGCATACAAGTGATTATTACTGATCATCATTTAACCACTAAAGAAACGCCCAAAGCCGAAGCTGTAGTCAACCCAAATCAATTAGGTTGTACATTTCCAAGTAAAGCTTTGGCAGGTGTTGGGGTTGCTTTTTATGTACTGGCAAACTTAAGTAGCCATCGTGGTAAATTAGGGAAATTGACTGCAAAAATGCCACAGTATTTAGATTTGGTGGCATTAGGAACCTATGCCGATGTTGCGAGTCTAGATTATAACAATCGGATTTTGGTTGATGCGGGAGTGAAACGTATTCAGCAGAACCAATGCCGTGCAGGGATTAGTGCATTATTGGACATAGCAGGGCGTGATCCAGCAGAACTGAAAGCTTCTGATTTAGGTTTTGTATTAGGCCCTCGGATCAATGCTGCTGGGCGTATGGAAACCATGGATATTGGAATCGAATGTCTTTTGGCGGCAGATATGCAAACGGCTTATGCGCTGGCTCGACAGTTGAATGATTTGAATCTAGAGCGTCGTCAAGTTGAATCTCAAATGAAACAAGAGGCATTGCTTGCACTTGAGGGATTGCAACTTGATCAGGACAATTTGCCTGCTGCATTGGTGATGTTTGAAGAACATTGGCATCAAGGCGTGATTGGGATTGTCGCAGGACGATTAAAGGAACAGTTTCACCGTCCAAGTATTATCTTTGCAGCAGACAAAGACGGTATTCATATCAAAGGTTCAGCGCGTTCAATCGATGGGATTCATATTCGAGACAGTATTGAAAAAGTTGCTGAGCAGTATCCGCATTTGGTTAGTCATTTTGGTGGGCATGCAGCTGCAGCAGGTTTAACCATTCAAAAACAACATTTTGAGGAATTTAAACAGATATTTACTCAACTGATTGCACAATCGGAAGATGAATTGTTTCAAGCCACTTTATGGACAGATGGTGAATTACCGAGTCAGGCATTTCAAATTCAAACGGTTGATACTATTGAAGCTTTAGGACCGTGGGGACAAAAATTTCCTTCGCCTGTGTTTGAAGGGCAATTTCAAATCTTGGATTATCGTTGGCTAAAAGAGGTACATCTCAAATTAAAATTGGCTTTGGAGAATGGTCAATCTGTGGATGCGATTGCTTTTAATGCATTGAATAAATTTAATTTTGATCCTATGCAAAAGACTGTTCGTATTGTTTATGAGTTAGATAAAAATCAGTTTAATGGTAATGTGAGTTTGCAATTAAGGATGCTGCATTTAGAGCATTAACAATGAATGATAAATAACGAAATTGAATAAAAAACCGCTCAGATTGAGCGGTTTTTTAGAACTTTGTGAATTAGAAGCGATAACCAGCACGTACACCATAAGTGTTGTAGTCATCACCGAAACCAACACGACCTTCAAGGCTGACTTGTTGATTGAAGAATTTCTTCGCAGAAATACCAAATTCATCACGTTCAGTTAAATCGTTGTTATAGTAATCTGCACCAACACTTAAAGTTTTATCTAAATACAAGTCTGTACGTACTTTGTATTCATCTAAATCACCGAAAGCGCCATAAGCTTCAAAGTTGGCATCGTATTGACCGACTTTGGTTACATATTTGGCACGTACTGTTGGGTCTGCGCCATCATCACCATCTTTTTCATCATAACCTGTGACACCTAAAGCAAGTAATAAGCCTGGCGCCGGTAAATAACCGACTTCTGCGCCGTATGTTGTAACTTTAGCATCGACAGAGGTGTTATCCACTTCGAGCTCGTTACGGGCTACACGACCACTCACGTAAAAATCACTGTTAGGGATATAGTATTCAAGACCTGCACCATATTGTGTATCTTTGATGCCATCGTTATCTGCATATTCCACATTGGCTTTTACATTACTGGCACGATCAAGGAAAGCGGCTTCATTCAGTGGTGAATTACGAATTTGAACAGGGTTAAAGTAATAAGTGCCATCTACACCGAAATTATGGGTTGCGTCATAATCGTCCCAATCAGCATAGGTATAAGAACCGCCCACTTCTGCTTGATAGGCATGTGCTGCAGTACCTGTCATTGCGATAGTAGATAGAAGTGCTGATGCAATTGCTAACTTTTTCATGGATTCTTCCCCCATTTGGATTTGGAAATGATTAGGCTAAAAAGTTTTTTAAATCTTTTGTTACATCTTGAGTCTAGTTTGAATAAAAAACTCGTCAACATTAGCAACGTAACAGAATTGTAATTATTA
Organism: Acinetobacter rongchengensis; assembly: GCF_003611475.1. Lineage (GTDB taxonomy): Bacteria > Pseudomonadota > Gammaproteobacteria > Pseudomonadales > Moraxellaceae > Acinetobacter > Acinetobacter rongchengensis. Next base: position 39,590 of record NZ_RAXT01000008.1, on the reverse strand, counting down.
GAGGTTTATGTAATTTTTTATAATTAACTTGTTGATAAATATTAAAAATAATCTATGTTTAATTTTATTAAAACTGTGTAGATAGTGTGGAGAATGATAGTAGTTAAGTGAATAATAAATATATTTTGTAATAAAAAAGGTATTTTTAAGAAAATACCTTTTTAGAAGTTATGCTATTTAAGTGTCAAAAAATTAGAAACGTAATGTTCCATTGACATTAAATGCTTGTACATCGTCGCCAAAACCAACAGCACCACCGACTGCAAACATGTCGTTTAAGAAATATTTGCTACGAATTGAAAAATAATCGATATCGTCATCGCCATTGTCTTCAAAGTTATAAGCCGCACCCAAGCTAAAAGCTTTATTGAAATAGTAATCTCCGCCTACAGTGATATTATCTTCATCACCAAATGCACCATCAGCTTCGAGATTGATATATTGGTCAGCATTACCCACTGGGAAGACGTATTTCGCTTTCAGTGCAACAGCATTATCTTCATCGTCTTCATCATCGCCGTTATAACCGTCTACACCAGCAGCAATCAATAAATTGCTCATCGGCATGTAGCCGACTAAAGCACGATAATTGGTACGATCATATTCATCTTTATTGTAGTCAGAGCCATAAGAGAATTGCTCTTTCTGTTGATATTTTTCATGATTCATTCCAATGTCAGCATTGAAATAGAATTGCTGATAAAAATATTCTACACCGACGACAAAATTATGATTTTGAAACTCATCTTTTTGAGTTCCGGTCAATCCCGTTTGGTCTGTGATGCTGTAACGATCACTTTTAAGCTGTGTGTAATCGTATGCCCCATAAACATTGCTGGCATGGTTTAAAAAAGCCCCTTCATTTAAAGGCCCTTTACTGGATGGTACGGGCTCGAAATAAAATGTACCGAGTAAATTAAGTCGGTTGTCAGAATCGGTATAGTCATCATCGTGATTTGTATAAGTATAGCCTGCATCAATTTGTGCAATGTAGGCAAAACTAGAACTGGTCATTGCTGTTAAAAGCAAGGCAAGAAAAGAACGTTTCATAGAATCCTCTTGGAAGGGTTGTTGTTGTCTATTGTTTAATATTTTTTCTAAATAATGTGCTATTGTTCACAAAAAATACAGTTCGGTCAAATGTTTTGTTAAATAAAAATGCAATATCTCAACTTTTTCTGCACTGTGGTAGAATATTGCCGAATTAAAAGACGTCAAATGTGAGATTAAAACTCGTGGAAATTAATCCTTATTTAAACCAGCTAAAAGACTTAAATGACCGTGGTCTAACACTACGGGGGTATCTTTGACTACGATCTGAAGAAAGAGCGTTTAGAAGAGGTTCTCCGCGAGTTAGAAGACCCTGCCATTTGGAATGACCAAAGTCGTGCACAGGCAATGGCAAAAGAAAAGGGCGAGCTTGAAAATGTGATCAATGTTTTAGAAGGCTTAGCCAATCAACTTGAAGATGCCAAAGCAATGCTTGATTTGGCAGTTGAAGCTGATGATGAAAGTTTGCTCGCAGATGTACAAGCTGAACTTGATTCAAGTGAAGAAGAATTAGCAAAACTTGAATTCCGTCGTATGTTTAGTAACCCGATGGATCCCAACCCATGCTATGTCGAAATTCAAGCCGGTTCAGGTGGTACAGAAGCACAAGATTGGGCTTCAATGTTGCTGCGTATGTATATGCGCTGGATTGAACGTCATGGTTTCAAAGCTGAATTGATGGAAGAGTCAGATGGTGATGTCGCAGGCATTAAATCTGCGACCATTCGTGTAGAAGGTGAGTATGCTTATGGTTGGTTACGTACAGAATCAGGTGTACATCGCCTTGTTCGTAAGTCACCATTTGACTCAGGTAACCGCCGTCATACCTCTTTCTCTGCTGTATTTGTTTCACCAGAAGTAGATGACAACATTGAAATTGATATCAATCCTGCGGATGTACGTACCGATACTTATCGTGCATCTGGTGCAGGTGGTCAGCACATCAACAAAACCGATTCAGCAGTGCGTTTAACGCATGCACCAACAGGTATTGTGGTGGCTTGTCAGAACCAGCGTTCACAACATGCGAACCGTGACCATGCTTGGAAGCAGTTACGTGCAAAACTCTATGAATTAGAAATGCAAAAACGTAATGATGCGGCCAAAGCACTTGAAGACAGTAAGTCTGATATTGGTTGGGGCAGTCAAATTCGCTCATATGTTTTGGATGACTCTCGCATCAAAGACTTACGTACCAGTGTAGAAAGTTCAAATACAGGTGCTGTATTGGACGGTGACTTAGATAAGTTTATTGAAGCAAGCTTAAAACAAGGCCTATAAGCCTTAAGTTTGTAAATTAAATACTGAACAAAAGCAAAGCTTTAACAGTAAATTGTATTAATATCTAAAATATTCGATATAATAATCGAAAAAATACGATATAGTAATATTCAAGATGCTGAACAGAGCTTTGCACTTTTATTGAATGTGTCTAAGATGGATATTGATTTAATTTTTAAAGCATTGGCAAATCCGACTCGACGACAAATACTAGAGTGGCTGAAAAATCCACAACAGTTTTTATCGGAAGAGCAATGCGGTGGCTTTAATCGTGGTGTCTGTGCAGGGAATATCGAAAAACTCGGTAATGTCTCTCAGTCAACGATGTCTAATCATTTATCTGTATTACAACAGGCAGGTTTAATTCAGGCAGAAAAATATGGTCAATGGTCATATTTTTCTCGCAATGAAGCTTTAATTCAGCAATATATTGATTATCTAAAAAACTCGCTTTGATTCCTTAAATCATGGAAAAGCAAGTGATGAGGCAAATATGGCTGAACTCAATTCTCCCTTGGTACTTGGTGATTTAAAACTTAAAAATCGTGTAGTGATGGCGCCTTTAACACGTAGTCGTGCAACCGACGATCGTGTTCCAACAGCAATGATGGCTGAATACTATGCGCAACGTGCCAGTGCAGGTTTAATTATTTCTGAAGCGACTGTGGTTTCTGAAGAAGCCAATGGTTATTTAAATACACCGGGACTGTTTAGCGATGCACAAGTTGAGGGGTGGAAAGACGTCACTCAAGCAGTGCATGAAAAACAAGGCTTAATCGTCGCACAGTTATGGCATGTCGGTCGTGTTTCACACCCTGATTTACTTGGCGGAGAAACCCCTGTTTCTGCAAGTGCTGTTCAACAAGCTGGTCATGTGAGTTTACTTCGTCCTAAACGTGAATATGTGGTACCTCGCCCATTAGAAATCACTGAAATTCATCAGATTACTCAACAGTTTAAACAAGCTGCGATTAACGCTAAATTGGCGGGATTTGATGGTGTAGAACTGCATGCTGCCAATGGTTATTTAATCGATCAATTCTTACAAAGTTCAACCAATCAGCGTGAAGATAAGTATGGTGGTTCAGTTGAAAACCGTGCACGTTTTCTGCTTGAAGTGGTTGATGCATTGATCGAAGTTTGGGGTGCAGGGCGCGTTGGTGTCCATTTGGCACCACGTGGTGATGAGCATGATATGGGTGATGCTGATCCACGTGAAACCTTTGGTTATGTTTTGGAAGAATTAGGTAAACGTAAAATTGCTTTCTTCTTTACCCGTGAATATTTAGCAGATGACAGCATTAGTGACTATATGAAAGCTCGCTCTGGTGGTGTACCTTATATTGCCAATATGCGTTTAAGCCGTGAAGAGGCGATTAATCTATTGGCTACGGGTCATGCAGATGCAGTGTCTTTTGGTAAGGCTTATATTGCCAATCCTGATTTGTTTGAGCGTTTAGTTGCTGATGCACCTTTAAATGAATTGGTGTTTGAAAATATGATCGGTTCGCAGACAGCGGAAGGCTATATCGATTATCCAACTTTGGCGGAAACATCTGAAAGTGAGCTATCTGCTTAATATTTAATATTCCATTTTACTGTTTTGATTGAATATTTTTCTGTGATGTAAAAGCTGTATTTGTTTAAGAATGAATACAGCTTTATTTTTTGATGGACTGATTTTAAAAGTATTGCGAAGCAATCAGATGAGAACGGCTAGATATCGATATGGGTTGAATTATTAAGAAACAGTGTGGTTGTTTTGAGTACGGCAAAAATCATTCAATATGATTTATTCACAACATTATTCATTAACAACTGAATACAGCTCTGTTATATTTGCCGATTGAATTCATTTTGGGGCATTTTGTTTGGCTACTCCTTTTTGGTATAACGCAGCGCTTGCAATCGTCAAACCTTTGTATAAATGGCGGATAAAAAAACGTGCGCAGAATATGCAGCAATATCAACAAGAATGCCTAGAACGCTTTGGCCCATTTCAAACACCTAAGAATATACAAACCATTTGGTTCCATTGTGTTTCTTTTGGTGAAACCAATGCAGCACAGCCGCTGATTGAGCATTATTTAAAATTAGGTCATCGTGTTCTCGTTACCAATACCACCAAGACTGGGCAAGCACGTTCCAAATCCCTCTTTCTCAAAGCACCTTATGAGGCATTGTTTCAAGCGGTCTATTTACCTGCGGATCAGCATGATTTAATTGCAGATTTTTATCAAAAATATCAACCTAAGTTGTTGATATTGGTTGAAACTGAGCTTTGGCCAAATTTAATAGATCAAGCCAAAAAACTCAATGTGCCATGTCTTTTGGTCAATGCACGTCTTTCAGAGAAATCAGCCAAAGGTTATGCAAAAGTACCAAGTTTGACACGTCCAATGTTGCAAAATTTAGATCGGTTATTGGCACAAGATTTAGCGACGCAACAACGTTTTATCGACCTTGGGATTGAAGGTAATCGTACAGAAGTGGTGGGTAGTATTAAGTTTGATATTGCTGCACCTGAGCAATTTATTCAAACTGCTGAACAGTTAAAACAAGCTTGGCATTTAAGTTCACGTAAAATTATCACCATTGCCAGTACTCATTCTCCAGAAGAAGAAAAGTTATTAACTAGCTTAAAGCCTTATTTAGATCAGCATCCAGATAGGCTCTGTATTGTTGTCCCTCGTCACCCTGAACGCTTTGATGAAGTATTTCATGTTGCACAAAGTTTGAATTTAAATACTCAAAGACGTAGTTTAAACCAATCGATTCAATCAGATACTCAAGTTTATTTGGCAGATAGTATGGGGGAAATGTGGCTTTGGTATGCGCTTAGCCAAGCCTGTTTTGTCGGTGGTTCATTAAATGAACCGGGTGGCGGGCATAATATTTTAGAACCGATGGTTTTAGATGTGCCAACCATTATTGGCCCAAATTATTTTAATTTCCAAGTCATTGTTGATGAGTTTTTACAAGCGGATGCTGTAAAGGTTGGATCAACCGCAGATGAGGTTGCTGAGTTATTGGTGCGTTGTTTGCAAGATGCAACTTTTGCACAGCAGTTGAGTCAGCATGCAATTGAAGTTTTGAATCGCAATAAGGGTTCTGTGCAGAAGCATATCGCTGTGATTGATGGGTATTTATAATTTCGTATGTGATTTTATAAGATTAAATATAAAGCAATGATAAATTTAATTGATTAACACAGCCACAATTTATATTGAAGTGTTTTAAGTTATTTGTGTAGGCAATGTCTTACTTTTCAGAGATGAAAAGTAACAAAAATCCTTTGTTGGACAAAGGGGATATCCTTATCGTCCTTGTCCAACGGCGACATCCATGTCGCCTAACGCGATAGCACGTTCATCAAAATTTCTAACTTCATTCGCCTATTTATTGTACATAAAACAGGAATATAAAATTTTCTTATGAATATTGTCTTGCTCGATTCACGTCAAACCTTATCCGAAATTTGGACGATTAGTGCCAAAAGACCAATCGAGCATTTAAAAACCCATGTTGATATTCAAGTGGGCGATACACTTAGAGTCGGTATTCGTGATGGAAAACGTTATCTCACCGAAATTATTAGCATTACAGAAAACTCTATCCAAATCAAACCGATTCAAGAAGAGCTTGTTCCTAAAAAGCTACCTGTAACCTTAGTGGTGGCATTGCCTCGCCCCAAGGTTTTACGTCGTTTAGTGATGGATGCTATAACTTTGGGTGTGGATAAGTTAATTCTTATCCACAGTTATCGAGTCGATAAAAGTTATTGGCAAACGCCTTTTTTGCAACAGCTTGATCATTATGTCACTTTAGGTTTAGAGCAGGCAGGCGATACAATCGCGCCTAAAATTGAGCTGTATAAACGCTTTAAACCGTTTACCGAAGACATTCTTCCAGCTTTAATTACAGCACAATCGCCAGCTTATGTAGCGCACCCTTATGTTGAACAAAAAATGCCTTCTGCGATTGATCATCCGTGTACGATTATGATTGGACCAGAAGGCGGCTTTATTCCTTATGAGGTTGATTTACTTATTAAAAACGGCTGCCAAGCTGTGAGCTTAGGCAACCGTATTATTCGTACTGAAACCGTGATTCCTTATGTGCTTGGACGGTTATTTAGCGCGGGCTGATTCTTCTTCAGCACTTTCACCACGATAAATTTTAACTTCTTGTACAGGATAAGGAATTGACACATTATTTTCAGCAAATGAATGCACAACCATCTCTTGAATTTTGCTGATTGACGCAGACGTTGAAGTTTCAGTGGTATTGACCCACCATTGCACTTTTAAATTCACTGAGAAATCGGCTAAAGCAGTGACATTCACGCTAAAACCCGGTTGGCTGAGAATGCTACTATCTTTATCGAGTAGTTCTAAAATAATATTTTTCGCTTTTTGCACATCATCTTCATAGCCTATGCCGACGATAAACTCACAACGACGACGTTGATAAGCAGTATTGACAGTCACTGCGCTGGTATAAACCGTTGCATTTGGAATCACTATACGACGGCCATCAGGTGAGCGTAGGAATGTTGCTCGAATTTGAATGTCTTCAACCGTGCCTTCCATATTATTGACAATGATGTCATCGCCAATTTTGAAGGGTTCGCCTAGAAGAATCAGCACACCTGAAAGCATATTTTGGAAAATATCTTTGAATGCAAAACCGATAGCGACGGAGCCAATCCCTAAAGCACTCATCAACTGACCTGGCGTAAAACCAGGGATCGCGATAACCATTGCAATCAGAAAACCAAAAAAGATAATAAAACTACTGCCGACACGGTTTAACACCAAAACCAAATTTTGACGAGTATATGAGCGGTTTTCTAATGTTTTACGGATAAAGAATTTAAATACTTTAGACAATAACCAAAAGATCAGCAATACAACCAGAGCAATGCAGAAATAAGGAACACGTTCCCAAAACCCATCCATAATTTTGTCGATGGTGGTATAAGCATCGTTATATTTTGCAGTATGTTCAATGACTGTTTTGGCAGTTTTCTCACCTGCAGTATGGAGCAACTGAGTCGTATCTTGAGCGACTTCACTTAGTTTATTTGCTTCTTCAGCCACAGCAATATCCAATGAAATGATTTGCGTATTTTGCCTGAAATTTTAAAGAAGTTAAGCTTTGTTTACAGATTTTCTTAGTCTAGATATAAAATGATAAAACTCGCCTATCTAATCTCCAGTAGGATCTAGATAAGATGGATAAATCAAAATAAAAAAATTATAAATAGAGGGACTTACAAGAATATTGGCAATTCTTAAGTTTGTGTGGTGCGCTAAGCCAGTTTGAAGCATTCAGTAAGAAAATGTTTTTTTCTGAAAAAAGTCATAGGCACTTTCTTGTAGTCATTATAAGATCAAAAAAACGGCATAAATATTGAAAAATCGGATGTTTTTGCAAATGACTCAATAGATTATGACAGCAAAAGTGAACTTTGCGTCTACGACCAAAGCACAATTGTGATACAAAATGCGCTATCGTAATACTGCGTACATGCAAGTAATAAAATCAATAACGTAGGCATATATCTCGTGATGAGATAGCAAATCAAGGAAGTAGAACTATGAATGAAATTTATCCAGTTCCTGAACAATTTGTAAAAACAGCAAGGACCAATGAACAAGAGTACTTTGAGCGTTACCAACAGTCAGTCGATGATCCAGATGCGTTTTGGGCGGAAGCTGCACAAAAGTTGGAGTGGATTAAACCATTCACTCAAGTCAAAAATACAAACTATGACAAAGACAACTTTAAAATAGAATGGTTCGCAGATGGTGAGCTCAATGTCAGTGCCAACTGTTTAGATCGTCATTTAAAAGAACATCCACTCAAACCTGCAATTATTTGGGAAGGTGATCATCCATCACGACACAAGATCATTTCATTTGAAGAATTACATGATGAAGTTTGCCGTTTTGCCAATGTTTTGAAAAAGAATGGAATTGGAAAAGGTGATCGCGTTATTTTGTATATGCCAATGATTCCAGAAGCAGCAATCGCAATGTTGGCATGTACACGTATAGGCGCTGTGCATTGTGTGGTTTTTGGGGGATTTTCACCAGATTCTTTGGCAAGCAGAATAGATGACAGCCAAGCGAAGTTGGTGATTACTGCGGATCAGGGGATGCGTGGTGGAAAAACCATTCCACTCAAAGAAAATGTGGATGCGGCTTTGGCACTTGATGGAACCTCTTCTGTTGAGAAAATGATTGTAGTACACCGTACAGGGTATCCAATTACGATGAAAGATGGTCGTGATTTGTGGTACCACATGGAAATCATGACGGTGACTGACATTTGTCCACCTGAAGCGATGAATGCGGAAGATCCATTATTCATTCTCTATACATCAGGCTCTACAGGTAAGCCAAAAGGGGTTTTACATACCACAGGCGGTTATTTGACTTATGTCAATACAACATTCCGAGAAGTATTTGATATTAAACAAAATGATGTGTTCTGGTGTACGGCAGATGTCGGTTGGATCACAGGACATTCCTATGTTCTGTATGGGCCATTATCAAATGGTACAACAACGGTGATGTCTGAAGGTATTCCGCAGTATCCAACATGGGCACGTACAGGGCATATTGTTGATAAACATAATGTGACTATTCTCTATACTGCACCAACAGCAATTCGCGCGATGATGCGAGAAGGTGATGCTTTTGTGCGAGAAAGTGACCGCAGTAGTTTGCGTTTATTGGGTTCAGTGGGTGAGCCGATTAACCCTGAAGCGTGGAATTGGTACTATACCGTGGTGGGTGAAAGTCGTTGTCCAATTGTAGATACATGGTGGCAAACGGAAACTGGCGGTATTCTTATTTCCCCATTGCCAGGTGCAACACCTTTGAAACCGGGTTCGGCAACCCGTCCATTCTTTGGTATTCAGCCTGCTTTAGTCGATGCTGATGGTAAAGAGTTGGACGGTGTTGCAGAAGGAAATCTAATTATTAAAGATTCTTGGCCGGGGCAAATGCGTACCATTTGGGGAGATCCTGAGCGGTTTATTGAAGCTTATTTTTCGACTTATCCGGGAACGTATTTTACAGGTGATGGTGCACGACGAGATAAAGATGGATATTACTGGATTACAGGACGTGTAGATGATGTTCTGAATGTTTCAGGGCACCGTTTAGGTACGGCTGAGATTGAAAGTGCTTTGGTCGCCCATGAGAAAGTTGCTGAATCTGCTGTGGTCGGTATGCCGCATGAGATTAAAGGACAAGGTATCGCTGCTTATGTCACTTTACAAGCGGGTGAGGCTGAAACTGAAGAGTTGCGTAAGGAATTAGTCGCTTGGGTGCGTAAAGTACTCGGTCCTGTTGCTACACCTGATGCAATCTATTGGGCACCTGCTTTACCGAAAACCCGTTCAGGGAAAATCATGCGTCGTATTTTAAGAAAGATTGCGGCAGCTGAATTGGACAGCTTAGGCGATACGTCTACATTGGCAGATCCAAGTGTGGTAGATCAACTGATTGCTGAAGTTAAAGCAAATAGCTAAGCCAATGCATTGAATGATCGAGTTAAAACCCAATCAAATTTGATTGGGTTTTGCATAAGTGAAAAACAGTTGGTTTTTTGTGCATAAAGTTTATAAATATTGCGAAATCGTACTGCCATTTTCATTAAAGAAAACATGTGCAAGAGCGCCATTCACTAAGGATAATTGTGGAGCAACATGGCCGATATCCACATCATACAAAATAGGTATAGCGAGATCACTTAACACTGAATGAATAGCATCAAAAGCGTTTTGTTGAGTCGAATGAGCAACTTGTTGTTCCATATTTCTGCCTATAAGTAGGCCAGAAATGTGATTAAACCAGCCATGCATTTTCAGACTGAGTAGGGCTCTGGTAAGTTCACAAGGTTTTAATTCTGAACTTTCAAAATACAGAATGACGCCATCTTTTGCATGCTGTTGATAAAATTGGGGAAGATTGGCAAATTGGGTTCCAGCCAGTCTTGAAATCGTTTCTAAACATCCACCAATTAAACGACCTTTAAAATCTATAGCAGTGCTTTTACCATCTAGACGTTTCCATTGTGTAGGTTCTGTGAGATTCAAACCTGCTTTTGGATTAGCGATCCAATCACTGTGATCTTTTTGATAAAACGATGAAGATTGTTGGGTGATCACCATTTCTCTATCGCTGGTTAGGACTTCCCATATTTTCTGCGTCATTGGATCTAGTAGTTCAGCAGCAAGTTCCATTAAGTTTGGCCCATGTAAAGTCGCCCAACCTGAAAGGGTTGTTATGGGGACATGTAAAGTACTGAGGTCAGAAAATCCTGAAAACCATTTTGGTTCAAGTTTGGCGAGTTCAGCAAAGTTAATGAGTGTTAGTAATTCCATGGCCAATTCACCACCCCATGGTGGCAAAATGGCTTTGATCTCTGGATTGGTCAGAAAGTTTTTTAATTCTTCTGCACGTAATATTTTATCGGCACTTTTATTTTTATATACCGTACGCAAGCAATGTCCTTCGATAACTCGGAAGCCTCTTGCTTCAAGCATTTTGATGACAAGATCTAAACGAGGGTGTAATGAGGGTGGAACACCCGTGGATGGTGCTGTGATCGCAATTAAATCACCTGCAACTAACTTGGAAGGGAAACGTATATGCATATTTTCTTTTCAACCTTTTTCATTTTAATGTTTTCAAGCAGTTCTTCATCAAGAACGATTAGAAAGGATTGATCGAGTAGCTCCGAGTAATCAATACAATAAAAATTAGAAAGTTAAGCGCTCTATTCTAAGTTTAAGATAAACCAAAGAAAGATGTAAAAACCAGCAGTTTAATTATGTTGAAATCTTCAAAAAAAAAATCCCTCAAGCCGAGTCTAGAGGGAAAGTTCCAAAGCATTTTAATTATTTATTGTTGTTTTGGTTGATGTCATAGATTAAGCAGATTTAGCGGTTATTGGGTTCTGCTGAGCCGCTTCTAATTCACGGACCAAAGGCAATACTTTTTCACCAAAATATTCAACTTCTTCAATAAAATGTAAAAAACCTGAAAGGATTAAATCTACACCGACATTTTTTAATTCAACAATACGTTCAGCGATTTGTAAGGGAGTGCCAATCAAATTGGTTTTAAAGCCATCGTTATATTGCACCAAGTCTTCAAATGTCGATTTTGCCCAGTTGCCTTCACCTTCTTTAGATGCGGCGCCTGCTTCACGTGTTGCATCACCAAAAGCATTGACCGCTTCTACATTTGCACCATCAATAATGGCTTGTAACACCTGTTGGGCTTCTTGTTCTGTATCACGGGCGATAATGAATGCATTGACACCAATTTTTACAGTATGACCATTGGCTGTGGCTTTCTCACGGATGTCATCGATCTGTTTTTTGAGTTCATCAGGCGTATTGCCATTGGTGAAGTACCAGTCCGAAACACGAGAGGCCATATCTCGTGCGGCACGAGAGCTACCACCCTGAAATATCTCAATATGTGGTTTTTGAATAGGTTTTGGTTTTAAGGTGTAATCTTTAAATTGATAATATTTTCCATCAAAGCTGTAATTGTCTGTTGTCCAAATCCCTTTTAAGGTGCGAATAAATTCTTCTGAACGGACATATCGTTCATCGTGCTCAGGCCACGGCTCACCAATGGCATCAAATTCACCACGAAACCAACCACTGACCACGTTAATTGCAACTCGACCCTGAGTTAAATAGTCAATCGTCGCCAATTGCTTCGCAGCCAGTGCAGGTTTCCACGGACCAGGCAGGATTGCAGCGATGACTTTTAATTTTTCAGTCTTTGCCAAAAGTGCATGACTAAAACTCACCGATTCATGCTGATTTTCAGCACCATAACCCGCTGTAAAACGGATTTGAGTGAGTGCATATTCAAAACCATTATTTTCGGCAGTTTGTGCTAAACGCATATTATAGTCATAGCTCCAATCTGTACGTTGTTCGACATGACTCACGACTAAACCACCGCTGACATTGGGAACCCAATATGCAAATTTAATTGCTTCATCGTTTTCTGTTATTTGATATTGCGACATACTCAAATCCTCTATTTTTATTCTGAATTTATGACCAGTTGCCACTAGGCAACCTGAGACTGTGGCGTTTTGACTTTGCCATGTAAGCGACTTTCAGCAGCATCTAAGCTAGGTACCGCTGCAGAAGGAAGGACTTCATCTTGTTCAATCTGTTTGTTAATACCTAAGTTTTGATTGGCTTGTTCAGTTTTGGCTTTTACAACTTCAGCACGAAGTCCTTTAGCAGGTGCCCATTCTAAAATGGGTAAAGCACGTGCAACAGCTAAAGTAATACGGTCTTGAATATGTTCACTTTTAATGGTGTATTCAGGCGTGAAGTCACGATCGGTTGCATAAACGCCAATCGGTAAAGTCTGTGCTTGGAAGAAGCTAAATAACGGACGCAATTGATGCTCTAGAACCAAGGCATGGCGGTCACTACCACCAGAAGCCGCAAGCAGTACAGGAACATCAACCAAGGCTGTTTGTTCAACAAAGTCAAAGAAATGCTTAAATAGTCCTGTAAATGAAGCACGATACACAGGTGTGCCTACGATGAGGGCATCTGCCGCCTCAACTGCAGCTAAATCGTCTTGCACACGTTGTGGAAGTTGATTGCGGTAAATTGCTCCTCCCAAAAGCTGTCCAATTTCACTGAATTTAATAAAATGCACATGGATTGGCGTGGCTTGACCAAGCTCATCAATAATCGCTTGAACCAGACTTTCTGTTTTGGATGGATGATTTAAACCGCCTGAAACAGCAACGATATTCAATGGTTTTTGTTGTGTGAAAATAGACATATTGGCAACCTAATCAAGTTAATCTCGGAATACCATTTATTAATCTACATTCAAGGATATGCTGTAAAATAAGCAAAAACAGATTGGTTATCAGTTTTTTATATAAATCAAAATGAGATGAAATAATGGGGATATAAATGTTTTAAGTATTTGAAGCTAAAATATATTATTAAATTAAATAAGTAATTCATTTTTATATCTTTATTTTATATTAAAAAATGATATTTAAATCTTAAATTGAATAAAAAACTTAAAAAGTTTATGGAATTTTAATTAAAGCAAACAAAATATTCTAAAAATCGTTAATATTAACGTATCCTAAATAGCAATAGTGCGGTTAGAATGAAAGAACTGTGCTAGAGATCTCTCGCTTCGCTTATGAATATTTTAATCGTTGATGATCATCCACTGTTTCGCCATGCATTAATTCAGGCGGTTCGTTATAGTTTGCCACAGGCTCAAATTAGTGAAACTGCGGCTGTAAATGAATTTTATGAACGCTTGGAAAATGGTCCAGAACCAGACCTCGTCTTATTGGATTTAAATCTGCCAGGTGCATCAGGTTTTTCTGCATTGGTACATGTTCGTGCGCAATATCCTTCGCTGCCCATTATTGTGGTTTCAGCGCATGAAGATGCGTCGATTATTCAGCGTGCGATTGCACATGGTGCAATGGGCTATATCCCTAAATCAGCACATCCAAGTCATATTGGTGAAGCGATTCGTCAAGTTTTAGATGGTGATATTTGGTTACCACCGAATTTGCCGACTGCCAATATGAATTTTGATCCACGTGCTGCGGATGAAACGGCTTTGGCAGAACGTATTCAATCACTGACACCACAACAATTCCGTGTATTGATGATGGTTGCAGAAGGTTTGCTCAATAAACAGATTGCATACGAGTTAGAAGTTTCCGAAGCGACCATCAAAGCACATGTGACGGCAATTTTCCGTAAACTTGGCGTACAAAATCGTACTCAAGCGGTATTGGCGATCAATGCCTTAAATATTGAAGAAAAGAAAGTTTAATTTTTAAATCTAAAAATTCAGTGACATAAAAGACCGCCATCAAAATGGCGGTCTTTTTTTCTAGTACGCTTTTATTGAGTGTTAAGCCAAACAATCTTGTTTAGACACAAGATCAGGGCAACCCAATGGGTTTAATGCACATTTTAAGTCATCAATTTGGTCTTGGGTGACATAACCTTTTGATTTTAAATAATCTGCAACACGGTCATCACGCAAACTTAAAAAAGCTGCATCATATACGCCTAAATCTACAAATAAAGCTGCAGTTTCTAAGCTGTTGAAACGATCTAGGAACACATCATTGCCATACATCAAAAAGATATGATCATAGTCTGCTTGCGGATTTACTCCTAAACGATGTGCCAAGGTTGTTGGTGATGTTTTAATGAAGAGTAAGTCAGATAGTTCATCAAACTGTGTCATGTCTAGTGTGTCTTGACCAGATTTTACTTTACCTAACCATGCTTTAAACACCAGTACAGCCCCACCACGCAGCAACATACTCCACATTTGATGACGGACTTCGTTGTTTAAGCAATCACACTCATCTTCTAAGCGTTGTACAAATTTTTCTTCTTGTTGTGCTAACTTGTCAAAAAGCCCTAAACCTTGTGGATGAAATGCAGCTGGTGCAAAGACATCAAATTTTAATTCATCAAACACTTGCAGTGCCAAAGGAACAGCACTTTGATAAATGGTATTTAAAGCTTGTAGTTGAGCATCTTGTAATTTGGTTTGTTTGAAAATATCTTGCCAATCGATCATAGGGAGCATTGCATTTGCACCATATTGGCGATGGAATTGTTGAGTTTGATGAATGCCATGTGGAACAGATTCTGAAATATTCATGATTTAAATCCTATTAAAAATTGATGACGCATCAACATTGCATCCCTGCACATCAAAGCGTGGTTTTATGTTGTTTCAATTCTTGAATTATTTAAGATGCAATATGAATACGACTAAAGTTGTATGCGTGGTAAAATAGATATTTTTATTTATATAAATCAATTAATTGTAAATTTGTAACCAAGTATACAAGTGTATAGTTACTATTTTGATCTTCTTTGCCATAGAAAACCGACTTTTGAAATTTTTAGTCAATCATTTTCTTAAATTCAGAGTGCTTTTTGAATACTTTTGCATAGTGTAGGAAAAAAATTGCTATTTCACTTAAAAAAAACCTCCATAAAAAGTTTTTATAGAGGTTGTAAATGTTTCAAAACATTATATAAATTTGTATCTGCTAAAAATTTACTCGGATTTACTTAGAAATTTTTAAACCTGATAACCAAGCACGTAATGATGCAGGTTTAAGTGGTTTTTTCAGCAGAACAATATTGAGCTCTTTTACACGTTGCGGCAATTCAGGATCTGAGTCAGCAGTAATCAGTGCCATAGGTACATTTTCCTGACGATGATTGATCATAAAGTCTAAACCTGCTTTTCCATCATTTAAGTGCTGATCAACCAGCCACACTTGAATATTTTCTTGCTGAATAATTTCAAAGGCTTGCTCAGGTTCAGTGGCTTTAAAGACCTGATAGCCCCATTTCGTGAGCAGTGTTGCCATGCCTTCTAAAATGGTTTCATCATTGTCCAAACACAAAATTTTATAAGCTTTGGTTTTGAGCGGTACAGCTTGTACAGGTGTACTTACGATTTTAGGTGCTTCAACGATAGGCACTTCAATCATGAAGCAGGAACCTTTACCCAGTTCAGAATAAACATGAACAGGATAATCCAATAAGCTGGTCATGCGTTGAACAATCGCCAAGCCAAGCCCCAAACCTTGTTCACCCCAAGGCGAGGTATGCCCACAACGTTCAAACTCTTGAAACAGTTTAATCCGTTGCTCTTCGGCAATTCCTGGTCCAGTATCCCACACGCCTATACGGATGTGGTCTGGACGAGTTGCATGACGCAAAACTCCGACAATAACGCGACCACGTGCAGTATAGCGTAAGGCATTGCTAACAAAGTTTTGAATAATACGACGAATCCATTGTGGATCTGTATCGATCCAAAATTGAGCATCATGCACATGCAATTGGATATCTCGTTGTGCTGCAATTGATTTAAATTGTAATTCCAAATCACTCAATAAGTCGTGTAAAGGATACGCTTGGCGCTTTGGTTGGATTGAACCGCCTTCTAAACGCGCAATATCCAATAGTGCAGAAAGCATACTCTCTGCACCATATAGTGCACGATCAAGTTGTTGTAGTGTTTTACGATCTTCATCTGATTGAACACTTTGTTCCAAGGCTGTACTGAATAAACGTGCAGCATGCATAGGCTGTAATAAATCGTGACTTGCCGCAGCAATAAAGCGGCTTTTCGACATATTGGCTTTGTCTGCCTGTTCACGTGCCAGTTGCTGTTCAGTCAAGGCATTAGCAAGCTGTTGAGTACGATCCGACACTCGTGCTTCAAGGATGGCTTCATTTTCACGGAATGCCGTAATATCTGCAAAAGTCGTAACAAAACCACCACCTTCAATGGGGTTGCCGCGCATTTGAATCACTCGACCGTCTTTACGAATACGCTCAAACTCGTGCGCGCTACCCACTTTCATCCAGTGAATCCGTTTACGCACATGTTCTTCAACAGAACCTGGACCACATTCACCACGTTCAGCGTTATAACGAATTAAGTCTGCGATTGGACAACCGACATAAACTAAGTCTTTAGGATAATCAAAAAGTTTTAGATATTGATTATTCCATGCAACCAAACACATATTTTCATCAACCACGCTGACCCCCTGAGTCATGTGGTCAATCATGGTCATAATCAGGTTTTGGTTAAAACGTTGCCATTGTGACGCTTGGTCGAGAATATTAGCGACTTGTCCTAAAGCCAAACCGTTATTGACCATTGCCGTGGTGAGTAAGGTCCGTGCAGAGGCTGCACCAATAGTTCCAGCCAAATATTGTTCTGTAAATCGCCACCACATGCCATTGGCACTGCTATTTTCATTCATCACCACATTGTTCATGGTGCAAAATTGTCGAAATGCATGGGTGGTTGGCCCTTCACCTGTAATGCGTTTTGCCAGTGCAATCAGATCGCCTACTTTGAGTTTGGCTACATCATGGTGTAAATAATTAATATCTGTCGATGTACTTTGTGCAGGTAAAGGCTTTGTTTCATAGTAGAAGAAACTTTCAGCTTGGATTTGTTCCGCGATACTTGGTCGGTAAATCCGAGAAACCCAAATATAAAGCATGATATTTAAACCTAATGCCCATATCACGCCATGAGTGAGTGGTGCAAAAGATTCAAAACCTAATAAGGCTTCGGGTCTGAGCCATTCAATTCCAAGTGGGCCATACATCAAAAATTCATGGGAGAATTGACCATATTCGAGAGGTAAACTGCGTAAAATAGTGGGCAGTAACAGCGTGTAGGTCCAAACAATATAACCGACCACTAAACCTGCATAGACCCCCTGACGACTACCACCACGCCAATATAAACCTCCTATTAAGGCAGGTGAAAATTGTGCAACAGCACTAAATGCTAACAAACCAAAAGTCGATAACTGGTCGATATCATTAAAGAAATGGAAGAATAAAAAGCCCAGTAACATGACGGCTAAGATACACACTCGACGTGTAAATTTCAGCACCTGAGGTAAACGTTTATCGTGCCGAGATAACAGTCTAAATTTCCATAGAGCAGGCATGATCAAGTCATTACTGAGCATGATCGATAACGCAACTGATGAAACCAGTAACATCCCTGTTGAAGCTGAAAAACCGCCAAGAAAGGCGAGAAGGGACAGCCAATTTTGGTTATAACTGATCGGTAATGATAAAACTGCAACATCTGGAATGGTTAAATATTTGGGTGCAGCATGCAAAGCCCAACTGGCAATGGGAATAATGGCGATAATGGTTAAAATCAAATAGGCTGCAAACCAACGTCGTGCGCCACGAATATGTTTTTCATCGCGTAACTCAACCACTGCGACATGGAACTGTCGTGGTAAACAAATAATGGCAAGTGCGGCCAAAAGTGTTTGAATCCAAAAAGTATCAGGTACACCGAACAATTGAACTTCATGGAATGTTTTTTGTACATCGTGTGAAATTTGAATAATATTTTTAGGATGATCAAAAATAAAGAAAAATGCGACACAGAGTAAGGCAAATAATTTCACAAAAGATTCAAATGCCACAGCGAGCATCAAACCGCCATGTTGCTCAGTATTGGCAATTTGTCGTGTGCCAAAGATCATCGCTAAAATGGCGAGAACAGCAGTTAATGCCAGCACACCATTGGTTGTGGTCGATAGTACTTGAGTGTTGTGATCAAGCATGACCGTTGCACTCAGTGCAATGGCACGGAGTTGCAAGGCAAGATAGGGAATGATGGCAACAACAGCAAGGATGGTCACTAAAGAGGCTAGTGTTCCGCTTTTACCATAGCGAGCAGCAACAAAGTCGGCAATTGATGAAATTGCATGATGCTGACGCACTCGTCCTAAACGTCGCCAAATATCATAGCCAAGCCAAACGAATAATAAGGGGCCTAAATAAATCGGAAGAAAAATAATTCCTTCACGGACTGCGGCACCAGTTGCTCCATAAAATGTCCAAGATGAGCAATAAACCCCTAATGTTAGACTAAAGAGAAGCATTCTTCCGCGTGTACCTAATCGACTTGCATGCTTTTCCCCAAAGAAGGCGCAAACGAAGAGAATTAAGATGTAAAGGGCCAAAACCCCTATAATTAACCAACTATTCATAAGAACGAGCGTATAAAGATCTGGCTCTATCATAACGCATCAAGTAACTGACTCATTCATTTTGATCAAAATTTAACGACCAAAGTCTAAGTTACGAGAACCCTACAACATTGTTACTTTTAGCCTTGTAAAAAATGATTAAAAAAGCAACCAGCGTTCTGGTCGCTTATCAAGGAGAATGGTTATGGATGAGAGACAGGTAGATGCGATTCTACGCAATCCAAAATTCAAAGAAATGGTTGCTAAGAAAAGTAAATTAAGCTGGACACTAACTGCAATAATGTTGTTTGTTTATGTTGGATTTATGCTTTTAGTTGGCTATAACAAAGAATTTTTATTAACAACAGTTTCTGCAGGTGGTGTGACCACTTGGGGGATTCCTTTAGGTTTAGGGATTATTGTTCTTTCTTTCGTGTTATGTGGTGTGTATTCATACATAGCTAACAATACATTGGATCAATTGACAGAAGATGCAATGGCAGAAGTCGAAGCGATCGCACATGAAAAAGGACTGCACTAAGATGAAATGGAACTCTTTAAAAACTAAAGCAGCTCTAGCGTCTACTGCGCTGCTATCTACACTTGCTCAAGCAGGGCCAGATTTAGGTGCGGCAGAGCAACAAGCAACCAACTGGCATGCGATTATCATGTTTGCCATCTTTGTTGGTTTAACATTATTTATCACCAAGTGGGCAGCAAAACAAACCACGAGTACTCAGGACTTTTATACTGCTGGTGGTGGTATTTCAGGTTTCCAAAATGGTTTAGCGATTGCGGGTGACTATATGTCAGCAGCATCGTTCCTCGGTATTTCTGCAATGGTGTTTAGCTCAGGCTTCGATGGCTTGCTTTATTCACTTGGTTTCATGGTTGGTTGGCCAATCGTATTATTCTTGGTTGCTGAACGTTTACGTAACTTAGGTAAATATAACTTATCAGACGTGGTTTCATTCCGCTTGGAAGAAAAACCAGTACGTACACTTGCAGCAATCAGTTCACTGGTTGTGGTTGCTTTCTATCTGATTGCACAGATGGTTGGTGCAGGTCAGTTAATCAAATTATTATTTGGTTTGAACTATAACATCGCCGTTGTGATTGTCGGCCTTCTAATGATGGCTTACGTTATGTTTGGTGGTATGTTAGCGACCACTTGGGTACAGATCATCAAAGCAGTGATGTTGCTTTCAGGTGCGACATTCATGGCGTTCATGGTGATGCATTCAGTTGGCTATAGCTTCTCTGAAATGTTCAAGCAGTCTATTGATGTTTTTGCCAAAGTACATGAGATTAGCGTTGAAGAAGCAAGTCATATCATGGGCCCAGGTAAATTAGCTGCCAATCCATTAGATGCATTATCTTTAGGTCTTGCGTTGATGTTCGGTACAGCAGGTTTACCACATATTCTTATGCGTTTCTTCACAGTAAAAGATGCGAAAGAAGCACGTAAATCAGTGGTTGTTGCAACAGGTTTCATCGGTTACTTCTACTTATTAACCTTCATTATTGGTTTCGGTGCGATCCTTTTCGTATCAAACAACCCACAATTTATCGATGTTGCTAAAATGGCAGTGACTGGCAAGTTAGAACTTGTTGGTGGTAATAACATGGCTGCAGTTCACTTGTCTGATGCTGTTGGCGGTGATTTGTTCATGGGCTTCATTTCTGCAGTTGCATTCGCGACAATTCTTGCGGTTGTTGCAGGTTTGACATTGTCAGGTGCTTCAGCAATTTCGCATGACTTGTATGCAAACGTATTTAAGAAAGGTCAAACGACGCCTGAATCTGAATTACGTATGTCTAAGATTGCAACTTTAGGTTTAGCTATTTTTGCAATGATCTTGGGTATCTTGTTCGAAAAGCAAAACGTTGCATTCATGGTTGGTTTAGCGTTCTCTGTTGCTGCATGTGCAAACTTCCCAGTCCTTGTACTTTCAATGTTCTGGAAAGGTTTAACGACTCGTGGTGCAGTGATTGGTGGTCTAGTTGGTCTATTAACAGCAGTCACTTTAATTATCTTATCAAAAGCCGTTTGGGTAGATACATTAAAAATCTCTGATACACCAGTTAACCCGTTCAATGGTCCTGCGATCTTCGCTATGCCACTTGCATTCCTTTGCTGCTGGTTCTTCTCTGTGACTGATAAATCAGCACGTGCTGAAGCTGAGCGCAAAGCATTTGATGCACAATATGTTCGTTCACAAACAGGTATTGGTATCTCTGGTGCTTCAGATCACTAATTGAAATATCACAATATCAACCCCTAAAAGCACCTCTTCGGAGGTGTTTTTTTATGCATGTAGGTTAGTCATAAGTGTTGAATGGAAAGGCGTTGAGAAATTTATTCGGGTATTTATTATAGATGCTCGTGTATGAGCATCGACTAAGTTATTCATTATTTTGATCACCAACCATATTTAAAATGATTCATGTCGCTTGCCAAATGTGTTAGCTTCTTAAACGATAAAAACAAACAGAATCTAGAAATATGCGTTCAGTGATCGAATTTTGGAAAGGCTTTAAATTACTACCCTCAGCATGGCTACTGCTGGTGCAATTGTTTATCTTAATCTTATCTGTCTATATCAACGACAGTATAAGCTATCAAATTTTCACATGGTTATTGGGGGTCTTGGCCTTATTAATTATTGCCAAAGTGATTCGCCAAACCCCAACATATACGGTGTTAGGTTTAACCTTTGTGACAGGTGCTTTTTTATTATCTTTTTTAATGTTAATTGGATTTCATTCAATTACGTTACAGGTCTTTACGCACTGCTTTGAAGCGGCAGCTTATTTTTGTGCAGCTTATGGTTTGATCCGTTATATGTTTGCAGATCGTTATCTAACCAAAGATGAGCTGTTTGCTGCGGGTGCCGTTTTTACATTAATTTCATGGGGATTTGCTTTTCTATACAGCATTTGCCAATTACTTGTTCCGCAAAGCTTCCAAAATCCCAATCATGTTGCTGATTATCAAACATGGTTAGATCTTCTATTCCTAAGTTTCAGTTTGCAATCTGCAACAGGGTTGTCAGATTTAATGCCTGTTGCACCTGCGGCACGAGTGATTGCGATGCTACAAATGTTTTGTGGTGTAATGTATTTTGCGTTGATTGTCTCGCGACTAGTCGCATTGCAATATATAAAAATTCGACCTAAAGAATAGTGTTGCAATCTTGTTACACTTACTAAACTGCTGAAAATTGTCATCTAAATTATAATAGACCCGAACCCAATTGTTGTTCTACAGGGTTCGTCTTTTTTCACTTTTGTGAATGCCTTTTCGACTTTAACAAGTCTGTCCGTTGAATATAAAAACTGGGGGAAATATGCCTTCCAAAAAAACAACTTGGTTTGCGAATGCCAATCCAAATGTTTTCTTAAGTACTGTTGGAATTATTGCACTTTTTCTAGCAATTGTTATTTTTGCGCCGAATGCGTTTGAGCTGATCACTCAGCAAATGAACCAGTGGATTACCACATCATTTAGTTGGTTTTATGTATTATCAGTCGCTGTGTTTCTGATTGTCTTGGTTGTGATCGCTTTATCTGATATGGGTAAGATCAAACTTGGTCCTGATCATAGTCAACCTGAATATAGTAATGCGTCATGGTTTGCGATGCTCTTTACCGCGGGTATGGGAATCGGGTTAATGTTTTTCGGGGTGGCTGAACCCGTTATGCATTATGTAAATCCGCCTACAGGTGATCCACAAACCATTCAATCTGCTCAACAAGCGATGCGGATTACCTTTTTTCACTGGGGGCTGCATGCTTGGGCAATTTATGCCATCGTCGGTTTGACTTTGGCTTATTTTACGTTTCGTTATCACTTACCACTCAAAGTTCGTTCGGGCTTATACCCAATTATTGGTCAACGCATTTATGGCCCTATTGGCGATGCTGTTGATACCTTTGCCACGATTGGTACGGTTTTCGGTGTGGCCACGACTTTAGGCTTTGGTGTAACTCAAATTAATTCAGGCTTAAATTATTTATTTGGCTGGGAAAATAGTATTTCTAGTCAAATTTTATTGATTATTTTTGTCAGTATTTTAGCATCGTTATCGGTTTTTCTAGGTTTAGATAAAGGCATTAAACGCCTTTCTGAGCTCAACTTGATATTGGCATTGTTACTATTGGGTTTTGTATTCTTAGCCAGTTCAAGTATTTATATTCTGCAAGCCACCATTCAAAGTGCTGGGCAATATATTTCCAATCTTTTCACAATGACCTTTAATTTATATGCCTATCAATCAAATGGTTGGATTGGTGGTTGGACGATCATGTATTGGGCATGGTGGATTTCTTGGTCACCATTTGTGGGTATGTTTATCGCTCGAGTTTCTAAAGGGCGTACGATTCGTGAGTTTATTGTTGGTGTGTTACTTATTCCTACAGGTTTTACCCTGATTTGGATGGGTTTCATGGGCAATGCCGCATTATTCAGTATCCTTGAACAAGGGCAAGTCGGGCTAATCGACGCAGTACAAAAAGATTCATCAGTTGCATTATTTGAGTTTTTAACTCATTTACCATTTGCAACTATTTCCAGCCTGATTGCGACAGTTTTGGTGATTCTATTTTTTGTCACATCTGCTGACTCTGGTGCTTTGGTTGCAGATTATTTAACCGCTAAAACTGAACACTCACCGATATGGCAACGTTTGTTTTGGACAGCATTAATGGCTGTATTATCCATCATTCTTTTGATGGTCGGTGGTTTGGGCGCACTGCAATCCGCTACGATGATGAGTGCTTTACCATTTACACTGATCATGTTGTTATTGTGTTGGGGATTACTCAAAGCTTTACGCTTAGATGTGACCAAAATGCAGGCTTTGCAAGAAGCAAGGATCACACCGCGAGCTGTGCAAAATCCACGCAGTTGGCAACAGCGTTTAGGCTTGATCATGCATTACCCACATAGTTTGGTCGAAGTGCAGCACTATATTCAACATGATGTGATTCAAGCTTTTGAAAGTGTACGTTTTGAATTTAAACGCCGTAATTTGAATGTCCTCATTAACCCTGTAGAAGATGGTGTTCAATTGAGTGTAGATCACCATGATGAGTTTAATTTTATTTACAAAGTGATTGCCCGAAAAACGGTGGCACCTAGTTTTATGATAAATGAGCAACATCAAGTGAGTGATGATTTTTATCAAGCAGAAGTCTTTTTAAAAGAGGGTGGGCAGAATTACGATGTCATGGAGTGGACACAGGAAGACTTACTACAGGATATTATCGATCAATACGAACGTCATTTATATTTCTTAAATATCGTGAGAAATTAAATTCATTTTATAGAATATTCAATCTTCAAAAGTACAGTATCTCTTCTTTGCTTTTGGTGATTGAATAATTTGAGGCGCTCTATCCATCTGCAAGCGATGCATTCTTTCTAATTAATGATTTCATTTCAGCAGTCAGGTCAAGAAATAAGATTGATTAAATACGGGAATATTTTTTTTAAATATATTTTAAATGTTCATGTATGAAATGTATTTTTTGAGATGAGCATAAAAAAAGCCCCAACTGAATTCAGTTGGGGCTTTTTTATCAATCTATTGTAAATATAAAACTATTGATGATCTCAATCGAGTTTTATAGTGTTCAAAAAGATTGATAACAAATTTTTCTTCAATTTCTAATCGCTTAGAAACGGAATTTAGCATTTACGCCAACAGTTTGCGTATCGCCAGCAAAATCAACAGCTTCGCCTTTATTTGCTTGGTAGTTCGCATTTACATAGCTTGCGCCTACAGCAATTGCAGGTGTGATGAAGTAGTTTACATTTGCACCCCAAGCTGAATCAGGTGTACCTTCGTAGCTAGAAGCAGCATAAGAAGCACCAACGCTTAGTTTAGGATTTAAATACAAATCTGTTTTCAATTGGTATGCAGTAGCATCACCATAGATAATGCCAGATTCAAAACCAACAGCCATGTTTGTACCATCGATACCACCAACGTATTTAGTACGTGCAGTGATCGCATCTTGGTCTTCGCCAATCGTTACAGCTTCAGCAGTTGCTTTAGCAACGCCGTTACCCATAACGTTGAATGCATCAATAGCAGCTTGGTCAGCAGCACTTGTATAACCAACAGCAACTAAGAAGTTGTTTGTTGCTAAAGCACCAACTTCTAATGCATAACGATCGCCTTGATCATCAGAAGCATTGTCGTTCTTGCTGTCAAGGATAGTATGGCTATAAGAAGCACTAGCGTATACAGGTACGTATGGTGTAGGAAGGTAAGCTTCTGCTTTTGCACCGTAGTTATGTGCAATAACGTCGATACCATTTGAACCTAATTCACCGTAGTTATACGCTAAAGATAGGTTAGATGCTTGGTTTAAGAACGCCGCTTCAGCCAATGGACCTTTTGAAGAGTCAACATCTTTGAAGTAGAAAGTACCTTGAAGACCACCAGTAAAGTCTTTGTCATTTACAGTCGTATCGATGTACTCTGATTGACCTTGAACTTCGAATTGGTATGCTTGAGCGCCGGTCATGGCTAATAATAGAGCAGTGGCTAAACCGAGTTTTTTCATAATCTTTTCCAAGAGGATAAATTGGTGAAACACACGGCATTGTATTGTAACAAAATATTAAGTCAATGATGTTTAAGGACATTGAAGACTTGAGAAATACTCAGAAAAATTGTGGTTGAAAAATAGGCATTCGAATCATTTAAAGTCAACCCATAAAAAAATGAATCATAACAACTAAATAAAATCGTTCTAAAATACATTTTGTTAAAAAATGATGACAAAAAATAAAATTTTAAGATTGGTTTTATTGTTGTTTTTGTGTTTATTAATTGGTATTAACAATTGAGGCTGTTATTTAATGATCATTATTTATGATGCTTTCGCCTATTTTAGGCACAATAAGTGAGTTATTCTATATAAAAATACAAAAATGATAATTAAATCTAAATAATATAAAATCTCGATAATTCATTCGGTATTTATTTGTTTAATCATCTTTACAATGTTAGATATATTTCACATAATTGATCAAGAAAGTTCACTGGTTTAAAAGAATTTTCTCCCAGTTTTAAAGTTTATATGCTCAACTTTCCCCAAAGTTGAGTTTTTTTTGTCTAAAAATTGATACTTAATAGATAAATAAAAGCAAAATAATCATTTTGAATGTCATGTTTTGAATATATTTAGAATTTTTATGATGCTAATAATTGTATGATTTTTATCATAAAAAAATCCCAAATTTTATTCAAATTTGGGATTTTTCGCCAAAACCTGAGGAAGATTTAGCTATTTTTGCTGATAAATAAAACTAAATCGCCCTAATTGAGTGCATTTTGCATCATAATGATGCAAAAGTAAATGTGGAATGATATACAATTTAAAAAAATACAAAATATCGAATTAATATTTGAGAGTAAGATAAGAATATAAGTCCTTATTCATCAGAGTAACTTACTGTAATGAAACCTAGAATTCAGCTATATATCTGCACGCTACTAACGAGCCTGATGTTTTCAGGTTGTATGTATGATTCAAAATCTAGTCATGTAAGTCCTCTCTCTGATCGGCAACAACAAATTCCTTTATTATTTAATCAAGCTCATACTCAAGCAGTCTTTGTCACTTATGATGGTTCGCAATTAAAAAGCTATGGCAATGATTTAAACAGAGCAAAAACCCAATATATTCCAGCATCGACATTTAAAATGCTGAATGCGCTGATTGGTTTGCAGTATCAAAAAGCAACTCATACAGAAGTTTTTAAATGGCAGGGTGAAAAGCGTTTATTCCCGACATGGGAAAAAGATATGACTTTGGCAGAGGCGATGCAAGCTTCGGCAGTTCCCGTATATCAAGAGCTTGCAAGGCGTATTGGCTTGGATTTGATGCAGAAAGAAGTTAAAAGACTGCATTTTGGCAATGCTCAAATCGGGGCACAAGTCGACAACTTTTGGCTTGTTGGGCCATTAAAGATTACACCTGAGCAAGAAGCACGATTTGCTTACCAATTGGCGATGAAACAATTGGCTTTTGATCCAGTCGTACAACAACAAGTCAAACAGATGTTGTATATCGAAAGCCGTGGTGACACCAAACTCTATGCCAAAAGTGGTTGGGGGATGGACGTTGAACCGCAAGTGGGTTGGTATACAGGTTGGGTGGAACAGCCTAATGGAACAGTGACTGCTTTTGCTTTAAATATGCAAATGCATTCAGGCGATGATCCTGCTCAAAGAAAACAACTGACATTAGATATATTGGATAAATTAGGATTGTTCTATTATCTAAGATAGATTTAAAATTAAAAAAATGCCCAGTTTATTGGGGGTTAACTGGGCATAAAAAGGTGTGTATTTTCAAATAGTGATATTTCGTTTGTATCTCTATTTGTTTTTCCATTCTATGTACATTCTACTTATATGTAAAATGTTAATTTCTTATATTTGTTATCTGAAAAAACGATTCTAATTTGAAACACTAAATAAGTGGATGAAAGCAGGCTTTTTTTTTAAGTTTAGTGTGAAAATTTAGAAAAAATATTATGGTTTGAATGTATATTTTTCATTCAATTGTTGGTTGGGTCATCAAGTGAATAGTCATTCTTTTTAATTTTAAAAATTTTAGTCAACATCTGTCTAAATATCTTGTAAGATTAAGGTGATAAGTTTTTTGTTGATCAAAAATACAGCTTCCAATGGAACCGTGAAGATGGAGCAGAAATTACGTTCAGAACAGATTAGCGCACGCCTGCTCATTTTCATGTTCGTTATTATTTTGTCTGTGTTATTAATTGCTATTCCTCAAATTGTTCAAAGTTATCAAGAATACGTGAAATTACATCGATCATTGGTCGATATTCAGAATTTGCGTATATTTGCCGAAACATCGAATAAAATATCTCGTGAAAGGGCACCTTCTAATAAAGCCATGGCAAGTAGTAGGGAAGAATTGCCAATCCGAATCAAAGAATTAAAAGAGTATCGTGAGGGGGTGAATAAGCAGATAGATTTAACTGTGCACACTTTGCAGCAAGCAGGTTTTCCTGCATTGGCAAAACAAGTTGATGTGCAACTCAGAAATGATTTAAATTTTGCACGTAAACAGGTGGATAGCTATATTGCCACACCAAAAGATGCACGTAAATCCATAGTCATGGATCACGCTATTCGTGATATGTTCCATGCTTGGGATGGTTGTAGAGCTATATTGCAACAACTCATTATTGACTCAAAACAAAAAAATAGTGAAGTGACGGACTATGCTTCTATTGTCCTGATTTTAGCGGATTTGCGAGACCAAGCTGGTCGGGTAGCGTCTAATATTATGGCGCCTTTGAGCTTTGCAGAACCTATTCCAGAGTTTAATAAAATTCGTTCATTACAAACACAGGAACAAGTGAAATATTTATGGCGATTAATGGATACCATACAGCCAGAATCATTGAAAACAACAAAATATCTTGAATTACATGAACAAGTAAAACTTCGTTTTATTGATCAAGCACTTCCGATCGTCAATCAACTCATACTACAAAGTGAAAATAAGCAAGCTTATTCATTAAATGCCAATCAAGTTACTGATGCAATGGTGGATAAATTTACTTCAATTATCGATTTACAAGCTTATTTACTGGAAATGCATAGTTTAGAAGCTCAGCGACAAATGCAGTCAGCACAACACCAGTTCTTTCTTATTTTGCTTATTTCTATTTTATTGCTCACTGTCGCATTTTTTACCATGCTGTATACACGGAGAAAATTATTTGAGCCTTTAATTCAGGCTCAACATATGATTGAAGAATTATTTCAAATCTATGAGCGTGATCAAGCTGATATTGTCGTTTCGCAAAATAAAGAAGCATATAATTTAACCGATGCGATTGATAAGTTAAAAGAAATGTTGAGACAAAGAGATATTCTTGAGTTTCAGTTAAAAAATATTGCCAATACAGACAGTTTAAGTGGTGTTTCTAATCGTTTGGGATTAGAAGCTTATCTCAAAAATGCACAAGCCAAGCCCAATCAGTTTCAAAAACTCAGTTTAATTATTGTCGATATTGATAATTTTAAGCGTGTGAATGATCAATTTGGACATATTTTAGGTGATTTGGTTATTGTTGAAATTGCGCAATGTTTAAAGGCTAATATTTCTCAAACAGATTTAATTGTGCGTTTTGGTGGTGATGAGTTCTTAATTTTAATTGCTAATTCTGAACGCAATTGGATTTTACAAATTGCAGAAAGCATTTTGGCCGATGTTTCTCGGTTACAGATTGCTTTGCCTGCATCATCTGAAAAATTAAAAGTTTCTGTCAGCATTGGGGTGGCGACAGGAGCTGAGAATTGGGAAGCTTTGTTTAGTCGCGCTGATGCTTCTTTATTCAAAGCAAAAACGCAGGGTAGAAATAAAGTTGTCGGATGACAGCTAATTTATATGGTTTGAGTAATTAGAATTTTTTCTATTGGTATAGGATAAAAAATGAGTGAGTCTTGTATATTTTGCAAAATTATAAAAAATGAATTGCCACACCATCTGATTGATAGTAATGATAATTTTATGGCATTCCTCACCATATTTCCCAATACTTTAGGCGCAACTGTGGTGATTCCGAAACAGCATTATTCAAGTTATGCATTTGATTTGGACGATGATGTATTGAGCGATTTGGTTTTGTATTCAAAGAAAGTTGCCAAAAAATTAGATAGCTTTTTTGACGATGTTGGGCGCACTGCGATGGTGTTTGAAGGTTTTGGTGTAGATCATGTGCATGCCAAATTATTTCCCATGCATGGTACTAAACAAGTACATGAAAATTGGCAAGCTGTGAACTCGAATGTTGATAAATATTTTGAGCAGTACGAGGGTTATATTTCTTCGCATGATTTTCAGCGAGCGGATGATGAAGCGTTGGCGAAGTTGGCTGAAAGGATTAGAGAGGCTGAATAATTTGGTTTCAACTGAGAAATTTGTATTTGTTTTTTAAGGGCTGTACTTAAATTATTTGAAATCCTCACGGACTTGTTCACCTTGATCAGCTCGTTCAAGTTGAAATCCAGTTTCAAACTCATTCACTGCTTCTAACATAATGTCCCAAGGATTTTCGATAGGCATTAGTAACACACCACGGCCAAAACTTTTAATCGCGACTTCAATGTCATTAAAACGAAAAGCTTTAGGCAATCTAATAACTTGTTTTTGACTTGTTTGAAAAATTTTAGTGATTTTCATTTCTACTCTCTTATTTTAGTGTAGATCACCATATTATTAAATAATTTTTAAAATGCAATTTGTTGTAAAGGTGGGGGAGGCATTTTTTAGATGTTGATGATTTATTGAATGGAACTCTTAGTAACCGATGTTACGTCTTTAAAATGATAAGAGTAACTGAATAATTTTAGGTTAATAAGGAGTAAGTCGTTTTACCCCTAAGTATTATTTTGTTTTCTCAATCAAATAATTAATGAAATTGGTACATGCTACTAACATGAATTTGGCATCGATATAACTTAAATTAGATTCTTCGAGCATAGCATGGCGGATACCATCAGCATCTGATGTATAACCATAAAGTTGACTTAAACTTTTCTTTAGAGCTTCATGTAATCCATATTTATTTTCAATGATTTTTAAAGCTTGACCTAACGTAGTTTTCTCATCTTGAGTTACGATTTTGCAAATGGATTCAACAGCACTAATCGATTCTTTAATTGAGTTTCGATAGTCAGGATTTTGACGATCTGACATCAATTTTAATGATTGATTTAGATGTTGTTGTACGCCTGAATATGGATTTGTATTTTGTAAAGCTTCCTCAATGGATTTTATTTCTTGCTCTGAAGTGATTTCTGTGACTTTATTGTTGATAATTCGATAAGCTGAATTTTCTATTTGTAGGCAATCATTGAGAAGAGTATTAAATGAGTCCTTATCATCTTGAAAAGGAAAGTATTCAATGCAAGCCTCAATAAAATCATAAATTTCATACCATTGGTATTTTTTGAAAAATAGAGTATCGATATCATCAATAGTAGCTTCTATAGAATAAGGAATTTGGTCAATTCTTTTCTTGAAAAAACTATGAAATAGTAATTGAAAAAAAGATTCTAAATTACTTCCAATAATAGGACGACTTCGGGCACCAAAATGGTAAGAGTACTTGTTAAAAATACATACTATAATCGTATTCCACAAAGCATTTTTTAAATCCATATTTATTGAGTTCTTCTGAATTATTTCACGAATAGGCTTATAGCCATTTCTTTCTGAAAAGCGCATTTTATCCCCTAATAAATTCAATTTTACTCATGATTTTTAATCTCCCCTAACCCTGAGCCATATATGGCGCAAGGAAAAGAGGGGGAACAATTGAGAATCTAAAATTGTTTTAGATTCCTTGCGCAGCAGTGTTGCTCATCCCTCTTTTTTAAAGGTGAGGATATGCTCCGCAAGGGGAGGATTAATCGTATTACTTCAACAACGGCTTCAAAAACTTTGCCGTATGCGAAATTTTAGATTTCACCACATGCTCAGGTGTGCCTTCCGCAATAATCATTCCGCCACCTGCACCCCCTTCAGGGCCCAAATCAATCACCCAGTCCGCAGTCTTGATCACATCCAAATTATGCTCAATGACTACAATGGTATTGCCCTTATTGCGTAGCTCATGCAGGATATCTAAAAGTTTTGCAATATCGTGGAAATGTAGACCTGTGGTTGGCTCATCCAAAATGTACAGCGTTTTACCCGTATCACGTTTGGCCAATTCACGTGCCAATTTCACACGCTGTGCTTCACCACCAGATAGTGTCGTTGCAGACTGACCTAAACGAATATAGCCTAAACCGACTTGATTCAAGGTTTCTAAACGACGGTGAATCACAGGAATCGCATCAAAGAAATGCATAGCATCTTCAACTGTCATATTTAGCACATCAGAAATATTCTTACCCTTATAACCCACTTCTAAAGTTTCACGGTTATAACGTTCACCATGACATGCATCGCATGGGACATACATATCAGGTAAAAAGTGCATCGCGACTTTGATCATGCCGTCACCTTCACAGGCTTCACAACGACCACCTTTCACGTTAAATGAGAAACGTCCCGCAGCATAACCACGTGCTTTGGCTTCAGGTGTTTGCGCAAATAATTCACGAATCGGGGTAAATAAACCCGTATAAGTGGCAGGGTTAGAGCGAGGTGTACGCCCAATCGGACTTTGGTCAATATCAACCACTTTATCAAGGAATTGTAGACCATCAATTGAGTCAAACTTTTCAGCAGTTAAAGTGGTTGCACCATTCAACTGTGTAGCAGCCAAAGGCAATAGAGTACGGTTAATCAGTGTTGATTTTCCAGAACCCGAGACACCCGTAACACAGGTCATCACACCTAAAGGAATGACCAAATCTACATTTTGTAGGTTATGACCCGCAGCACCCATGAGTTTAATTTGTTCTTCAGGTTTTGGTGGTTCAGTACGCTTTTTCGGGACTTCGATTTTCAGTTTGCCTGATAAATACTGACCCGTAAGTGACTCATTATTGGCAAGGATTTCATCATATGTCCCTTCAGCAATCACATGACCACCATGAATACCTGCACCCGGGCCAATATCGATAATATGATCTGCTGCACGAATCGCATCTTCATCATGTTCAACGACTAAAACAGTATTACCCAAATCACGTAAACGAACTAAGGTATCAAGCAAGCGATCATTATCACGTTGATGCAGACCAATCGATGGTTCATCAAGTACATACATCACACCCATCAAGCCTGCACCGATTTGCGAAGCCAAACGAATACGTTGTGCTTCACCACCAGACAAGGTTTCGGCTGAACGAGAAAGACTTAAATAATTCAAACCAACAGAAACTAAGAAATGTAAACGCTCACGAATTTCTTTAAAAATCTTATCGGCGATTTCACCTTTTGCACCATCAAGATTTAAATCTTGATAATAACTTTCTGCATCACCAATCGACATTTTGGTAATTTGGGCAATGGTTTTGTCTTTAACCCGAACATGACGTGAAATTTCATTCAGACGAGATCCACCGCAGGCATCACAAGCCGCATTAGACAAATACTGTGCCAAATCGTCACGGACATAATTTGACTCTGTTTCACGATAACGACGCTCTAAATGTGGCAAAATCCCTTCAAAAGGTTGTACACGATTATGCTTACGACCACGTTCATCGATATAACTTAAATCAACTTTTTCTTTGCCTGTACCGTATAGAAATTTTTTCTTGGTATCTGCGTCCAATTCATTCCAAGGTGTGTCTAAAGAAAAGCCGAAGTGCTCAGCTACCTTTTGAATCATGCTGTAATAATATGGACGTTGTCTGTCCCAACCTCGGATTGCACCTTGGCTAATCGATACATCAGGACTTGGAATCAATTTTTCAGCGCTAAAATGACTGCGTGTTCCTAAACCATCACAGACAGGGCAGGCACCAAAAGGATTATTGAATGAAAATAGACGAGGCTCTAATTCTGCAACTGCACGGTCACATTGAGGACAAGAATGTTTTGCTGAAAAAACACGCTCAGGATGTTCACCGTTCATCCAAGATAAAATAGCAATATCACCACCTAAGCGCAGTGCAGTCTCAAAAGATTCTGCAATACGATTACCTAAATCATCACGGACTTTAAAGCGATCGACCACCACTTCAATGGTGTGTTTTTTCTTTTTATCCAATTCAGGTGGTGTATCAATATCAATCACTTCGCCATCGACACGTGCACGTACAAAACCTTGACTCTGTAATTGTTCAAATAGATTACTGTACTCACCTTTACGCTCACGTACGACAGGGGCGAGTAACATGAGTGCAGTCCCTTCTTCAAGGGATTTAACGGCATCGACCATTTCAGAAATCGTTTGCGCGACCATCGGCAAATCATGCTCAGGGCAATACGGTGTACCCACACGTGCATAAAGTAAACGTAGATAATCGTAAATTTCTGTGATGGTTCCCACGGTTGAGCGTGGATTATGGCTTGTTGACTTCTGTTCGATTGCAATTGCAGGACTTAAACCTTCAATCGAATCAACTTCGGGTTTTTCCATTTGTGATAGGAACTGACGTGCATAGGCCGACAAAGATTCTACATAACGACGTTGACCTTCTGCATATAAAGTATCGAAAGCCAGTGACGACTTTCCTGAGCCTGATAGTCCCGTAATTACCACAAACTTGTCGCGTGGAATATCGAGTGACACGTTTTTTAAATTATGGGTTCGTGCGCCTCGAATACGGATATGGCTTTGGCTCATAAAACTTTCTCGAAATTGTACAAATTATGGGGGTATATGATAGCGCTTTAATTTTGTTCAAGCTGTAAAAAATATTTTTTTCGCGACAATTTGTGTCTCTTCAATGACGAAAAACACATGACTCTAATGATCATTGATTATAACAATTTGTTAATTAAAGTTTTATTTAAAATTTAAACAATTTTACCTGTTGATATTTTCTCCTTTCTTTTAATGAATGAGAACAAACATTTATTCATTAAAATAGACAGCACCAAGTTATCCGTTCGAGTAGAGCTAAGGTCTTCAGGGATGATGATCAATACTTATTACTTTTAACACTCCACGAGGGGTTTTAGATATTTGAGTGCATTTTCTATCAATTTTATGACGCATATATTGACTTAAATTGAAAATAAAATACTTAAAAATAGGGATATACAACTTTTCAGTAATCATCAATAGTAAGTCTATTAGATTAAATTACTGTTAGAAACTCTAATTAAATTAGTCTATTGCATCTTGGATTATGTAAATTTATTCATAGATATGAAGTGAATTGATTCGCCTGTTAAATATAAATATTGGCTCCTTGAGCAATGTTGTTGTATTGTCAAAAATTTTTTTTAGAGGTTTCAATTCATTATTCATGTAAAAAAGCATAATCGTTAGACAATTTTGTTGTGATACAGGGTGTTAGTTGTGTAAAATATGTCAATAAAATCACATTTGTGGGGTGGGAAATGGATATACGGAAAATCATTGTGGTGATTTGTTGTACATTTTCTAGCTATGTGCTGGCTGATGAAACCTCACAAGTCGTATTTCAACAAATTCTAAAAATAAAACCTGAGCAACGTTACGAAGTTGTTTTGGATAATGTCCAAGCGAGCGACCAAATTTGGACAGCAGTGTATTTGATTGGGAAGCAGAATTACCCAGGGCCGACTTCTAAAGTTGATTTCTTAATTGAAAATCAAGGTTTATTAAACAAAGCCAATGCCAGTGAGCATACGATTAGCAAACAATTGGTCGCAGAAGATTTACCTGAGACACATTATTATTCACTTAACCAATTTAAACAATTAAGACAATTTATTGAAAAAGAAACAGAACAAAAAATTGAAGATCCAATTTTGGAAGATGAAGACACGATTCGTATTTATAGCCAAGTGAATGATTGGATTCCTGAGTACAATAGTTATGAAGCGACTAAAGTAAAAATAGCTGTTCAGAATCCGATTGATTTTAATATTGTTGCGGCTTATGTCTTGGTAGGTAAAGGTGAAAAACCTGCGCAATTGAATGAGTTAGATTTTAATCGGGTTCTGATTACAGACCATACAAACTCAGTCAAACCGATGATTTCTGAAAGTACCTACCGCTCAGATATGAGTATGACCCGTTCCAATTTAAAACTGATTTGGGCTTTGGGTATTGCATTTGTATTTGCTTGTTTTGCATTTATCTATCGTAATAAACTGCGTCATCGTTTTTAATGATTACCGTTTAAATTGCAGTAAGTTTCGATTGAATTTGATTTTAATTTTTTAGAGTTGGCGTAAACTCTGTTACTTCTACCAGTACAGAGTTTGTGAATGCTGTCGTTATTTTTGAAATGTGTTTTAGGTGCTGCGGTTGTTTTACTGATTTCAATACTTTCAAAAAGTAAGGCATTTTACATCGCAGGTTTGGTGCCTTTATTTCCTACTTTTGCTTTAATTGCCCATGTTATTGTTGCACAAGAAAGAGGTGCTGAGGCCTTAAAACAAACAGCATTATTTGGTTTATGGTCTTTAATTCCTTATTTTATTTATTTGCTATTGGTGTATTTGTTAGCAACAAAACTCTCTATATGGTCTTGTTTAAGTGTTGCAACAGCGTGTTGGGGTGTTGCAGCAGCAGCTTTGATTTATGGTTGGCAAATGTTTCAACATTAACTGACAGTCGATCATTGGCGTGAACGCATTTAGAAAAAATCGAATGTAGTGATCTTTGATAATGATAAAATATTGATTTAGAAATAAAAAAGCCCTTTTTATAAGGGCATTCTAAGCAAAAAAATAGAATTCAAAAATACTTATGCAATAAACTGTTTCGGGGAAGCTAAGTTTTTAATTGCATTGATAATTTGATCTGCATGGTTACAGACAATCAGCTTGGCACGATGTTGTGGAGGTAAAAAACCTTCTGCTACAGCGTGATCAAGTTGTGCAATCATCGCGTCATAAAAACCATTAACGTTATAAAGCATCATCGGTTTTTGATGCTGATTTAATTGCCCCCATGTCGCAACTTCTAAAATTTCTTCGAAAGTACCTAGACCACCTGGCAATGCGACAAAAGCACTGGCACGTTCTGCCATCATGGCTTTACGTTCATGCATGGTTTGTACAATGTGAAGTTCAGTCAATGTGTTATGGGCAATTTCATAGTCCAACATAAACTCAGGAATAACACCGACCACTTCGCCACCGTACTCAGTCACGGTATCAGCGACTTGTCCCATTAAACCAATACTTGCGCCACCATAGACGATACCAAAACCTTGCTCTGCAAGACTTCGTGCAAGATGAATCGCTTTTTCTTTATAAATGGGTTTATTGCCAAATCGTGAACCACAATAAAGCGCGATGAGGGTCTGTGTTGTTTTTTGAGTAGGTTGGTTGAGTTCAATAGATTCATTCATCATTACAGGCAATACACTATTCATAAATTATTTTTTCACCTTAACTTATCATGTTCTTTTATTTGACACTACTCTAAGGTTGATCTAAGACAACAATATGACAATAGCAGGTCATTACAGTTTAAATATGCAAATTTTTGTATCGTTTCAGCTTCCGTTCGGTCATATAAATCAACATAAAAAAGATGAATTTTTTATTTGAATTGCCTATACTGAACGCTTGTTTATCAACAAATGAATCAACATGGGTAGTGGTTGTAGTCGCTTAGAACGTGCTCAATTTTTCGACATAATAAAAGTACAAAATCTGCTGAAGTCCAACTTCACATCTTCTATTTTTAAAGCAAAAACAGAATTAAATGCAATGGAGTTAGATCAATGATACTCGAATGGATGTCTGATCCATCTGCATGGGTTGGTCTTGCGACTTTGGTCATTTTAGAAATTGTTTTAGGCATAGATAACCTCGTATTTATTGCCATTCTTGCGGAAAAATTACCGCCTGAGCAGCGTAATAAAGCACGTATTATCGGGCTTCTCTTAGCATTGTGTATGCGGATGGTGTTATTGGCATCCATCGCATGGGTGATTACCCTCACGCAGCCGTTATTTTATATCATTGACCATGCATTTTCTGGGCGTGACCTTATATTACTGTTTGGTGGAGTATTCTTATTGTTCAAAGGGACAATGGAACTTCGTGAACAATTAGAAGGGCAAGGGCCGATCAAAGAAGAAAATCCAGTACATGCTGCATTTTGGATGGTGATTGTTCAAATTGTAGTTTTAGATGCAGTTTTCTCCTTAGATAGTGTTATCACCGCTGTGGGTATGGTGAAGCAACTTTCCGTGATGATGATTGCTGTCGTGATTGCTGTCGCTGTAATGTTATGGGCTTCTAAGCCGCTCATGGAATTTGTGAATAAGCATCCGACCATTGTAATTTTATGCTTATGTTTCTTGATGATGATTGGTTTCTCTCTCATTGTAGAAGGCTTTGGTTATCATATTCCAAAAGGCTATTTATACGCTGCGATTGGTTTCTCCGTCATGATTGAGTTCTTTAACCAAACCATGCGTAAAAACCAAGAAAAGACCGTGACTACAACCGATTTGCGCTTCCGCACAGCCTCTGCTGTGATGAGAATGTTAGGCGGTAAAAGTCTGAGTGCAACAGATAGTCAAAACCATAAACCAGACAATGTTCTTGCAACTCAAGCATTGGCAGATGAGATGTTTGACCCTGAAAATGGCGTCTATCATAGTGTTATGGTTCAGGGGGTTTTAGGCCTATCAGAGCGTCCTGTGAAGTCCGTTATGACACCAAGACCTGAGCTGGAATGGATTGATTTAGATGATGATGCTGTTTCGATCAAAGAACATTTAATGGCAATGACGCATTCTCGCTTAATTGTTGCACGAGGTGAATTAGACAATATTGCAGGTGTGGTTCTGACCCATAAGGTTTTGAATGACTATATTGAAACAGGCATTTTAGATTTTGAAAAGCATTTGCGTGAACCTGTGATTGTGCATGAAAACGCGCAAGTACTCATGGTGATGGAACAGCTTCGTCAAGCACCGCTACAAATGGCGATTGTCTTAAATGAATATGGTTCAATTGAAGGGATTGCCACACCTATTGATGTATTGGAAGCGATTGCTGGTGAATTCCCTGATGAGGATGAACTTGAAGCAGCCGCAGAAAGTCTAGAAGATGGTTCACTTATTCTTGAAGGTTCAACCGATATTCGCCATGTTTCATTATTATTAGGGCGTGATTTGGTCGATGATTCTGAACAATATTCAACATTATCGGGTTATATTCTGTTCCATTTAGGTCATTTACCTGAAAATGGTCAAAAACTCCAAGCCGATGGTTATGAGTTTGAAGTGGTCACGATGGATGGTCATAAAATTGAAAAAGTACATATTGTCGAAATAAAAAAATTTGATGATAAAGAATAATTTTTACTGGATCAGCGCATTAAAACCTGTCAAATGACAGGTTTTTTTATAGGTTTTAAAACCTAATTTTGATTTATTTTCATACTTCACCTCACCGATATTTATTTCAATGAGCTATACCTGATTGCAGTTTAAATAAAGAAATGTCTCCAGTTTAATGTTCTCGGTAACATGATTTTGATTCGATCTAAATGTGTAATAGGTCTCAATATTCTGCCAATAATTACAGTTCAGTTACATAACAACATTCATTTGATACAAATAAGAGTTAAAAAGATTCTTTTGTGCTTAATATTTAATCAAAATTGTTTCATAAGTTAACATTTCGTAATTTAGTTTTATTTTTGTATAGGCTTATGCCAAACATTAATAACATAGGATTTTCAATGCTCAAGTTTAAAAACAATATTGTTCATGGTGCAATTTTTGATATGGATGGCACAATGTTTGATACCGAACGATTGCGTTTTCAAACACTCAAACAAGCATCGAAAGAGCTGATTGGGGTTGAGTTTTCAGACGCTTATCTTATGGCTTGTTTGGGGCTAAGTGCAACGAGTGCGCTTAAACTGGCACAGCAAGAATATGCAGAAGACATTCCATATACCGAGATTCGAAAACGTGCAGATGCGCTTGAATTAGACGCTGTGCGTCAGTTTGGTGTACCCATTAAAAAAGGTCTATTAAGAG
>NZ_RAXT01000079.1 GCF_003611475.1 Acinetobacter rongchengensis | reverse complement strand
ACCTGTCACATTTAATGTAAACTGCGTGTCATTCGAATAGAAGTCTGTAGAGGAAACGCCTTTGTCTTCATAACCTGTCATACTGATTGCCGTATTCGGGGTTAATACACTATCAATTTTTACATTTTGTGCAGTTGCTACCCCCGGAATACCCGCGGCATCTATCACACGAGATTCAAACTTATACGTCCCATCTGTAAATGGGCTACCTGTGCGATCCAATGTCCAAGTTCCATTGGTATTGGTTACCGCATCTAACCATGTAATCCCACCATCTAAACTGACTTGAACTTTATCTCCAATCTCTAAAGTTCCATTCACCTGACCACTAATCACGAGTGTTTTATCATTGGTAATAAAATCACCTGCAATTCCACGATCTTCAGAAATAGCGGTAATGACTGCTGTTGAAATAGGTGCAGTAACATCAATCACAATATTAAATGCAGCCGTTGGATCACTTACGTTTCCTGCTTGATCCGTTTGAGTTGCAGTTAATGCATGTGTTCCTTCGGTTAAACCTGGTGCAGGGATTGTATAGCTCCAAGTCCCATCGGCTTTTGCAGTTGTGGAACCAACCAATAAACCATTTTCATAGATCGAAACGATACTATTGGCTTCGGCTTTTCCGCCCACTGTTGGTGTGGTGTCATCACTACGATCACCTGATTTTAATAAGCCCTGTACCAGTCCAACATCATCACTGACTGTTTCTAACGTTAAACCTGTTGGTTTGATGGTATCAATCGTGAATCCTATTGTTGCTGTTGCTGTATTACCATTGGTTAAGGTTGCTGTAGCCGTATAGGTCTGTGCGCCATTGCTCTGAGTTGGTACTTCAAGTGACCAGTTTCCATTAGCATCCGCAGTAACTGAACCCAGTGCATTTCCAGACTTATCCGTAATTGCAACAATTGTGCCTGCCTTGGTTGTCCCTGACAAAACTGGAGTATCATCATTGGTTACACCACCATCAGCGATTGGTCCAATAACTGGTGCTTTATTATCCGTCGCACTGATCGTAATATTCACCGCGCTCTTATCAACATCAAAGCTTAGTGCATCACTTGGCGCACTCGTGTTACCCGCTGGATCTGTTTGTGTGATAACCACATTATGTGGCCCATCTCCCAATTCTACTGTTGGAGTAAATGTCCACGTTCCATCTGGTTGAACTGTTGCTGTACCTATGACTGTACCATTATCCGTCAAGGTAATTGTACTACCCGCTTCACCATTACCCGAGAATGTTGGGGTGCCGTCATCTGTTACGCTACCGTTAGTGATAGGGCCTACCACTTGTCCCACGTTATCAACTGCTGCCAAATCAGGTTTGCTTGGTGCAGCTGTATCTAAGTGGATCACATAATCGCCAGTGAATGGGCTCAATTGACCTGCTGCATCGACAGCTTGAGCTTTAATGGCTTTAGCACCATCTACGCCTAAATCTGCCACTTCAACAGACCATGTACCATCTGTTTTAACAACTGTGTTTGCGACTTCTACACCATCACTATAGACATGAATCGTTGATCCAACTTGCCCCGTACCACTGATTGTTGGTGTCTTATCATTGGTTAAACCATCTTTAGGAATGGTTTGATTGAATAAACCACCTGCAACATTATCAACAACATTGGTAATTGCAGGTGCAGGCGGTGGAGCACCTAGCAGATCAAATGTCCATGGTGTTGTTACCGCTCCTTCATTACCTGCAACATCAACTGGTGCAGCCGTTAAACTGTGTGGTCCTGCGCCCAATGGTAAAGTTGGTGTAAAACTCCATGTTCCATCGGCTTGAACTGTTGCTGTTCCGATTAAGTTGCCATTGTCATATATATTGACATATGCAGCATCCGCAGGAGCCTTACCGGTAAATTCAGGACGCGTATCGTCTGTCACGCCTTGTTCTGGAATCGTACCTTGTATTGCACCAACGTCGTCTTTTAAATCTAAATCAGATAAAGCAGTAGGTACTTTCGTATCCACTGTAAAATTCTGTGTGACCACAGCACTACTATTTCCAGCCGTATCAATAACACGTGCTTGAACCGTATAAGTCCCATCCTGCAAAGTCTGTGCAGTATTGTCATAACTCCACGTTCCATCTGCTTTGCTCGTTGCATCGACCCAATTCGCACCATTGTCGAAAGAAATTTGTACTTTTTCATTACTCGCCAATGCTGTTGAAGCTTTGCCATGAATGATTAATGTTGCATCTTTCGTCACAAAGTCAGATGTGTTGACACCTGTATCTTCAGAAATACTTGTAATAGAAGCAAGAGAGCTTGGTAATGCTGTATCAATGATGATATTTTGCGGAGTCGAAGATGCACCAATATTACCAGCTTGGTCAATCACGCGGCTCACTACACTATATGTACCATCCGTGAGTGTTGCAGTTGTATTGTCCAACATCCACATATTTGCTGGGCGATCCAATGTTGCATCTGTCCAAGTTGCACCACCATCCAAACTAATCTGTACACGCTCATCCGCTGCTAAATTACCGACAACCGTTCCATTAAAAATCAATGTATTGTCATTGGTAATAAAATCACCCGCTTGACCACTGTCCTGACTAATACCTGATAAGGTTGTTGTTGCAGTTGGTGGCGCTGTATCAATAACGATTTCTTGTGTATTCTCAACACCTGCTGTACCTGTAGAATCAATCACACGTGTAATCACGGTGTATTTTCCATCGACAAGGTCTGTTGTTGCATGGTCCAAATTCCAACTGGTTCCAGTTGGATCAGTTGTTGCTGTTAACCAACTTAAGCCACCATCCAAACTGACTTGGACTGTTTCATCAGAATCTAATGCCCCTGTGATATTTCCAGAGAACACCAAAGATGGATCATTGGTAACAAAATCACCTGCCACGCCACTATCATCTGTAATTAAAGTTAGATCAGCTGTTGCTTTTGGCGGTTCAGTAACAATGGTTACCTGTTGAATGATTTGGTGTCCAACATTACCAACTTGATCCACAACACGAGCAATAAATTGATGTGTTCCACTACTCAAAGTATTTGCTGTATTGTCTAAAGACCAGGTCTGACTGACTGGATCAACCTGTACAGTTGTCCATGTATTGCCACCGTCGACACTGACTTCAACATGATCATTTGCAGCTAATGTGCCAGACTCAATTTTACCGTTAATGATGAGGGTCGTATCACTGGTTTTATAATCACCTGCAATACCTGTATCATCGCTAATACCAGTAAATGCAAGGGTTAAACTTGTAGATGGTGGTGTTAGATCAATGACAACTTGTTGTGTATCTGTGACATCACCATTCAGTACTTTATCAACAACGCGGGTTTGGAATTGATAAGTCCCTTCAGCTAAGGAATTGGCTGTATTGTTGTATGTCCAAGTGTTTGTTGCTGAATCAACGGTAACATTCAACCAAGTCTGACCACCATCCAAGCTGAGTTGTA
This sequence comes from Acinetobacter rongchengensis, assembly GCF_003611475.1. Classification (GTDB taxonomy): domain Bacteria; phylum Pseudomonadota; class Gammaproteobacteria; order Pseudomonadales; family Moraxellaceae; genus Acinetobacter; species Acinetobacter rongchengensis. The sequence goes on along the minus strand of NZ_RAXT01000079.1, from coordinate 5,258 downwards.
CTTGATCATCTGTAGCTAAAATACCTGTAACTTTACCGCTGATAATGAGTGTTTGATCATTGGTTTGGAAATCACCTACTGTACCAGTATCTTCAGTAATACTGGTAAATTCAGACGTAGCCGTTGGTACAGAAGTGTCTATGACCAATTTTTGCGTAGCAATTGGGCCTGTATTTCCTGCTTGATCAACAACACGTGCAGCCAAAGTATACGTCCCATCGACCAATGTTGTTGCACTGTGATCCAGCGTCCATGTTTTAGCAATAGGGTCTAATACCGCTTTAATCCACGTTGTACCACCATCCAAACTCACTTCAACAGCATCATTTGCAGCAACATCACCAATGATCGTTCCATTAAAGACCAAAGTATTGTCTTTGGTTTGGTAATCACCTGCCACACCTGTATCTTCAGTAATGCTCGAGAATAAAGCGGATGCAACTGGCGGTCTAGAGTCGACAACCACATCATGCTCAGAGATATCCCCTTGATTACCCGCCAAATCTACAACACGGACTTGTACCTTGTAGGTACCATCTGCCAAAGCATTAGCAGTATTGTCGAAACCCCATGTTTTATTTGTATAATCAACCGTTGCCTCAGACCAAGTTTTACCTCCATTTAGGCTAATCAGCACTTTATCTGTTGGCTCAAGCTGACCTGTGATTTCACCATTCAGTAGTAAAGTATTATCACTGGTGACAAAATCATCTATAACACCTGTGTCATCGGTAATTGTAGTTAATTTCGCCAAAGTACTTGAATATGGCGCTTGAGTATCAATTTGAACATCTACAGTACTCGCACTACCCGCTACACCCGCAACGTTCACTACACGTGCTTGGAAAGTATATGCACCATCTACCAAAGGATTGGCGGTATTGTCATAGCTCCAAGTATGATTGGTACGATCAACCACCGCTTGTTGCCAAGTTGCACCATTATCTAAACTGATTTCAATATAGTCGGTCGCAGCAAGATTATTCAAAATCTTACCATGAAGAACCAAGCTATTATCGTTGGTGATATAGTCACCCACAATACCGCTATCTTCGGTAATACTGGTAAATTCAACCGATGCTGTAGAAGGCAAGTTATTGATGACTACACTTTGAGAAGTTAATTGTCCGACATTATTCGCCGTATCAATTACACGAACTTGAACATTATAAGTACCATTGACTAAAGGGGTACTGGTATGATCAAAAAGCCAAGTATTTGCTACACGGTCTAATGTTACTTCACTCCAATTGCGGCCACCATCAAGGCTTATTTGAACGCTTTCATCTGCAGCCAAAGCACCTGTAATATTGCCTTGGAATAACAAACTGTTGTCTTGAGTAATAAAATCACCAACAGTACCCGTATCATCTGAAACAGTTGTTAATGTTGCTGTAGCTGTAGAAATACTGCTATCAACAACCACAGTTTGTGTCGAAACCGTACCTACATTCCCTGCCGTATCAATGACACGTGATTGAACAGTATAGCTTCCATCATCCAATTCATTGATTGTGTTGTTATAATTCCACTTATTCGTAACACGATCTAGAGTGGTTTCAAGCCAGGTTGCTCCTCCATCCAAACTGATTTGGACACGCTCATCCGCAGCCAAAACACCATCAACTTGACCTTTAAAAATAAGCGTATTATCACTAGTCACATAATCGCCTAGTACACCCGTATCTGTGGTAATACTGGTCAAAGATGAAGTCGCTACAGGCATTGATGTATCAATTTGAATATCTTGACTGCTTTCAACACCGCTATTGCCTGATTTATCGACAACACGTGTCAGCAAAGTATGCGTTCCATCAGTCAATGGATTTGCTGTATTGTCATAACTCCAAGTACGTGTAGCTGGATCGATGACAGCTTCTACCCACGTTGTACCGCCATCTAAACTCAGCTGTACAGTATCACCTGCAGCTAAACTACCTCCATTAATTTTTCCTTTAAAAACAAGTGCATTATCATTGGTAATGTAATCACCTGTTGTACCTGTGTCTTCAGTAATGCCTGTAAATACTGCCGATGTTAATGGTGCGCGTGTATCAATAACAATATCTTGGGCTGTTACTTGCCCCACATTACCCGCTTGATCAATCACACGTGTTTGGAATTTATATGTTCCATCTGCAAGCGGATTATCCGTATTGTCATACGACCAAGTATTTGTCGCTGAATCAACCGTTGCTTCTAACCAAGTTTTACCACCATTTAAACTGATTTGGACCTTATCACCTATTTCCAAAGGTGCAGACAACGAACCTGTAAGTTCTAAACTATTGTCACTGGTAGAAAAATCTCCAACCACACCAGTATCATCGCTAATTCCTGTTAATGTACTGATAACATTAGAAGCTTGAGTATCTACCACAACTGTTTTATTTGAAACAGCACTCGCATTTCCAGCTTCATCAACCACACGAGCTTGGACATAATAAGTACCATCATAAAACTTATCGTCTAATGACCACGTGTGAGTTACAGAATTAACTACTGCATCCTTCCAATGCATACCACCATCGATGCTCACTTGAACAGTCTCACCTGTAGCAAGCGTATTAAGAATACGACCATTGATCGTTAATGTATCATCACTCGTTACATAATCACCGACTGTGCCTGTATCTGTTGTAATGCCTATAATTTCAGCAATTGCTGTTGGAACAGCACTATCAACAACCACTGTTTGAGTAATAACAGGACTGGTAATTCCGACAGTATTGATCACGCGCGCTTCTAAACGATATGTACCATCAACAAGTTGATTCTGAGTATTGTCATAACTCCACGTACCAGCAGCACGATCTAACGTTGCATCTACCCACGTTGTGCCACCATTCAAACTCACTTGCACTCGTTCATCCGTATTAAGTGGTTTTATGATTTCACCAGAAATAACTAATGTTTGGTCACTAGTCTTAAAATCTGCTGGAAGACCCGTATCATCAGTGATAGCAGTAAACTTAATTGTCCCTGCTTCTAACGGTGCAGTATTAATAACAATCGTCTGAGACACTGAAGAAGTTACATTCCCTGCAATATCAACAATACGTGCCGAGAATGTATATGAACCATCTGCAAGTTGATTTGCAGTATTGTCATAACTCCACGTGTTTGTAACAGAATCAACCGTAGCATCTAACCAAGTTGTTCCACCATCTAAGCTCACTTGAACACGTTCGTCTGCTGCGCCTTGGAATTGACCAGATAAAATAAGCGTATTATCACCAGTATTAAAGTCACCTACTGTTCCTGTATCTTCAGTAATAGCATCAAAAGTAAGATGACCCGAGTCAGGTGGACTGATTGTCGTATCAATCTCTATAATTTGATGAACAGGTGAGCTTACGTTACCAGCCAAATCAATCACTTGAGCTTTTAATGTATGCGTACCTTCTGATAATTCATTCGCTGTATTATCATATGACCACGTTCCCTGAACACGATCCAAAACAGTATCATGCCAAGTTAAACCATCATCAAAACTCACCTGAACACGTTCATCAGATGCGATAGGTTGCAGAACTAAACCATTCACCATTAGGCTTTTGTCATTGGTAATATAATCACCAACAACACCTGTATCATCAGTAATACCTGAAATAGTGATTAATCCATCTACAGGTTTAGTTGTATCAATAACAATATCTTCTGCTACAGCTGCAGTGGTATTACCTGCTGCATCAATAATACGTGTTTCTACTTGATGTGAACCTTCAGACAATGGATTCGCAGTGTTATCCAAAGTCCACGTATTATTTACACGGTCTAATGTTGCTTCAACCCAAGCCCCACCATCTATGCTTACTTGTACTTTTTCATCTATAGCCAAAGCCCCAGTCACAGTTCCATGAATGACTAATGTTGTATCAGCAGTCATGAAATCATTGGCTATACCTGTATCTTCGGTAATTCCTGTGATATTTGCTTGGGCTGTTGGGGTTTCTGTATCAATCGTGATGACTTGCGGTGTTGAAAGTGGGCCTATATTTCCAGCTTCATCAATCACACGCACAACCACTTCATGTTGACCATCGGTCAGTGGCTGCGCTGTATGATCAAGTATCCAAGTATTATTGATAGGATCAATTGTTGCATCTTGCCATGTTGCTCCACCATCAATACTTACTTGTACTTTATCTGTAGGCTCAACAGTACCTGTAATGATTCCATTTAAAATTAATGATGGGTCATTGGTAATATAATCGCCAACCGTACCGCTATCATCCGTAATACCAGTCAAAGTTGCAGTGGTTGTCGGAGCAAACGTATCTATCGTCAATGTAAATTGAGTGCTACCTGATACTCCAGCAGTATTGGTGATTGTCGCTGTATATTGATGTGTACCATCCATTTGAGCCGGAAGCTCAAAAACCCAATTTCCAGATGCATCTACTGTGGTCGAACCAATTTCTGTCCCATTTTCAGAAATATGCACAACAGCATTGACTAAACCTGTACCGACCAATGTCGGCGTTGCATCATCTGTAATTGCATGATTAGCAAGATCACTTTGATTTAGACCTACATCATCTAATGCTTTTAAGATTTCAATTTTGACAGGTTGAGTATCTACAACAAATGTAAGTGGATCACTTAATACACTTATATTTCCTTTAGGGTCTATCTGTTGAATGGTAATGACATGACTACCATCGACTAATGGTGTTGTTGGGGTAAACGACCAAGTTCCATCAGGTTGTACAGTTGCAGAACCAATTTCTACACCTTGGTCAAAAATTTTAACAATCCCGCCAATTTCTTTACTTGTACCTGAAAATGTAGGTTGATTATCATCTGTTGTAGTATTCGGTTGAATTGCGCCCTGAACGACACCGATGTCATCCTGCGCTGAAAAGAGTGGCTTATCTGGTCTTATCGTATCTGTCACAGTTAAATTAGTACGATATGCTATACCTTGCTTATCTGTACCAACAAGTAAGAAACTTTCACCATTGTTAAACGGAACATTTCTTACCAAATTACCATTTGCAAATACAGTAGCTTCAATTGGCGTTGCTGAATCATCAATTGAACCATCTGCTTTTAATAAGTAAATCGTAACTTTTGTTCCAGCCATAAAGTTACTTGATTGAATTATTGCCATTTTCGAACCTCTATCTTTTATTTAATAAAAATAATTTTATAAGTGACAAGTTATAAATATGTGACGACTATCACATTTTAAGAGATAAGTTATAAATAAACGACATTAATTTTGTAGCTTTATTTAACAATAAACACAAAAA
>NZ_RAXT01000078.1 GCF_003611475.1 Acinetobacter rongchengensis | reverse complement strand
ATTTAATAGTTTTGATTTAATCCAGCGTAATAATTTTTAGGATAAAGTAAAAATAAAAATAATTGATTTCAATCTGAATCAATTCAGATTGAAATCGTGCATGATTAATTTTGCTCTAAAAAAATAATGATTAAAATTTATAAAGTAAAGTAGATGAATGTATTTTCACGACATTGTAGGGATATTTATTAACTGGCCCTTTAACGGAGATGAAATTTTGTGACTGAGTATATTCTTGAATTGATTTAAGCAAACTCATTGCTTCTCGAGATAAGGGGGATATGGTTTTCTTTTTCCGCCTTCATCTGCTCTTTAGAAATAACCGAGATATTATGCTTAGGTGGAAATTACCCTTTAGATCCTGAAAAAATTGGATTTCCAAACTTAATTAGATCTTAAGAACTTAAATTTATCCTGAGAGAAAATATTTTTGAGGGTAGATCAGTGAGTCAACAAGTGAGTGTATTACGAAATAATAAAATATTTCTCAGTATTTGCACATTGGTCTTGGTAATTTTAGGAGTTTGGTGGGCGAGCAGTTCACTATTTAATAAAAATAAAGCGGAAAAATCAAAGCCACAAAATGTAACCGCCAATGAAACAGAAACCATAGATGTCTCTGGTAATCAGATTTTAATTTCGCCCACACAGATTCAACAGGCAGGTATTCAATTACAAACTTTAGGACAAGCGACAAGTGATGTACAACTTGCACTGACTTTGCAGGGGCAAGCGCAGTGGTCACCTCAAAGTAAAGTGGTCTTAACCAGCCCGATAGCGGGGATAGTTCAACAGGTACTGGTGCAACCTTTAGCCGAAGTGGGTCTCCATAATCCTGTACTGGCCATTCATAGCCCTGATTTAATTCAGATTCAAAATGAAATTTTACAAATTCGTGCACAACTGCAATTGGCCAGCCAAAATTTGGCACGTGAACGCAGTTTATATGCTGAAGGGATTATTGCTGAAAAACGTGTACAGGAAGCCCAGAATGTAGTGCAACGACTGAATATTGATTTGAGTGCCAAGCAACGCATGTTGCAGTTTATGGGAGGAAGTAGCAGTCAGGGACTGAATTCCGTAGTGTATGTTAAAAGTCCCGCCAAAGGCAGTGTAGAAAGTTTACAGGTATCTGCAGGTCAATATGTAGAAACCGGCGCAGTACTGGGTCAGTTGGTGAATAGTGATCTACCTTTGCAATTAATGTTGCAAGCCCCTTTAGCGGATAGCAAATATATCCAGATTGGCGATCTGGTTAAAGTTGAGGGGTGTGAAATTACTGGGCAGGTACAAAAAATTGCACCAGCACTTTCAGACAATACGCAATCTCAAAATGTTTTAGTTCAGATGAATGCCAAGGATAACTGTTTAAAAGTACAACAGTTTATTAAAGCGAATATTCAAAGCCATAACCCGACAACAGAAACTGCATGGGTAATACCAAGTACTGCCTTGACTTTAAAAGATAACAAGCACTTCATTTTTATCAAAAATCAAAATGGTTTCTTTGCAATGCCGGTGGAATTGGTGGGTGCGAACCAGCAGCAAAGTCATGTGATTGGAAACACATTAAAACCTGGAATTCAAGTTGCTGTGAATGGTGTCGAACGTCTAAAAGCCGTTTGGTCAGGTTTCGGTGCAGAGCAGGCACCACCTGCCAGTAGTAGCACTGCGATGAAATGAGGTTAGGCACATGTTAAAACGTATTATTGCATTTTCACTGAGTCAACGAATCCTAATGCTGTTATTGGGTGTGGCAATCAGTGTTGCAGGTTATTTGGCATTTACAAAATTGCCGATTGATGCCTTTCCCGATGTATCAAGTACACAGGTTCAAATTGTGATGAAATCTCCTGGCATGACGCCAGAAGAGGTGGAAAGCCGTATTGTGGTACCGATAGAACAGGAAATGTTGGGAATTCCTCATCAGACTGTATTACGTTCACAATCTAAATATGCCATTGCAATCATTACCCTGGATTTTGCAGAAGGGACAGATCCTTATTGGGCCCGACAACAGGTCAATGAGCGTTTGACTGGAGTCATGTCAGCTTTGCCTGGCAATGCCTCTGGTGGGATTGCGCCTATGACGACGCCATTAGGTGAATCTTTTATGTTCACTTTACATGGCCCTATGAGTGATATGGAAAAACGAACCTTGCTCGATCGGGTCGTCCGTCCACAGCTCAGAAAAATTGAAGGGGTAGCGGATGTCAATGTCCTGGGTGGTTTGGCACGTACTTTTGAAGTGACACCCAACCTGGATGCTCTGGCATCAAGAGGTCTATCTCTTGATCAGTTAAAACAAGCAATTGAATTAAATAATGCAAGTGACGGTGCCGGTCGTCTGAATGAAAATGGAGAATCATTACTGATTCGTAGCGATAGTCGTGTCACCAATTTACAAGAGCTGGGTGAGATTATTGTTTCCAATCATCAAGGGACACTGGTGCAAGTGAAGGACATTGCCGATGTCCATACCGGTGCCCTTACCCGTTACGGGGCAGTGACCGAAAATGGTCAGGGTGAAGCTGTTCAAGGGATTGTCCTTACTTTAAAAGGCGCCAATGCACGTCAGGTTGTGCAAAGTGTGCGTGAACATTTGCAGGACATTGAGAAAAACTTACCCCCGGGCGTTACGATCAAGCCTTTTTATGACCGTGGTGAACTGGTGAATCGTGCCATTCATACCGTGAGTAAAACCTTGATCGAGGCGATTGTACTGGTCCTGATTTTATTGCTGTTGTTTTTAGGCAATTTAAGAGCCGCTTTGGTTGTTGCCGCGATTTTACCTTTATCTGCGTTGAGTACCTTCTTAATGATGCGTCAGTTTGGATTAAGTGCCAACCTGATGTCATTGGGTGGCTTAACCATTGCTATTGGTTTGCTGGTCGATGCGGCTGTTGTGGTGGTGGAAAATATCGAAATGCAACTGGCAGATGCACACGAGTCCAAACACCGTTTGTTTTTACCGTCGCTGAACGTCATTTATCGCGCGGTTTGTGAGGTGGCGGTGCCGGTGACCGCAGGAATGATCATTATTATGCTGGTCTTCATTCCGTTGATGACGTTGCAGGGGCTGGAAGGGAAGCTTTTCTCTCCGGTGGCGCTGACCATTGTCTTTGCACTGTCGAGCTCACTGATTTTTTCATTAACAATTATTCCGGTGCTGTGTTCTTATTTCTTGAAATCTCAAGCACATCACACGCCATATATTGTTGCTAAGCTGGAACAGGCATATAGCAAGGTATTAAATGCAAGTTTAGCTCATCCGAAACGTGTTTATGCTTTGGCCGGAGGCGCTTTGGTGGTTGCTGCACTTATTTTCCCACTCATTGGTAAGTCTTTTATGCCAACCATGGATGAAGGTGACACCATATTGCAGCTGGAAAAAATGCCATCGATCAGTCTGCAAAATTCAATTGCACTTGATCTGGACATTCAAAGAAGAATTCTAAAACAAGTTCCAGAAGTGGCCCGCATTGTGGCAAGAACAGGCTCGGATGAACTGGGCCTGGACCCCATGGGCTTAAATGAAACCGATAGCTTTGTCATTTTGAAACCGCAAGATCAGTGGCAGGGACAAAGTAAGGAGCAGATTTTAGCCAAAGTTCGCCATGTATTGACTGACGTTCCTGGAGTCAATCTGACCTTTAGTCAGCCGATTGAAATGCGGACCTCAGAAATGTTATCAGGTGTACGTGGAGATTTAGCAGTCAAAATTTTTGGTACCGATTTAGACCAGCTAAATCAGCTGTCTAAGCAAATTTCTACCGTTCTACAAGGGATCAAAGGCAGTGAAGATGTCATGACGTTGGAAAATTCCGGGGTGCAATATCAGGAATTACGTATTCGTCGTGATATGGCTGTTCGCAATCAGCTAGATAGTCAAAGCATACAGGCACAACTCAAAATGCTCATCGAAGGGCAGCAAATTAGTTCGATTATTGAACAGGGTCGACCGGTTCCGTTGATGATCAAAGGTGATCCGCGTCTGGGGCAATCCAGTTTTGCCCTTGCAAATATGAATTTACCTGTTGAAAACTCAGCGGCTGTACCATTGTCCTCTTTAGCAGAAATGGTCAAGACTGAAGGTGTCGTTAAAATTGACCGGGAAAATGCTTCAAGAATGTCCGTTGTCCGTGCCAATGTGCGTGACCGCGACCTGGTCGGTTTTGTCGAGGAAGCAAAACAGCAGGTTGCCCAGAGAGTTAAATTACCGGCAGGATATTCATTGAAATGGGGTGGCCAGTTTGAAAATCAACAACGTGCAGCAGCGCGTCTGATGCTGGTTGTCCCTGCAGCGTTGACCATGATTTTTTTCCTGCTCTTTACAACTTTAGGTTCTGTTCGTCAGGCAGTACTGGTTTTTGTGAATATTCCCTTTGCTTTAATTGGTGGAGTCGTGGCCTTAGCCATTACCGGTGAATATTTATCGGTGCCTGCTTCGGTCGGATTTATTGCATTAATGGGGATTGCTGTACTGAATGGTTTGGTGATGATCGGTTATTTTAACCAGCTCATTTCACGCGGCATTGCAATTGAAGAGGTGGTTCGTGAGGGAGCTATGCGACGTTTACGTCCAGTGATGATGACTGCAAGTATCGCGGCTTTGGGTTTAATTCCCTTGCTCTTTACCACTGGGCCAGGTGCTGAAATTCAGCGTCCATTAGCGATCGTGGTAATTGGCGGGTTAATTTCCTGCACCTTACTGACGCTGATTTTACTTCCTAACTTGTTTAAACAATTTGGTTTAGTGCGAGATATTCATGTCTGAAATGTGCCAACTCTCTATCAACATCTCCAGTGATATTGCGGAAGAATTAATGAGCCATTTATGGCTCATTCCCGAGATTGTGACAGGATGTACCTGTATCCCGGCACAAGGTTTCGGCAGCCACCAACATTATCGCAACATTCAAGAAAAAATTCGGGGTGCAACTGAGCGTAATTTGATTCTGTTGATTTTACCCCTCGCAACTGTGCCTTTAATTTTAGCCCATATCCAAAAGAAATTTAAATCAAGTGACTGTTTCTATTGGGTATTACCAACCATAGCATCGGGTTATGCTGGTCAAGGAAAGGTGAACGAATGAAACCAGAGATAGCTACTCAACCCCGTTTGCTGGGTAAAGCCTTATGTTTAATAGGCTTGGGCTGTTGTGTGATGATGGCTTCTGTCGTCTCCGCGGAACCCGCTTTGGATCAGGTCTTGCCACCACTCGATGCGATCAAGCAGAGCTTGTCACAGCATCCAACTGTTCGGTCGGCAGTCTCGGATCAGGACTATGCCAATTTTGCAGGACAAGGGCTAAAACTGGGCCATCCCTGGACCGTACGTGCGGGGATGCAGCTTCGTAACACCGATGCCCAGGATGGTCAAACAAAGTCCAATAGTTATGAGCCGAACTTTGGTGTTGAAAAGCAGATTCGTTTGCCTGGCAAATACCGGCTGGATCAGGATTTGGCGCAACGAGGGATGAGTATTGCAGAATTAAAATATGAAGATGCCAAACATGAAGTTGCCAAAACCTTGCTGAATCAGTGGTTTGCCTATATGCGTAGTGCTTTGCAATTGACACGCTTAGAGGAACAGCAGGCAAGAATACAACACTATATGCAAATGACCCAGCAGCGTATCCGTGCTGGAGATGCCCCACGACTGGAACTGATGCTGCTCAGCAATGAATCTCGGCAAATCGAAGAACAATATATGCAGGCTAAAACAGCTTACTACCAAGCACAGCAGCTATTGTCACGTGATTATCAGGGGAAAATTCCAGAACACTGGAGCAGTGATGTCATCAAAATTCGCCCACTCGAATATACACAGACTGAATGGATACAGCAGGTTTTGTCTGCTAACCATGAGCTTGAGTTGGCCAAAACGCAGGCAGCACAGCAAGATGCGTTAGTCAAAAGAGAGAAACTCAATCGGGTAGCTAATCCTACGGTCGGAGTGGGCTATAGTCGTGAGCAGTCAGGCATTGAAAATTTGATGAGTGTGAGCGTTTCAATTCCACTCGCCAGTCGGCAAGTGCGGATAGCTTCTGGTATGGCCATGGCGGAAGCTCAAAAGGCCAATTTTGAGATCGGACGAGTAGAAAACCGTTTGCGTCAGGAAACGCAATACTGGTTCACGCAGATGGAGTCGGCAACTGTACGGAGTGAGCAGGCTCAACAGAATTTGGCACAGTTACAGCAACAACATGGATTGATGCAAAAAGCATATAAGCTCGGTGAATTGAGTTTAAATGAACTGTTACTCCATTCGCAGCAACTGGTTGATGCGCGTGGTCGAATTGATCAAGCCAAAATTGATTATGCAGAAAGCTTGAGTTTGCTATTGCTGAATTCACATCAACTATGGCCTTTACATGAGGATCATCAGGCAGAGTAAAATATAGTAGAGTGCTGATACATCAATGCCCTGTGTGGTCATTATTCGGCTGGTATTCTGTCTTTTTGGGGCCAGAGTATAGCTGATTACTTAATTGAGCAGCACGGTAAAAGCTTGATAAAATAGTATTTTACGAAAATATTTCGGTGCTATGTCTTTCAGAATTCAGCTATAGCTGTCGTTTTCACGGAAATAAAATTTAGGCTTGCAAGAAGTAGAATGAGAGGGGGAGCTCAGACGTGAGAATATTGTTAGTTGAAGACGATGTCTTACTGGCTAAGGCGACAGCACGGGGCTTAGACCAAGCGAATTTTGTTGTTGATATCGCCACCACAGCAGAACAAGCCTATCATTTTTTGGCGAGTTATGATTATCAGTTTATTTTGCTTGATTTAGGTTTGCCAGACAGGAATGGATTGGAAATTTTAAAGTCACTGCGTCGTAAAAAGAATAAAGTAGGCGTTATTATTTTGACTGCTCAGGATAAAACTCAGGAGCGAATTTCCGGTTTAGATGCTGGGGCAGATGATTTTGTAGTTAAACCCTATGATTTGTATGAAGTTATTGCACGGATTCAAGCAGTATTACGCCGTATTTCAGGAGAAGTGAGTGATTTGATTCAGATTGGCAATATTGCGGTTAATAAAGCGACTAAACAGGTACTGAGAGATCACACTGAAGTTGAATTAACCCCGAAAGAGTTTCACTTGCTAGAACTATTTATCCTTAACCGTGGCCGGATCATTTCACGGGAGAGTATAGAAAACTCATTTTATGCCTATGATGCAGATGTGAGCAGTAATGTGATACAGGTTTATATTCATAATTTACGGCGTAAGCTGGGAAAAAATATCGTGCGCACTGTACAAAGCTTTGGATATATTATGGATGAAAATTATTAATGGCCAATTTCATTCGCAGTTATTCACTGACCAGACGTCTATCATTTATTTTAATGGTCATCACCGCCAGTGTCTGGGTGGGTAGTTTAGGTTGTATTTACTGGGGAATGCAGCGTACCGCGAACAATATTTTTGATAAATCACTGGCTGAAACAGCCCATGCTTTACTTTCGACTACTTCAAGTTCACTGGCGGGGCAAATCCCGGATCATACGGTCATCGAGAAAGCTCAAGGGGAGCATTATAATCAGATTATTTTCCAGATCTGGCATCGTAATGGCAAGTTGATTTATCGTTCGGTTGGCGTTGGCACACATCCGTTTGTCCAGCAAGCCAACTTTGGCTGGATTAATATTCACAATCAAACCTATCGCAGTTATTCGGTTTGGGACAGCACCCACACTATACAAGTACAAATTGCACAGGTCTGGACTATCCGTCAGGATATCCAGAGAGATATGCTGTTATTTTTAATAGGGGTTTCAGCATTTTTTTTACCATTATTGTCTTGGCTGATTTTGCAGACCGTACGTAGCAATTTGTCCACTGTATTCAGTATCAGTCAAAATCTGGAAAAGCAGTCGATTGAACATTTAAAACCCATCAACCCTGTCGTGCCCAAAGAAATCGAACCTTTGGTGAAGTCATTAAATACATTATTGAGTGAAGTTGCAGAAAGCATGCAACGTGAAAAACGTTTTACCTCAAATGCAGCCCATGAGTTACGTACACCTTTGGCGGCGATCCGTCTGCATGCACAAGTTTTGCAGAGTGCACGTTCGACTGAGGAGGCACGAGAAGCAGCTGAGGACATCATGATTGGCATTGATAAAACCTCGCGAATGATTACACAGTTACTAACCTTAGCCCGGATTGAACCCAATGCTCATCAAATTCAAGGCTCGGTCGATCTCGTTAATGTGATTCAAAGTACTCTTTCGATGATGGATTTTCAGCTTTGTCAAAAAAAAGTTGACTTACAGTTACAACTGGAGTCAGCTCTAGTTATGGCTCAACCTGAGCAATTGGAAATTATGCTCCGTAATCTTTTAGAGAATGCCATCATCTATCGTAGTTATGAACGCCCGTGTGTCATAAAAATCAGTTGTGGCTGTGTTAAAAATTATAGCTTTGTGCAGATTGAGGATAATGGAATTGGTTTGGATGAAGCACAAATACCTCTGATTTTCCAAAGATTCTATAGGGTGAATCAGAACAGTGTCATTATTGGCAGTGGTCTCGGCTTATCGATTGTTAAGCAAATTGTCGATTTATATCACGGAAAAGTTGAGTTACATCGGACAAATGCTATTGGTGGTCTTATGGTTAGGATTGAATTTAACCAGCAGAACTAAATAATGGCGCTATTTACTGGGCTGAGAAGTAGTTTTCAAAATTGAAGATTGGGGTGCCATAACTACTTATGGCTATATAGCGACAGAGGTAAAAAAGCCTACTGTCCTACACTCATATATTGCAGCATAAGTCTGATAAAAGCAGTAATATAACTTATGCCACTTAAAGTGAGGGTGATATTAGAGTCTGTAACTCATTTTGTGTAAGTCCGATTTTTTATAAATGATCATTTAATCAACCATCGAAATGAATAGTAAATCAATTCATTGCTTAAAGTCATGAGTAGTAATGCCACATAAGATTGGCAATGTCTATTTCTTAGCAGGATTTAATGTTGCGAAGTAAATTACTTCTTTCTTCATAGAATCATCGGAAGAAAAGATTTTTCTTTTCTTGATTGACGGATCACACTATTCAATGACTCATTTGTATAAATTGTATGATGTACTTTAGCAGGATAGCTAATGTCTCCTCTGATACAATGGTTGTCCCTGAAGGTAGTATATGTCAACAAATTCACCAATCTTTACATAATGTAAAAGTCTTTTGGAAGCAGAATAAGGGTTCATCAGATACTTAAAA
>NZ_RAXT01000077.1 GCF_003611475.1 Acinetobacter rongchengensis | reverse complement strand
TTTTCTGGAGTCGAGTTCGGCAATTGGGTAAATCAAAAGGAACGTGCATGGTTTCTGAATTGCACGTATGACTCACTAATGGATCTTGTCGAACTTCTAGGTCTACCCGTTACGTTCGCATCTTTAGGCGGTAAGCTAGGAATAGCATTCGGTTCGCGTGGCACAGGCGTTGATAGCGCAGCAGCTCACTTTGAACCAGGTAATATGCTTATTCATTTGACCAAGACGCAAGGTGTTGGAGCACTAGCCCATGAGTTCGCGCACGGATTTGATTGTGTTTTGGCAAAACGAAACGGACTCAATAATAACTTTTTTAGCGAATACTTTCTTTACACCAGTAAAGGGCGTTACTCAGTACAGAATCATCAAGAGTCAGCATACAAACATCTTAAAGATGGCCAGACTGCAGATAAGTTTATCAAGCTGGTTAATTATCTTACTTTTAAGTCAACCAAATACCTTGATTACGAAGAAAGACAAGGCGGTACGGGCTTTATGAATAACGCCATGCACCTAGATCAATCACGGTCAATGTATTGGTCACAGCCAACAGAAATCTTTGCCAGACTGTTTGAATGTTGGGTGACGGATAAGCTGGCTGAAAATGATCAACAAAATGGGTTTTTGGTGCACGGCACAGAAGAGTCGGCAAATAGTTGGAATATGAAGTTAAGCGCATATCCAACAGGCAGAGAACGGGCAATTTTAGTTGATTTGATGGATGATTGGCTAAAAGCATTAGTGAGGTCGTGGACGAAATGAATGCAATCACTAAGACCTCAAAAAAAGAACGGATCTTATTCAATAATCCCAAAGCAACACGACTTTACAGGGAAGCAATAACAGAGCTTATTGCGTTTAAACCTTGGGAAGTTAACGCCACTGAGAATATGCTTACGATCTGCAACACCTACCGCTATGTCGTGAATAAACGTTGTTGTTTAGGGTACGAGTTTTGGTGTTACGACCGAAGCGAAAAAGAATGGGTACGTGTTAAGCCCTCAAGCGGTCGCCACAACTATGGGAAAAACTGGTGCAAAACAAATGACAAAAACAATGGTCTACAAGGCAGTAAAACGAGCAGATTTTGAGTATTCAAACGCAGCGCGTGGATACGTGTATCGGGGAGAGAAAATATCTGATGCTGAAGCGGAAAAACTAAAGCATAAATGGGCTAAAAAAGACCTGATGGACAATGCAAAAAAAGATGGATCGTTCACACCAGAATCATTAGAAATGTTCAAAACCTTGGTGAATCATGTATCACCACGGGAGTTGACCGCCAAACAGCAAGCTTTGACATACCATAGCCTTAAACGCTACACAGATTGCGTATTTAACCTTTATGAAGTCACCGCTAAACAAACACCTCCAGCAAAACTAAAACGACCGTACAGCATGCCTAGACTGGATGGTACGGATAACCCTTGGAACCAAGGCAAACGAGAAAACGATGTCTATATATACAAGGGGATTGAGTACAAAGGCATTGAAGCGGAAACAGCAATGCATAAAGTGGTGATTGCATCAGAATTAACGGCAATTGCCGGATTGGATAATCAGTTAGCGAATCTGGCCAACGAAACAGGTGTAGCGTTGTTTTCAGAATTTATTGAAGTTGCACACCAGAACAATGATTTAAAGGATTTAACATATGTAGTTTTTGATTATGTAAAACATCTAATTGTGACGATTGATCGCTATTTTGATTTAAAACTGAAATCTAACGTGTCGGTCAGTATTTCAGTGAACCGAGTAGCTGGCTATTCAAGGTATAGCATAGTTCAACGGAAATAGACGCACGAACGCAACCAGTGACATTACATGTGTCGTCAATGACAGCTTATGTGTCTCGAACGTGCACGTAATTTTGGATTGATTGGTTTGAATGCAGAAAATGTAAATTATGCAAAGTAACACCATGAATATAGCTGATGATTGTACGGTAGTACGTAGACCGTATCAAAGAATGACGACAGCTAACATGCTTAAGATTTGTTATAATAAACAAATTGTTAGTATCTAAACGACACATGAGCTGTCATTTTTTGGAAATTGCGACTACCCTATTCATTTTAATTCGAACTTTAACTTATGTTCACCTGAAGTCTAGTTAATAAAACTTTTAATAATTTTATTTATTATTTTCAATAACTTATATAAATAAAAAAATAATTATAAATTTTTGGTTCATGAACCTAATGAATTTATTGATACTTTTATAAAATAGAGTTAATTTGTCCGAGAGATATGGGTAGATATCTATTTTTGGTCTTTTTAGTGATTAGAGATATGACCATTGTCATCAAATTTTAAGGAATTCCTTAAGTTTTTTTCTTATAATTCAATAAAATAATTTTGAATACTCAAAAATTAAATGTAATATAAGTCACATTATGAACCGTTAAGTGAAATACGTTTTGCTTAAACGAATGATTGAGTTAGATCATCTAAATGATGATCGTGCTAGAAGACTCAGGTTTTACACCAAAATATTTGGCAGACTTTATTTTAAATACAATCCTAAACTGAATATAAAAAACCTTCGGAGGGCTTATTTGGCCAAACTAACCATCAACCTGAAAAAACTAAATTCTTACGCTAAGTATTTTTTCTAAAAGACACCGTACATATAGCATTACTTTATGTTAATAAAAATTTAGCATCATTTTTGACGCTTATTTGTTGTATGTGCAAAAGCAAGACATTTTAAATAAAGAATCTTTTAATATGAAAGTTACATATCCAGAGACAGGTATATACGAGCACGAACTCAAAGCAATTGATAAGATTAAAAAGGTCTTTGATCGTGGCGAAAAAACTAAAAACTGGCGAGCATATGCTGGTTTTGAATTTATGCATAAAAATGGAAAAAAAGCAGTAGCGAAAGGTAGTTCTGAGAAATTTGAATATGATCTCCTAATTATTACTCATGCAAACATTTTGGTCATTGAATTCAAGGACTGGAACGGTAAGGAAATTACAAAAGTTGCAGGAAAATGGTACGTAGGTAATAAAGAGCAAGATTCATGCCCTGTAGCTAAAAATGTAAAAAAAATGCAAATTATAGTTAATAAACTAAAGGATAAAGTTTCAGAAAAGAAAGCTAAGGGCATTACATTTCATTACCAAAGTGTTTCTCACTTTGTTGTCATGTGTGGTAAAGCAGATTATTCGCGCCTGCCTCCAGAAGATTTAGAGCACATTCTTTCGATAGATGAGTTTATACAATTAGCTCAACAGAAGAATTTTAATAATATGTTCCGCAAGCATCTGGAACGTGATGGTCGCATATATGATATTAAAAAAGAATATCACGCCATTATTGATGAAATTTTTGCGCCTGACCAAATTCAACCACGCTCTTTGATTATTAATAATCATGAACGAGGTGACTTGATCTTACCGCATCCTAAAAAGATTTATAGCGAGTATAAAGCGCATTCATTGACCATCGTTGGTGAAAAATCTTTAATGCGTTGTTGGGATTTTAATGAATTCAAGTTGAGTAACTCAAGAATGAGTCAGCCTCAACATCGATTCAACTTGATCTGCAATGAGCGCCGGGTTTTCCAAAAAATTAAAACAGAAAAGCCTGATCTTTATCAAAGTTGTTTGCACCCGATTACAAACCCAAGTCTTGATGACATGACATCAAAATATAATGAGTTGTATGAGTTGCCTGAGAACAGCTATCGAGTCAACGAATTCATCGGCGCTTATGCTGAGAAAATGTCTGAATCTGAGAAATTGGATTTATTCCAGATTTTGCTTGGTAAATTTAATCACCTACATCAAATGGGAATTACTCATGGTGATGTGGGTGATCATAGTGTGTGGATCTCTTATAAAAAGGAGATATTGCTATCCAATTTTTCGGCAGCAAATGATCAAACACAGCCCTCGAAAATTGACCCTGAACTGGCTAACGAACTCCCATTTTTGAATACAACAGCTCATCTTCCGAATCTTGCGCTGACAGCTGCACAAAAGGATGTGTATTGGTTAGGGCAGTTAATCCTTCATATTTGGAAGAATGCTCGACTGAGCCCACGTTCATTGAAAAAATTTAGTCTTGAGGAGCGAGATCAGAACCACTGGTTAGAGCGTATTTTAACACGAGCTTTGACAGGGAAATATGATAATGCATGTGCAGTATTCCAAGATTTCTTAGCTCAAAAACCTGCTGAACAAGTTAGTTATGAACTTGATGCAGATGTACTGAATCCATATTTAAATCAGACAAATACCTATATCAGTTACCCGATATTTGGCGCGCCTATTGATGCTAACCAAAATTTTACACTCTATGCATCAGGCAACATGTTAGTCAAAACATGGATGGGTAAAGTTGCATCTGCAATGACAACTTATCAAAAGAGTTGTTTTAAGCGATTCTTTGAAGAACTTAAAATGACGCAGGCTCTCAATTTGCCATACCTTCCTAAGATTATTGATTTTGGTTTATCAACTAGCACAGCATGTGTGTATCTAGTAACTGAAATGGTAAAGGGTGAAGCTTGGTCAACGGTTATTGAGGGCTTAACTGAGGATGAAAAAAATGAACTTTCACTTCAGTTATTGCATTCTCTGAAAAAATTTCATGAGCATGGCTTTCAACATGGAAACTTGGATGATGAAAAGATTCTAGTAGATAAAACAAACTTGAAAGTTAGTTTTAATGATTGCTTCCATCCTGAAGTACCACAACCTGATTCTTCTAATGCTTATTTCCCATCTGATATTGAAGATCCAACAGTCATTCAGTGTGACAACTTTACTGCATTGAAATTAATCGCAGATCTATACGATATAGACTTGGCTGTGGATGATGTGGCTTCAATGGATCCTACTTTATCCTGGCTAAATACAGCCTTGAGCATAGAAGGAATGGAAGATCCAAGTGTACGCTATATTGATAATTCTCGCTTTATAGAGGCATTTGAATGTAAGGGTGCTATTGTAAAAGAAGCTCCTCAGATTAGTATTTATACAAGTAAGGTTGAGACGCCCTTTACGATTTATCCCGAAAACGGCAAAGTTTATATCCAACTTGAGGCAGCAAGTGAGGGGGATTTTCGATTTACACTTAGCGGAATCAATGGCATGTTAAAAGGGTTTTATAAGCCCCATGAAAATCAATTAAGTTTCCTTGATTTTGTCAAAAAACAAGACCTGTGGTGGAAGGCTAGTAGGGATGCAGATCTGACTATTGATGTTAGCATTGAAGTCCACCCGATATCTGGGATGAGTAAGCGTGACAACATTGTAGAGTTAAATGACTTCTTAGCAAAAGATCAAAACTTTAAGGATGCTATTGAACAGTTTAAGCAAGCACAGCTCAAAAGGACTCAAGAGAAAGAGGAAACATTACGGGCTCTGCGTGAACAAAAAGCATTACAAGAAGAGATAGGCGATGTTATAGCTACTGATGAGCTTATGGCACAGCCAATGAGTCATCTGCCTACACATAGCCACTTAATTGATATTGAAACGAAAGAGTTGTGGAAAAAAGTCATGGCGACTGAGCGTCATGCACATCCTACAATCACTCTGTCTGAGCCGTTAAAGATAGTTTCGAGCAAACATTTTAAAGATTCAAAGAGTGCTATTGCATACTATGACTCTGCAGAAGATGTTTCAGCTAAATTTTCAAAGACCGATAAAGTCGATGTAATGTGCACTAAAGAAACTGGGGCGGGAGGTGATTACACTTTCTGCATAGGTACGGTGAATATTGCGCAATCAAAAGTCGGAGAATTGTGGATCGATTTTTGTAAAAAAACAAATGAAGTTCCTGAAGAAGCAACACTGTTTCTACAAAGCAAGGCAGATAAGTCATCTAATCGGAAACGTGCAGATGCTCTGACAAATATTCTGAGTAATAAGGCTGTCATTGAAAATCTCGTAGATTACTTTGAACCATCATTAGTGATTGAAGCAAAAGATTATGAGATTGAAGTGCCTGATGAAGATCTAGATCACTATAACAAATACAAAAATGGGGAATTGGTTAAAGCCCTCAATCCATTACAACGTAAAGCGTTCCGTAATGTGCTTAAGTATGGACCTGTATCACTATTAAAGGGACCACCAGGAACCGGCAAAACTGAATTTATCTCTATACTGGCTCACTATCTCTATGATAAACAAAATGTATCTAACATCTTAATTGTTAGTCAGTCGCACGAAGCTGTAAATACAAGTGTTGAGCGTATACGTCAGCTATGCACAGAGTATGACACACCATTAAGTATTGCTCGAATAAGCAATAAAGAGAGTGCTGTGTCTCCTGAATTAAAAGATGTCTATACAGGCTCAATTATTACGAGCCAGATAGAGCTGTTTAAGTCTAATATTAAAGAAAGAGTGCTTGAGCTTGCAAAAGATTTATCACTTGAAGCTGAATACTTGAGCGATCTTTATGAAATCAGAGTCACTATTTTAAATAGTCTTAAATCTGCGTATCAGTCAATCGACCAAGATGATCTTGATCAAAAGTTTAGCTTCTCATTAGAAGAGTATACCCAGGCTTTCAAATCAGCAATGCATAAGCTGAAGAGCATGTTTGACGGAAATCAAGACTTTTGGGATCAACTGGAAGACTGTATCAATGATAAAGAGATAACAGTATTAAACCAGTTAAATAAGATCGACATGATTACGTTCGCAGCACTTAATCAATACTACGGGGTATCTAATGAGGAAGGACTTAAAGCGAAAGCCTTGATCAATATTGCCCTAGATTATGAACCATTAATTGAAAGCCAAAATGCTAATTATGAAAGTTTCCTGGTCAAAACAAGGCAATTAGTCTGTGGCACATGCGTTGGTGTTGGCCAACAAAGTATTGGAATCGCCAATCACGTATTTGATTGGGTGATTATTGATGAAGCAGCACGTTCAATCGCTTCAGAATTGGCAATTGCAATGCAGTCAGGTGCACGTATTTTATTAGTTGGGGATCAAGACCAACTTCCTCCACTATATTCGAGCGATCATAAAAAGGCTTTAGCTAAGCAACTTAAGATATCAGATGATGATTTGGAAGATAAATTACAAAGCGACTTTGGCCGTATCTTTAATTCACATTATGGACTAAAGGCTAGTTCAGAACTCTTGTCACAGTACCGAATGAGTCCGAGCATCGGCGAATTAGTTTCAGACTGTTTTTATGAAGGAAAACTTGAAACTGAAGTTGTCGATTCTCGTGGTTTAAGTGATGAAGAGCTGAAAGAAATTAAGTTAAAGCGGATTGTGCCTGATAACTATGCATCCGACATCGCAATAGAATTGAATTCAACAGTTACTTGGGTGGATACTGGGAATGCTGAGCATTTCAAAATGGAGAAAGGTAGTAGTATTTATAACCCACATGAAATTAATGAAATTATCGATTTTCTTCAGCGGATTGACCAAGACAAACTCTTGTTAAATAAATTAGTGCCAGAGCCTGATTCCCTTAAAGAGCCTGCTATTGGTGTAATTTGTACCTATGCTGAGCAAAAAAACCGGTTAAGAAAAGCCTTCTCTTTGTGTGAAGTGTCAGATGCATTGAGATCAATTGTGCGTATTGATACGGTGGATAGTTATCAAGGTAAACAGAATAAGATCATCATTCTCTCAGTTACGCGAAATGATCCAACTAAGTTTCCTGCATTTTTGAAGTCACCAAATCGTGTGAACGTGGCTTTATCTCGCGCAATGGATCGTCTTGTAATCTTTGGTGCGTCAGAAATGTGGCAAGGAGTCAACAGTAACTTACCTTTAGGACGCGTATTAAATTACATCAAGTGCCGTGAGAATCAGACTTTAGAATATCGATATATTTCAAAACGCGCCATTGTCAAAATAGTACAAAACAATCCGCACATTAATAAAAATAGATCAAAAAAATATAGAAAGGCAGGGGTATAACTCATGGAAAATTCACTAAGAAGCTATCATGACGTAGATGTTACATTGCCATCACAACTATTCAATGTGGCATTTAGCTATACCACAACAGATACCTTAGATTTTATTGATTCTATGGTATTGCGCCTATTGGTAATTGCACCACTTTCTGCTGAAAAAATAGCGCGGTTCTTAGGGTTATCTAATCATGAAACAGATGTGCTATTAACTAAATTATTAAAACAAATGCAGATAAAACATCTTGAAGATGATCGATTTGCTCTGACTCAGCGACTTGAGAAAGCATTCTCGGATGTTTGTGCAATTCCTTATGTAAATAAGATTGAGGACAATATTCAAAAGATGAGTTTTGAGATGATTGGCTTGAATCCTGAGCCAGTTAATCCCAACGCATCTGACAATGGGGCAAATTCAATTAAATTAGATGCTTCTAACCAATACCTTTCAAATGGTGAGTCTTTGGTTAGTAAGGAGTTTCAGAAAAATTTTCGATTTTATTTCAGCCAAGGATTAGTTAAGTTGAATCCATCAGTGGATGAAAAGAAGCTGCAACTGTATAAAATGAGCCAAGTGGAAAAATTGCGAGACCATTCTCGTCGTTTTACATTACCATTGACGCTTGATGAGAATTATACACCTACAGAGATTAGTGATTTTAATCACATGGAAAATCTTAACAAAATCGAAGATTCTCTTTACGCTGCTCTTAGATCAGCTAAGAAGCCACAAAATATTGAGGATATTCTAAAGGTACTCCATGAATTAGATATGGAGGATACTTTTTCAGTTGAATCTATTTTTAGCGAGAATAAGCTTAATTTAGATCGCTTATTTAAGCTAGAACACAAATCCAATGAATACTTTATCGGGCCAATATATTCTAAGGAAAATTCAGACCTGTTTTTCAAAACAATCAAACAATATCAAGACCAGAATAATGATGATAAACAGCTGTATTGGTTAGCTCCATCAGATGAATTTTGGGGTAAGTCAGATAGATTTAGTGATTTTATTGATCGTTTATCGACAACCACAATTACCAAAAACTTTAAATGCTTCTTACCAGTGGCATACAGAAATGATAAACAATCAATCGCAAGTTATAAAAAACTAATCACAGCTGAGGCAGGAGCCAAGCACTTTCTAACGTTTAAGGAAAGTAGTGTAGTTTTTGACGGTAATTTTGAGCTTTTGGTTATGAAAGACTCTTTTTGTGTTTTGATTATTCACGTTAGTGATTCATCCACAAATATTTTAACAACAGTGCCTGTGGGTATTATTGTCAAAAATAAGGCTATTGCCCAATCGTTTTATAAGTTTTTTGAAGACTTAGAGAACGATGGAGAGAACTTCTTTGGTTTATTAAATTCTAAA
>NZ_RAXT01000076.1 GCF_003611475.1 Acinetobacter rongchengensis | reverse complement strand
ACGAAAGAGGAAAAAATGAAAGAACTTAAGAACGTTGTCATCTACACAAAAGACCATTGTCCGTTTAGTAAACGCGTGAAGGAGTACTTAACTTCTGAAAAAGTTGATTTTAAACAAATTCGCGTGGATGACGATCCCAAGACTTATGATGAGTTGAAGAAAAAAACCAACCTTCAAACTGTTCCGCAAGTTTTTGTGGATGGAAAATTCATTGGTAGCGCGACTGACTTCTTCGCGTGGATTGATAGCTAAAGAACAAACCCAAAAATAAAGGAGCAAATTTATGTTCAACTGGGAAAGCATTAACAACTATCTCGATAACGGCACTCCCGCTCCTCCTAGAAAAGTAGAAAAGAGCGAGGAAGAGTGGAAAAAAATTCTGACGCCCGCTCAATTTAATGTCATGCGGAAGAAAGGCACCGAGCGCCCTCACACTGGGGAACTCTGTTCATTTTATGAGGCAGGACGGTATGCCTGCGCGGGCTGCGACACTGAACTGTTTGATTCGAACGTTAAGTTTGATTCGGGAACAGGTTGGCCGAGTTTTTCTGAGCCCGTCGCCGACAACGTAATTCAATATGAACTGGACACGACTTACGGACGAAGAATCGAAGTGCTATGCAATGTGTGCGAAGCCCACTTAGGGCACGTTTTTCCAGATGGTCCTGAGCCCTCTGGGGCTCGATTCTGCATCAACTCGGAGTCGTTGAAGTTTGTAGAGTAATTTTAGAAAATGGAGGGGGTCGTGGGGATTAAGCTGTTCGGTCATAAGGACTGCCACAAAACCAAGATTTACCAGTCGTACTTGAAAGAAAAAGGAATCGAGTTTGATTTTTTAGATGTTCACGAAGACGACGCGGCAGCTGATGAACTGCGATCCCTTTATACTACTGGAAAGTTAAATTTCCCGACAATACTGGTTGGGACAAAGAAGCTGAGAAACCCCAAGTTCAAGGATCTCGACAAGTGGTTGGAAGCTTCGATAAAATAACGAGATCTTTTTTTTGAGGATTGTAATTAGCTTAGTAAGGAGTCAGATCAATGATTATAGCAGTTTTCCGCAGTCGTGTTGCCAAGGAGCACGGTGGGGAGTTTGAAAGAAGATACGCCGAGATGTCCGCGCTTGTCGAAGCCATTCCTGGTTACGGAAGCCATGAGCGGTTTTCTTCTCCTAACGGTGAAGATGTTCTAATTGTCGAGTTCCTTACCAGAGAAGCTTTCGATGCTTGGGATAAGCATCCCGAACACAAAAAAGCCAAGATGCTTGGCAAAGACTACATTTTTGAATCGTACGGCGTGAAGGTCGGAGAAGTTTTTGAACGGCACACAAAGCCGGAGGTGAAATTATGAAAACGAGAAACGTTTATATCGTAGGTGGAGCTCGGATTCCATTTATGAAATCTATGACCGCATATCGAGACGTCTCAAGTGAAGAACTAATGACGGCGAGCCTAAAGAGTTTAGTTGATAGATATAACTTGGAAGGAAAAACTGTGGGCGATGTAGCCTTAGGAGCTGTCATGCACAGCTCGGCTAACTGGAATTTGGCTCGTGAAGTCGTTCAATCCTCCGGTTTGCATCCAAACACTCCGGCATATAACGTGCAACGTGCTTGCGGAACGAGCTTGGAAAATACGATTCAGATTGCTCACAAAATTTCTAGCCACCAAATTGAAAGTGGCATTGCGGGCGGTGTTGATAGCAACAGCGATTTGCCCATTATGGTTAGTCGAACTTTCGCAAGAAAATTGATTGCGTTGAATTCTGCCAGAACGCTTGGTGAGAAAGTAAAAATCATTTTAGGAATTAAACCTAGCGATCTAAAGCCAGTGTTGCCCGCAGTGGTTGAGCCACGCACCGGAAAATCAATGGGTGAGCATTGCGAACTCATGGTTAAAGAGTGGAATATTTCTCGCCAAGAGCAAGATGAGTTAGCGCTGGCAAGTCACAGAAATGCAGCTCAAGCATATAAAGATGGGTTTTATGATGATCTCGTCTTTCCATTCCAAGGAAATAAGACCGATGGAATTTTGCGTGCTGATACAACTTTGGAAAAATTGTCGAAGTTAAAACCTGTTTTTGATAAATCAGAAAAAGGGACTTTGACGGCGGGAAATTCAAGCTCGCTCACAGATGGCTCATCCACCGTTCTTTTGGCTTCCGAAGAAGAGGCTAAAAAGAATAATTGGCCGCTGTTGGCCAAGATTGTGGATTCTCATACTTCTGCCGTGGATTACGTCGCTGGCGAAGGTTTGCTCATGGCTCCAACTGTGGCGGTCAGTGAATTATTGAAGCGAAACGGCTTAAAGCTTCAGGATTTTGATTTTTACGAAATTCACGAGGCGTTCGCTGGACAAGTGCTCTGCACGATGAAGGCGTGGGAGTCTGCTGAATACTGCAAAACACGTTTGGGACGATCAGAGCCTCTCGGAAAAATTGACCGCTCGAAGCTAAATGTCCGTGGAAGTAGCATTGCCCTTGGGCATCCGTTTGCGGCTACTGGCGCTAAGATCGTCGGAGTTTTAGCAAAGATACTGCACTCAGCTGGTCCTGGAAAACGTGGCCTTATCGTCGTTTGCACGGCGGGAGGAATGGGAGTGGCTACAATTCTTGAAAGTTAGGAGAAAAATATGTCGGATCTAAAAATGAATAAAGAAGACGGTGTTGAAAGCTATGAATTTGCAACCCCTGAAGCAATCGAAGAAGCATTGAAAATCGGGAAGCTTAGTCAAACGGTTTTCGGCATGGGTTGCTTTTGGGGACCGGATTCTAATTTTGGAGGGACGCAGGGAGTAGTGCAAACACGTGTTGGCTACGCTGGAGCATCAACTCTGGATCCGAGTTACCGCAACATCAACGGACACGCCGAAGTCGTCAGAGTGATCTACGATAAAGACCAAATCAGCTACAGGGAACTTCTTGGAAGTTTTGAATCATGGTCTGTTCATGGTAGAAAGCAGGGCCAGTATCGCCAGATACTTTTTGTTTTTGATCTGGAGCAAAAACAAGTAGCTGAAGAACTGATTCAAGCGATTGGAAAGGAGAAATCTCCCGAGGTGATTGAGGCCGGAGAACAAAATGGTTATTTTTGGCCCGCCGAAGATTACCATCAAAAGCATCGTCTTCGCAGAAACAAACAGCTTGTAAGTCTTGCAGAAGTAGATTTCGGTCCTCGCTGGGATGAACATCTGTATTTTACTAAATTAAATAGTACCGATAGAAAAGGCTTCAGTCTCTCAAGCTGGCTAAAAAAGTTGTCTCCGGAAATGCAGAAAGCTTACCGAATCGGTTAATCTGAAATTGCAGCTGGCTAAAGAACTCTATTTTCTATATGTAAAGAATGTGACGATCTCCTTCACATGGAGTCCAAGAGAGCATAAAAAATCTGTGTAAGTCGCATTACCCATGTATTTGAAAGGAATAAATAATGCCAATATCAGACCAGCTTATCGACCGAAGCAAGACCTCAGTTTTTATGAGGTCTTGAGATCAGCGCAGCATGAACAGATCTCTTACAGTGTGGCGAACACACTGGTTTGATTGCGGCCTTGGGTTTTAGCTTTGTATAACATCTGATCGGCGACTTCGAGCAACTGCTTTTTGTCGTCAAATAAATCAGCGCTGGCCAAACCTATGCTGACCGTTAATTGTCGTAATAACCACTCATGGTTAGCCACTACCAGCCTTAACTTTTCCAGTGTTTTATTTGCGGACGCTGTGTCTGTGCCTGGCAGGATCAGCACAAACTCTTCACCACCATAACGGGCGAAAAAGTCATAGTTCCTGCTATGGCGCTGAAACAGAGCCGCGACTTGACTCAGTGCCTCATCTCCTGCGGCATGACCATAGCTGTCGTTAAAACTCTTAAAGTGATCAATATCAATCAATGCCAGTACAAAAGATTGTCCTGTTCTTTGCCAGCGAGCAAATTCAGCTTCAAACTTGAGGTCAAAAGCTCTTCTGTTGTTCACCCCTGTCAGCGCATCCGTCATGCTGGTATTATGTAATTGTTCGCCGACTTTTTTCAGCTCCAGTATGGCGATCACTTGTCTGGACAGAGCCTGCAAAGAGCTTATCTGCCGCTGGTTCAGCTGCTTAGGAACATGATCATAGACACAAATAGTACCAATCACTGCACCTTCGGGATCAATCAGCGGCGAGCCAGCATAAAATCGGTAGCCAGGTCCTGAAATCACCATAGCATTGGTACTGAATCTGTGATCTAAAGTAGCGTCAGGGACCACCATTACCGCATCAGGTGTTTCCATTGCATACACGCAAAAGGACTCTTTAATTAATACAGAGGTACGCGAAATACCAACTTTTGCAATTAGATTCAGCTTTGTGTCATCGGTTCGCGTCACCATAGCCACTGGTGCATCACAGATATAACACGCCAGTTCAGTGATATCCCGCAGGTTCTGATCTGCTTCAGCAGGTGCTTTTAGTGTGGTTTCTGCACTAGCTGTTTGAGCTAAACTAAAGGTCATGTACTTCTCCGTTTTTCTACTGCATTTTTCAAAGATCCTGCATAGAAAAATGAATTAAATCGTTGATTTAACTCTAGCATAGATCTGTCAGACTTGAAGTTATCTCTGTAGCAATGGTATTGTTTTGTACAATATTCGCCTGCTTGATTTGAGTTTTAGCTGTATTTATAAACTTTTGGCTTTTCCGGTCGCAGGCTCTATAATTTGCTCGTTTAAATCCAACTCTTCGTCTAACGTCATCTATTTAGTGTGCATGCGGCCTCCGGAGCATTTTCCGTGGTTTATTTTACCGAAGCATCGGGATTGCTAAATAGAGCTGAACGCTGTAATGCGCTTTCGAACTGAGCTTTCCGTAACTTCGGCATTAGTTCATGTACCTTGCTTACTGGATGTTGGTTGACGCGCAGCAGCACGTCCGTCAGATAATCGTAAACGTTAATAGCAGTGTTGACCTTGCTTTGAATGACGCCAACATGCTTAGCACCAAGCTCCGTTCAGCAGAATCACAGCCAGTTTTTCAGTTATCCCAAGTGTCACTCTCAGATTAAAGGCCGCCATACCGGATGTAGTGCCAACAAGAAAACTAAAACACAACTTCGCTGATCATCGCTGAGTGTTTATAAATCGTCTCCCATCACCGGTATCGATAAGCAGATAAGCCTGGTTATGCCATTAGCAGTTCTTGAAGCATTCCTGCTTTCAATGTCGTCAACGTGATCACGATTTGAGTTGAGATAACGACTCTGTTGCTGAAGACTCTCAGTTAATTGCCACTCACCAGATTCAAGAACAGCACCCGCTAACTCGGCACATACTGTTGCAAAACCATAAAGCGCTTGATTATCGCGGGTAAAACGCAGCGGCATCGTCTGGCCTTTTACAAGAAGGGACCATTCCAAAACTCTGTACTTACCTTTTAATCGGTTACTGACAAAAATAGTTATACTTGTACCGCTGGCGCCAACAACTAAAAAGCTCGTGATAGCTAGTCCTATCAGAGACCATAACTCTGGTTTCCCACTTAGTAACAGTGGATTAGGCAAATGACTCCTCAAAACGAGATCAGCACCAAGGGTCAGCGCTGTTTTATACACTGCTTGTTCTAATAATGGAGTTGCATTGACCAGTGACGCAACAGCATCACAACTATAAGGTTCTAGAACTGCCGTAGCTCTCAACCATTCTGTTTCATGGGCAATCGCCAACAAATTTGACCAAATTCGAACCAGTGCCGCTATATGAATGGAGTTTTCATCAGTCAGGACGGTTTGATTAAGCTGCTTATCCAGTTCCTGATGCCAGTATTGGTATTGGCTTGTCAAAAGTACAAACAACTCAGATTGAAGCAACTTATTATTAGTTACCGGTCTTATCCTATTTGACATCTCATTGAATAGTTGTATAAATTTTTTGTCTGCTTGTTGCTCACGCTTTAGCAGATCTTGCTGTTGTTGAAGCATCTGTAAATCGTATTCAATGGCCTGCTTAAAAAGTGTGAGTAAGGAACAGTGTTGTGATGCCCGATCTGGGCTTGAAAAGTCCAACATACACAAAGTACCGAAAGTTTTTCCGCTAGGCCAAAGCAATGGCAGGCCATAGTAATAACTAAAGCCTGCTGCAAATGTTGGGTTATTGTTTTCATATCGGGTACCGATTGCATTTTCAACTAGTAATGGCTGGTTACTGGAAATGACTTGGGAACAATAAGTGTTAAGTGCCAATGGAACAGGTTCACCGCAATAAAAAGTTGGTACTGACACACTGCCAACAGCCTGACAAATTTCGTTTTTATCTAATCGATTAATCAGCACACAAGGCACTTCCGCGACTTGAGCCATCGAGTTTACAATGCCTTGCCAGCGCTCTAGGAGCAGAGCGGTTTCTATGCTCAAATCTACTGCCATTTGTTCCCTCAGTATTTAAATAGTCCCCTTTTGCATCATTCGATCTTGTTTATCTCAGAGTATCAAACAGGAAACAAAGTGATTGATGTCAATCAGGGAATTAGCAGCATTGATGCATTAAGCGGCGCACATACACTCTAAGTAAAGTGCTTAAGTCTGATTATGGCAAGAAATTGTTACTTTGTCAGGGATAGTCAACACTTTATTAGCGAGAGACTTGCTTGGCTGACATTTAAGACAAATCGCGAGATTCCAAATCTGCCACCAACAGTCGGAACTGAGTAACTCACTTGAGCTTTAAAAAGTAAAGCATTGAAATATTTATGGTATTTATACATCCTACCTAGCTCACAGCAGAGTTTAGCATCGTGCATTAATATGACCTTACACTAAAAATACGTACTAGTTGACGTCTATCAAACTCGTTTACGAGATAGTGTAGTGGTCGACAAATTTTGGCCACATCGTTATTGCCTAATAACCGATGCTCTCTTTAAATGCGAAATGAGTAGTGCACGCATTTTTAGCCTTTTGGCAAAACGTTGATGTCTCGAAATTTTCAAGCGCTGTGCCTTGTTTATTTTCAGAAACGTCTGCTTTCAGTGAGTTCCTGATGCTCGGGCGCTCTAAATTATGGGTATAGACAATCTGATTTGCCCTATATTTGCAGTTTTTCGTGAACCCTTAATTTCACAACTCTTTTAATCTGATATCCAAAGTCTGCATCCATACATAGCCCCTACGTAAACTGTCTAATAAGTCACATTATACGAACTATTGAGCATGTTATATCTATTTTACATGCTGTAAATTCAGTTCCATTAGTAAATAGATAAAAACCAAGGAGGCTTTATGAAAAATAAATAATGTGATCGTTGCCGGAGGGTGTTTTTGGAGTCTCGAAGACCTCCTTAGAAATCAGGACGGCGTGACGTCAACGAAGGTGTGTAGTGGCACTGAAATGGCGACTGCGCAAGACGTGAAGATGAGCTGTCTGATAGCAACGGATTATCAAGCAGAACCTTCTTAAATACAATTTATTCCACGCCAATACAGCGTGCTGTCTTTCAAATCACTAGGAGAAATTTATGTCACGTTTGAACACCCCTACCACAATCGACGCCGCGCCTACTGCTACCCATACCTCACTCAAGGCTGTGGAAAAACAACTGGGCCGCGTTCCTAACATGTTCCGCGTCGTTGCCAACAGCCCTGCTGCGCTGACTGGCTACCTGCAATTGAGCGCAGCATCAGCACAGGGCGGCTTGGGTACAGCGACTCTTGAGCGTATTGCCCTAGCCGTCGCTGAGATCAACGGCTGCGATTATTGCCTTGCTGCCCATTCCTTCCTAGGCCGTAAGGTGGCCAAGCTTGATGATGCTGAACTCACTGCCAACCGCAGCGGTGCATCAAATGACCCTAAGGCCGACGCAGCCGTGCGTTTTGCTGCCGCCGTAGTCCGCCAGCGCGGGCAAGTCAGCAATGACCAGGTCCAAGCGGTGCTGAACGCTGGCTACAGTGATGCACATGTAGTGGATATTCTGTTGGCTGTTGCCCTGAACACTTTCACTAACTACGTTAACGAAGTGACACAGACCGAGGTCGACTTCCCGGCCGTTCAACCACTAGGCATTGATGTCTAATCCATTGGTGCTCAACTACAGCAATTACCTAAGTTAGGTTCGACTCGAGTAAACATATAGTTTTTCTCAAGAGTCATATCATTTTAGTGGGCTACATAGAGTGAGTCCACATGGCTAAAAATAATTGGAGATATAAGATGACTATTCCCGAAATTGAAAATGGTGTCCAGACTACCAATACCCTTAGTAATAATCTCGGTGCAAAAATCACTAAGTTTGGTATAGGTGGCATCTACGTTGCCATGACGATAATATATTTGTGGTTTGGTGGCATGAAATTCACTAGCTACGAAGCAAACGGTATACATGGTTTTGTTAGTAATAGCCCTCTGCTTTCGTGGATGTATAGCTTCCTCAGCATTCAAGGATTCTCAAATTTTCTGGGTGTGCTTGAAATTTCAGTTGGCCTGTTAATCGCTGCACGAGTTTTCTCCCCTAAGCTCGCAATCTTGGGCGGTGTACTTTCAACCGGACTCTTTTTTACGACATTGTCGTTCATGCTGACTACACCCGGTGTTTTTGAGGCATCTCTTGGGTTTCCTGCGATCTCTGTGGTTCCTGGCCAGTTTTTGCTAAAAGATTTAGGCTTGTTTGTCGTGTCTATATTTATCGTAGGTACATCACTTACAGCACTGGAGCACAAAAACAAATAAGCCTCACCCGAAACAACTATAAGTTAGATGGCTCCTAAACACATTAGAGAGCCTTTATTTTTATCTTTTAAGTGCTTCAAGTACGTGCCTTACTAGAGGCTGTTGATCTTTGAGTGAAAAATGAACGGCATAGCAACAAGGTATAATGGTTTCGCCAAAAATCAAAAATACCACCGAGAACGGACGTTGCTATGCCAAGGACAATGCTAACAGATAACGCCTAGGAAGCCCTAAAGCAAATACTTAAAGAGACAGGGCGTGTTTACAATAAATATGAACACCGAAATACACTGGAAGGCATACTTTATCGTATGCGCACAGGCATTCAGTGGCGAGATTTGCCTGAAAGATTCGGTCGTTGGAACTCTGTATTTAAGCGCTTTAACCTTTGGTCAAAGAAAGGTGTGTTACAAAAATGGTTTCAAAGCATATCGTCCGATAATGATCCAGAATGGTTGTTTATTGATGGAAGTATTGTCAAAGCGCATCAAGACAGTAGCGGAGCCGCAAGCAGTTCAGATGAAGCGATAGGAAAAAGTCGGGGTGGGAGTTCTACAAAAATTCATCTCGCTGTAGATAGCGGTGGGCTTCCCGTTTATTTTGAAATATCGGGTGGTCAGATAAATGACATTGGTTATGTGAAAAAAACCGATGCAGAAACCCAGGTACTGTTTGAATTTATCGCGCATCGATATGAAAGCGGTAGCCTG
>NZ_RAXT01000075.1 GCF_003611475.1 Acinetobacter rongchengensis | reverse complement strand
TATCGATTTATCATCAGATGAGATAGAACTCAAAGCAGCTGAAAAAAAAGAACGTAGCGTCTTATTGCAATCTGCATCCACAGAACTAACTTCAAAATTCAGAGATTGGTGGAAGCAAGGTGAATATCGATTTAGATTCGAAGCAGACGGTAATCATTTTAGAATATGGGTTTCTGATGACAAACGTCCTGAAGATATTGAATTAGAAGGAAGAAGTACGGGATTACAATGGTTTTTGAGCTTTTACTTAACCTTTTTAGTTGAAAGTAAAGATGCCCATAAAAATTCAATATTATTATTGGATGAACCTGGTCTATCCCTTCATCCTTTAGCACAGAAAGATTTATCATTATTTTTTGGTAACTTGTCTAAAACTAATCAAATTTTATATACCACACACTCTCCATTTCTAGTTGATTCCAACCATCTTAATCAGGTAAAAGCCGTATATATTCAAGATGATGGTACCACAAATATTTCTTCTAATCTTAGAGCAAATGAGGGCAATCCTTCTCAAACAAAATCAATTTATCCAGTACATGCTGCCTTAGGTTTAAGCGTGTCAGAAATGTTATTCAATAATTGCACCCCTGTATTAGTAGAAGGTCCTTCAGATCAAATTTATTTATCAGCAATAAAAACCTTATTAATTTCTTTTGGAGAGTTAACACCCAAAAAGGATATAATTTTTATTCCATCTGGAGGAACCCGAGGAGTCAAACCTATTGTAAGTCTTTTAACGGGAAAAAATGATGAACTGCCAATTGTTTTATTAGATGGTGACACTCAAGGTTCAAAAATGGCAGAAGCTCTGAGAAAAGATTTGTACCAAGACACGCCTAATTCAATTTTAATAGTTTCAGAAATTATAGGAATGGATCAAGCTGAAATTGAAGATTTAATACCACCATCAATAATGAAAAAACTTTCAAGATATCAATTGCGTTCCAATGATCCAGATTCCGATTTTGAAGATTATTATGCTAAAGACTTACCCATTCTTAAACAATTGGAAGAGTTTGCTGTTACAAATGAAATTATGCTTGAGAAAGGATGGAAAGTTGAGTTCGCCAAACTTGTAAAAAATCATTTACTCAAAATTTCACGAGACAAAATTTCTGAAGATACTATTAATATATGGAAAACTCTTTTTTCTAAATTAAATTAAGCTATCACTTATTTCTATTAGCCGAATTAATGTGATTAATTCGGCTATTTTCTTTTATAAATTAGACTGTTTTAAATTCCTGAATTGACTAAACCCCACCTTAAATTTATCATTCAATAGCTGACCTACATCGTCAGTCGGTTTTGACAGACCGTATAGCCAACACACTAAAAAGTTTATCTTTTTGGTGGGTATCCCTGCGTGCCCCCTCTGCGGCGGAACGGGAGGGGGACACCTTCGGGTGTGCTGAGCTTTGGCTATCAGTCTGTCAACCCCCTTTCGTTTCGCCACCATTATTTGACAGTAATGCGGTGAAACTTCTTTCATAGCCAAAGGAGTCATACCCATGACTAAGTTTTTTCGATCTTTATTGTTTTTCTTAAAACGATTTTCTATTCCCTTGTTGCATTAGCAGCATTCATAAATTTTTGCTTATTTGACTGATCTGAACGCTATCTAGCCTTGGAAGGCTTTGTTGCATCTACACTTTAGTCCATTCAGCAAAATTGATAACGCATCAAATAACACAATAAAAAATTAGGGGAAATGATGAAAATTCAAACTTCACTTGTACTCATCTCAGTTGCATTAATGGTTTCAGGTTGTGCCAGTAAAACCGAACGTCAGTTTATTAGTGGTTGTAAAACAGGTGGCATTGATGGCAGTACCTGTTCATGTATCTACGACAAACTTGAAAATAAATATGGAGAAGATGGACTTAAAGAAAATCTCTATACCTTGCAGCAAACTGAATCCTTCCAAAGAGATATGGTCAATATTTCCTATCAGTGCATGAAGGAGTAGCCATGAGAACACTTGCAGGCATCATCTGCGTGATTGCAGTGATTTGCTTTTTAGGCTTGCCATTTATTGGCTTCATGATCGTGATGGGAATTTTTATTGCATTGGCAAAGTTTGCAACTGGGGGAAAGTAAATGAATTCAAATATTAAATCATGGGTGATAAGTGGCTACTTGTTGATTGGTTTTTTCTTTGCCATCTATCAACACTTTTGGGGTCAATATAACTATAAGCCATTTACTTACAACTTGGGGCAAGGCTTAGTGTGGCCTGCGGTGATGTTTCCAACGGTGGGGAAAATCGTTGGTGGCATTTTGATTCTATGTTTGGTCGGATTTCTGACCATGCGTTCTAAGTAAGTGGGTAGCTAGAATATGAAAAAAATATTTCCAACGTTGGTACTTTCGACCTTGCTCATAGCATGTAGTCAGAACAATCAACCCACTCAAATAGATGAATCAAACGCTGCCCATCCAGCCAACTCAAAAAGCCCTGATACTCAATCAATCTATGCTCCTTATACAGAGGAGGCAGTTAAAGCCAAACTCAATGAAATGCAGATGATTATTGACAATGGTCATGTCTATTTGCCTGCTGAGGTCAAGGAAGCGGAGTCTTATATCAATGGATGGAATAAGTATCCTGATGTGCTTAAAGCCATGATGGAAACTGACCTTGATCCAAACAACACTCAAGAAGTTGCCGACATTCCGCTTGAGGATGAATCTGCACTCGTTAGCGATCTAAATGTTAAGGCTCGCATTAGTGCTAGAGAATCTCAATCTGCTTTTAATGTACAAGGGGCAATTGAATATATTATAGAAATTCAATCGACCAGCGATCAGCCTTTTGTTCTACAAGGTATGAAAATTAATCGTGGTCGTTGTGGTTATTACACTGCTGACTTTCATAGCAAGATGCCTGTACAAATGAGCTATAGCTCTACTGTATCGTACTTGTTGAAATGCCGTGGTGATCAGGTACTTGAAGCGGAATTAATCACTGATCAAGGCAATGTGAGTTTGACATTTTAAATGGTTATTTTTAATCAGGAAACACGGCAAAAATGCCGTGTCCCACACTACTAGATCACATCTTTATTTAGCTTATTGGCTTTAATAAAGTCACTTTGATAATCATTTTTCTTAGAACGAATACTTCCATAAGTAATTTTAATTTTAGTATCTTTCTCATTATTTACATTTTTAACACTCACGATAACCGAATGTTGATCAGTTTTTCCTGTCTTTATAATTTCATTTTCATAGCCTCTTTTTCTAAATAAATCACTAACATATTTCATAAAGCTGTCTACACTGTAATCAGGATTTTTTTTGATATAAAATCGATAAAGCAATAAAAACAATGCTGTTGGTAAAGATAAATTTTGTGCCAATAAATAAGGTGAATCTACTTCTTTCTGTAGTGCTGAAAGTGATTTTGAAACACTTACAGTTTGTTTAATTTGGTGCATTAATGTAGATAAATCTGATAAGGTATGACTATCATTTTTCAATAAATTATCTTTATTTTCAATTACTAAATTTACAAAATTAATAGATAATTGCACAGAAAGCTGATTAAACAAATCCACAATATCACTATTTTTATTGATTGGAACATCAATACTCAAAACAGCTTCTATGTCCCCCATTACTATGTTTTTTTTATTCAAAATTTGATAATTAGGAGGAAATTTAGTAAGGCGATTAAAAGGCAATAAATGCATGATATTTTTTAGTTGCTCAATTAAAAAATTCATATTTAAAGATTTACTGTTCACAACTAGTGAAGTCAAAATATACAAATCAACAAAATAATCTTCCACAGAATAAAGAGAAATTAGCGCACTTAAATTATATTTCCTCACCAGTTCTTCAATTTTGTACATCTCTCCTTTTCTTGACAAATGATTATAGAATTTTAAATAGAAAGCCTTTTCCACGCTTTCATCTGTTCTGAAATATTTAACGCTTGGTCGATATTTATAATCATCAGAACACTGTATTTTCCACCACCCATAGCACAATAACTCATAAATCATTGCATCATAAGGATGCCTATTCAAAAAAATTGAATGGTGAGTTTCAGAATCTTCAACATATCTTTCAAAAATTTGAGCGAATGAAAGCGTTGATGAAATTAAAACACTAATTTCCTGATTTATCTTCACAAAATCTTTGTAGCCGTATAAGGCATTGTCTTCAAGATGATTTTTTTCAAATTCATTTAAGATCAATATTTTTAATCTAGAAAGCAAAAAATCTTTAAGGACAGGTACTATTTTTTCATCAATAGCACTCTGCATCGTCTGTGATATTTCAAGTTTCATATATGCAATCAGAATAGTGTGGAGCTCTTTTTGTGACAATACACCTTTAGGACGACACAATACTTACATGGATTCAAAAAGAGGAGGAAAAATCCATGCCATCAAATATACATCAAGATATTGAAATATATCGATTACCAAAAGTCACCGAATTTACAGGCGTAAGTCGTTCAGTCATATATGAAAAGATAAACGAAAAATCGAAAAGTTACGATCCGTATTTTCCCAAACCCATCAAACTCAGTTCCAATGCAGTAGGTTGGTTTAAGCATGAATTAGTTGATTGGCTTGAGTTTAAAGCTAAGCAACGTACCTGTTAACTTTCAAAATCGACTTTCAACTGCGAAAGTCGATATTTCTGAAGAATAGATGAAATGGATTGTCGGAATTATGGTTCTCATATTTTTCAATAATTTAGGATTTTATATTTAATTAATAAGTACTAATAATCAATATATTCTATTGATAAATAATACATTTAATTAAATTCATTATTCATCCAACAACTCTTCTAAAACCTACATCAAACATATCACGACTCATACCAAGGCTACCCCATGCCTTGGTAGGGATTCACTTACTTAAAATTTACCTGAAAGAGCATTATATGAACACAGACCTAAACCCATATCTCATGACTCAAAATGAAAAAAAAGTAACGATGGATGTTGAACCAATTACGGATCATGCTGAACCTAAAGAATTTAATGAGGAAGAGGCTTACAAGCAAATTGAGTTCATTTGTCTCGTACACCACGTAAAGAAGAGTGGTAATAATCCTGTCTATCGTATTCATTTAAAAAGACAAGATACATTTGTTATTGTACTTAAAAACATTCATGATTCACTTAACCGTATTGATCCTTTCTATATGGAAGATGACACATGTACAAGTCCCGAAGCGGACTTATGTCGAAAAATATTCAGAGCTGTTCTACCACAACATATCCTTGCTGATCGTCAAACTGACTTTTGGCATAAAAGTCAAAGTGATCTAGTCGCTATTGCACCTCAACAATTTGTATTTAAAGCTGAATTGATCAATGTACTGTGCCATCAACTGAGCTATGCCATAGCGAATGATGAAGACTACAAAAAAGCGCAGCAATTACGCCATGCGAAAAGCTTAAACCAAAGACTGAAAGCCAAACAGCTTATTCGAAAATTGATTCATAAGTTCAGTAAATTATTGGTAATCAGAATTGATTTTGCAATTTATCGAGAATTTAAAATCACACTTGAGCTTCTAAAAAATTACCTGAGAATGTTCATTAAACAACTCCATACCCCAAATAATGCAGTTCCCCCAATTGTCGGTTTTATTTGGAAATTAGAATATGGGATTCAAAAGGGCTATCACTATCATTTTATCTTTTTTATGGATGGCAATATCTATAAGCAAGATACCTACTTTGCGGATCTACTTGGCAAATTATGGAAAAATATTACCCAGAACAAAGGGTCTTACCATAGCTGCAATCACGATAAGGCTTTTTATCAAAAACTTGCAATTGGGACACTTGTGCATAATGATCAGGAAAAAATTGACGCACTAGACCAGTTAGTTGTCAACTACCTCACTAAAACCAGTCAATTCATCATCGAAAAGAGTCAAGTCAAACAACGGACTTTTGGCTATAGCACTCGCAACCTTGAAAGAAGCAATGTTGGAAGACCCCGTAAGCTTCTCCTAGAGACCATAGTAACTTAATTCAAAATATTCAAATCATGCTCTCAGTCAGCCTTAGAGAGCATTGCTTCCCTATTTAAAAAACGAGATTACAATGAACATGTCAATGCAACCTACCAATACGACAGAAAGCATCAATCTACCTTATTTTTGTATGGGTGAGTTCAACCTATTCAATATGCAAAGCGTTTCGGAAATCGCTACGAATCCGAGTTATTTGCCTTTCAAGGAAAAATTTAAAAAAATCAGTCGAATCTCTACTCAATACTATGTCAGTAATACTCCGCATACAGATCATGTATTTGAACTACTACTGAGCTTTCAACCAATTAATGTTCAATTACGAGAACACTCACTATTCAAAATCAGTCAAAGTGTAAAGGCTGTGCATCAGGCATATGTAAATTTGGGCTACAATTCGGATAGACCTATTAATCCAATGCTGCTACACAATGAATACTATGTTGAGCAGATAAAACCTGTTGTAGATACATTCATATATGAATTGAAAAAGCATTCAACCAGTAAAAATGCAATCGCTGATCGTGATAAGCGTATTGCATTAATCAAAGAAATACGTAAAGAAAATGTACCTGTGATGAAAAAGTTATTCAAAACTCATCAACAATTTAATCTAAATCATTTTACTTATGTGTTCCACATGAATGAGCATGAACTGTTTAAAGCAAATAAATCTGTGGAAAATGCTTTGACCCAAAAAATGCGCAGCATCATCAATCAGTTTCATGAAAAACATCAATCAGAAATTTTAGCATTATTTTTTTGTATACAACGTGATTTATCTGATAACTATGTCTTAAATGTGTATTGTGCGACAGAGCAAGAATGCCAGCCTCTATCAATGAAAGATTGCATCAACTTTCGTGATAATGGCACTCTTAATTTTGCACCACTTTCGAAGATCACCATGAGTATTTTTGAATTTCAAAATTCAATGAATATTCAAGGTGTAGACGGTATAAATGAAAAGATATGGAAAGTCATTTTTGGACAACAAGTTGAAAAATACAAATATGTCTATTATGAATCTGAATTCGTATCACCAAAATTCATCTACCTAGAGTGTGATAGCAAAAATTGACGAGGAAGGGCTTTTGCCCTTCTTTTACTTTCCTAGATTCCTAAAACTGTTTGATATGGCTTGAATCCCTCCAATACAACAGCAGCAACTAAG
Organism: Acinetobacter rongchengensis; assembly: GCF_003611475.1. GTDB lineage: Bacteria > Pseudomonadota > Gammaproteobacteria > Pseudomonadales > Moraxellaceae > Acinetobacter > Acinetobacter rongchengensis. Next base: position 2,840 of record NZ_RAXT01000075.1, on the reverse strand, counting down.
TTATTAAATGGCTCACTATTGCCATACGCCATCCATTGATCCAGAGCCTCATAGTAGGCTAAACGATTTTCGACAGTAATCACACTCGGTGGATAACCAGCTTTCATCAACTCAAGATTCATCAATAATCGAGATGTACGTCCATTCCCATCCACAAAAGGATGGATACCCACAAAATCAGCATGAACTTTGGCTGCTCGCTCAATTGGATGCAATGTATGGGCTTCCATGTTATACCAATCTATAAATTGAGCCATCTTGTCATTGAGTAATGTGTGATCTGGAGGATTGGTGGTAGCACCTGAGATTAAGACATTTTGCTGACGATATCGTCCTGCATTCTCATCATCAATATTTTTTAAAATCAATTGATGAATATTACGAATTTGCCACTCTGAAAACGGTTCTTGTTTTTTAATAATATCTTCAACGTACAAAATTGCATCACGATGATTAATCGCTTCAAAATGCTCCCTTAACGCCTTCCCACCTACTGTAATCCCCTCTAGAACAACTTTAGTTTCTAATAAGGTTAAGGTATTACCTTCGATCGCATTCGAGTGATAAGTCCAGCGTAAGATCAAGTCTTCATGTAGATTTTTAACAATTGCAGGTGAAAGAGGTCGATGCTGATCTAATTTAGCTTTTAAATCATCAATGATCTCAAACATGGTTTATCTCTACAGATGTAATCAAATGATCATACATGAAAAAGTCATAGCAATGAAATCTGACAGCTACAGCATCACATTGATGTATAATAAGAATGGTTCTTCAAATGCTAATCTAAATTTTTTATAGGCTGGGGGACGATTGGGGGATCAAATAAAATTAATTATTTTTTATTTAAATATTATCAACAACTTAGTATTTAAATATGATTCCCTCTCTCGCCATTTTCAATTCTTACAATATCTCATGATGTACTCAAAAGCTTAAATTTAAAGGATTTAGGCTTTCTTTATGTCTGATACGATCTACTTTATCTGTAGCAATCTCGATATAGTTGGGGGTATAACAAATTACCCCCAGTCTGTACGGGGTATCGCTTAAAATGCTGACAGATACTCAAGTTAGAAAAATCATACGTTACAATACTACAAAGTCATTAGAGAAAAATCGCTGTAACCTATTATTCATCAACTTTTCTGGTTCTTTCGACAATAATATATTCATTTGGAATAACAATCTGTTTTTCAATATTTTTAACCTTGTACGAGACCAAGGTGTTTTTACCAATACCTTGAAATAACACTTTTGCATCCTTAAAAATAAAGGTCTGCTGTTCTCTTAACTCTTGAGTTGATGTCTTTGATACATCCATTAAGTTGGCATAAGGTACTTTAATATATAAGGTTGGTTTTTCTATTCTTACACCTGTTTTCTGCATCGTATAATCTAAAAATACCTTCCCTATATCACCAATAAAGAACATAGGAACGAGTGGTATCAAAATAAGAAAAAATGCGATTTGTATACTGTCTTTAATATGCAGTTCTAGCCGCTTTAATTTGGCTTTTGCAAATGTTTTGAGATTTTCACTTGCATATGGATCATCAATAATCTCTTTTAAGTTGTCAAACTTGTTACTAAACTCTTTAATCTTCTGTCGATTCAGATAAAACGCATAATAAAATAAGGAAATAAAGCTTGCTGTAATCGCAACATAAAGGCCGATTTTCCAATCCAACAACAGCAAACCACGGATCATATATACAAAATATATGGATGCAGCTAATGTAAGTATGCTGATTTTTGGAAATGGAAGCTTTTTTCCAATTCTGATATGTGGTGGTAAATATTTATCAATCGTACTAAAGATCATATACACCACTGGCATTAAGGAGATACCAAAGATAAATAGGACGATACTTAATCCAGTATAGACAATAGAACACGCAACAAAAATCAGCAAAAAAATGAGGGTATCACCAACGCTAATTTCCGAAGGGATATAGCCAATCGTTAAAAGGTAGGCAACTAAGCACAATATTCCTATCGCGATAATCGCTTTTATGGCGGTCAGTACCACATCATGCCACTGACTAAATTGATTTAAAAATCTTGTTGTTAAGTCATCCATTCATTATCTAGCCAAGTTTTTAGAATACGATTTAAAAGTAGCTTAATCTAAATATATACGTAAACCATTATCGCTAATATTCCAAAGTTATTTACAGCTCTTAAAGCTCCCCTTCGAATTATTTTTAAAAATGTCTATATCCTAAGCTAAAGGCGTTGTGCAATCACTCTTTTACGTTTTGAAGTAAATAGATACATAACGTTGCATATAAAAATGCAAGTCACTATTTCAATTATCATTTTCTTGAATTAGTATCAAATCATAAAAGTTCTCATCAATTTCAAGGAGCGTATAACAAATTAAAAAGAAATATCATATAGATGCAATATTCCTTAAAGATAATCAAAATGCCTAGCTCAACCCAGTAGCAACTCAAGCAAGTGAATAACATAAAACTGATATTCGGGAGTGATGATGAATACCAGCACCAATTATGTAAGACAAGTTAAAAATGCTAAACGTGGTGGATATACCCCAACTATTGCCAAAGATGTCAATAAACATAAGATTCAAAAGGCAATTCGATTGATCGAAGAATGGAGAAAGCTTGCAAACGAATTAAAACCTCAAATGCAAATCGATATGGCAATTACTTTAGAAGAATGCGCACAAGATTTAGATCATATTTTAAGGAGTAAATAAGTCTATATTTTGATGTTATAGCCAATTTACTCATTCAACTCACTATACTCATAAGGCTTACTTGTTAAGCCTTATCCTTTGCAAGTCTCTTTCTTATTTTTATTTAAAAAATCAT
>NZ_RAXT01000074.1 GCF_003611475.1 Acinetobacter rongchengensis | reverse complement strand
CCGTGAGTTTAATAAAATGTGCAATGTACGACAGTGTACACGGCGTATGTACACTATGGCTAGTTATACTTGTTTATGTTTAGGCAAGACAAAAGGCTTAAACCCTTAGAGTTTAAGCCTTTTGTCTGTAAAACTTGGCATATTTTGCTAAGTTTTGGAAGGTATTTGGTGGGATGGCGACAATTGAACTGGTTGTATATATTATTGTTATTTATAAATAAAAAATTATAATAAAATCATAGTGTACATGACAGTGTACAAATTATATGTTGCTAGATCTATTTAGTTTGGTGGATACAATGGGTGTCCAACTGATAGTTACAAAAAAAATTTATGTGTAACCTTAAATTGAAGATAAATTTAGTAATTGATTTAAATTATTTGGAATTCTCATAATGTAATTTAAGAATTTTTAAGCAGAGAGTAAAAATGAATTTTAATGAATGGTATGCGCAATTAGATTTAGAAGGGTTCAGCCAACAAGAAATTGCAAAAATGGCATTTAATTTTGGGCAACAATCGCAAATAAACAACAATAAACCCAATATTTCTGTCGAGGAATATTTGAATATTGGTCATGAACCTAAATTTGTTTCTGAGGAGTATCAATCATGGAAACAGGGACTATCTGATTTTGATGTACTCGAAGCTTACTTTTATGCCATGTCGAGTTTCTTTCAAAACTTGACTGATGATCATGAAACTAACGAATATATGAAATTAATCACACAATATACTGGAACATATATCGCAGATCAAAAAGTAGGTTACTTTGAATAAGATGGCTTCTAAAAATTATGTGAAACTAAATAAACTAGACTTGATAAAAATGTATTAGTTGCGACTTGATCAGACTGTTCTCTATTCTTTTTAGCTACCAAAATTATCAATAACGTAATGAATTTCAAACTCTTATGCATTGACTGCTGATGTTGCTAAGTTGATCCAATATATTGGACCAGCCTTCTCAGCCCTTTGCTTGTAAAAAGGTATATTTGAGTATCGTTCTCTTAATCGTATTGCTGCACGAACAAGGTGTAAATTTGATTCCCCATTTGACTGACAATATTCGTGATACTTAGGCATGTTGCTGAAAATTTTATCATGTGAACTTTCTATGCTACTCACTATTTCAGCTAACTGCTTGTAATCCATTTTCCCAATTTCTGAAATATCCATTTTTCATCCACTTAAAATGTTTTTTTCTAGCTTATAAAAGTAATATTTTGCCAATTGATCATATACAACAAAAGCAAAAAGTACATAGCTTCATGGGGTTGTTTTGCTAAACATGAAAAACAACCCTATCTAAATAAGTGATATTACTCTAAGTTGTTGTTTTATATTGTAAATATTGAGTTATTTATAGATAGTATTAAAAAGAGTTGAAACTAGTTCCTTTTTTGGTAATTTATGCCAATAAGAAAAAAATTATCTTAAAAAAGTTAATTATCTATGGGTTTTATGCTGTGTTTTTGGTGAGTCTATTTTTATTAACGAATTTAAGATAGTTGTAAATGTAGCCATATAAATCGGTTCATGCTCTAGTGTATTTTTATCCTTACAAATTTCATATCTGTAAGGATCGGCTTGGGACTTTAAATTTTCGTTCTAATGCTGTTGAAATCATATACATTTTTAAAATTCTTTATTTACATATAAATACCTTGTATCTCAAATAAAAAAGGTGGGAAAATCTATACATTTAAACATGCCAATAATTGTAATGAAGCTTCAAATTTTGAAATATCCCATAGAAAACCTCAAATTTCAGTTTAATTCATCTTGAGTGCAATAACTGCGATCATCATATAGATCACATCATATTGCGTATACCGCAATTCTAGATACACATAACCATTTTTTAATGCTCCTTATCAAAATACAATGATTTTAACTCAAATTTTTTAATTCAAGAATTTTAGTAGCGGGTAGCTTTTGAATGTGTCTATTTTCTTAAATGACTGTTTTTAAATTTGAAATATGTTTAGAAAATATTTTTTAGATTAGCTTTTGAGGTGAGTTTATCATCTCAAAAGTCCATCAAATATTATTTATTTTAGGTGTAGGCTTATTCATTTGAGAATTATATTGTGAAATAAGACTTTATCTGTAGGTTTGTGCAACAAAGCCGAAGAGATATAAAAAAGCACTCTGCATAAGGGCTGGGTGCTTTTTAGTTGATAAAGTTGTGACGTTGAATGGCACTGCATTTGAACATCAATGTCGGATCAATCAAATTGAGATACGGCGATACTGACGATATTCAGGCTTCCAGAAATTCGCTTCAATCACCTGATGTAACAACTCATCACTCACCATCGGAGCCACATCTGCATCCATCGCCGCTTTTGCCACTTTAAAGGCAATGATTTTTGAAACCTGCTGAATTTCATTAATATCTGGCAACAAATCCTCATCAGGATTATTGAGTTTTGGCGAACAGTCCGCCAAAGCATTGCTCGATGCCATGAGCATACTGTCCGTGACACGGGTTGCCCTTGAAGCCACCACACCCAAACCAATCCCTGGGAAAATATACGAGTTATTACATTGCGAAATTTGATAAATCTTGCCCTGATAATTGACAGGTGCAAATGGACTACCCGTTGCAATCAAGGCACGCCCTTCGGTCCATTGCACGATATCTGCAGGCACTGCTTCCACACGTGAAGTTGGATTAGATAAAGGCAACACAATTGGGGATTCACAATTACTTGCCAAGGTTCTAATCACCTCTTCAGTGAACAATCCTGGTTGACCAGACACTCCTATCAAGACTGTAGGCTTGGCTTGCTTAACCACATCTAATAGTGAGATATGCACTTCTGCATTCCTCCAAGCTGCAATCGCCTCTGGCTTTTGTGCCAATTTACGTTGGAAATCTAGTAAGTTAGGCTGATTTTCAGTAATTAAACCAAAACGATCGACCAAGAACACGCGTGCACGTGCTTCAGCTTCGGTTAAGCCTTCCACCATCATTTGTGCAACGATTTGCTCTGCAATACCACAGCCTGCCGAACCCGCACCCAAGAAGGTAATAGTTTGATCTTTCAATTGCTTGCCTGCAGCACGCGATGCCGCAATCAAACTTCCCACCGATACGGCGGCAGTCCCTTGAATATCATCATTAAAACAGCAGACTTGATCACGGTATTTATTTAACAATGGCATTGCATTGTTCTGTGCAAAATCTTCAAACTGAATCAGTGCTTTCGGCCAACGGCGCTTAATCGCAGCCATTACGTCATCAACAAAATTATAATATTCCTCACCACTGATCCGCGGCTGACTCCAACCCATGTAGATCGGATCATTCAAGAGCTGCGGATTATTGGTACCCACATCTATCGTAATCGGTAAGGTATAAGCTGGGCTGATGCCACCACATGCGGTATACAATGACAGCTTACCAATTGGGATACCCATTCCACCAATACCCTGATCGCCTAAGCCTAAGATTCGCTCACCATCGGTGATGACAATCACTTTGACATTCTTTTTATTCACGTTATTTAAAATGTCATCAATATGCGCGCGGTCAGGATAAGAAATAAAAATCCCACGATGACGGCGGTAAATATCCGAGAAGCGCTGACAAGCTTCACCTACCGTTGGGGTATAAATGATTGGCATCATCTCACTCAAATGATGTTCAATCAGGTGATAAAACAAGGTTTCATTAGTGTCTTGAATATTGCGTAGGTAAATATGCTTATTTATCTCATCATGGAATGTGCAATATTGTTGATATGAACGTTGGGATTGCTCTTCAATCGACTCAACCACATGCGGAATTAGACCATGTAAATTGAAGATATTACGTTCATGTGTTGTAAAGGCTGCCCCTTTATTTAATAACGGAAGTTCCAAGAGGGTATGTGCAGCATAGGGAATGTATAAAGGCTGTTGATTTGCTAAATTTTCCATAGTTATTTTTTATCCCATGACTTAGATGAAAATGTCCATATTCTGTTGAGTCAAAAGTATTTATTTAGGCACATGACTTTGTTGGAGCTTGGGGAAAAATGGGATGTGAAAAATAAACCTTTTACTCTTTCATCCTGAAAAATGCGCTTGTATCTTACGAAGGTGCTACAAGCAGACAACATTTACAGGGAAATGTTGTCTGCTTGTAAATTATTTAATAAAACTCAATTCTTTGCTAATGCGCTCTAGCACAGGCTTTTTCTTAGCTTGGAATTGGATCTTATTTTGTTGAATTAAGTTATTTCCATGGGTATCAATGGAAATAATCAGTGGACCAAATACCTTCACACGGTTAATCCAGAGTGTTTCAGGCATACCTAAGTCTTGCCATTCAGCCCCTTCAATTTCCTCCACTTGAGTTGCAGCCAGTACCGCACAACCACCTGGGAAAATGGCATGTACAGCTTTATGTTCCTGACAACCTGCAACTGTTTCTGGACCCATACCGCCTTTACCAACAATTAGCTTCACACCAGTTTGTTTAATAAATTCACGTTCGAATTTTTCCATACGCATACTAGTGGTTGGACCAATTGAAACCATCTCAAAGCTACCATCGTCCTTTTTACGTACGATTGGACCTGCATGGAAAATTGCGCCCCCTTCCAAATTTACGGGAAGTTCACGACCTTGTTCAATCAGGCGGCGGTGTGCTACATCTCGACAGGTGACTAAGCGACCTGTCAAATACACAACATCACCAATTTTAAGATCCGCTAAATCTTCATCACGCAATGGGGTAGTGAGGACTTTTTTCATAGCACGACTCCTTCGTGTGACAGAATTTCATAAGACATATCTGGGTTAATTTTGATTTTTCCACGACGGTGTGCCCAACAACCAGTATTCACAGCCACGCCGATCGTCGATGGATGGCGGGCTGAAGATTCAATGTTCACTCCCATGACACTGTTATTGCCTGTTAGACCTTGTGGACCAATCCCAATTTCATTTAGACCTTGTTCAAGTAAATCTTCCATGAGTGCTGCACGTGGATTATCACTTTTAGAATCGACTGGACGCATGATGGCAAGTTTAGACAAGCGAGCAGCAGTTTCGACCGAAGTTGAAACACCGACACCAACTAAAAGTGGTGGACAAGCATTCACGCCACGTTCAGTGATCACGTCCATGACAAATTCAGCCACACCTTCATAACCTTGACCAGGCATTAAAACTTTCGCTGCGCCAGGTAGGGTACAACCACCACCTGCCATATACACATCAATGGTACAGCTATCACTGTCAGGTACAATACGCCAGTCGAGCCATGGAATTTGCGTACCAGTATTGGTGCCCGTGTTTTTCTCATCAAAGGTTTCTACGGCATTGTGACGTAATGGACCTGAACGTGTTGCTTCCGCGGTGGCTTCACGTAAGATTTCTTGTAATTCACCTAAAAGCGGAAAATGTGCACCTGCTTCAACAAAATATTGAATCACTCCTGTATCTTGGCAGCTTGGACGATTCAGGCGATCAGCAGCTTCCTGATTTTCATCCATTGAATCGTAAACAGATTTTGCCAGAGGATTGGTTTCTAAAGTCTTGAGTTCAATCAATTTCTTTTTAACATCTTTGGGTAAACGTTTACCGATATAGGCGGTAAATTTGGCCATGGTGTCCGTAAGGGACTGTACGGCAAGATCTTTGTTCATGGGAGGCTCCTTGTTAAGCGTTCAATTCAGTCAATTAATTCAAAAATAGGGGTTAGGTGTTACTTAATTCAGCTGCACTGGCTTTGTCTTTTTTTTGCGTAAAACTTAAGACTAAGGTGATAACAGTAGAGAGAATCAATAAACCTGCGACGAAATACAGACCACCAGTAAAACTGCCCGTTTGATCTTTAACCCAACCAATCATGGCTGGACCTGCAAAACCACCAAGGTTACCAATCGAGTTAATGGTAGCGATGCCTGTGGCAGCAGCAGCACCAGATAAGAACATGGTAGGCATGCTCCATAGTGGTGGCTTAGAACAGCTAATGCCGACATTGACAATGGTGAGTGCAGCAATTAATCCGATTACACTGCCAGTACCTGCTGCAATCACTAAACCAATGGCAGCGGTAATACACGCCAACGCCACATGCCAAGTACGTTCATTGGTTTTGTCAGAATGGCGTGACCATAAAATCATGGCAACTACAGAGACAATCGGTGGAATTGCGTTTAATAGACCGACTGTCATTGAGCTGACACCTAGTTCTTTAATAATTTGTGGTGCCCAAATTCCAAGGGTATACAGACCTGCGGAGGTACCGAAGTAGACCAATGCCAATGCCAGTACACGCGGGTTGGCTAAGCCACGAATAATACTGTGATGTTGCTGGGTACTTTTGCCTGTATTTTCAGCTTGCATGGTCTTCACTAGCCAATCACGTTCATCCTGGCTAAGCCAAGTTGCTTTCTCAGGTCGATCGGTCATGTAGAAGAACACTACGACACCTAGAATAACGGCTGGAAATGCTTCAATCAGGAACATCCATTGCCAACCTGCCAAGCCCATAATGCCGTGCATTTCCAGTAAAGCCGCAGAAATAGGAGAGCCGATTGCGGTTGCAATTGGAGCAGCAGCCATAAAGAGTGCGATCACTCCAGCACGGTTACGGGCAGGAAACCAAAAGCTAAGATACAGAATAATGCCTGGGAAAAAACCAGCTTCGGCTATGCCAAGTAAAAAACGCATCACATAAAAACTGGTTGAGCTTTCGATAAAAGCCATGCCCCCTGCAATAATGCCCCATGTAACCATGACGCGGGCGATCCAAATGCGGGCACCAACTTTATGTAGAATAATGTTGGATGGGACTTCAAATAAGAAATAACCTAAGAAGAAAATACCAGCGCCAAACCCAAGAATTGAAGAGGTAAAGCCCAAATCTTCTTTCATGGTAATAGCAGCAAAACCAATATTGACGCGGTCAATATAAGCAATTAAATACAAAATCATGATAAACGGGACGATACGCCACGTGATTTTACGTATAGTCCGTTTTTCGATATCCATGTCCATGGCTTATCTCCATATAAGTAGCGATTACCTCCCGATCTAGTGGGTGAACACCAAGATCGAGTTTGGCGAAAAGGCTCCCCGTTGTTTCACCGTTTTCCTTACACGGTGGACTTTAAGACTCGCTAGAGTTTCCTTGCTCGAGTGAGATAATTTGTTTGGGGGGTAACGTGATATGGATAATAGAGACTTTGCAAAACGGATGAATCGATATAAAGTTAAATCACTATTGCAAAAAACTGAATAATCATGAACTCAGATACAGAATTAGCATTCTTCTGTTTACTAATAAAACAAGGAAGTTTGGTTGCAACTGCGCGTGAATTAAATTTGACCCCACCCGCAGTATCACGACGTTTAACGCAAATGGAAGAGCGCTTGGGCGTGCGTTTGCTGAATCGAACCACAAGACGTATTAGCCTGACGCATGAGGGTGAAATTTATTATGAAAATGCGCTACGGATTTTAAAAGAAATTGAAGATATGGAACGTCGAGTGTCGAGTACCCGATTCGCACCCAAAGGTTTAATTCGTATCAATGCTCCTTTGGGATTTGGACGATCTTATATTGCGCTAGCCATTTCAGATTTTGCGAAAATATATCCAGAAGTTAAATTCCAATTACAACTTAGTGATCGTCCAGTAAATCTTCCTGATGAAGCGATCGATGTAGTGATTCGCTTTGGTGAAATTCCAGATTCAAGACTGATTGCCCAGAAACTTGCTGCCAATAGGCGTTTGTTGTGTGCTTCGCCCTTGTATTTGAAAAGTGTAGGGATTCCTAAAACTCCACATGATTTGACTGCCCATCAATGTATTGTGATTCGGCAGAATGAGGCAGCTTATGGCAATTGGCGTTTAAGTTTGGGCGAACAGGTCGAAACCATTAAGGTACATGGCAATTTAAGTACCAATGATGGTGAGGTGGCACTGAACTGGGCACTAGATGGGCAAGGGATTTTAATGCGCGCAGAATGGGATGTGGCAAAGTATTTACGCAGTGGACGTTTAATTCAAGTATTAGAACAGTACAATACGCCGTCAGCAGATGTGTATGCTGTGTATTTAGAGCGGCTACAAGATTCACCGCGAGTGGCATACTTTTTAAATCACCTTAAAGAATATTTGGCGCAGCATGTGGATAATTTGGTACAACATAGACGACTTGCTTGAGAAATAAATGCTATTTTGTCTTTTAATGATAAGTGCATGATATGGATTTAAGGCAATTTCTAATCGTAAAAAAACCAAGACTGTTCATAAACAATCTTGGTTTTAAAACGGCTTTGTTGAGTAATGATAATTAATGTTTTGATTGCTAAAGCTCAGAAGCCATTACCCTCAGCAATTAAATTGCCTAATGGAAATATGCAATTCTTAGTCGCCATCGTTATTACTAATGAAGAAATGCAATGGTCAATGAAGAATGGGCGTGATGCTTTATTGAACAAACTCATTGATGCTGGGGTAGAACAGATCAGTGACCGAAAGAGGTCATCAATACTAAAATAGTGAATAATAAAATGTATATTCACTTCTAAATCTTGGCTTAATGGCTTAATTGGGCTGCAAGCCTCATGTAGTAAAGCTTTTCATTTAGCAAGCACCTTAAAAATGATTTGGCATAGTGGCTTAATCAATATGAGTTTCTTACTCGTTAAGCCATTATGCCAATCTGCTAAATGATATATTGCTTAATGTAATCTCTTTTATAGCAAGGCTTTCATGGTGATTAAGCCATTAAGCCGTACTCTCTAGTAAAATAGGATTAATTGAAACATATCGAACTCTTGATATTTCCTCTATTTTTAAATAGTGACTATCAATAAGCTCACCTAAAACAGGTTCTAATTTTTGTTTACTTCCTCGCATAGGACGAGGGCAACTGTTCATAAAACTAGAATATGTTAGTTTGTCTATTTTCTTGTTAATACAGTATTTTGCGAACCATTTAATCAACCGTTCAGCATCACTTTCGGTTTTAACTTCAATATCCGCATACATCGCCCATTCATTGAGTGAGTGCTTAACGACTTCACACGCTCCTTTTAGCGTACTTGCATCAATCCATTGTAAACCCTGAAAATAAGCGAACACGGTCGCTAAACGCCGTGCGAGTTGACTGGCACGACTGGCAAATGCCTGTAGATATTCATAGCGTTTACCTTTGCCTTGTAATTCCTCAAACATATTGTAAAAGACAAGGTCTATCTCTCTTGCTTGGTCATTCATTGGGATGACATAACGCCCGTTGAAAAGCTCTTGATTTGCCATTGGTCGAGGGCAGTCATCAAGTAAGTATTCGCAACGTGTCCAGTAGGCAATTAATCTATGGTCATGATTGGCACTCTTAGATTGATAAACTGCATCCTGTAGGCGTGTACCTGCTAAATTTTCAGGAATGGTTAGAATGAATCTAGGTAAAAAGCCTTGTCCTCTTAATAGTGGGTCTTTGAGTGCAACGGCTAAAACCTCATGCTGCCCTTGTAAATTGAATGTCAAACGAACATCATAGGCTCGACCACTACCGTTTAAATTGGACTTAGATCGAGTACGCTCCACAAAACCATCATTAAATAACTTGGCATATCCTCCAATAGCTTGAGTACGTGTATCGCCTTTCATGGTGTAGCCACCAAAGAATTGACCTGCTTCATCACTGGCAATAGAGGCGTTATTCAGTACGCCATCCACGTAAAGCCCTGCAATAGATTCAAGTGTTATGTCGCTATATAGAGTACTTGGGTCATGGGGTGGTGGATTCTCGGCACAATAGGCTTCACGATCCTTTTTGTTTAATGAAGCTTGTCCGCTTTTCCATTGTTCAAGGTCACGGCGATACTGTTCATATTGTTTACGTTCATATTGAATAATGGCTTTGTCTGCCATATTTCGGCTTGTACTCTTACGGCTACCGCTTTGTCCCTCAGTGAGTAAATACAAACTACATGGCTCACCTTGAGCATTAAACGGATGTGGTGCATTTACATAAGCTTGAGCGATATGTGACATAGCACCAATGACACATTGAGCAGACATAGCGATAGGC
>NZ_RAXT01000073.1 GCF_003611475.1 Acinetobacter rongchengensis | reverse complement strand
ATGTGCTGAATTAGCAGGAGACTTTCACTTGGGATATGCTAGGCAGCTAACCGATAAAAGTTCTCTGCTATTTGATTTGGCGTTTTAAAATCCAAACTCTTTTGAGCTATTGGAATTCAAAAGATCTAACAAAATACTTCTTTGATTTTCTGCTAACCCTTTTTTTGTACTCCTCGATGAAACAGGTCTTGATGGTCTCCTAGCTTTTAAACTTTTAACCATACATGATATGTTGTGTGAAATTTCACGATCTATTATTTGATTTCTCTCACTGATAATTTGCTTTGCAAACCAATCTAGATAATTAGCAATATACGATATTCTTATATAGGTCGTAGCATTTGATACAGATTCATTGGTTCGTATTTTTGCTCTATTAAACTCTTTTCTTTGAATTATAGGTTTTCTTAATTTTTCATCAGTTTTCTTATCTTTTTTATCTCTAAGATAAATACAAAGGCCTTCTATCTGTTCTGTAGTCAAAAACTGTTTCTTTAAGAAAGTTTCTTCCAATAAAATGTTATTAGTATGACACCATTCTAATAACAACTTAACGGCATTGAGATAGGCTTCTATTGTATTTGAGGCCTTCGCAGAATTTCTGAGCTTACTTGTAGCAAAAAGAGTCGGATACCAATTCGGAACTCCATTGTCATCTATCAAAAGTGAATAACGTTCGCCTGACTCAAATTTTGTTCTAATGAGTTTCATTATGTAGACTCAAAACATTACATTATTTGATGGTACATCATTACCTGTTAAATTCAATTATTATATTTACTTACATGTTAAATTATTATATTTTAATATCAATTATTTATATAAAATTATTTACATAAAAGTCTTTGGTGCATTTAAGTATGGTGGGTCCAGGTATAAAAGTTTGACTTTATTAGCTAATTTCTCTCTTAAAGAGTACAGTGCCAATAGGTTATTCCCCTTAATTAGCAAGTTCTCTTTTAGCTCACCATTTTCGTCAAAAAATTCAAATTCTGTCTCATTGGTTGCGCTGTAATATTCAGGATTGGTAAGTACTTTTGGCTCAAATAATGTATCAATATCTTTTGAATCGACTTCTTGATGTAAAAACTTTTCTGTTGTTTTAACATCTTCGCGAGACATGCCCCCAACCAGCACAGCATCTTTAAATGGGAAATTAATCACTACATTACTGTTATTTTTAATAAAACCTACGTTTTCTTGATTCGCACTGTAGAGTCCAATTTTATTACTAAAGCGTGTGTACTGACCTTTTTTGAGTGAATTTTCCGCCATGTCTTTCCCTACTCTATGCTTTGCCAAAAATGTGAAACTATTTGTTGTGTAATGCCAAAATTTTCACAAATAAGTGTATTACTAATAAGCATGAAAGCAACATAAGGCTGTTCTTTTTTTAGCTAGTTGATTCATAACCTATAAAAAATAGATATGAAAAAGCCCCAATGTTGCAAATGGGACTTTTTTGTTGCCAAGGTTAAACTACTTAGCTAAAACTTGATCCACTGAACCAATTAACTTTCGGATTACTTCACCTTCTAGGGTGTTGTTATAGGTGTGTCATTTCAAATTTAGATTTTATCCCACCTCTTGAACAAGAGTATTAAGAATAAAACTGGATAAGCAATTGGCCATAAAACTGTAAAAAGTATTTTTGATGAATAAGGACTAATTTTCATCAAAATTTTATTAATAAAATAGTACCCCGTTAAAACATAAAAAACCGCACTAAAGTACTGGTGCATATTAATCAGTAAACACCACCAGATAATAGCCCAAAGAATCGCTACAAAAGTAAGGTAAAGGTAGAAAGCTTTATTTAGTTGCATGTTCATCATCTTTGTTCGGCATAACATTACCTTTTAAAAATCTACAATTGATCTAGTTCCCTTAGGAAAAAAACCACTAATTGCTTAGTGGTTCGTTCTGATCTGGTGATTAATTGGATTCCGTGGATATGACAATAGATGTCATATAAAACCTTCTTTGAACTGTCGCCCTTCCAGCGACTCTAAGTGCATTTCAAGGAAATCTATTGCCACTTCTGAGTAATTTGCGTTGGCTGAACAATTCACCAACTTTTCATCACAAAGACATTTTCCCAAATTTGCCAACTGAGTAACCAACTCATTTCGTACAGAAGCCAAGCTGAGAGCTTCAATCTGAGCTTGCAGTTCTTCACTGAAAAACTGCAGTTCCATACGATTACCACATTGTTGTTGCAGTAGATATTTATTTAATACCGCTACGGCTTTAGCGGTATTTAATTCACCGTTCATCAATATTACTTATTGTGACGGTACTGGCTTGGATAAACAGGGTTTGGATCAGCCCATAAACCAAGGCGTTGAGAACGTGCGTTGCTTTCAGCACTCAAAATAATTTTATCTTTGAGATATTCACGATAAGCCCATGCATAGCCATCTTTAACTTGCTTATAGTTAACACTATTCACGATGTTTAAGTTGGGCACTTGGTTTGTACGCATCTGAAAAATGGTACCAAGAGTACGACCGTAGCGGTCCTTACTATTTTCTTGCACATACACAATCGTTTCATGCAAGAAACTGATGTTCTGACGCGATTTCTGACCAAAAGCTTGACTTTTTTCTGGTGCATCAATCTGGTTGAAGCGAACACGGATCTGCTCATTGTTGTTGTTTAAAACGGTGATAGTGTCGCCGTCAGAAATACGTACAACTTTGCCAACAAAATCGGCTTGAGCTGCAGTAGCAACAATAGACATGGATAAGGTTAAAGCTAAACTTTTTAAAGTTGTATTAAGGTTCATTTTGAATCCTTAGTGGGTAAAGAATAGGTGAATTATATCGCATTACGTAACTGCAATTTTTTTCTTAAAAAATATATTCAGCTGATTAGTTAGGATTTATCCCCTTTCTCTCAAGCCATTTTTTCCATTGAAGTGCATACGCAACTAAACCAGGTTGTTTTGTCGTGCCATTGCGATATATCGCATTAAAAGATGGCGTCCATGAGTGGTAAGCAGCTGCTCTAACCCAAAAATCGGTTGACGGTTTTGTGGTTAATCGATTTCGCAAGATCTTGGCTGCAAGTCGCGCATTCAGACATCCATCAGTACGCACATAATGGCTGTTATAATTTTCAAACATACCGCCACGTTTAAAGTGCATGGAATTGATTTGGAATTGCCCCATATCCAATGAACGGTTTTTGTTTTGCGCTGTTTGTCCATTGGTACCACGCTCTTTGCTATGTATACCCAATAAAACATACAGCGGAACACCTTCTGACCGCGCAGCATGAATAACACAACTCAAAGTAGCGACTCTACCCGGTACGGTTTGATCGTAAGATGCACTCGCTTGGTTGTATTGATTGTATTGCGTAGTTGGATAGGTATAAGAAACAGGACGGATATTCTGGCGAACGGGTTGTTGTTGTGGTGCTGGTGCTTGCTGGCCACTAGGTTGTGGTCCATTTTGTGCAACTGCCGTGCGCTCAGTGCTAGTCGGAGTTTCTTCAGTTTTTTGCGGTGTGTACTTCACGCCCAAGTAACGACTCGTAAATCCTCTTGGCTTTGCTGGCGCCGTTTCTTGCTGAGTGTTGGTCATGACCTGAAATGGTCGATATGGTGTACTTGATCCATTAGAATTGACATGGTTTGCATATGCACCTAGAGCCTCAGAACTTTGAGGCAATTGAGCATAAGCAACGCTTGATCCTAATAGAGTCGCAAATAGCGTTGGTTTTAACAGCATATTAATCAGCACCTTTATCGTTGTTGTTGAAATTGTCGATTAGGTGCTGTTTACGGTCAGCTAACTTATTCAGTGTTTCAACTGGCAATGGGTTTTTGCCGTCATACCACGATAAGCTATATTTTTTTGGCGCATAGCGGAACCATGCCAAGAATGGCGCATTCGGTAAAAATAAAAGACCAGTACGGACTTGCCACGCACGATAAGCTGAATTGATGCTAACCATGTATAGATAAAACACCAATAATACACCTGGTACAACAAGCATTGGATATAGCGCTTTAAAGAACATATAAACTACGTACAAGCCTGTAAACATAGATAATGCTAAATACAAATAAGACGAAAATTGATGGTTTTTAACAAGCTTGTCTATTTCATCATTACTCATTGAAGCTAAACGTTCTTGCCCTCTTGGGTAGTGAGTATTAGCAATGAGTCTTTTCAGTTGTTTAAAATTGTTAGGTGCGACAATTTCATATTCACATAAAGGGTGTGCACATACCCAATTCACGTTGCCTTTATAAGAACGTGGAATCCTGTTGTCATGCATTAAAATCGATTTACCGCATTCGGGGCATGTTGGAGACAGCATTGATCTAATATTAGATAAATGCGGTAAAAACCCTTTTCTAGCTGAACTCCAGTGGCTTTTACGCCCGAAATCAAAAAAGATTCGCTTTAAAATACCTGATTTACGGGGTTGACTAGCTTCAATTGCCTGTTTAATGGCAGCTTCATCTAAAACCTCATTGGTAATATTTACCTTTTGTGGAGCACTATCAGAACTATTTTTATCTGAAGACATACTTTTACCTACGGACTTTTATTATGTAGAATACGTTATTATATTAAAGGATTTTCAACGTGTCTAAAACCCTTTTTATTTTCGCAACGGTTATTTTAATTTCCACCCTTTTAAGTGCCTGTAATAACTCTAATACTCCAAATGAACAAGATCCATTAAAAGGTCAAGAACAGAAGTTTTTAGACGAATCGGCAACGAGTGAATCAAAAGAACTTGTGTTTTATGACTTGGTAGATCCTAAGAAAAAAGACCAACCTATAAAGGCTGAAGAAGCAAGTGCTTCCGAGCCTGAAGCCCAAGAACAACAACCTGAAAACGCCTTATCTCCTGAGGTTCTTGAAGCGATTCGTGAAAATACAGAACGACAAGAAAAAAAAGAAAATGCACTCAGAACAATAGCTGAAGCTAAGCGTATTGAAGCATTATTAGTAGGTAAAGATCGCAGTAGTGATGATGGCTATACCTATAACAGTGATGAATAATTGATATATCAATGGTTTTAACCAATACAAACTTATTATTTTAAGTTAAAATGATTTTAAATTTTTTGGTATATACGGTTATGTTTAACAGTGCTTTTAAGAAACATAAAATAAAAATATGTTTTGGCTTGCCAATCATAATTGTGGTTTCGATCTTAATATTCAAAATCTACTCCTACCCCTTTAAGCCAAGACTCTTAAGCCCCGATTGGATTGAAAGTCGCTACAATGGTTGGGATGTTGAACATCATGACTTATGGATTGCTACAATTGTGGATGTTGTTGGTCCAAAAACAGTAAAAATTAGAAATCAAAATGGAGAAGAAAAAATTATGGATCTTCTCTATATAAATGCTTTGCAATCTTCGGAAAAAATGAAAAACCTCTATATCAATAGCTTGTCCGGTTATGTTGGCCAACAGCTATTTGTAAAAGGAGATCCAGACAAAGCGCGGTTTAATGGCGTCTTGATCGATGGTAACGGTGAAAATATCAATCTAAACCTAACTTATGTACCAGGTGCGGTATTGGATATGTCATCAACTGCATACATTCATGACCGAGAAAAGCAATTAGTTCCTTATTTCGCGAATATCAATTCAGAAAATAGAACGTTTTAAGTTATAAATTAAGGGATATTAGAAAGGCCAAGCTATGCCAGCACCATTATGTTTTCTCACACTGGAATTTACCGCCAAAGTCAAGAATCCAGTTGATGTGCCTGACATTATTAAGTCGTCTATTTTGACGCGTATTAAAAAGTGCCGCACATCATCAATAGAACAGGTTCAGTATCTTTATAATGCTGAAGAGAGCTACTGGAAGCCAAAAAAACAAGTCACTGAAGAAGCAACTCAATATCATGGCATCACCAATGAAGATTTATTAACGCAAGACTCAATCAATGGTCTAAAGATTAAAAACTATGTTGTGTATTGGGCAAACGTTTATACATTTAGAATTTTGCAAAAAAGCAAAGTGAAGTTTTTTAATCACCGCTTTATCTTTTTAAACAACTTAATCAACGTGATTGGTGAAGATGGTTCCCTACCCATGACAGAATGGGCACGTTTAGCCAGTGCAGCTTCGGGAAATAATGAATTTCCAGAAGAGATACTGACTAACACTAACAATAAGGTCATCTGTTTGACCGTTATATTTGATTATATTTCTGAAAAATTAACATCACTTTATGGTTTGGATCTAAATAAGCATTACGATCTGGTTGCTGCAGTACAATACAACAGTGCTATCAAAGCTAAGAGTCAAAAATCATTAAAGGTTCATAAGCTTATGCGTGATGATTTTAATGAGTTTAAATTGCTTTTAGACAAAGGCATGGAGATTAAGAGAATTAAAAAGGAATATTTTATAAATAATAACTATCTCCCTTAAACCTAAAAGTCACTTTCTTAAAAGTGGCTTTTTTGCGTTAAACATAAAATAAACTATCACTAAAACCCTTTTTTAAAATATAATACTTTTAATTTCTATTTTAACTGGTGATACATTGTGAGTTTAATTAAGAAGCAAAAAGACATTCTATCTCACGACCCTCTTGTTTCAATTTTTAGTAACAATGACCTTTTAACAATCTCAGTTGATACGGATTCTGAAGATTTGAATCGTCAACCTAAAAATATAAAAATCTCGAATGCCGATCTTAAAGAGTTAACAATACAAATCAGTGGTTTTGATACTTTAGAAAACAATGATGTTGGTCGTTATTTCACTTGTTCTGGTACCGTAGAGCTCGTTAATACACTAGGTAATGGTGAAGAAAAACGTTTTGTATTAGCAGAGCCAAAAATCAAAGTAAACGTGGTTAAAAAAGGTCATTTACCGCAAACAGAACAAATTAAACAATTGGTTCGTAATGCGTGGATGGATGCATTTAGTGATGGTTGCCAAAACATTAACCAACCTTACCACTATGAAGATGAAACTTGGTTTGAACGCTTCAAAGGTAGCATTATTGGTAAGTTTGTACTGATCGTACTTGCCACTTTCTTCGCTGCTTTCATTGGTTTGGCTATTTTTGGTTATGTTGCTGGTAAAAAACAACAGGACCCAACATTAGAAATTGCGAATCAAATTGCTCAAGATCCTGAAGCATTAAAGCAATTGCTGAATCAATATGATCAACAAAATAACCAATCTGGTGCACCTACTCCACAAGCATCACCAGAACAAGCAGCTGAGCAAGAAAGACAGCAAGAAATTAGCTCATTCGGTTTAGATGCTGGATCTAGCGAATAACGCTGATTAAGCAATAAAAAAGCACCTTAGTCATAAATACTTTGGTGCTTTTTTTGAGCCTAAATTTATTATGCAAATTTAAAAAGAATCCAAATGATGACGAGATGTACTGGATAGAACCAGTACGCCCACTTCCCCACTGGCGGTACTTCAAAAGGTATATTCATGTGCTGTCCTTTCAGTAGGAATTGTGCACCAATATACGTTGCAATGGCGCTACTGACAGCAAATGAGAATGCCAAAGAATATGTAGTCATATCCGTATAGTAGCCACCAATCAACCAGTTGAAAATGTTGGCCAATGAAGTGAGCAAGACGCTGATCATTAAAAAGTATTTCTTAGAACGAACGTTGGTTGTTTTAAAGAATAAATACAGGAATACAATTAATAAAACGCCCCACACGCTATACATAATAAAATTAGATAGCAATATGGTCACGACTAACAGAGAGACAAACTGCAGCGTTGCATATTTATGTTTAGATTCCCCCAATACAACAAGCAAAAATCCTAAAAGCAACGTAGGCATGACGTTCAGTGTTGTAAATGGCTCTTGGTTGAATAGTTGATACGGTACTTCTGATAGCACACAAAACAACGCCAAATTTTTAAAATAGTTTTTTAATGTATGGGTTTTCTTTTTAGAAATAGCTTGGTTCAAATTGAATGCAAGCATGATACAAAAAATAGGAAAAGCACAACGACCAATCGTCCTCAACAACAGATTATATTGAGGAAATAATATTGATGCGTGGTCAATAACCATGGTCACAATCGCAATCCACTTCAATAGATCCAAGGCTCTATTGCGATCTCGCACGGCGCTTTGGCTAATTACAGCTTCTTGTAGATGAACCATGTGTTATTTTTCGCTAAATGGTTTGTATAAGCATCACTACGCTGTTTTCGGGTGTTGTTACGATTATCTAAGATCTCAATGCTGTTCCAACCTTCGGGATAACCGAGCACCAGTCCAGAGTTATAAAATCTCGTGCGATGACGCTCTTCATCGCCGGCATAAAACAAGTACGCACGAATATCGTTATACGGTCGATGCCCGACCAATACGTTATCTTCATCACGATCAAAGTACTCATAAATTAAATCCGTATATTCACGATTGAAGTATCCGCACTTCTCAAACAGATCTGCACTTGAACGAAAAGTAATAGATTCCTTGGCCAGTGTTTTATTTAAAATCATGCGAGTGACATTACGAGCAAACACGGGCAAATTAAAATGCACAGGCAAATGAATTTCATTTATTTCGGACAAATCAATAGGATCACCAAAAGGACTAGAAAGTTCTAATGCTTTTTGATAAAAGTCCATCCATTGTGCAAGATATTCATCAACAAACTTTTTCTCACCATAATAAATTGGTAATCCATCAACCGTTAAAAGGTTTTGTGGAGGAAAAATATTGTTTCTTAAATCTAAGATGCTTTGTTTTAATTTTGCGATTTCGATTGGATCACTAATCATAACAACTCACTCGAATTAGAGTATTAAGATAATTATATAGGGTTTTAATTAATTGGATATAAGTTTTTAGCTCAGTAAATAAGCATTTTTGTTGTGTGGCGAATTAGAATTGATAAAAAATTTAAAAGAATATTTATTCTAGGAATTATTGATACAATGTATCTAATTTCTTACGAATTAGTATATACAATTGGGATTACTATGCTTACCCCTGATCGAATAGACAAACAAGTTAATTTGGCTGGAATTGACAAGTCGTGGACCAATTTATTAAATCACTTGGACATTGATAGTCATCCTGAATACAACATCAATAAAACTCAGCCATGGTACTTGGCTAATTTTGTAGATTACCTACGCCTACTCAACTTTAAGTTTGATGAATTAAATCTAAGAGAGATTCGTGCAGTTGATTATGACTTGGTAGATTGGTCATTTCTTAAATCTAATCGCCTAAATGGTGTTGAGGTGTTTAAGGACCTTACCATTTATCTGCAGAAACCCATTTTTGTTACGCAATATCCTAAATGTGTAGCCATCAATGCTGATGTTCGCGATCGTAAGCTTGCAGAGGTTATTTATGATTACTACAGACGCTTCTTACCGTTTTTTTATTCATTCATTAAATTGATCAGATCAACGCAGCGCTTATCTCTAGAACGTAAATTACCCGTGATTGATAACTTTATGTCTAATTTTGGAGATCTTAGTACTGGTGAGTTTTATTCAAATATTCCATTTGATGATGCAGAACTCAAAAAGATTTTGAAAAATGGCTTTGAAAAATATAGAGAGCATAAATCAGAACAGCGGTTTAGCCGTGCCATCGCAGAGCTAACACCGATGTTTAAAGCTTTGTCTGAATACTTAAAGATTGTGTCTACGGTTAACTACGTGGATCTAGACCTTATTCACTTCTTACACAATGCATTTTTGGGTAAAAACTTTAATATTTATTCAGATCTATTCGCTATGGATAAAGAACCTAATTTGTTGGTCAATTTAAGTTGGACATACACAAAAGCAGTCGTTTATGTGCATCGGCTATATTAAAAGGAAGAAGAATATAGCGATCTTTTAACGAAAGGGCCTGGTCATACCGAAGTTTTGTAGCAGAAGAAAAATCTGTACTGGTTTTGCCCGTGGCAAAGTCTAACCAAAAGACGTCATTTCCATCGCACAATAAACCTAAATTATCCTTTTCAAGCGCCACATACTTGATATAAGGATCATCTATTTGTGAGATCGAGGGGATATATTGATAGTCCACCTTTCATACAATATGTTTGCGAACGTGGTGCACGGCGATCGGTTGATCTATGGACCGTGCGTTATCCCATGCTACCTGAGCTTGCTCTAAAGTATATACGTGTGTCTTTTTACATTAATGTCTTAAACTGGCAAAATG
>NZ_RAXT01000072.1 GCF_003611475.1 Acinetobacter rongchengensis | reverse complement strand
CTCTTGATTTCAGTGTGAATACATATACTGAATTAACAGAAAATGGTGATTTAATTACAGGTAATACTGGCGCTTATGGTGGAAACTGGGAGACGACTGGAAATTTTAACACTTTGGGATATGCACCTAATGGTACTGGAGCATATATAGATCAGAATGGATTAAGTAAATCAACTATTTCTCAAACTGTTAAGAACTCTGCCGTCAGCAAAGATAGTAAATTACTTCTAGATATGGCTTGGAATAATGGTTGGGAAGACTCTTTAGGGAATGGAGTTACAGTTACAGTAAGTTTTGCAGGAGTAGACTTATTAAAAATTGTTACACCAGAAGCAGTATCTGGTAATAATATTGAATATGATTGGTCGATAGGAAGCGCTATTATTCAGAATTCTTTATATGCGACAGTAACTACATTAAATGGTGCATCAATTACGATTGATGGTCAAACTTATTCTGGTGATGATGCTTATCAATGGTTAACTTATGCTGTGAATTTGTTTAATACTAATGATCGGGCAAATCCAGAAAAAATGTCTGAGTTCTGGAGCAATTTTATAGTTAACTTACCAGATGATATTTTATTATCTACATCAAATGAATTAAAAGTCACAGTGGAGGCGACGACAAGCAATGCTGCTGATGACTTTATCATTGGTACAATTAAATTAGTTAATTATACAGACGGAGATAGTTTGACTGCATCGGCAACTTCATCTACTGCATTATTTTCTGAATTTAATTTACAAGATGCTGATAATGATTTAAATAAAGTGACTTTAGCATTAGCAGATACAACTATAGGCGATAAGCTATATGTAAAAGATGCATTATTAACAGATATTTTTGATGTTGTTAATGCTGATGGAATTTTAACCATTACTGTTAAAGAGGGTCAGACTGCATCTGTAGAAAACTGGAATAGCATTGTATCTTCAGTTGGTTTCTATTCTAAAACTGGTGATGCGAATACAATCACCGTCACAGTTTATGATCAAGCCCATGAAGATGGAGTTTCTAAATCTATCGAAGTTAATGGCGGTATAACTGTCCCAACAGCTTCATTATTAAACTTAGTAGAGCAATCTGATGACCTGATTTTTGATGTACTTGAATATAATGCAATAGATAGTAATGCATTTCACAGTATTGATAATTTTGAGGTTAGTTCTAATCAACAAATTGACATTACAGCATTATTGTCTAATGAAGTTCATGAAAGTAATTTATCTGAGTTCATTACAGTTGACTACAACGCTGAAAATGATCAGGCGGTAATTTCAATTGACCGTGATGGTGCTGCGAATGGAACGAGTGGTACAACTCATGATTGGGCAGATTTGTTAATTATTGAAGGTAAAACCGCTTCGGAATTACAGGATTTAATTAATAACCAAATTATTATTGGCTAATCGCTAAGTGGCGGATTGGTTTTAGATTGATCCTTCACAAGGAGCGTTATATCAAACATAACGCTCCCTTCATTCGTTTTAAATTTGAATTTATTTTAAGTTAATTTTAGACAAAGATGGATTTAAATTTGCAATGAAAATGGCTGCAATTACAGTACTCATTTAATGCTATGACGCAGCATTTGAAAAACTCCCACGGTATGAATTTACTAAGATGCTTAAATCATGAATTTTAGAATATCAAAGATATGGCTTGTGCTGTTTCTTCCACTATATATGCCAATAACACCGAGTTATGCAGCAACTCCAAAACATTATTTGGGCTCAGCAAAAGAAAATATTGAACAGTTTTTTTCGCCGGCAACTGCTGATATGAATAAAGTGAGTATTCAAGAACTAAGCAAATTCTCATGGGGTGAGCAGGCAGGTTTAGATACATTGCCAATAATTCAATCGAGTGGTATTCAACCGCAACCTAAAGGTATGGCAAAAATAAGTATTAACTCAGAAGCTGAGCTAACACTTTTTGATGCAATTCATCAAGCGCTACAGCGTCGACCAGAAATTACGCAGAGTATTGCGGCTATTGCAGGTCAAGGTGCAAACATTGATGCGGCGAGGGCACAATATTTTCCTCAAATCTCTGGTGGTATTAGTACAGCTGATTTAACGACTGGCGAACGGGGAAGACAGCTTTACAGTTTATCAGCGACACAGGTTTTATATGATTTTGGAAAAATCAAAAGCGATATCAATATAGAAGAAGCGAGGTTGCTGCAAGAGCAAGCAAATACATTAGAAAGTATTGATGATATTGCATATCAAACAGCGAATGCGATGGTCAATATTAAGCGTTATCAAGAAATCGTTCGTATTGCAAATCAACAAATCAAAGGAATTGCTCGAATTGCGGAAATTGCCAATTTACGTGCTAATGCAGGTATTAGCAGTCAGGCAGATCCGATCCAGGCGCAGTCGAATTTAGAAGCGGCGCAATCAAATTTACTCATACAAGAAACACAACTCAAGCAATATCAGCAAAAGTTACAAATGTTACTAGGCTATGACGTCTCTCATGTGAAGATGCATATTCCAGATACGGTCATTCGTAATGCGGGTTTATACAATGACCCAAACTTTACTCAAATTCCTAAGATGATCGTAGCTCAGGCATCAGTGCAAGTCGCTAAATTTCAAAAAGAGCAAACAAAACTGAGTGCTTATCCAACAATTAATATTAAAGGTAGCTTAAATCAAGCGTTGAATGGAAAAAACCCGAATAATAATGAAGATGATGGTTTTTATAGCTCTGTCATGTTGGAAGCGAATAGTAACTTTTTCCAAGGCGGGGCGACTCGAGCAAAAATCCGTTCTGCAAATTATGCGGAAGAAGCAGCAAAAGCGGCGGTAAACACAGTTTATTTAGACGTCTTAGATCAAATACAACTCATTCGTGTACAGGTTGAAAATAAGCAAAAGCAAATGAATGTTCTGGCTTTAAGAAAAGAAACCACAGCACGGACAAAAGAGCTGTATCAGGAGCAATATAAATTAGGTACACGCACAGTGGTTGATTTATTGAACTCTGAACAAGCAATTCATGCTGCCGCACAGGAAATTGAAAATGCTAGATATGATATTTATGCGGCCCTCATTCAGTATATTTATATTACGGGTGGTTCAAGAGCACTTTATCAACTAAATAATATTTCTATTCAAGGGTTTGAAATTTTACCATGAGCAAAACTATGAATTATCAGCCATGGCTTCAAGCTATTTTAGCTATTGCAAAACATTATCGTATCGAACCATCTGAAGAGCGTTTACGTTTACAGCTTGATTGGAATCCGAATCAGTCAATAGATGATATTTTGATTTTGGTGAGCCGTCAGATCGGGATGAACCTAAGAAAAGCTGAATTTAGTGAAGATATTTTGAACCCGTGGCGTTTACCGCTTCTAATTCAAATGCAAGATGGACAAGTTGGCGTATTGAATCAACTCGATGTCAATGGGAATGCAAATATTCAGTTCAGTGGTGATCAAGGATTAGCACAGGTACTCACTTTAGAGTTATTAAAAGAAAATGTGAACAATGTTTATATTTTAAGACCTGAGAAATCAATTCCTGATGTCCGTATTGATGAATACATAAAGCCTTATGAGCCAAGCTGGTTTTGGTCAATTGTGCTCAAAGACTGGAAACGCTATTTGGATGTGATGTTTGCATCATTAATGGCCAACATTCTTGCATTGGCGACCATTCTATTTTCAATGAATGTTTATGATCGAGTGATTCCTGCACAGTCTGTTCCAACTTTATGGGTATTGGCTGGTGGTGTACTCATTGCTGCAATATTTGAATTTTGTTTACGAGTTGCACGTATTTATTTATCAGACATTATCGGAAAACGTGCAGATCTAAAAATCTCAGATAAGGTATTTGGTCATGCCTTAAGAATTAAAAATAAAGAGCGATCCAAATCAACAGGTACGTTTATTTCTCAGATACGTGAATTGGAAGGTGTTCGTGAATTAGTCACCTCTACAACCATTTCAGCGATTGCAGATTTACCTTTCTTCTTTTTGTTTTTGGCAATTTTCTGGCTGATCGGTGGCAATCTGTTCTGGGTAATGGTTTTGGTTGTACCTTTAATGATTATTCCTGGAATTTTGATTCAAAAGCCATTGGCAAAATTAGCATCTGAAGGAATGCGTGAAGGTGCTATTCGTAATGCAACACTGGTGGAAGCTGTTCAAGGCATAGAAGATATTAAGCTGTTGCGTGCAGAATCCCGATTTCAGAATCAATGGAATCATATGAATGAAGCTGCGGCGGACATTTCTATGCGCCAGCGGAAATTAGTTGGAATTGTGGGGGCGTGGACTCAGAAAGTGCAAGGGCTTACTTTTGCGATTGTCGTCCTTGTTGGATGTTTTGCTGTAATGAAAGGGGAAATGACTACAGGTGCATTAGTTGCTTGTTCAATTTTATCATCGCGCATGCTTGGACCAATTGCACAGATTTCAGGAGTTCTAGGGCGTTTTCAACAAGCTAAAGTTGCTAAGACAAGTTTAGATGAGCTTATGAAGAAACCAGTTGACCAAGCACCAAATGCACATTTAATTCATAGACCTGTTTTGAATGGACATTATGAACTTAATAATATTGTCTTCAAATATAGCGACGATGACGCAAAACCTACGCTTATCATTCCCAAACTTGAAATTAAAGCGGGCGAAAAAATTGCGATTTTAGGCCGCAATGGTGCAGGGAAGTCAACATTGCTGCAACTGCTGTCTGGAATGCAGGAACCCGTGCAGGGCAAAATTAAACTAGACGGTGTGGATTTGGGGTTAATTGATCCAATGGATGTACGCCGAGATATGGGCTTACTCAATCAAAATGCACATTTGTTTTTTGGCTCTGTACGCGAAAATTTAACATTAGGCTCACCTTTGGCGACTGACCAAGATCTGTTGAATGTGCTAAAGCTTACTGGCGCATTAAGCTTTGTATTAGACAAGAAAGAAGGTTTAGACCATCAAATTTTAGAAGGCGGTATTGGTTTTTCTGGAGGTCAGCGCCAAGCTTTACTTTTGTCTCGATTATTGCTTCGCCAACCCAATATTTTATTGCTTGATGAGCCTACAGCCGCGATCGATGACGTTTCTGAAAAACAGCTGATTGAGCACCTTAAGGGCTGGTTAGGACAAAAAACTTTGGTCATTGCAACTCATCGTCGAGCAGTACTTGAGTTGGTGGATCGAATTATTGTAGTACATGATGGAAAAATTGTTATGGATGGTCCTAAAGAGCAAGTATTAGGTAATACTCAAACCAATATAGCGAGTACAGCATCATGATTAGAAAATATATAAAAAGTGATACTGTAAAGGCTAAAGAATTAGAACCTGCATTACCGAGAGCTAGCTTATTTATCTGGATTATTTGTATTGGTCTTTTGTCATTACTCATCTGGGCATGGCTTTTTAAACTTGAAGAAGTTTCAACAGGAATTGGCAAAGTTATTCCATCTTCTAAAGAGCAAGTAGTACAGTCTCTTGAAGGTGGAATTTTAACAAAGCTTTATGTGCATGAAGGACAAATCGTACAAGAAGGGCAGGTACTTGCTCAACTTGACCCAACTCGCTTTGCATCAAATGTTGGTGAATCTGCATCCTTACTACTAGCATCACAAGCAACAGCAGCGCGACTACGTGCAGAAGTTAATGGAACTAGTTTAAAATTTCCGAGTGAAGTACTTAAAGAGCGAGATTTAGTTGAAGAAGAAACAGCACTCTATCATTCACGACGATCTAATCTAGAAGAATCTTTGTCAGGTTTACAACAAGCACTTATTTTAGTTGAAGAAGAGCTGCAAATGACTGAACCATTAGTAGCGAAAGGTGCAGCTAGTGAGGTCGAAGTATTGCGGCTCAAGCGCCAAGCAACTGATTTGCGCAATCAAATGAATGATGTGAGAAATCAATATTTGGTAAAAGCTCGAGAAGAGTTGGCAAAAGCCAACACAGATATCGAAACGCAATTACAAGTCGTAAAAGGTAAATCAGACTCTTTAAATCGTACTCTTTTTAAATCACCTGTACGAGGGATTATTAAAGAAATTGATGTTATGACTATTGGCGGAGTGATTTCTCAAAATGGCAAGTTGATGACAATTGTTCCTCTGGATGAACAACTTTTGGTTGAGGCACGTATTTCACCGCGAGATATTGCTTTTATTCATCCTGGGCAAGATGCACTCGTGAAGATCACTGCCTATGATTATTCTATTTATGGTGGGTTGAAAGGAAAAGTTTCAATTATTTCACCAGACACATTGAGAGATGAAGTTAAGCAAGATCAATTTTATTATCGAGTGTATATTCGAACGGATTCAGGAAAATTGATGAATAAAGCAGGCAAACAATTCAGTATTACTCCTGGCATGGTTGCAACAGTCGATATTAAAACAGGGGAGAAAACGATTTTAGATTATCTAATAAAACCATTTAATAAAGCGCAAGAGGCTTTAAGAGAAAGATAGTTTTGAGTGAGCCTGTAAATAAATTTGTTTTTGTGCTTTTTATATGTGAATACTAGGACCTCCACTGACACCAAGATTTTAGCATAACTTTTCTTTTAATCGTTCATAGGGGTGTTTTGCCATTCATGGCTGCATGAGGTCGGGCATAATTGTAAAATGCCTCCCATTCGGCCAGCTTGGCTTTTAAATCCACATCAATAGCGGTATATTGATATCGTTTGACTTGTTTTCCATTTTGATCTTTAAAAAAGAGAAACTTTACATCAACTTGAACGTGATGCCCTGGTACTTGTTTTTTATAACGTTGAGGAATAGGAATAGAACGTTTACGCTGATTTTGGGGTAATCGATTCATACCATGCCGTTTTAAAACATGGTACGCCCCAGCTGCTGAAATTTTAATTTGGTGATAACGCCATAAATACCAACTGATCCGTAGTTGTCCAAAATGATAGTGTTGACGTAAATAAATAATCTTATCTTCAATCTCAGCAGGCGTGCGTAGCTTAAGGTTCTGTGGACATGGCTTACTGTTGACTAATCGTATCTCTCCTTTGGATTTATAATTCTTCTTCCAACGATAAAAAGTATTTCGTGAAATACCAAAATATCGACAGGTCAATGCAACATTGCGATTTTGTTCAGCATGAGCAAACACTTTTAATTTATGGGCAATTTCCCGTTGGGCTTTTGTACTCAAAATTCAAACTCCTATGACATGAGGTAAAATTTACCAAAATGTCAGTAGAAGTCTCAATTTTCACACAATACTCAATTATCCATTTACTTTGAAGGTCGATTAGATCGATATAATTAAAATCTAGTTAAATTTACTGACATAGATTTTTGAACGCTCTCGTTTGAAGAGCGTGTAACGGTAATCCCCCCTAAAAATAATAGGATCTAAAAGTAGAATTTTCTCTTAAGATACGAGCAGGAGATTCTGCATGAAAACATCTAAATTTACTGACAGTCAGATCATGTCCATCTTGAAACAGGCAGAATCTGGCACACCTGTAGCGACCCTTTGCCGTGAACACGGCATGAGTAATGCTACCTTTTATAAATGGCGTGCCAAATATGGTGGTATGGATACATCATTAATGGCTCGACTGAAAGAGCTAGAAGCCGAAAATACCAGACTTAAAAAGATGTATGCGGAAGAGCGATTAAAGGCCGAAATCATCCAGGAAGCGATGGCAAAAAAGTGGTAAAGTCATCTTGCCAGCGTAAGATGGCACAACAGGCAGTTGCCCAGCATGCCATTAGTATTCGTTTGGCTTGTAAAGCATTTGGCATTAGTGAAACCTGCTACCGCTATCAAGCCAAACTCAGCGATGACAATGCACTCATTGCTGAACAGCTCATTGAACTCACTGAGGAAAATTCCGATTGGGGCTTTGGTTTGTGCTTCTCGTATTTACGGCATGTTGAGAGTTGCTGCTGGAATCACAAGCGGGTTTACCGCATTTACTGTGAGTTGGCACTGAATCTGCGTATTAAACCGAGAAGAAGACTAAAACGGCATGCGCCTGAACCATTGAAAGAACCAATCCGAGAAAATCAGGTTTGGTCATTAGATTTTATGCATGATCAGCTTTCCGATGGTCGCAAGTTTCGATTATTGAATGTGATTGATGATTACCGCCGCGAAGGCCTAGCCATTGAAGCAGGGTTCTCATTGCCCACAATCAGGGTTATTCGTACGTTGAATCAATTGCTGGAGTGGAGAGAAAAACCGTTAGTGATCCGATGCGATAATGGTCCCGAATTTATCAGTCACGAATTTGTGCGCTGGGCTACTGAGCACGGTATTCGTATTGAATATGTTCAACCGGGTAAGCCACAGCAGAATGCGTATATTGAACGCTATAATCGGACCATACGTTATAGTTGGCTGAGCAAGCATTTATTTGATACTTTGGATGAAGTACAAGATTATGCAACAAACTGGTTGTGGCATTACAACCATGAAAGACCACATCAAGCTAACAAAGGAAAGCCACCTCTAATGGCTGCTTAACCTCTACTTTTAACTTCGGTTATTTATGGGAGGATTACCTAACCAAGTATTTTTAAAACTGTATTTACACAGAATTATTTACACCCTCTACCAGTCAATTTCTTAACTGACTGGCATTAGTCCGTATCGAGGTATTTCAATTAATGCCATTTCGCACTTGTTGCAAAATCCAATCCTCATATTCTTGTAGTGTTTCTTGTAGCATATCCATAGGTCGTACGATGTAGTGCCTTTCAACTAATGCACTTGGTTTATGACCTGATATCTGTGCTAAAGATCCTTCATTGATTTTTGCCCAAATAGCTAACGTTTTATATGATCTCCTCAATCCATGGGGAGTAAGTTCAATATTTAGTTTTTTACATATTTTCTCTAAGCTATCGTAAGGATTAACAATATGGCCACATTCAGCGCCCTTACTGCTAAATATGAATTTAGAATCAGAATTTTTCTTTAGTTCTAATAATAAGCTTTCAACATATGCAGTTAGAGGAATTAGGCGACCTTCATCTTCAATTTTATCCTTGACTTTTGCTGTTTTCCAACGAAAATCGACATCTGTCCATTTTAATGAAAGCAGCTCATTCTTTCTGCAACCAGTGATTAAACTACATATCAAAAAAATCGCTATTTTTCTGTTAGTTAACTTATTTACCTCTTCAAACCATGGTTTTAGATGCTGTTTCATCAAACAATCATTCTTGGCTTTTGGGGAAGGGACTTTATCTTTAACTTTTTTTGAGTTGTATGATTTTGGAGGCACTAAGTTTTCATAATCCTCGTGTTCATCACACCAATTCAGGAAAGCTCGTGTAAGTCTGTATGCTTTAGCTGATGTTGTTGGACGGAAGTCATTGTGATCACGCCAATCGCATAATACATCTGCAGTTAATTCAGAAAGTTTGTACTCAAACAGTTGAAAAATGGGTTGACTGGTATAAAGATTGATCATCAAGTTTCGCTATGAGCAGAGAAATGAGTTTTAGTGTGGGAGTGGGGAATTTATGCTTACCTGATCTTAGCCCGATGATATAGGGCTAAAACCAGTTTTGGTTGGGGAGTTTGCTTAGATATGTATATTGAGTAAGGGGCAATGGAAACTACAGCCCAGTGTAGAACTTATCGATGAATTGTCTGGTCTTGAATACTAGCGTAAGATAGCTTTTGTGATCTGTTTGAACTTTGGATATATCAATTCCTAAGTTTTTAAATAGCATATTTATTGCTTTGCTTTGAGTATCACAAAGCCTATTTCTAAAGTCCTTGAGATTTTTGGATTCAGCGTCTTTATAACAATGTGCGTAACCCAGAACAATTTGTTCCATGCGATTTATTGTCTTTGAAAAAGTTAGCTTTTTCTGAATATTCTTTGATATCGAGGTTAACTCTATAAGGGAATCTTCTACGTTCGCAATAATATGACTTGGAATGTACCAGTTATATTGTTCGTTTTCATATGATAAATCCAACCCTAGGAATGTGACAGGTTGGTACGGAGCAATAATTTGGGTTTTACTTTCTTCATCTATCCTAGGCAGGCTTAGCTGAATATTTTTTAGTTGTTGTTCAACTTCGAGGAACACGGATTCACATTGTTCTTTTGAATCCAAAAAGAAGATGAGATCATCTGCATATCTAACATGCTTGTATTTCTTTCTTTTTAGCCATTCATCAAATTCGGAAAGATAAAAAGACGCTATTAAAGG
>NZ_RAXT01000071.1 GCF_003611475.1 Acinetobacter rongchengensis | reverse complement strand
ATGATAATGTGCTTATTCAGCACTATTTTCATAACAAAATCATGCTTTATTTTATTTCGATTCAGTTCCATCATCAGTTAAATTAGATATTTGATGATTCGGAAAATAAATGCAATTACCTTTAGCGCTGATTTCTAAAGTTGAATTGGCACTTCAAAATCATGATTTTGATGAAATCCACAAAATTCTAGAATCAATGAACGACGCAGATATTGCTGGATTAATTAAAGATTTATCATTGGGCGCGAAAATAACTTTAATTGAACACTTACCCAACGCTGCTTATATTTTAGAATATTTGTCATTAGAGCAATTACAAAGCATCATCGAAAATTTATCTGAACCGCAAATACTTAGTATTATTTCAGGAATGCATTCTGATAACCGCATTGATTTATTTAAACTATTACCTCAGCAACAACAACAACGAATTTTCCAACAGCTGAGTGCTGAAAAGCAAAGACAAATTAGAAGTTTAGAACATTATTCTGAGGAGTCTGCTGGTGCTTTGATGAGTGCAGATTTTGTGACATTGTCACCCAATCTGACCATGCGTCAAGCGATCGAACAGCTTAGAAAAGTTGCAGCAGATCGTGAGACTTTATATCTCATTTATATCGTCGATGCACACAACGTTTTATTGGGTGTGATTTCTTTACGGCAAATCATTCTCGCAGATCCAAATCTAACGATTGCCGAAGTGATGACAACGGATTTAATCGTTGGTTGGGTCAATGAAGACCAAGAAAGTATTGCTACAAAACTGAGTCATTATGATTTTATTGCTTTGCCCATTGTGGATGATCAGTACCATTTATTGGGTATTGTCACTTATGATGATGCAACTGATGTTGTGCAAGCTGAAACAACAGAAGACTTTTTTAAATCGAGTGCAGTTGCAGCTTCGCCAAATATGAGTATTAAGCGTGCGCCAATATTTGTATTGTATAAAAAGCGGGTATTTTGGTTAGTAATCCTTGTTTTTGGTAGTTTGTTGTCTGGAATGGGAATTGCTCATTTTGAAGAGATTATTGCTGCCAATATCGTTTTGGTGTTTTTCTTACCGTTATTGGTAGGCAGTGGCGGTAATGCAGGCTCTCAATCAGCAACTTTAATGGTACGCGCGTTGGCGACTGGCGATGTTCAGTTTAAAGATTGGTTTAATTTGGTCGGTCGGGAAGTCTTAATCGGTTTGTGTTTAGGTGGAACCATGGCTTTTGCAGTTTCTATTCTCGGTTATATTCGTGGTGATGCGATGGTCGCCATCGTTTTAGCATTGAGTATGATGGGCATTGTACTGTTGGGCTGCCTGATTGGAATGAGTTTACCCTTTATTCTAAATCGATTAAAACTAGATCCTGCGAGCGCATCGGCACCATTGGTCACATCGATCTGTGATGCAACAGGTGTGGTTGTATATCTTTTTATTGCTTCACTCCTCTTGGGTCAAGGTACAATATGAATTTTAAATGTTTTACATGGATCACAAAATATTAAAACTATACACAACACACTGAATTTATTGGCTATGATACTTTGAATATAGTGTGATGTTAGAAGATAGACCTATCAATGAGTTCAGAAAAAAAATTATCGACTCAAGAAGTCATTCAATTGGAACGTGATTTGGCAAAATTTGCCAATATGATGGATTCCGTGGTTCGCATTCCGTTTACCAAGCAAGGTGTGGGTGCCGATGCTGCATTAAGTACGATTCCAGTTGCAGGAGATGCTGCTGGTTTTGCATTGACATGTTATGCAGTCTATAAAGCCAAACAAATTGGTGTACCACAAACTAAACTCAATGGTGTGATTAGACTTGCAGCTGTCGATGCTGTGGTCGGTTTTATTCCTGTGCTTGGGACTGTTTTTGATATTTTTATTCGTCCAAGCCGACGGGCCTTAGATGTAGTGCATGATCATATTCGAGAGGAATATCAAATTCATAGCGATGATCATGTGCTTCACCCATTCCTGCATGAAAAATTAGAGCAGAAACAACAACAATCTGCATTTTGGCGGAATCCTGTGGTTGCTTGGCTTTGGATTCATATACCTGATATTTTGGGTGCTATTGTATTGGTTTTAATCGGTTTTGCACTTTGGTTTGGAGTGAGTCTGCTGTGGGATTGGTATCAAAGTTTAACGGTTTAAATACCATGCTATTCCTCGATAGAAATAATTTGTGTTGAAACTTTTGATGTAAAGCTGTGCCTAATTCTGTACTGAATGTTGAGCACTCTGCAATAAGACGGTAACAACACTTAGGAATGAATTCTTTCCAATTTCGCATCTCAGTTAAATAAAATGCTGATAAAACAAAGCCTCCAATTGGAGGCTTTGTTTTATCTATTTCTACTTTGATTATTTCTGTAATGATGTAAATTTTTACATCAATTACGGTAAATTAAGCTGACGAAGAGCAGCAACACGTTGCTCAATGCTTGGATGGGTATGGAACAATGCCGCTAAGCTAAAGCCTTGTTCTTTACCTTCTGCAATCGCAAAAGCTTTCATCTCTTTTGGCATTTGATCTGGCCTTTCAGATTCAGCTTGTAAACGTAATAATGCAGAGATCATTGCATCTTTACCAGCTAATTGTGCGCCTGCCTCATCTGCACGATATTCGCGGTGGCGAGAGAACCACATCACGATTGCCGAAGCCAAAATACCAAAGACGATATCTAAGACCATGGTAATCGCAAAATAAGCCAATCCAGGAGCTTCACCATCTTCACGACCAAATACATTGCGGTCAATGAAGTCACCGACAACACGGGCGAAGAACATCACAAAGGCGTTCACAACACCTTGAATTAACGATAATGTGACCATATCGCCGTTGGCAACGTGCCCAATTTCATGAGCCAATACAGCACGTAACTCATCTTGATTCATACGCTCTAACAAACCTGTTGAAACTGATACCAACGCATCATTTTTGTTCCAACCTGTTGCAAAAGCATTCGATTGATAAGATGGGAAAATACCTACATCTGGCATTTTAATACCAGCACGCTGGGAAAGTTGCGCAACCTCTTGTAATAACCAAACTTCAGCTTGGTTACGAGGCGCATTAGGATCAATTAATTCAGTCCCCGTGGTTTTTAAAGCCATCCATTTAGAAAGGAAAAGCGAGACGAATGAGCCTGCCATACCAAAGACTAAACAGAATACCATCAGGTTGCCTAAGTTGAGACCGCCAGCGCCGTGATAACTACCAACACCTAATAAAGATAGGATAATGCCAGCTACAACCAGTACCGCGAGGTTGGTTAGCAAAAACAAACCAATCCGCATCATCGAGAAAATCCTCTTCGTAAATATAAAATAATTTGATTACTTAGGGGCGATGAACAAACAGTTTTGAAAGCAAGTAGTCCTGCTACAGCGTTCATTTCTTTGCAATACATGTTGTTCATGCCTGCTCAATCTTAGCCTACAACGTAAACCACAGATAAAATGTTCATAGATCCTATAAATCATGTATCGAATATGAGGTTTCAATAATCAAAATTCAAGAATGATTGGAAAAATCTATACAATATAAAATCAAGATAATGTTGAAATATGAGTTCTATCTTTATAAAAACTAAAAAAATTTTAAAAAAATAACAAAAATTATCTCAACAGGAGAAATAGGCAAACTTTGAATCTATTCACTGAGAACATTTAAATAATGATTTAGTTACCAAAACTAATATGTGCTGTTGCGCTGGCATTGGCTGTGGAATAAGAAGATCCAGAAGGTGCATCTGTAAAGGTGCCATCAGACGCAACAATAATTTGTCTAGAACTGTATTTTACTGGCGTCGCTATCGGTGTGTTATTCGATAAAGTGCTAGAAGGACTGCTGTTATTTGAATGATAACTTACACCGTTATTCGATTGAGCAATGATTTGCCCAGAATTCGCGTTATTACTTGAACTACTATTGCTAATTGTTAAACCCGTAGAATAAAGATTGTTATAGCGACTTGTGACACGTCTAACATAATCTTGTGTCTCACGGAAAGGCGGAATGCCACCATATTTATCGACATTGCCTTCACCTGCATTATATGCTGCTAAAGCTAAATTGGTATTGCCATTAAAACGCTTCATTAACCAACTGAGATACTTTGCACCACCAAAAATATTTTGTTGAGGGTCAAAGGAGTTAGAAACATTAAAACGACGTGCAGTCGCTGGCATGAGTTGCATTAGACCTTGCGCACCAACAGGGGAACGTGCATTTGAATTAAAGCCTGATTCAGTATGCATGACTGCTTTAATTAAGCCCTCAGAAACACCATGTGTTTGTGCTGCTTGGCGAATAATCGTATCAAATGAATTTTTGCTTTTACTGTAACTGGGTAAAACAGAAGATTCTGAACTGCCCCAATTACTATAACTATGAATATTGCTGTCTTTATAATAGGTCACTTTCACTTTTTGCAGTGAACTGTCTGAATTTTTACGGTTGGTGAGTAAGGTTGTGCCGTTTTTATCTTTATAGAAATAAATCTGCCCAGCAAAACTTTGCGATGTAAATGAGACTAGACTCATACACCCTAAAATTGATACCAATGAACCCGTAATAAATTTTTTCATTTTTAGTAATTAAAATTTTCCCCAATTTCCTTTTGGAGTTTAGCAAAGTTATTCAATAAGAAAAACTACGATTTGATTTTTATCAATACAAATAAAAAAAATCAAGTCTTATTTGTTGGCATATTAATCAAAAATAATTTTATATTTTTTTTAAAACTTACCTATTGACTACAGTAAGCTATTGTTAAATATCATTTAAATAAAGTGGTTAAAAAATGACCAATCTAAAGAAAACGCCCATCCTTCCGTATGAATGCTTTGTCAAGCCCCAAACAATCCACACTTTTATCCACAGGATTTGTGGAAAACTGTGGAAAAGTCCAAAGCATAAGCACCTAGATCAAAAAATGAACTGAGTCGTCTATTTTAGATATGTGAATAAGACAGGAATATGACGAAGAAAAAGATTAATGCAAAAAATAAAAAATCTTTAGATGCGGTTAAGCAACAAATCAGCTAAAATTATGCAGAATTTTTTTTTGGTAAATCGCGTCTATGTACTCGCCAGTTGAGTCCCAACAAGGATTTAATTTCAAACCAGAACTTCCTACAAG
This sequence comes from Acinetobacter rongchengensis, assembly GCF_003611475.1. Taxonomy (GTDB): domain Bacteria; phylum Pseudomonadota; class Gammaproteobacteria; order Pseudomonadales; family Moraxellaceae; genus Acinetobacter; species Acinetobacter rongchengensis. Next base: position 5,251 of record NZ_RAXT01000071.1, on the reverse strand, counting down.
TTCGGCTTACTATCGTCTATTGAAAAAACTTCGTCGTCAGGTTGGTCATGCTATTCGTGACTTTAAAATGATTGAAGAAGGCGACAAGGTCATGGTCTGTGTTTCTGGTGGGAAAGATAGCTATACCTTGTTAGATATTTTGTTGCAATTTAAACGCATTGCACCGATTCATTTTGATGTGGTTGCAGTCAATCTTGATCAAAAACAGCCTGGTTTCCCAGAATATGTTTTACCCAAATATTTAGAGGAAAATAACATTCCTTATTATATTTTGGAAAAAGATACGTATAGCATTACCAAGCGTTTAACACCTGAAGGTAAAACATACTGTGCCGTCTGTTCACGCTTACGCCGTGGTTCTTTATATGGTTTTGCGCAAGAGATTGGTGCAACGAAAGTCGCGTTGGGTCATCACCGTGATGATATTCTTGCAACATTCTTCTTGAATTTGTTCCATGGCGGTAACTTGAAGGCGATGCCACCAAAGTTATTGTCATCGGATAAAAAGAATATTCTGATTCGTCCGCTTGCTTATGTAGAAGAGAAAGACATCATTAAATATGCGGAAATTCGTCAATTTCCAATTATTCCATGTAATTTGTGTGGTTCTCAGGAAAATCTACAACGTGCAATGTTGAATGACATGTTACGTGATTGGGATAAGCAATATCCTAAACGTTTACACAGCATTTTCGGCGCATTACAAAATGTCTCTCCATCTCAATTGGCAGACCGTGATTTATTTGATTTTGAAAAATTGGATGAGGAGCGTGAGTTCGATATGAAGTGTGATACAGACGACATGAAAAAACGACTTGATGTCGTAAACTTGAGTTTTGCAGCAGATTAATTTCTAGCCACAAGACAATAAACAAAGGCATTCATTTTGATTTGAATGCCTTTTTTTGATGTAAAGTCAAAAATCCGACAAAAGTTGAACAGCCCGTACAAAAAACTTTAGCCCAAATGGAAATTATCATGCTATAACAATGGGCGAGCAAAACTGCTTCACTATGATGTTGTTCGGATAGACAACACTATAAATGAATAAATAATTTGAGGAATGAACATGCCTGCTTTCTTAACTGATGATTGGTTTGCAAATGTAGAAAAATTGACTGCTGAAGCTGGTGATTTAAATTTACCACCTGCACTTTCAAATTTAGCAATCAACTTAGTTGTTGCTGATGCTGATGGCAATACTGAACTTGCTTTAGATGGCGGAAAAATCCTTAAAGGCGCTTCTGCAAATGCTAAAACGACACTTAACATGGATGCTGAGACACTTCGTAAAGTATTCCTTGAGTTTGATATGGCTGCTGCGATGCAAGCATTCATGACAGGTAAAATCAAAGTTCAAGGTGATATGTCTCAATTGATGGCTTTACAAACAGCTAAACCAAGCCAAGAGCAAAAAGATCTTTTCAAACGTGTACTTGAGCAAACTGCTTAATCACGATTCAAACTAAAAAAAGCTTATCCGTAATGGATAAGCTTTTTTTATATAGTCGCCTAAACATTTCCGTTTTAAACGTTTAGATTAAATCTCTAAAAGACGCGGTGTCGTTTTAATATGTTCTAAGTACGCACGAATGCGAGTCACATATTGAACTGCTTGCTTATAACGGCCATTCTGCGCTTGATTACGTGTCAAATAATTATAAAGATTCATCCAATCATTGGGATCTTTACCTTGCGCTTTGATACGTTTTTGAATACTTTCTACAGCACCTGGGCCCATGTTGTAAGCGACAAGAGCATACCAACGACGATCAGGATTGGAAATATAAGAATAACGGCTGAGCATCATGTCAAAATATTTTGCGCCGCCCTGAATGCTCTGTGCAGGATCATTACGATTACGTACACCCATTTCCTTCGCTGTACCATTGGTCAACATCATCAAACCACGAACGCCTGTGGGAGAAACAGAGTCAGGTTTAAGATATGATTCTTGATATGCAATTGCAGCAAGCAAGTGCCAATCTAGATCATATTGTTGAGCTGAACGTTGGAAACTGGCTTTGTAAATCGGTAAGCGTTTGCTTAAATCACGTTGAATCACATTCCAGTCATCTTTTTTGACAACATTTCGATTATAGAATGCCGCAAGTTGCTGAGTGGCACCATTTTGTTTACTTTGGCAGACGAAACCACTTGCTGTGGCAGTTAAAGGATCTTCTGCTTGTTTAAATACCCAGTTGATTTCAGTATTTAAACCATTTTTTTGCAAACTATTAAAATCACCACAGCTTGCTGAAAATGAAGTTAATCGTTTCGCTTCAATCGTTTGCATGCTGGCAGTGGTGATGGCGAAATTGGCTTTACCTTGTGCAACCATTTTCAAGGCAGTTGCATTATCTGAAACCGTTTGAAAATCTAATTTAACATTTAAGCTTTGAGCATAGTTATGCGCTAAATCATAGCCGAAGCCATGTTTAAATTTACCATCCTTAAACACGATGCTTGGATTGGAAACCGCGACTACAGTCAATTTACTCGAATTGACTACAGCATTGTATTGATTGGTCTTACTGGCATTAATACTGAAAGGAATTAATGCGGTGGATAAAACTAAAGTTTTGATTGGAAGAGCACGAAAAAATGAGTTAAGGCTAAGCCTCGACCCAGAGGTTGAACTACTGTGCATGTTGTCTCCGCTACAAGTAATTTATTGCCCAAAAAAGTTAAAGCAAAAGAAGCCTCAAACTTTTTACAGTTGGTAAATTCAATAAGGGTGGGCAGTCATGAACGTCATTCAAAAAATGACATGTGGGATTGAAAGTTTTGCAGAAAAACTACAAAAAAATATAAATCAGCTAATAAAACATGTGCACATAATATAAGCGTTTTTTTGGCTTGTCAAATTTTGTTCAAAAAATAAGCAGATTTAAATATTTAAATAATTGATTTTAAATGATAATTTTTTTTGAGATTTTCAATGAATTGATCAACAATTTAAACTCATTTCAATTGTAAACAAATGTAGTAAATGAAACCGTTTTTTTAAACGCAAAAAAACTTAATCAGTTTAGATTTTTTATAGAGCTTTTGAGGGATTGAACGGGGATAACATCGTACAAAATGGTAAAGTAGATTCTAAAAATAAAGCCTGTTTTAAATGATGATTTTTACTGATGGTCAATAAAAGAAACAACTAGAAAATTTGACCAAGACTATAGATAATCTTAAGCGTGAAAATAACATGAGTAGATGCATATTGTGAATGGTTTTGAAAAATGAAATCAAATTTAATTACCCGTAAAGGGCATGATCTTTTGGTCGCAGAGTTACAGCAATTATGGCATGTAGAACGACCTGAAATTACAAAAAAGGTAAATTGGGCTGCGAGCTTAGGTGATCGTTCTGAGAATGCTGATTATCAATATAATAAACAAATACTTAGAAAGATTGACCGACGTGTAAGATATTTAGGTAAGCGATTAGAAGAGCTTAGAATTATTGATTTTTCTCCTGAACAAGAGGGAAAGGTATATTTTGGTGCATGGGTTGAAATTGAAAATGATGATGGAGAACAGAAAACTCTACGTATTGTAGGTGTTGATGAAATCTATGATCACCATCCACAACATATTTCGATAGATTCGCCTATGGCACGTGCTTTATTGTCGAAACAAGTAGATGATGAAGTTGAGGTTGTAACACCGTTAGGCAAAAAACGTTGGTATATCAATTCAATTTATTATGAAAAGCTTGAAAATTCAGCTAATTAATCGTTATTGACTTTATTTTGTACATTTGATTGAAAAAATATTGAAAAAGATTTGCCAAGTTCGAATTTTATTTATATGATAGCCGCCATTGGAAGCGTGGCAGAGCGGTTTAATGCACCGGTCTTGAAAACCGACGAGGGTGTGAGTCCTCCGTGAGTTCGAATCTCACCGCTTCCGCCAAATACTTAAATAAGCCCTTGTTTTACAAGGGCTTATTTTTTATCTGTGGATTTACCCCTCAACCTACCCCTCATCAAACACTAGATTAGGTGATATCAAAAAAGATAAGATTTGGCATGTTAGGACTTCACTTAAGATTCATATAGAAAAATATATGTGGTTCTAAACTAATTGAGCTGTCTTAAATTTGATGCTAAGTGGATGTCAGCTTGTATAAAATTTCTAATTTTTATTTTTGGAAAAAGTGAGGCATCTTAGATAAATCATTTTTGTTTTTCTACTTTTATCAATCCAATTTTTGCTTATACATACATTGAGTAATTTTACTTGCTTCCTAGTTATCTTTAGGTTTTATCCTTTTTTACACAGGCTATTAAGTTAGCTGCGTGCTTAGGTAACCAAGAATCTTGCAATTGCTTCACCAAAAGCAAGATATGTACTGGCAGTTAAGATCGGGTCAGAATTTACCAGCTCACATAAGTCACGCATAAATTGATTACGATCCATAAGCTGCACTAATTCGTGGTATTTTTTTCGTTGATTGCTTTTAAGTTTTTTAATTGCTCTTCTACTTTTGCTTTATCGGTTGTCTCACGAATGATTGAAGCTGATTCAAACTTTTCTAATTTTCTTAGTTGTTCAAGTTCGATTGCATATTGTGCTTTATTCAAGTCATGATATAGCAATGTAACTAAGTTTCCTCGTATTGTTTAGTAAGTACCTAAATGGGCATATGCAGCGTTGGTATTTTTATTTAGTATCGGCTAAGTACGTTTAACAACTCAATAATTGGCAGTCTTTGATAAGCTGCTTTTAATATGTCAGAGTGTGATTGGGCAGTTTGAATACCATACGAGGTTTTATGAATATGAAACTCAATCAAAAATGAAGACAAAATCTAGGCTAAGCCCCTAAATTATTAGGCGATAAACTCACTGCAAGAAACTTTCAAAGTCAATGAAATTCATGCACGTGTAGCAGTGTCCTCAACAGATTTACGGAATTAGGCCGACCACATACACAAGTTGTAACTTAAATTTGAGCAGGTATGGGAAGTTGTAATTTTTAAATCTTTGTGCAAAGCCATTCAAAAATAATCAATCAACTGATCACTTTCTGATTTATGAAAGAGACCTAATTTAGTTTAGATTTTTTAAAAAACAGGTAGGAATAAGATTAATTGTTGTTGATATTTTGCTTTGATGTTAAATTTATCTAATAAATTGATGAGATAATAGGTCATAATAATGATAAATAATATCTTTGGTATTTTAGATAAGTTAGGTTTTGGCACACGAAAGCGTGCGATCAATGCCCAGTTTTCAAATGTGGAACTG
>NZ_RAXT01000070.1 GCF_003611475.1 Acinetobacter rongchengensis | reverse complement strand
GTAAAACGTCATCAGTTCAATGTTGTAAAGAATTTTTTATGCTTTGATACAAAGCTGTTTCTCGAAATTGATTTTTGAAGTTATTATTTTATAAATTATTATGAAGAATTTTTTATGAAACTCAACTCATTCTCCCCAATTCCTGAAAATGACGAAGAATTACATCTTCCTGAATTGGTTTATGCTGCATCTTTAGGTGATATTTCACAAGTAGAGCAATTATTATCACAAGGTGTAGACGTAAACCAAACCGATGATGAAGGCTATAGCGCTTTACATGCTGCTGCTGAAAATGATCATCTTGAAATCGTAAAGTTATTAATTCACAAAGGTGCAGATGTTAATTACAAAGCTGAGTATACGGCTTTAGAACTTGCAGAAATGGCTGAAAATAAAGAGATTATCAAGTATTTAAAAAGCTTATAAAACTTAAATCCATAGATAAAAAGAACCCCCATCATCCTGACGGGGTTCTTTGTATGGGTTAGTTAGATTTGACTCCTGTCTAATCTCACGTTCCTGATGCTCAGACCGATTATTGTTGTTTTTTGTCTGGGAAACTTCCTGTTCCCTATGTGTTTAGAATATGAAATTTTGAGATTATGGAAAAGATGACAAAGGCTTTAATTCTTGTAAGCTATTTCTTACATAGCTAAATAATACTTTGATATTAAAAAAGCAGATCAATTGATCTGCTTTTTGTTCGCAATAAAGTGTGGTTATATTGGCATTCAAAAATTAGAAATGAGCATTTAAACCGACATATGGCCCTTTGAACTCAAGTTTCAAATCTTGGTCTTTAGCCTCATCAATATCTATTTGCATAAAACGATAGCCAACTTTAGCACCAAGATCTAAAGCAATTGATTTAACAAAATCGTACTGAAGTTCGGCTTGGATATCCATAAACTGTCCATCCGAAAAACTACTATGTACAAGTTCTGCAGAAGTGCTTAAGCCAGTAAATGGTAATTTAGCACCTACATTTACATAGCCACTTAAACCATTACCATCAATTGTGTATTTGATATAGTCCACTGGAGTGTATTGTTTAATATCTCCATCTAAGTTTGCTAGACCTAAACCAACGTCGAGACTGATAACGTTGTCTAAAATTTCGTAGTATAAAATATAGTCTGTATTTGTAATTGAAGCATCTGTTTTATATAGGTTATTTGATGCTGTACTATTTAAGTCTACATATTTAATTTTAGCATTTGGAACAAATGGAATTGGGTGTTCGAATGCTAACGATAATTGAACAGCACCATCTCGATCAAACTCATCATGTGATTCGTATGGTTTATTAACATCGAAGCTACCCTCAGTGATCCAATAGCTTACATCACCTTTTAAACCAATAAAATCAGCTTGTGCAAAAGAACTTAGCCCAAGCGTAAGCATAAATGCTGATAATTTAAATTTATTCATTTCTATCTCCAAAAAGATTTTTGTCCTGTATTTTTTTACCTAAATACATTTATTACTTTATAAACTGAGCGCATGATATAGGGGTTTGTTAAATTTTGCATTATTAAAATAGAGAATAGAGGGTAATATGAAAGATACAATCGATCAGCAAGTTGTAGAGTTTCCATTGTATGTGGCAAGTAAACCTGTAAAAACAGGGCAGTGGCTTGAAGTACATGATAAGTTTTCTGGAAATGTTTATGCCAAAGTAGCTTTAGCTGATGCTAAGGTTTTAGAAAAGGCGATTAACGCTGCTGTGAAAGCTGAACAGGAGATGGCGGCTTTAAAGCCATTTCAAAAACAAAAAATCCTTTTACATTGTGTCACTCGTTTTAAAGAAATGCGTGATGAGTTAGTCCAACTGTTGATTATTGAGGGGGGGAAGCCGAAACTTGCGGCGACAGCAGAAGTTGAAAGACTGATCAATACTTTTCAAATTGCAGCAGATGCTGTTTCCACTTTAGACAATGGTTATTTAATGCCGCTTGCTGTGACACCAGCAGCATCTGCATATCGTGGTATGGTACAACATGTACCAATTGGTGCAGTTTCTTTAATTAGCCCGTTTAATTTTCCCTTTAATTTGACAGCACATAAAATTGCACCCGCAATTGCTGCTGGCTGTCCATTTGTTTTGAAACCAGCAAGTTTAACACCGATTTCAGCGCTTAAAATTGCTGAAGTTTTAGCAGAAACCGACCTTCCTAAAGGGGCTTTCTCGATCTTACCTTGTCCTCGTGAACATGCGGATGTTTTGGTAACGGATGATCGTTTTAAATTGTTAAGTTTTACTGGCTCTGACCAAGTCGGTTGGGATATGAAAGCCCGCGCAGGACGTAAAAAGGTCACTTTAGAACTGGGTGGTAATGCTGCGGTATTGATTGAGCCTGAAACTGAAATTACTGATGCATTGGTGGATCGATTAATTAGTGGAGCATATAGTCATGCGGGGCAAGTGTGTATCAGTGTGCAGCGCATTTTGGTTCATGCAAATATTTATTCTGAATTAAAGAAAAAGCTGATAGCCAAGTTAAAGAATATTCAAGCAGCTGATCCAAGTTTAGAGACCACGATCGTGGGGCCGATGATTAAAGAATCAGAAGCTGTACGCTTAAAAAAATGGGTGGATAAAGCTGAGAAGAAAGGGGCAAAAATTCTCAGCGGAGGAACGTTAAAAGGGGTTCTATTTGAAGCAACACTCCTTGAGAATGTTGATGAGTCTCTTGAAATTTATCAAAATGAGGCCTTTGGTCCAGTGGCAATTTTAGAAAAATATAAAGATTTTGAAAAAGGGATCGATATTATCAACAAAAGTCGCTTTGGCTTACAAGCGGGTGTTTATACACAGAATTTAAATAAAATGTTATATGCATGGGATCATTTGCATGTGGGTGGTGTAATCATCAATGATATTCCAACTTTCCGTGTAGATAATATGCCATATGGTGGAGTAAAAGACTCCGGTTTAGGACGTGAAGGGATTCAATCTGCTATTCGGGATATGCAAGAGGAAAGGTTGCTTGTAATTAAACAATAGGCCATATTTAAAGGAGCTTCGGCTCCTTTTTTGTGCTTGGATTTATGAGTGAGGTTTTTTAAAAATGATCATAAAATGCGGACTGCGGATATTTACCCTCTGCTTTTTTATGGGTATGGCCTTTCAGACGTGGGCATTCCAAAATCATAAATTGGTTACAGATGCGCGTTCTCAAATTTGGAAGACTTTGTATTATGATCCAAGTTATACCCAGTTAAAGTATCCAATGGGCGATGTTCCAATCATTAAAGGTGTATGCACCGATGTGGTGATTCGAGCTTTACGGCATCAAAATATTGATTTGCAACAGCGTATTCATGAGGACATGAAAGCAAATTTTAAAAAGTATCCGCAAAAATGGGGCTTAAAGGGAACAGATAAAAATATTGATCATCGGCGTGTACCCAATATCATGACCTATTTTCAAAGACAAGGTTATCAAGTCAAAGATCAAAAGTATTTGGCAGGTGATATCGTCACTTGGGATTTGGGCAAAGGATTGGTACATATTGGGATTATTTCGGATAAAACTACGATGTTTTCAAGCACACCTTTAGTGATTCATAATATTGGTTATGGTACGCGAGAGAATGATATTTTATTTGAGTATAAAATCATTGGGCATTATCGCTTACCTAAAAATTTAAACGAGCCATAAGTTGAGTTAAAAGAACACTTAAATCGATTTAATGAATAAATTGAATAAAAAACTATCAAACCGAGATAAATTACATGAAAAAGTCTGAGATTTAGGTTGTAAGTTACAGAAAAAAGCGAGGAAAACAGGTATTGTTGCATCATTAAACAGTACTTTTAAGAAATTTCTTTTAAGCAAAGATGATTCAAAAATGGACTGGTTTGTAATTAGAAAAAATTGCCCAAAAGGCATCATTCTTATTCAAACAACAAAATTTTTTATTGGTACTTCTTTTGCTTGCGATATCACAAAGAAAATAAGCAGCATTTGAGGGCATCTACAGATTAGGTGTTGTATGGCAAATTCTCGTGAAAACTGGACGTCACGATCAGGCTTCATTATCGCAGCAGTTGGTTCTGCTGTTGGTTTAGGTAACATTTGGCGTTTTCCTTATGTTGCTTATGAAAATGGTGGTGGCGCATTTCTTATTCCGTATCTACTTGCTTTAATTACAGCAGGTTTACCGCTTTTATTTTTAGATTATGCTGTTGGGCATAAAAGTAATAATTCACCTCCTAAAGCATATCGTGCTTTGTTTAAAGGTGGTGAAACACTGGGTTGGTGGCAAGTTTGTGTCTGTATCATTATTGGCTTGTATTATGCAAGTGTACTGACATGGGCTGGTAGTTATGTTTATTTCTCGATCGGACAGATGTGGGGTTCAGATCCAGAAGGGTTTTTCTTTAATACCTATTTACAAACCACAAAATCAGCAACTTTTGATTTTCAGTTTGTCAGTCATTTATTTTGGCCAATCGTTGGGATTTGGACGTTAACACTCATCATCTTGTATGGTGGTGTAAAAAAAGGTGTAGAGCTTTCGAATAAGATCTTTATGCCATTATTGTTTGTTCTATTCACCATTCTCGTGATTCAATCATTACGCTTACCAGGTGCAGCAGAAGGCTTAAATGCTTTCTTTACACCGAACTGGGCAGCAATGATGGATTATAAAGTTTGGTTGGCTGCTTATGGTCACACCTTCTTTTCATTGTCTGTGGGTTTCGGGATCATGGTGACCTATGCATCTTATCTCAAGCCAAAAACTGATTTGACAGGTTCAGGTTTGATTGTTGGTTTTGCCAATGCATCAACTGAAATTCTAGCAGGTATTGGTATCTTTGCTGCGCTTGGTTTTATGGCACATTCAGCAGGAACTAATGTTCAAGATGTGGTGAGTAGTGGTATTGGCCTAGCTTTCATTGCATTCCCAAAAATCATTTCAAGTTTGGGTTCTGGCGCGGATTTATTTGGTATTTTATTCTTTACTTCCTTATTCGTTGCAGGGATCTCATCGATGGTGAGTATCTTGGAAGTGCCTATTGCTGCGATGCAAGATAAGTTGAAATGGGGGCGTAAAAAGGCAGTCACTATCGTTGGTGGTGGTAGTGCTCTCGTTTCAGTTATTCTTTTCTCAAGTGTGAATGCGATTAAATTGGTTGATATTGTCGATCACTTTATCAATAACATTGGGATTATTGGCGGTGCTTTGCTTTCAATTATTAGTGTTGCTTGGTTTAAACGCGATGCCTTGGTTGCGTTACGTGATCATGTGAATCGTATTTCAACCATTCAATTGGGTAAAGGCTGGTCTTTCACTCTAACTGTCATCACATCGATGATTCTTTTAGTGACATTATCTATGACCGTTTATAATTTAATTATGAAGGGTTATGACACTTATGATTTCAGTATGCAGTTTATCTTTGGATGGGGCAGTGTGATTTTCTGTGCTGTGATCGCTATACTTTTATCTAAAATGAAAGATCGCTAGGAGAAATAGAATGAATACTTCAGCTATCGTGATGATGGTCATTTCCATGGTGTTTTTATGGGGTGGTTTAGCATTATCAATCATGCATTTAATGCGGCACCCTGAAGAGGCAGATGATGTTTTAAATGAAGTTAAAGATCATCATACCTTGTAGTTTTTAAAGTTGGTGATAAAAAGCAGGCTTGAAAGCCTGCTTTTTTTATGCGATTTTTTCAATCCGACAATAATAAAAACCATCGCCATGATTTGTTTCAGGCAATAACTGACGGCCATGAATTTGCTCAATACCCCAAGACGCATCAATTTTCGATTCAACAGCATCAGCATGTTCTGCAAAGAAGTTTAGCATTTGCTGTTCATTTTCAACTTTGAGAATAGAGCAAGTGATATACAGCAAAGTTCCACCAACTTTGAGCTGTTTCCACATCTGATTTAAAATCTGTTTTTGTAAATCTACAGTTTTTGGAATATCCGTAGATTGACGCAATAAACAAATATCAGGGTGGCGACGCATCACACCGATTGCGGAACATGGTGCATCTAAGATAATGCAATCCACAGGCTCGTTAGCGACCCATTGGGTTGCATCTGCTTCAATAATGTCTACTTCTGCATAAGCATTTAATTCTAGACGTTCTAAATTTTCTGAAACACGTAATAAACGCTTTGCATCATGATCCAGTGCAATTAATTTTTTAGGGTTAAAACGCTCAAGAATATGTGCTGTTTTACCACCCGGTGCAGCACATGCATCCACAACGACTTGGTTATCTAAGTTTGGTAACAGCGTAGCACACAACTGAGCATGTTCATCTTGAACAGAAAAACCGCCTTCTTCAAAACCAGGTAACAGCGTAATATTTCCACTTTGCTCAAGCACGATACCCACATCCGAAAAATCGCAAGCATGCGCATCGATTTGTTCTTCATCCAAAATGTCTAAATATTCATCACGACTGATTTGACGCTCATTGACACGTAAAGTCAGTGGAGCAGCTTGTTTGAGATTTTGGCACAGGTTTGGAAGCTGTTCAGGCCAATCTTTTTTAAGGCGTTTATACAACCAGCTAGGTAAACCATGCGAATCATTTAATGCGGTTTGAAATGCTTCTGTTTCACGTGAAACACGACGCAGAATTGCATTCACCAAGCCACTTAAAGGCTCAAAGCCTAATTGTTTTGCAGCATTGACTGTTTCTGAAATTGCAGCATGTGCTGGAATACGCGTACATAAAATTTGATATAAGCCTAAATATAAACAACTTTCCAGCGCTTCATTGTCTAAAGGCTTAGTCAGCAAAGGCAGTGTGATCGCTTTTAGAGAATGCCATTGACGTAAACAGCCCAACGTCAACTCATGATATAAGCCACGATCACGTTCAGCAACGCTATTGATATGTTGATTTAAAACAGAGCTTAGCGATTGTCCATTTTCAACAGCCACCAGTGTTTTAACAACTTGAGCACGCAAATTCAAATTTTTTGCAGAAGATTGAATTTGACTCATGCGAATGTATATCCTAAAGAGAGTTTATGCGTTTGTTGGATTTGCATAGCATTTAATGCTTTACCGCCGGGCCATTGTAGATGGGTAATACAAATTGCTTTTTGATCACCACACATCACATGTACACCTTGCTTATCGATTGCAATCACCTCACCAGCCGCAGCTGTAGAAGCGCTTTGATCCGATAGTGATGAGTTCCATACACGTAGATTATTATTTTCATCAATTGGGGTGAAAGCCACAGGCCACGGATTAAAGGCACGAATATTACGATCAATATCGATTGCGGGCTGAGTCCAATCAATTTGTGCTTCGGCTTTGGATAGTTTTTGGGCATAGACTGTGAAAGCTTCATCTTGAACTTCACGCTGGTCTAAATAATCTTTGAGAGTTGCTTCTGATGTTAAAACAGTACAGATTGCTTCAGCACCCTGTATGGCAAGTTTGTCATGGAGCGTTGCAGACGTATCTTCAGCAGTGATCGGGCAGAATGTTTTAAATAACATATCACCTGTATCTAAACCAGCTGCCATTTTCATAATGGTCACACCCGTTTCAATATCACCCGTTGCGATTGCACGTTGAATCGGCGCTGCACCACGCCAACGTGGGAGTAAAGAGCCGTGAATATTTAGACACGCATATTTAGGCAAATCTAAAACGGCCTGAGGCAGAATCAAACCATAAGCTGCAACCACCATCACATCTGCATTTAAGTAAGCAAGTTGTTGCTGTGCTGCTAAACCTTCTTCAGTCGAAGCCTTAAAATGTAAGGGTTGATAAATAGGCAGATTATGCGCTAAAGCCAACTGTTTGACGGCAGATGCGGTCAGTTTTTGCCCACGACCAGCTTTACGATCAGGTTGCGTATAGACTGCAACGATCTCGTGTTCAGTTTGAAGAAGTGCTGCCAAAGCTGTTGCTGCAAACTCAGGTGTGCCTGCAAAAATTATTTTCAAAATAAGGACTCATTTAATATCCATGCTCAGGGAATTATAACAAATCTTTAAGGGCTAGATGCTGTGTAAAAAGGCAATCATTATTTAGTTAGTTAATATGAAAAATTAACATAAATTTAATAATCAAAAAAGTGTGAGTTGTGTCACGCAATATATGGCATTTGTTGACAAAAATTGTCACACATAGAGGCTTTTATTGGATGTTATATGGTAAATCTTAAAAAATAATATATTTTTCATATCTATTTGATTTTATTTAAAATATTATATTAATTAAATTTTATTGTTTAATTAGAATAAAAAAGTAAATGTATTTGTTGTTTGTTGTTTAAAAAAGTGAAATATATCTCAAAAAAATAATTGAAAAAATTGTATATAGATTGTTAAATAGCAAAAAATTGTATGTTTTGTATGCATTGTTTAGCCAAAAGGTAACTGCTGCAATCTATCTCCTAGAGGAAATCGAAATGAATAAGATCTATAAAGTTATTTGGAATGCGACTTTAGGTACATGGGTAGCAGTATCAGAGCTTGCAAAAGGTAAAACAAAATCCTCTAAAATTACAAGTATTGTCGGTGCGGCAACTGTTAGTTTGATGGTGACATTTAGTCCAGAGGCAATAGCGGCATATACTACTGCTGGTGGTACGAGCAGTACGGCTACGGGTATAGCAATTGGTAACACATCTGGTGGTACTGGTGGGGCAGGAGCTGGTACAACTCAGTCAAATGCTGTTGAAGTGATTGCGATTGGCCCAAATGTTTATGGTAATGGTGAGCAATCTACACTGATTGGTAATGATATTGTTACAAGTGCAAGTGCTTCACAGGCCGTTGTCATTGGTTCAAATTTTAATGCAAATCCTACAACAACAACAGGTAAGGGTGGTGTTTCTATTGGTAGTGGACTAGTAGATCCTAACCTTCCACTTCCTGCAGGTGTTACTGCCGCTACCCTTCCCAAAAGTCCAATGGCAAACGGTATAGGTGCTGTTGCAATTGGTTCAAGTGGGGATGGTACAGCTAATAGTAATATCTTCAATGGAGCAGTTGCTACTGGTAATCATGCTTTGGCCTTAATGGCGGGTTCAAATGCGAATGCTCTGAATTCAATTGCTATAGGTGTGGCAAGTAAAGCTTTAGCTAATAGCGCAGTTGCAATTGGTGATGGAGCTACAGGTACAGGTTTGCGTGGCGTGGCATTAGGCTATGCTGCAAATGCGGTTGGTGAGGCGACTGCGGTTGGCTCTACTGCACAGGCTACAGCAACACAGACAGCTGCTTTTGGTATAGGGGCGAATGCAAGTGCTATACAGGCTGTTGCTATCGGTGCCAATACAAAAGCTCAAGGTGTTCAATCAACTGCTATTGGTAATGACTCAATAGCCCAAGGTGCTTCTTCCGTAGCAATTGGTGGCGATGATTTAGATGTTGTCGCTGGTATGAGTGCGGCTGCCACATATAATACGCTTACAGGTGACACAATTACGAGTGGTATATATCGGTCTACACTTGCTGGTGTGTCGGCTGTTGCTGTTGGTGTTCAGGCACAAGCATCTGGTGATTTAAGTACAGCATTTGGTACACGTACGACGGCAAATGGTACTGCTTCGGTCGCTTTAGGTGTGGGGGCGAATGCATCACAAAATAATGCTGTGGCTTTGGGTGCTGGTTCAACAACAGCAACAAATGCAACGAGTGTAACAAGTGCAACTGTGAATGGTGTGACGTATTCGGGTTTTTCAGGTGGATCAACTATTGGTGCCGGAGACCAAGTTTCAGTCGGTAAAGCAGGTTTTGAACGACAAATAAAAAATGTTGCGCCAGGTGCAGTAACATCAACAAGTACCGATGCGATCAATGGTAGTCAGTTGTATTCTGTTGCGAATGAAGTGAGTAAAGGGCTAAACTTTAGTGTAAATGGTGGAACTGCAGACAACGTTAAGCTTGGAGAAACGGTTAACTTTGCGAATGGCACCAATACAACAGCAGTGTATGATGCTGCAACCAATACCTATAAATACAATGTAGTCGATGCACCAAGTTTTGCAGGAACTGTGACATCTACAGGGTTACAGGTGAATGGTAATAGTACTGTTACAGGCTCTTCGACGATAGGAACTGGAGCGAATACGACGACCTTAACCAGTACAGCGAATGGTTTAGATGTTGGTGGCGATAAGATCACGAATGTAGCGGCGGGTACGCTTTCATCTACTTCAACAGATGCGGTGAATGGTAGCCAGCTTAATACAACGAATACAAATGTCACCAACCTACAAAACCAAACGTGGAAATTACAAGCGAACGGAGATACTGCTTCAGCGGTTAAATCGAGTGATACAATACAGTTCCTTGATGGTAGTAACGTTAAAGTGACCCGTAGTGGCAACAACATCACCATTGGTACCAGTGCAACACCGACATTTACCAGTGTAACGGTGAATAATGCACCTACAGCAGGGACAGATGCAACGAATAAAACTTATGTTGATGGTAAAGTACAAACACTAGCAGACAGCCCGCTTGGCTTTGTAGGTGATAGTGGCACGAAAGCGACCCGTAAACTTGGTCAAGACCTCAATGTTAAGGGTGGAGCAACAGGCACACTTGTAGATAATAATATTGGTGTAGTTTCAAATGGCACAGATACCTTAACGGTTAAACTCGCCAAAGACATTAACCTTGGAGCGACGGGTAGCGTCACGACAGGTAACACAGTCATTAATAATACTGGTATCACGACGCCACAAGCAGTGATAGGAACTGGAGCAAATACAACGACGTTAACCAGTACAGTGAATGGTTTAGATGTTGGTGGCGACAAGATCACCAATGTAGCAGACGGAAGTATTGCATCAGGTTCGAAAGAAGCAGTGAATGGCGGACAGTTATTTACAACAAATGCGAATGTAACGACAGCGCAAAATACAGCGAATACAGCCAATACGACAGCGAATACAGCGCTGACTACAGC
>NZ_RAXT01000007.1 GCF_003611475.1 Acinetobacter rongchengensis | reverse complement strand
CTCTTCCAAAGACTCAAATTATGCTTTCTAAAGAAATTAATTTTATCAACACATAAATAATCATTTAGCTTTTTTACTACCGTACTAATATAAATGTGGTAATTAGCATACGGCTCTTGCCCCATGACTAAACTAAGTAAAATTAGATTTTTATGTAAATTTTCAGTTCTTAATAAAGCAAAGGTATTAATTTTTTTACTCAGTTCTCTACTATTTAACTTTTTATCTAATTGCAATCCAAGTGCCCAATAAAACAACTCATTAGTATCTTCAAAAGAATTGAGTTCTCCTATTCGAAAGAGTTGAAATTTTATTACTTCTTCAAAATCACAAGCATCTTTACTAGTTGGTAAATGGACTGTGAAGTCAACAAATTTTTCTAAGTAATCGCCATTCATTTCTGAATCATAGCCATAAAAACTTTTAACTGATTGTAGCAATTGTGGTTTATTCATTACTAAAACAAATACAATTTTAGGAATATCAAAAAAGTGTTTAATACGCTCAATCAAACGAATTGCAAAATCAGGACGGCAACGATCCAATTCATCAATGATAAAAACCAAAGGTCTATCTAAACTTTCAGCCAACTTAGCAAGTGTTTCTTTAAAAGCATTTAAGGATTGTTTTTCTTCTTGATAATCATCAATTTTCTTTTGAATAGCTTCCGTAACTTTTTCACCAATATTGTCCGTTACCTTATCAACAATATTCTCATATTTATCTTTTAGAGAATCATTATCAATCTTTAAAAAAGGAATAATTCCACCTGTTAAAGCAAAACTAATCATTGAGGCAATAATTGTTGGAGCTTGAGTTAACAAACCTTGTTGCAAAACCGCTGCTGCCTTTTTAAACTTATGGACAAGTCTTTTATCAGCTGTTTGATCAAGTTTAGAAGCTATCTCAGAAGAAATGACTAAAAAAGGATCTTCCAAGTAATCATTTGCAAATGCATCCAAATAAATCACATTATGGTTTTCATCTTCTAAATGCTTTTTCCAATGCCTTACAAACCACGTTTTCCCCTCGCCCCAACGCGCATCTAAAGCAAGTACAGCACCACAGTTCAAACGATCTACATAATTGGTTAATTGAATACCTAGGCGTTTCCGATCCCAAAGATCGCCTTCCCAAGCTTGTTCAATATTATCTAAATTTGTACGTTGCCAATTTAATTGATTTTTTTCAGTCATTAACTATTCATTATCATCAGGTTACCTATAGTATGACCGAACTCCATCTACATTGAAAAGTCATTTATTCTTCTGCTCAAACGGCATCACCACTTCACGATGCTTTTCCACGACTTTACTCTTTTCGGGTTTAAAAGCCTCCCAAGTAAAGTCTGTATAATTCAAAGTCCATTGATAATATGGCTTGCCTACATCCTTGAATTGAATCGATAAACTTGAAGCACTTTCATCATGACAATGTGGTGAGGTCTGATAATCTTTTTCAGAAAAACAGGCTCGAATCATTTCATAAGAATAGAAAGGCACATTAGACAAAGCCAACTGATACTTGCCTTTCGGTTCTAACATCACAAAATCTGCAAACTGTTCACCTTTACCACCACCTGAATAACCAGTCCCCCAATGCTGAACGATAGCAATTGCAAACTTTTGCCGATTCAAAGGATAAAATGCAGGGAAAATTTCAACACCATAGTCACCCAACTCACCATCCTCAGAACTTTGATTATGATGCTGATAATTTTTAAAATTCCATGCATCAACAACTTTATAACGATTTTTATCTTTAACAAGTTCAATCAATTGAGGAGTGTTATCAATCAAATATACCTTGCCATCATTCGATGCTTTGTTTTTCCATAAAGCTGAGTCTTCCGAACACGTTAAATTCAAATCTGCGCAGATCTTTTTGAACTGTAATGATTCAGCTTTTAATTTAACCAAAGCAACTGCTTGAATCGTATCTACAGCAACAGCAGGTACTGAAAATACTATGAGCGATGAGAATAACACCGATTGGATAACCACATGTTTATGCATATTCATACTAAATAATCGCTCCAGCGTCCTATGAAATTAAGCCTTTCTTGCAAGATGAATGTGAATATTTCAAAAAAGATAAACTGTCTGATCGACAATACATATAAGATTATTAACAAGAACAATAATTTAACTTTTCAAATATAAATACCTGATGCCCCTCACAATTATGTATATTTTTTGTTCCTCACGATTTTAGTGATCTCATGATTTTAACTATTCCATAGCTAAATTATTTTATAAATCCCTTGTAATTCTATGATGTTTCACTAAATTTAAATATCTTGATTTTGATATTACACGCTATTGACTAATTAAAAATAAATTAAGTTATTTCAATAAATTAACCCTATGAAATTACTGGGTTTTATTCTTTTCATATTCACGTTATGATCAAAGTGTAAACTGATTTACGTGTTCAATTTTCATCATTCAATTCAGCATTTTTTATCAAAATAAGGAAATTACCTATGGCTTATCAAAATATCCTTGTCCCTGTCGATGGTTCAGAAACGTCTCTATCTGTGATTAAACATGCTGCTGAACTTGCTAAAGCATTTAACAGTAAAATCACAGTTGTTCAAGTGATGACTTTAGACCCGTATATTGCTTCGGAATACCTTGCTCATGGGCAAAGTAATATGTTGATTGAACGTGCTCGAGAATTTATCCAAGACAATATCAATGTTGCAAAGGAACAATTTCTTGCAGAAGGCGTGCAAGTTGAAACGCGTTTACTTGAAGGTGAAAATATTGCACGTACGATCAATCAAGCCACTACAGATTTAAAAATTGATTTGGTTATTCTTAGCTCTCATGGACGCACTGGCTTCCAAAAACTGATTATGGGTAGCGTTGCGCAAAGTCTTTTAACTGAGCTACAGATTCCTGTATTAGTGATTAAATAAGTATTGATTTTAATACTCTATTTCAAATATTGATTTTGAATAACCACATCGTAACAATTTAATATTTGAATACTAAAAGTCCTTATCATCACGCCATGATAGGGATTTTTAATTTTAAGGTACCCATTGGTATTTTTTTAAATTAATTTTGCCCTCAATCACCACAACATTTTCAGACAATAACAAGGCTGTTTGAATGCAATTGCCCTGTTCATCTAATTTGTTCAGGCTAATTTTACCTTGTGAATTTACCACTCTATGCCACGGAATCGCGTGACCTTGTTCAAGTTGTCCCAAAACTCGTCCCACCAAACGTGCATGCTTGGGTAGACCCGCTAATTTAGCGATCTGTCCATAACTGGCAACTTTGCCCTGTGGTATTTGCACAATCACATTGAGAATAAGTTGTGCAAGTTCATTATTTTGCATGATTACCATCGCCATTGACCAATAATGAGGAGTTTACTCTTTTTAGGCAAATGTATTCTGTTTGCGACTATTCTAATCTTAAAAAGATAATCTAAAACAACAAGAGTATATTTATGAAACGGATTTTATCTCGAATATTCCTTGCTTCGGCTATCGGTTTGGCATCCATTGAGGGGATATCGCAAACTCAAGCAGCACCTTCTATTGATATCCAAAGTGTCTTGCAGCAAGAACGCTCTTGGGCAAGTATGGAAACCAAGCGTATTAAAGTTGCTGATATCGACTGGGCGTATAGCGAAGGCGGTCAAGTGGGTAAGCCTACGCTGATGTTAGTTCACGGTTTAGCGGGGAGTCGTGATAACTGGAATCGCTTAGCACGTTATTTAACCCCTTATTATCATGTCATTATTCCCGATTTACCTGGTCAAGGTGACAGTAAAGTTCCCAATGATTTTGATTATTCACTTCCAAATCTGACTGAGAAATTACGTCGTTTTGCTGAAGCCATTAAAGTGGATAATGGTTTAAATATTGCAGGTCATAGTATGGGAGGATCGATTGCCCTACTCTATGTTGCACAATACCCTGTTGATACCAAGTCATTGTTTTTAATTGACAGTGCTGGTGTGTTTAAGTCGGCAAATACGCCTTATTTAAAAGATCCAACAACCTTGCGTAATATGCTGGTCAGTAAACCAGGTGATTTTGATCGTTTAATGAAAATCGCCATGAATACGCCACCGTTTATTCCAAAAGAACTCAAAGATGCGCAAGAAAAACTCATGATCAGTCAATCCGCCAATACTTCAAAACTGATCGAGCAATTGATTGTCATGTCGAAACTATTTACACCTGATTCATTTGCAATCGCAGCTCGCTCTATTGACCAACCTGTGCTGATCGCATGGGGCGATAAAGACCAAATCATTAATGTTGAAGCGGCAGCGGAACTAAAAGGCTTACTCAAAAATGCGCAAGAACCCGTTATTTTAAAAGGGATCGGTCATATGCCAATTTTGGAACAAGAACAGCTGTTGGTTAAACCTTATTTGGACTTTTTAGGCAAACATGCGAAATAAATGAATTGAGCCTAACCTCGAAACCTCTTGAAACTCCCTGCTTTGAAAAAGAAGGGAATGTCAAAGTATTGATTATTAAAAGTTTGCAGGATTTTCCAAACGCTTCACTTCTTGTGCCTTTTTAGGATGATGTACGGTTGCGACGCCATCGGCTGATTTTTTATCTATCAAAGCTTCTGGGTTATAAATTGTAATGGTTTCATGCCCTTCCGCATCTTCACCTACAATGTATTTAACCCCTTTGCGGTTCATTTTATTACACATCCGTTGGTACCACCCCTTAAAGCCAGTGATTTCTTCATTTGGATTATAATAAAAGGCATTCATAACAGCAGGTAATCCTAAACCACAGACTACACCTGAAAGTAATACACTTATAAAAGTATAACCAATCAAAATACTACTATAGTCACGTAGTTCTGGTACATTCGCAACCGCAAGAATCAAGGCCAAAGAAATCCCGCCGCGTACGCCACCCCAAGATAAGATTGCCAAACTACCGTTATAGCTTTTTTGTCTAAAACTAGGAAAAAATGCAAATGCCAAAAAGTTCGCTGCAAAACGTGAAATATGTAATGCAAAGAATGCAAAAATACCGCCAAGAATCAAACTGGTACTCAAATCTAGAATGAAGATCTCTAAACCAATTAAAGTGAATAAGAATGAATTGATAATTCCTTCAACTGTATGCCAAAAATGATTAACTTCACGAATTTCACGATCTTGTAAAATTTCTTTCCATTTATTTCCAACAATCAAACCACCAATAACGCAGGCAATCGGTGCTGAAGCATGTGCAAACAAAGCAACCAGATAAGAGCCACATGCCAATAAAGCCGTGGTTAGAATCAAAGATTCCATTTCATGTTTACCACGAAGTAAACGCAAAACACCTAGTCCAAAAGCCCAACCAATAATGACCGCAACAACAATTTCATAGAGGAAGGTTTGTAAGGTTGCAATTAAACTAAAATGCTCACCTTCTAATACATTTAATAAAGTCATGAATACCGCAATACACATGGCATCATTAAATAAAGATTCGCCCTCAAGTTTAACGATCAAATGATGTGGCGCACGAACTGAACTTAAAACACCTTTAATTCCAATAGGATCGGTTGCACCTAATGCAGAACCCAATAAAAGTAAAACTAAAATAGGGACAGGATTTCCAATCAAATATTGAAAGCCAAAAACGAGGCCAGCGAAAAATATTGCACAGAATAAAAGTGCAATTGTGGCCAAAATACTGATCGGCTTCCAATATACTTTCAGGTCTGAAACTTTAAATTTGAGTGCTGATGATGTCAAAATAAAGCAAATAACACCGTTCACCAAAAAATCATAGAAATCAATGTGACGCACGGCTTCTTCGATATTATGAATATTGATGGAAATAAATTGATTCCCATTCAATAAGCTCGCACCCCATTGTAAAATAAAGACAAAAATTGCAGAAACAATCGGAACACCAATTGCTTGAGGAAAGCCTAAAATACGTTTATTGAAAATGGTCGTTGCAATGGAAAGTGCAAAAACAACTGTGAAGACCTGTAGAAGAAAATAATTACCCATGCAACCTCTATTCTCTATTTTTTAATTAAAATCAATATCAAACACTCGATCATTCCCAAATAAATACAAAATAAAAGACCATTCAACAATCCTAATAATTTTACAAAAAAATGAGAAAGTTAAATTAAATATTTATAATTTTTAACATAAAACTATTGATGTAACATCTCACATCTTAAAAGCAAATTAGAAAAACAAAAGAAAGGATTTCCATCCTCTCTTTCAATTTATTCAATATTATTCAATACCAAATAGTATTTAAATTACTTGAAAGTGTCGCACTGATTTACATCACCAGATTTCAAACCTATATTAAACCATTGCATACGCTGTTGACTGGTTCCATGGGTAAAACTATCAGGCACAGCATAACCACGAGCTTGTTTTTGCAGATAATCATCACCGATCTTTTGAGCTGCATCCATTGCTTCTTCAACATCGCCTTGTTCTAAGAACTGAGTACGTTGTTGGGTATGATTGGCCCATACACCTGCAAAACAATCTGCTTGTAATTCTAAACGTACAGAAAGTTGATTGCCTTGCGCTTCACTTGATTGTTGGCGCGCCTTTTGTACTTGTGAGGAAATCCCCAAAAGGTTTTGTACATGGTGTCCAACCTCATGTGCAATCACATAAGCTTGTGCAAAATCACCCGCTTCATCTTTTGCAGAAAGCTCCGACTGATTTTGTTCACCTGAAATTCCCATTTGCTGACGCATGTCTTTAAAGAATTGGGTATCTATATAAACTTTTTGATCCGCTGGACAATAAAAAGGCCCCATTGCAGATTGTGCTGTTCCACAAGCTGAGTCTGTACGACCTGTAAAAAGTTTTAATTTAGGTGCTGTATATTGCGCACCTTGTTGTTGGAAAATGGTTGTCCACGTATCTTCCGTATCAGCCAACACAGTTCCAACAAAGTCTGAGACTTCTTTTTGTTGAGGTGTCAGCGAAGTCGGCGCAGTATTTTGCGTTTCTCCAGCAGATGTCACTTGTTTGGTTGCTTGATAAGCTTGTTGCGGATCTACGCCAAAAAATTTCCAAGCCACAAAAGCTACAATCAAACCGAGAATACTAATCCCACCTGCTTTTACACCACCTCCACCACGTCGATCTTCGACATTTTCACTGACACGACGTCCTTTCCAACGCATAGCCTTATCCTTCTTATTTTAAATTGAAAATCATTTATGAGTTAAGCTGTTGTCGATTTACCACGAATTTTTTGAATCAATCCAACCACAAGTACCACGATTAAACCTGCAACAATCCCCACCACCATATTGATTAAAGTCGGGGTAATTGCACCCATGATACTGCCAACTGTAGGAATATGTTGTGCATGATCAACGGCTTCTTCAGTCAAGTGATGTAGTGAAGAAACGGTATGAGTAATAATTCCACCACCAACGAGGAACATAGCTACTGTACCAACAATGGTCAATGTTTTCATAAGTTTAGGAGCGAAAGCTAATAAACCACGGCCAATCGCTTGTTTCATATTTGAAGCTTGTTGGGTAAGATACAAACCCAAATCATCAATTTTTACAATCATTGCGACAAAACCATAAACACCTACGGTCATTAAGATGGCAATCACAGATAGAACCATGACTTTGGTACCAAATGTCGCAGCTGCAACAGTGCCCAATGAAATGACAACAATTTCAGCAGAAAGAATGAAGTCGGTACGAACAGCGCCTTTAATCTTTTCTTTTTCAAAAGTCGCTAAATCTGTCTCAATCTGCTTCATTTCTTCATGCGCAGCTTCTTCTGTTTCGGCTTTTTTATGCTGTAAGCTATGAATAACTTTCTCTACGCCTTCATAGCAAAGGAATAAACCACCGATCATCAGTAAAGGGTTAATTAACCACGGCGCAACCACACTAATCAATAACGCTAATGGCACCAAAATTAACTTATTAACAAAAGAACCTTTGGCAACACTCCAAACCACTGGTAACTCTCGTTCTGAACGCACACCACTGACCTGTTGCGCATTTAATGCTAAGTCATCACCCAAAACACCTGCCGTTTTTTTGGCTGCCATTTTGCTCATCACTGCAACATCATCAAGAACAGTTGCAATATCATCTAGCAATATTAATAAACTACTCGCCATTTTTTATCCTAAATTTTAGTTATTTCACTATTTTAATTTGAAAATGGTTTTTTCTATAGAAAATTTTGTAGATTTTCACATTTATCCATAAAAAGCATCACATCACCAAATTTCACTGACATTAAAATAAATTATCTCGTACAATGGTGCGCATTCACAAAACATGACTGTCCTTTAATAAGACTTTGGAAGCGATAATGACGAATCAAGATAATCGTCCTGTGATTTTGACAGGCGACCGTCCTACTGGACAACTACATTTAGGGCATTTTGTAGGTTCTTTACGCTCAAGAGTAGGCTTACAAGATTCTCATCATCAACATTTACTTCTTGCAGATGCTCAAGCACTGACAGACAATGCGGATAATTTTGAAAAAGTACGACGTAACATTCTTGAAGTGGCTACAGATTACTTAGCTGTTGGTATTGACCCAACAAAAACTACCATTTGTGTTCAATCATGCTTACCTGCACTGAATGAACTCACCATGTTGTATTTAAACTTTGTGACTGTTTCTCGTTTGGAACGCAACCCAACCATTAAAACTGAAATCCAGTTACGTGGTTTTGAACGTGATATTCCAGCTGGTTTCTTATGCTATCCAGTTGCTCAAGCTGCTGACATTACAGCATTTAAAGCAACCGTTGTTCCTGTGGGTGAAGATCAGATTCCAATGATTGAACAGACCAATGAAATTGTTCGTCGTTTAAATCGTCAAATTGGGCACGAAATTTTGCCTGAATGTAAGGCACTTCTATCTAATATGAGCCGCTTACCTGGTTTTGATGGTAAGGCGAAAATGTCTAAATCTTTAGGTAATACCATTGTGTTAGATGCTTCTGATAAAGATATTAAAAAAGCAGTGAATGCAATGTATACCGACCCGAACCATCTTCGTATTGAAGACCCAGGTCAGGTTGAAGGTAATATTGTATTTACTTATTTAGATGCATTTGATCCAAACAAAGAAGAAGTTGAAGAGTTAAAAGCACATTATCGCCGTGGTGGTTTGGGTGATGGTACTGTGAAAAAACGTCTTGAAGGTGTGCTTAAAGAGTTGATCACACCGATTCGTGAGCGTCGTATGGAACTCGCAAAAGATCCTGATTACATCATGGATATTTTGAAAACTGGTACAGAAAAGTGCCGTATTATTACGCAAAACACGCTTGATGAAGTTAAAAATGGTTTAGGTGTATTTCATTTTTAAACATTAATTAAAAATTTTTAGTCAGCTAAAAAACAAAAAAGCCTTTCTTTTGAAAGGCTTTTTTGTTTGATGGTGTTCACATTTTAACCACATTTACGAGAGTTAACACTTATTTACGTGAATACCAATGAAATTACAGATGAGAACATCTACTATCTACTTAAGTTATGAATCTTCCCCAAAATTCATAACATTTCTCCTTGACCGAACTGTGAAAGCAGATTCGTTGTTCTACGCAATGATCACCCCAATCATTGCGTATTTTTTTGTCTTCAGTTCCACCTGTAAAACAGCTTCATTTATAAGCAATACGAGAACAAAAGACAAGCGCTACTTGATTATTACTTTTCTTTAATTATACCAAACACACTAAGATGCTGATTTTAATTATGATAAATTAACAATTTAATTGTAATCTGTAAATAAAACCGATAAGCTTGATCTATTAATCAAATTAATGGATGCAATCTTTTATTCATTCGTTAAAATTAAAACGTATTTTTATAAGAAAGTTAACCAATATATTGAGTACAACTATATGTGGGAACTCTTTACGCATTCATCTAATCTGCTCTTTAGCGTCAGCTTATGCCTCATGTTATTACTCGGTATTTTAGAATGCTTACTTTTAATTATTGGCTCAACCTCACAAGGCTTTTTAGATCAGTTCATTCCTGATCAACTTCTTGACTCACATCATCCAGATGTTGAACTCAATACTGACAGTAGTTTCTTTGTACAATTTTTAGATTGGTTATATTTGGGACGTATTCCAGTCTTGGTCTGGCTGATCATTTTTCTGACTGTATATGCATTATTTGGCTTTATTGTCCAAGCCACTTTCTACCACTTTACACAACATTATTTCCCACTTTGGATTATTGCTCCTGCAAGCCTTTTTCTATGTATGCCAATTGTTCGCACCTGCGCATTGGGCATTGCAAAAATCTTACCCAAAGACGAAACCACTGCCATTCATACTGATGAACTGATTGGGCGTAAAGCATACATTATTTTAGGTGAAGCCAAACTCAACTACCCTGCTCAAGCTAAAGTGGTTGACCAATTCGGACAAACCCATTACATACTCGTTGAGCCTGAAACAGATATTATATTTCAACAAGGTCAAGAAGTAATTTTAACACAAAGAACCAAGGTTGGTTTTCAAGCTATTACTGTTTAATTTTGAAAGAGCAAACTCAGAGATAATAAAATGCTAACTGAAAATTTATACGAAATACTGGTCTTAGCCGGAATAATACTTGTGGCACTGGTTGTCATTGGGATAATTATTGCGCGCCTCTATAAACGTTCAAGTAAAGAAGTATCTTTTGTACGTACTGGTTTTGGGGGCGAGAAAGTCATTTTGAATGGTGGGGCCATCGTACTCCCTG
The DNA here is from genome assembly GCF_003611475.1 of Acinetobacter rongchengensis. Taxonomy (GTDB): domain Bacteria; phylum Pseudomonadota; class Gammaproteobacteria; order Pseudomonadales; family Moraxellaceae; genus Acinetobacter; species Acinetobacter rongchengensis. Next base: position 101,802 of record NZ_RAXT01000007.1, on the reverse strand, counting down.
TTTTACATGAAGTTATTCCTGTAAATATGAACACATTGCGCCTTGAGGTCAGACGTGCAACGGATCAAGCCTTGATTACCCGTGATCGTATGCGCGTGGACGTGATGGCTGAATTCTATGTTCGAGTCAAACCAACTGCAGAATCGATTGCCACTGCTGCACAAACTTTGGGTAAAAAAACCATGTCACCGCAAGAGCTCAAAGACTTGGTGGAAGGGAAATTTGTCGATTCTTTACGCGCAGTTGCTGCTGAAATGGCAATGGAAGAATTACATGAAAAACGTGTCGATTTTGTTCAAAAAGTACAACAAGTCGTGTCTGAAGATTTATTTAAGAATGGCTTGGAATTAGAAACCGTTTCATTGACTGGTTTAGATCAAACCAGTTTTGAATATTTTAATCCGCAAAATGCCTTTGATGCTGAAGGTTTAACTAAACTGACTGAAACAATTGAAGACCGCCGTAAAAAGCGTAATGATATTGAACAAGACAATGACTTAGCCATCAAAGCAAAAAACTTATCGACTGAACAAGCTCGTTTACAAATTTTACGTGAAGAAGAATATGCAAAACTTCAACAAGAGCGTGAAATTGCTATTCGTAAAGCCGAACAAATGGCTGAAATTGCATCTCAAGAAGCAGCCAAAAAACGTGAGGCTGAAGAAGCTCGAATTGCTGCTGAACGTGAAATTGAATTAAAACGTATTGCATCTGCACGTGATGTTGAAAATGAAAATATTCAAAAAGCACAATTAATTCAAAAAGCACAAGTTGAACAAAAGAAAACGATTGAACTAGCAGAACAAGATCGTGCCATCGCCATTGCCGAAAAATCACGTGCTGAATCTGAAGCCAAAGCACTGGCTGATCAAGCACGTGCTCAAGCGGTAAAAGCTGAGGAAGAAGTCACGACTGTACGTGAAACTCAACGTGCTGAGCGTTTAAAAGCGGTTGAATTGGTTGCAGCAAAACAGGTTGCGGAAACGGATGCAATTGCCATTACGGTTGCAGCAGAGGCTTCTAAACAAGCGGCTGCTGACGATGCGGAAGCGGTACGTATTGCAGCACAAGCCGAAGCTGAAAAAGTACGCTTAAGAGCTAAAGGTGAAGCAGATGCAAAAATGCTACTCGCTGCTGCTCAAGAAAAACAATACCAAGTCGATGCTGATGGTACACGTGCTGTCAATGAAGCCAACAATATCCTTTCGACTGAACAAGTTGAAATGCAAATCCGCTTAGCACTCATGAAGTATTTACCTGAAATTATTCGTGAAAGTGTTAAACCGATGGAAAATATTGACGATATCAAAATCCTGCAAGTCAATGGCTTAGGCGGTATCAATAGTACAACTCACCCAGGTGAGGCTGCTGATCAAGGTCAAATTGCGCTCTCAGATCAGGTAGTAAACAGTGCTTTGCGTTACCGCTCTCAAGCACCATTGATTGATAGCTTAATGAATGAACTTGGTATTAAAGGTGGTGATATCAATGGTTTAACTCAATCCTTAAATCAAAAGCCTGAAAAAGAGTCATGATTTACTGAACAAAGCCCCTTTTGAGGGGCTTTACTTTATTACGGGAATCTATAACTTGCCTTCCCAATAGAATGGTTAAACTAAGCCACTTCTTTCTGTAAGCGACGTTGATGCAATTCCACTAAATATACATCTAAAGATTGAACATCATCCTGAGTGAATTCTAAATACAGTTTGGTACGACGTTTTAAAATATCAGTCGTTGTAATCGCCCATTCTGAATCAACCAAATAATCAACCTCTTGTGCATACAAACCATGTCCAAAATGTTGCCCTAGCTCATGAACCGATGTTGCATGATGAATAAAATTCCATATACGAGTACCGTATGCATGCGCCCAACGACTTGCTGTCTCTACATCAAGTCCCTTAACTTTATTTTGTAATTCAATCACTAATTCATCTACAGAAATTAGATTTTCAGCACCAGGTAACAATGCTTTTTCTGTCCATGGCTTGTTCATTTCTGGGAAAAACTTTTTCAAATGATCCATTGCCGATTCAGCGAGCTTTCTGTAAGTGGTTAACTTGCCACCAAATACAGATAATAAAGGTGCTTCATTTTCATCCTCTTGCGACAACACCAACGTATAATCACGCGTAATCGCTGCTGGATTATCTGACTCATCATCACACAATGGACGAACCCCTGAAAACGTCTGAATAATGTCAGATTGTTGCAATTGCTTTTTAAAATGATCATTCGATACATCTAAAAGATATTCTATCTCAGTTTGGGTAATTTCAACCTGATTTGGATCAGCAGTGTACTCGCGATCTGTAGTACCAATCATGGTATATTTATCTAAATACGGAATCGCAAAAACAATACGTTGATCATCATTTTGCATAATAAACGCTTTATCCCCTTCATAAATTTTAGGGACGATCATATGACTACCTTGTATCAAACGAATGCCATATTGAGATTTAAGCTGTAAATCTTGTTTGATAAATTGTGCAACCCATGGGCCCGCAGCATTCACCAGAACTTTGGCTTGAATTTGATAACGACCTTGCTCGTTTTCTAACTCAACTAACCAAAGCCCATTTGCTCTTTTTGCAGATACACAACGAGTTTGAGTCACAATTTTTGCGCCCTTTTCACGCGCTTGTAAGGCATTGAGAATCACTAAACGAGAGTCATCAACAGCACAATCAGAATATTCAAAACCACGAGTAATTTCTTCTTTTAATGGGCTTGTTTCAGCAACAAAATAAACTAAATTTGAACCCTCAAGCTTCTCGCGTTTTCCCAAATGATCATAAAAAAATAAGCCTGTTCGAATCAACCATGCAGGTCGTAAATGAGGCTGATGTGGCATGATAAAACGCATTGGTCGGATAATGTGTGGTGCTTTGGATAACAAAACCTCTCGTTCTGCTAAAGCCTCACGCACCAATCGAAATTCTTTATGTTCTAAATAACGCAAACCACCATGGATCAATTTACTGCTTGCAGATGAAGTGTGACTGGCTAAATCATCTTTCTCACATAAAAATACAGATAAGCCACGTCCAATTGCATCTGTGGCAATCCCAACACCATTTATTCCACCACCAATGACAGCGATGTCATAACAGGTTTGTTGCTCAAGACTTTGATTCATTTAGACCACCTATACAGCATAAATTTTCGTTTATTTTCATTTAAGAAAAATAATAAACACTTTAGCCTATACTGTCCATCAAAAACCGACCAAATTACATTCTTGTTTTTCGTTTTATTTCATTATTAACCAATACTAAAGCGCAATCGTTCAAATGCTTTCTTTATTAATACACAACGATTGAGCGTTTTAAATCCCTAATATCAGTGATTACCACATATTTATTTGAATGAAAATGTCTGCTGTTTTAAGCAATGACCAAGGTAACATCAGCTTCTTTAATTTTTTGTAGGAAAACGTCGGTTGGCTTTTCATTGGTAAAAAGACATTCAATATCTGTCAAACTGCCTAAACGCATCATGGCATGACGGCCAAATTTACTATGATCAGCTGCAAGAAAAACATGCCTTGCACCCGCAATAATCTCTTGAGAAACAGAAACTTCTTGAAAATCAAAATCTAGTAGTGTGCCATCTTCATCGATACCACTAATCCCGATTAATGCATAATCGACTTTAAACTGTTTGAAAAAGTCTGATGTCGCTTGACCAATTACACCACCATCTGGACGAACCTTGCCACTGGCAATCAGAATTTCAAAGTCTTCTTTCTTACTTAAAATATTGGCAACATTCAAATTATTGGTGATCACCTTTAAGCCTTGATGTTGCATTAATGCATGCGCAATCGCTTCTGTTGTCGTTCCAATATTAATAAAAATAGATGCATGATCTGGAACAGCATCTGCAATAGCACTTGCAATTCTTTGTTTTTCTTCAAAATTATGACCAATCCGCATACTATAGTCTGTATTGGATACGCTAGAATTAGAATCGATCGCTGCACCACCATGATAACGTCGTAACAACCCATCATCGGCCAATTGATTGATATCACGGCGTACTGTTTGCGGTGTGACAGAAAAATGTTGTGCTAACTCATCAATACTAATATAACCACGTTCTTTAACCAATTCTAAAGTCTGTTGTTGACGGATTGCTAAATTCATTGAATTAACCTTGTTGTTTTATTTTCGAAAACGAACATTAGATGAATAAAATATCATAATTTCAAAAGATTAAACCCATTATGATTTAAAAAGAATGGCATTTACTCAACTTATTTGTTCAATATTGCAACATTTGTTGCTTCTCGCCCCTATCCTATTGGAAACCTATATTTTCCAATGCCTGTATACTCTTTTTCTTAATTTTTGACTTAATTTCTATAACAATTTTCTGTATCGAATGACAGCATCACGATAAATCTTTGGTTTAGACTATCTACCCGCTTTAGTGCAATCTTGAAAAGCATATACCAATCAGCACAATATAAAAGCGATGATTTGAGCTGACTTTCAGTCAGCTTTCGCATTTATACACAAGACAATATTCGTGAATTGACTTGAGCTATGGCATACTTAAAACAACAACAACACCGAGATTTGCAAAAATGAAAAAGATCACTTTATTAGGATTAGGTTGTATTATTATAAGTTTAGCTGCGTGTCAAACAACTCCACGTCAGTATAACGGTGTTACAGGCTACCAAATAGAAAATCAAAGTTCAAACAATGCTACGCTTGCTTACACTTTATCTGGTCGTGCAGATCGTGATTTAGACGTAGATAAATTACAGCGTGCTTGTAAAAAAGTTTTGGGTGAAAATAAAGCTTATAAAATTTCTGTTTTAAGTGTGAATGAAATTATTAACCCGCAGGCAGGCAGTCATGATTCAAAAGGTGTTCAACTTGGTAACAGTCGTACATCGTTTGGACTTTCAAATACACCAAGTTTAAATAACAGTGAAGATTACGCAACACGTCAAGCTTTGGAAACTCGCCCTAGCACTTTACATGTCGTTCGTTATACTTGTTCTTAATTATAAATATGATTTAAATCAATTTATAAGACGCTTTTACAGCGTCTTATAAAAGCTTACATTTCTAAACTCTTTGGCTTCATCTAAATCTGGCCAAGTTGTTGCACTACGCTCATCTAGTTTTTGATAATGTGGATGACTAAAATTTTTCACACGACTGTCTGCAACCCAAACTTCGGGTGCGAACTTTAAAAACTCATCTAAAAAGAAACGATTACACTGATCATATAAAACATCGGCGGCCAGTAATACATCGACTGGCTCGGCTTTATATAAATCATCTAGATATTCCAACTCAACATTGTTCAATAATGCATTTTCACGACATGCATCTAAACTGACTTGATCTATATCGCAACAAATCACACGTTTAGCACCTGCCATTTTGGCAGCAATTGCAACCACACCAGAGCCTGCACCAAAATCTAAAACCACTTTGTCTTGAACATGATGTGGCTCGGCAAGTAACCATTGCGCCATTGCAAGTCCTGATGCCCAACAAAATATCCAATAAGGCGTATCATTCCAAATACGACGAATCACTTCATCATCTAATCGATCTGTTGGAAATACAGGAGGAATCAGCCACAGTGAGATGGGAGTCTCAGGCAATTGCTGCGCAATAAGCTCGCAATTTGGAATCACATCATGCAAAGCATCTAGCAAATGCTCAGGGGCTTTAGCCAATTGAAAAGTACAACTCATTTGATTTTTATTCATTTTACGGTTAAGCGTTTAATTGATAAAAACGCGATCTAAGCTTAAGGTCATAATGAAAACTCCCTCTCCTTCTAAAGGATGAGCGTTATTACGCACAAGAAGGCGAGGATTTATATGATAAATTTCCCTCATCCCAACCTTCTCCCTAAGGGAGAAGGAGTAATCACTACAATATTAACCCAATGCTTTTTCAGCGGCTTCAACTGTTTGACGAATTAATGTTGTAATCGTCATCGGCCCTACACCACCTGGAACTGGCGTATAAGCAGAAGCAACTTCTTCAATACCAACCAATTGGATATCGCCGACACCACCACCATCACGAGGATGGAAACCAGCATCGACCACCACTGCACCTTGTTTAATCCAATCTTTTTGAATCAGCTCAGCTTTACCGACAGCACCAACAACGATATCTGCTTGTTTAACCAATTCTGCAAGATTTTGGGTACGTGAATGACAAATCGTCACTGTCGCATTGGCTTGTAACAACATCATCGCCATTGGCTTACCAAGAATCGCAGAACGTCCAACAACAACCGCATGTTTACCTGCGATTTCAATATTGTATTCTTTAAGCGTAGTCATAATGCCCGCTGGTGTTGCAGAACCATATGCTGCTTCACCCATTGCCATACGACCAAAACCTAAGCAAGTCACGCCATCCACATCTTTTTCAAGCGAAATAGCATCAAAACAAGCACGTTCATCAATTTGCTCAGGAACTGGATGCTGTAACAAAATGCCGTGAACATCAGGATTGGCATTCAACTTCTCAATTTCAGCAAGTAATTGTTCAGTTGTGGTCTCTTTTCCAAGTTCTACTTTAAGAGAATCCATACCTACACGACGGCAAGCATTACCTTTCATACGTACATAAGTTGCAGATGCACCATCATCACCGACCAAAATAGTCGCTAAAATTGGGGTACGACCTGTTTTTGCTTTTAAAGCTTCAACACGAGTCAACAAGTCTGCTTCAATTTGTTTCGCTAATGCGCGACCATCTAATACCAATGCCACGGCACATCTCCAGAGTAGATATGAATCAATTTTGCAAATAATACATGATTATTTGGATATTTTTATTCTATATGCCGATTTTATGTGCATATGCATGAATTATAGTATTGTTTTTTTTTCAAAGGTTGCTAATATGTGCATCACCAAGACATGGCGGGGTGGCAGAGTGGTCATGCAGCGGACTGCAACTCCGTGTACGCCGGTTCGATTCCGACCTCCGCCTCCAATCTTGTAAAGCCCGAGTGGTGAAATCGGTAGACACAGGGGATTTAAAATCCCCCGCCCACAAAGCGTGCCAGTTCGAGTCTGGCCTCGGGCACCATTTTAATACTTCTTAAAATGGTGCAATAAAAATTCCAGCTTCTGCTGGTTTTTTTATGTCTAAAATTTATAAAGACATTTTATTCAAAATAAAACTATTCTATTTATCCAACACTTATATTTCTAGTAATCCCCTCCCTGCGCCAATCTCTGTTTACAATGATCACACTATTTAATTTTTTAGCATTTAAAACACACAGTATTTAGCTCAAATTCTTGCTCCCAATTCAAAATTAGCCTTACAATGATGCTACTTTTGATAATCGCAATAGTGTTCTGAGGCTTAATCTCTTCAGCCGACCAACCTTAAATGAGCAATATGATCAAATCTCAACAAGCCATGCTTTATCTTCAAGACTTGCAAAATAAATATCCTCAAGCGTTTAAACGCAATTTTTTATTTTATAGTCAAATGAAAACCAAAGGGCTTTTAGATGAAGCTAAGGAATTTATTCCTTGGGTTTTATCCATCATAATTTTTTGTAGTCTTTATTTTAGTTTAGGTCATTTTATTGAAAGTCATGTTCCGCAATTGAATGCCTTTCAAGCCAAAGGTACTGCAGCATTAGCCATCATGTTGTTTTTTATGTTGATTGTGCCTTTTATTATCAAACAAATTAAACATAGTTCTATTCACCTTTATAAGCAACTTAATAACACACCTTTCAAACTTGCCGTTTTGATCATTTTACAAGCACTGAATATTTACTTTATTGAGAGTATTTTATTACAAGGCGTTTTATTCTTTTTTGCCATGAGCTTTGGATTTGTCAAATTCTATAAAGAGAATCTGTTTAGAGACAGCACCAAAGACAATGAATACTATCAATTGCAACAAATTCGTAGAACTTGCTTTTGGGCTTATAAACAAGCCATTAAAGCAAGAACCAAGATGAAGTTTTATTCTAAAAATTCTAGAAAATTTAAAGTCCAACAACAGAAATTAACTCAATATTTAGAGCTTCATTTACAACTTTTAAAGTATGAAAATGAAATGTGTATGACCTACAAATACATAGATTTAGATGCATATATGGACAGTTTGATGTGATTTAACATACGAATATCATAAAGAAAAAACCAAGCAAATCATGCTTGGTTTTTTATATCTATCACGTTTAAAGAAACTTATGCGCTTTTCTGAATAGATTTCACATCCACCAAAGCACTATTCAATACCAATTGATGTCCACGAACCGCATCAACAACATAGCTCTTGTCTTTAATGGTACTCATAAAGACCCAATCAGCTTGAACTTGCTGTGCAGTAAAACTAACTTTTAAATAACCACGTTGATTTAAATTAGCGTAGTTCAATTCATCAATTAAAGTGGTAAATGCCATTTCAAATTGCTGTAATTGAGCCATAGGAATATTCAAATACTCTTCTAAACCAGGTGAAGACACTGAACTGGTTGCCAATTCCACACCAACAAAGTCACCTGCCTGCGAATGTAAGTTCGAAGACCACGCATTATGCGTATCCCCTGCAAGTACAACGACTTTTTTATTCAGTGCTTTTAAAGTGCCGTATAAGATTTCACGTTCCACATAATAACCATCCCATGCATCAAGGTTATAAGGTGCAACTGTCGTTACTCGCGCTTTTTCCGCAGCGGTTAAACTTGGATCACCCGCTTGCAAACGCATCTTCAATGTCACCAATTCAGTAATTTGTTGATTCATTTGAGCCAAAATTTCAGGTGTAACATTACCGCTGGTAATTGCAGAAAGTGGCAATAACAATTCAGCAGGAATCAACATTTTAGACATTAACACTTGCTGTCCAAGCACATTCCATCTTGCTGTAGATTGCGCTAATTTCTTTTGTAGCCAATCTCGTTGTGTATAGCCGACTAACGTACGCGTGGTACTGGCTAGATCCGCTTGGAAACGCGCTAGATCCATACCAGAAGCCGTCATATAGTCCACGTAATCCAGTTGCTTATCACGTGCCAAAATACGTGTATCAAGCATGGTTAACTGCACCAATGTTCCAAAATCAAATTGACGATAAATATTCAGATGATCCGTTTCAGATACTGGGCGAATTGGCATCCATTCAAAATAAGCTTGTAATGCTGCTAATTTACGATCTAAAAAAGCACCTTCACTACTTTGATGATTTCCAGCCCCATCTTTCCATGCATCGTTGGCTAACTCATGGTCATCCCAAATCACAATAAATGGATGGCGCTGATGTGCAGCTTGTAAGTCTACATCCATACGGTACAAAGCATAACGTTTACGATAATCATCCAATTTGATGATTTCATTTTCATTACCCGCTGCAAAAGTACGACCTAGCTTTGCTGCATCTGCTGTGGCATACCCCCCTTGCCCATATTCATAAATGTAGTCACCCAAATGAATAATCGCGTCAAGCTCTTGTTTTGCCATTTCTTTATAGACATGGAAATAACCCGCAGGATAATTTGCACATGAACATACTGCGAATTGAACCAAATTGGTGGTTTCAGGGAGTGTTTTGGTACGTCCAACAGGTGAAGTAACTGAACCAAATTTAAAACGGTAAAAATAAGTTTGTCCTGACTTTAATTTATCAGCATCAACTTTAATGGTGAAATCTTGTGCAGAAGCTGTTTGTACCTTGCCTGTATTGATGATTTGAGTAAATTTATCATCTGTCGCAATTTCCCAAACAACCTCTAGACGTAGCGATGTATCTTGCGGTGTGATACGTGTCCACAGAATAACTCTGTCTTTAAGTGGGTCGCCGCTGGCCACCCCATGTACAAATGTTGCTTTTGTTGTTGGTTTAATTGAACTATCGTTATCATCCCCACATGCAGTCAACCCGACTGGTAAAGATAATGCCCCAAAACCTGCTAATGACCTTTGAATAAGTGCACGGCGTGAAATTGAATTAGACATTGATTTTCCCTAAGTTTTTTTATCCAGTTAATTTAGAAGGTTTAGATTTCACTTTGATCTCAAATAAATGAAAAAATCGTGACAAAAAAGATTTTTTAATAAAAATTGGCTTATTTTCAAACATAAACACATGAATTGATTGAAAAGAAAGCAAATCGACTTAAATCTCCTTGCCAAGTGAAAATCTCTCCTTTATTATTGCGTCCATGCCCGAGTGGTGAAATCGGTAGACACAGGGGATTTAAAATCCCCCGCCCACAAAGCGTGCCAGTTCGAGTCTGGCCTCGGGCACCATTTTACAGATCTAAAATGGTGTAATAAAAATTCCAGCAATATGCTGGTTTTTTTATGCCTAAAATTTAGCATCTACATAAGCTAAAATAATATCGAATAGATTTTTTATCAAGAAAATTCCTACTGAAATTTCAACAAATTACAGTCGAATCTGCTGAATCATGCATCAACACAATCCTAGAATATTATTATAATAATCCAATATATCTCACACAAAATGAAGGAATACCTGAACAGCTAGACACTCACAGTGCTTTAATGGGTATTTAAAATGCAAATCTAGGGTACAGAAAACCTCACTGTAACAATGAATCAGTTTTAATTTAAGTTACGCAAGATCAAGTCATTGAACATAGACCAATAAATTTAATAGTTTTTCTGAGCTTAGATCAATTTGAAGATAAATAAGAGACAAATCAAATGAAAGTGTGAGTGAATATCGATTTATAGATAAAAAAAGACCACGTTTTGGAACGTGGTCTATAAAAATGGTGGCTATGACGAGACTTGAACTTGTGACCCCCGCATTATGAGTGCGGTGCTCTAACCAACTGAGCTACATAGCCGAAAAACTGTGGGCGCATTATGTGATGTTATCTTTAGTACGTCAAGTACTTAATGCGCTTAATTGATCAAAATTTGTTGAAGTGAGCCGATAAGCCGGGTTCTGTCGAGAACGATCATTCCTCTAGGCGTACAATCACTCATACGCTCCAGCAACCTACCCGGATCCAGCATGGGCCATGCTTAAAGGATCCCTATTTGGTCTTGCTTCCGGTGGGGTTTACCATGCCATGAACTGTTACCAGCCATGCGGTGCGCTCTTACCGCACCCTTTCACCCTTACCTTCCATTTCTCCGAAAAGAAACGATATTGAAGGCGGTCTACTCTCTGCTGCACTTTCCGTCGGTTCACACCGCCCAGGCGTTACCTGGCACCTTGCCCGTTGAAGCCCGGACTTTCCTCCCCTGCTTCAATCACGGAGATTTCCACAGCAGCGATCGTCTAGCTCACTTCGGGGCGTATCCTAACAAATTTTATTGCGAATTGCTTGTGCTTTTTTGAGCAATCAGTTTTTTATACTTTTCCATCAACTCATCTTGGCTTTCCACATGGTCAGGATCAAGCGGAATACAATCGACTGGACAGAATAAAGAGCACTGTGGCTGATCATGATGCCCAACACATTCCGTACATAGGTTTGGATTAATTTCATAAATCTCCTCCCCCATGTAAATGGCTTCATTTGGGCATACAGGCTCACACACATCACAATTGATGCATTCATCGGTAATAATTAAAGACACGCTACCAACCTTGTTGATGCTTACGATCAAAGGCTTCCACGACACATTGTGGAACAAATTTAGTCACATCACCTTTTAATCGTGCGATTTCCCGAACCATGGTTGAGGAAATAAATGAAAATTGTTCTGACGGTGTTAAAAATACTGTTTCAAAATGCTGGTCTAATTGACGATTCATATTGGCAAGCTGAAATTCGTATTCAAAATCAGAAACTGCTCTTAAACCACGCAACACGGCTGTTGCATTTTGCTCACGGGCAAAATTAACCAATAGTCCATCAAAGCCAACAAATTCAACATTCGGCAAATGTTTGAGCGAAATTTTTGCTAATTCAACACGCTCTTCCAAACTAAAGACTGGGTTTTTATGATGTCCAATCGCAATTGCGACTACAACCTCATCAAACATTCTAGCGGCACGAGCCACTAAATCGACATGACCATTGGTAATTGGATCAAAAGTCCCCGGGTAGATGACACGAGTTTTAGACATCCATTTATACTCTAGTTTATGAAGTAAGCGCATAGTTTAACAAAAACTGAAATATTAGCGAATAACCCCAACTCATTTACAATCAGGTTTTTAATGATGAAATGACTTCACCTTGACTCAAGTTTGAGGCAAAATAAGACCATTCTTGGAATATTTGTATTATGTCGAAAAACATTGTTGTTAAAAAAAATAATGGTGGAACAATTGCGCTAAATAAACGTGCACGCCACGATTATTTCATTGAAGAAAAATTTGAAGCTGGTCTATCGTTGCAAGGCTGGGAAGTGAAATCGTTACGTGCTGGGCGTATGACGATCACTGAAAGCTATATTACATTTAAAAATAATGAAGCTTTCCTGTTTGGAGCTCAAATTCAACCACTACTTTCTGCCTCTTCACATGTTGTACCAGAGGCAACACGTACGCGTAAATTATTACTCTCTCGCCGTGAACTTGAAAAGTTAATGGGCGCAATTAACCAAAAAGGTTATACCTGTGTTCCTTTAGCATGTTATTGGAAAGGCCCGCTTGCTAAGCTTGAAATTGCCTTGGTAAAAGGTAAACAGTTACATGATAAACGTGCAACAGAAAAAGACCGTGATTGGCAACGTGATAAAGCACGTATTATGCATAAGTAATCTTTAAAATAATCGATGTAAAAAACCTCCACTTGGAGGTTTTTTACAATTGAACACAATAGCTTACTTCATTCGATTGACTTGCAATGCCGTATATTCACCAAACCAGATCGCTGTTTCCAAATCACCTTTAGGCGGTGTGATCTCTACAGGCGCATTATCGGATTGAGTCATTAACCCTAAAAAGCTCGACATACGATTTAAATCATCAATTCCACGTCCTGTCGGCATCAATGGCAAACCACTCCACAACATACCATGTTGCATAGCAAAAAGATTGATTTGCTGAAGTACAGCCAGTTTATCGCCGCTTAAACCACCCCCGTTGGTAAAACCTGCAGCTAACTTACCTTGCCAAGCACGTGCTAACCATCGCTTAGATGACTGTTCCATAAATAATTTCAATGCTGAAGTTAGACTGCCCATATAAGTAGGACAACCAAAAATAATTGCATCAGCTTGGTCTAATACATCCCAATCTACATGCTCAACATTCATTGTATGGACCTTAGCACCGACCCGCCCTATACCTTGTGCAATATATTGAGCTACCTTTGCGGTATGTCCATATGGGCTGTGGTAAACAATTGCAATTGATTTAGAAGATAAAGACATAGCGACGAATAACAAACCATTTTAGTCAAGTTTAACAGCTTCAAGACATAAACACGAATGTTGCCATACGACCTGTTTTGGCATGACGTCGATAAGAATAGTAATCTTGTTCTTGACGATAAGAACATTGATCACCACCCAGAACTGTTGCTACACCATGTTGATTTAGAATAAAACGTGCAATCGCATACAGATCTGCATAATATTTACCTTCTTGCTCACCCGCTTGAAAAGCTGTAGCTAATGCAGCATATTTTGAACAAAAAGCATCTTTCACTTCTGCCCCGACCTCAAAACAAGGCTGACTAATTGCAGCGCCTAACCATGCCCATGTCGGTTTTGAACGCATTTCTGCAATGGTATTTTCAACAATACCACCTGCCAAACCACGCCACCCTGCATGCAAATTGGCAACTTCGCTACCATCCGCATTGCCTAAAACCACAGGTAAGCAATCCGCAGTCATCATCATTAACGCATGACCTTTTTTTTGTGTCACTAAACCATCACCAACCAGTGCTACTAAATGCATTGCTTCGTTGACGGTATGACAGATTGTACTATGGGTTTGCGTCATCCAAGTGATTTTAGTGACACCGAACTCTGCAAATTCATCTAATAAGGCCATACGATGACTTTGAACACGCTTCGGATCATCATTCACATGCAATGCCAAATTAAAACCATCAAGCTCAGATTGCTCCGAAGCCAAAGCTTTAGGATGCTGAATATGTGTCTGTCCGACAAATACACCTTGTGGTAATCCCTGAACAAATTGCATGTGCTTTGTGATCCTTTTATTCAATTCACTTTTTCAATTAATAGGCTTTATTTTCTGAACGTAAAACATCCAACAGTTCAATAAAGTCTTGTGGCCATGGGGCTTCAAACATCATTTCTTGCTTGGTTTGCGGATGAATCAAACCTAATTTTGATGCATGTAAGGCTTGACGTTTAAAACCACGCAAAGCACTGGCTAGTTTTTCAGAAGCACCAGCGGGTACTTTCACACGACTCACATAGACAGGATCACCCACCAAAGGAAACCCAATATAAGTGAAATGAACACGAATTTGATGCGTACGTCCAGTTTCAAGCTGTGCTTGAACACGAGTAAAGTGTTGAAAACGTTCTTTAACATTATAATGCGTTACCGCATCACGGCCACCCGGTAAGATGGCCATTTTTACACGATCTACAGGATGGCGTTTAATTGGCTCATCAATTTTACCGCCTGCAATCATCGTTCCATAACAAATCAAGTCATAGACCCGATAAACCGTTTTCTTGGCCAATTGCTTACTAAGTGAAAATTGTGCTTCTAAATTCTTCGCAACAACCAATAAGCCACTGGTATCTTTATCGATACGATGGACTAAACCTGCGCGTGTTAACTCGGCTGATTTTGGATAATGATAAAGCAATGCATTGACCAATGTACCATTCGGATTACCCGCGCCTGGATGAACAACCATACCAACAGGTTTATTAATCACCATGATATCTGCATCTTCATAGATGATATCTAAAGGAATATTTTCAGGTTGTGCCGAAGTTTGAGTTTCAAGTTCAACTTCAAGTGTCAGTATTTCATTGCCTTCACACTTATATTTGGGTTTGACAATGTTACCATTTACCAACAAATGGCCATCCTTCATCCACTGTTTAAGTTTTTCACGGGAAAACTCATTCCAAACTGTTGCTGCAACTTGATCTATACGTTGCCCTAAATAGCTGTCATCCAGTTGAAATTGCAACGATAAACGTGTTGCAGTCGGCGCAGAATTATGATTATCTGCATCCTCAGAATCTTCAAGTAAATTGAAATCATTTTCTGAGAGATTAGAATTAGAAGAGTGTGCTGAAGTCATTTGCTCATTCGGACAAAAGTGGTTTAATAGCGCAATTGTAGCCTATTGCCCGTATAAACAGAGGAATTTTTATGTCGCTACCACGTTATAAAGTCACAATGCTTGCTTTAACTGTAGGCTTAGCAACAGCTTTTGTAGGTTGTAGCAGCAATCCTAAGAAAGATGTTGTGGATACAGGACCGCAATCTAGCGAGCAAATTTATTACAAAAAAGCGATGAAATCCCTAGATAATGGACAATATGGCGACGCTGCAAAATCTTTAGAGGCGATTGATACTTATTATCCGACTGGTCAATATGCACAACAAGCTCAACTCGAACTCATTTATACAAAATTCAAGCAAAAAGATTATGAAGGCACAATTGCACTTGCTGATCGTTTTATTCGTTTAAACCCTCAACATCCAAACTTGGACTATGCCTACTATGTTCGTGGTGTCGCCAATATGGAACAAAACTATGATGGTTTATTACGTTATACATCATTAAAACAAGCACATCGTGATGTAGGCTATTTAAAAGTTGCTTATCAAAACTTTGTAGATTTGATTCGTCGCTATCCTTCGAGCCAATACTCTGTAGATGCAGCGCAACGAATGAAATTTATTGGTCAGGAATTGGCTGAAAGTGAAATGAATGCCGCGCGTTTCAATATTCAACGTAAAGCTTACTTGGCTGCGATTGAACGTTCTCAATGGGTTTTAGAACATTACCCACAAACACCTCAAATTCCTGAAGCTCTAGCAACGATTGCTTACGGTTATGACAAACTGGGCGATAATGCTACTTCTCAGCAATATATTGAAGTACTCAAGAAAAATTATCCTAATTTGGTTAAATCCAATGGTGAAGTAAATCTACGTGCTGCACGTAGAGAAGCAAGCTGGGTGAACCGAGCTACTTTAGGTATTTTTGGCCGTGGTGATAAAGCAGAAATTGCCAAAGAAGCGCCTACACAGGCAACCACTGAACAAGAAGCAAGTCTGTTAAATAAAGTAACTTTTGGTTTATTGGATCGTCCAAATCGTCCAGTTTCAAGTGAGCCAGCACGTGCAGATGAAAGCTTATATGATGGTCAACGCAAATAATCATATGTAAGTGAACGACAGATTAAGACGGGTTTTTGCCCGTCTTTTTTATGCATAGATATTTTTCAATTTCAAACTAAGGTACACTTTGCCTTTGTAATTATGTATTCATTTTGGCTTTTCTATGGCAATTCCTCAGCATACTATTGATCAAATTCTCGATCGCACCGACATTGTCGAGCTGATTGGTCAACGTGTGAAATTGAAAAAGACAGGTCGCACCTATTCAGGATGCTGTCCTTTTCATCAGGAAAAATCGCCTTCTTTTCACGTTTATCGTGATAAGCAGTACTACCACTGCTTCGGTTGCCAAGCCAATGGTAATGCTATTCGCTTTCTTATGGATATTGATAATCGTAACTTTATCGATGTGATGAAGGAGTTATCAAGCCATACAGGTGTGGAACTTCCCAAAGATAATCACGACAATAAAAAACTGTCTTATAAGCGTGAAGCCGTAAAACCACAGCCAAAAACTGAACTAAAAACAGCAGATTCACAAGCTGCTCAAATCCCTCATGAACCTGCTTCATCTATTGATATTGACCCATTTGAAGCATTTCAAAATTATTCAGACTTTGACAACTTTGATCCAGCTCAATTTGGTGATGAAGGCTTTCATCAAGCACCGATTGATGGCAACCTATATGATTTACTTGAAAATATTGCTCAATTTTATGAACGCCAACTGCCGAATAGTAAAACGGCTCAACAGTATTTTAGACACCGTGGATTAAGCACTGAAACCATTCAATATTGGCGTTTAGGTTATGCACCTGAAGATTGGCAACATTTAGAAAAAGCCTTTCCACAAGACGTTGAAGGCTTAAAACTGCTCGGATTGATTCGCACCAGCGATAGTGGTCGTGATTTTGATCTTTTAAGAGATCGGGTCATATTTCCGATTCGAGACAGCAAAGGTCGTGTCGTCGGTTTTGGTGGTCGTGCGCTCAATGATGAAATAAAGCCTAAATACATTAACTCACCTGACTCTGAAGTCTTTCATAAAAACCAACTGCTTTATGGTCTGTATGAAGGTCGTAAAGATCGAGCGCAAAATTGGCTCATGGTTGAAGGATATATGGATGTCATTGCCCTACAGCAAAACGGTATTTCAGGTGCTGTGGCGACACTGGGAACGGCCAGTAACGCAGATCATTTAAATATTCTGTTTAAACAGAATAGTCAAATTACCATTGCATTTGACGGTGATGCAGCGGGTCAAAAGGCAGCTCGCCGCACTTTAGAAATCGCCCTACCGTTACTCAATGATGGACGAGAACTCAAATTCTTTGTATTGCCTAAAGAACATGATCCAGATTCTTTGATTCGTAAAGAAGGTTTAGAAACATTCAACCGCTTATGGCAACAATCACCATTATTGTCAGATTTTGTATTTGCCTTACTCAGTCAAAATTACGAAATTGCTACGCCTGAAGGTAAAAGTCAGGTCATGGCTGAACTGAATCAATTGACTGAATTACTGCCAAAACAAGGTTCATATCGTTATTTATTGCGGCAATTTTTTAAGGAAAAACTTGGCTTTAATAAAAAATGGCAACCTCAAATCAGCTTGGATGCCACGCTGTCTTTTAAGCAAAATATGGGCAATGAAGAGTTTGCAATCGCTATTTTAATGCAACACCCTTTTTTGTATATCCATTTTGAAGTTTTACGCGCTTTTATCGATCCTAATGAGTTATTGGCACAAATTTTAGCGGTATTTGATCGTATTTTTGATGAATTACCCGATGATCAGGAATTGGCGACCTATTATATTTTAGGCGCATGCAGTGCCTATCATTTAGAATTGTCAGATATTATGCAACGTACCAATATTCAGGCATTTACCGAAGCACCTGAAATGGCAGATAAATTGGCTTCTGACTATTCATTAGCCCTTCAAGAAAAATATCTAAAACAGAAACTTAAATCACCCATTTCTTTAAGTGAATCACGTAATTTACGTAAGCAACTCAATGAACTTACTCGACAGATCAGTTTAAAACTCGTGCATAACTAATGTGCTTTTTTAAACTTTTACGATAAAGATGAGACGGTTATTATTTGAAGAATAGAAGTTTTACAGATTAACCGTGCCTCCCATAGAGACTTTAATCATAAAGACTTAAAATATTATTTTAAATTCTTTGGCTTTCTTTCTTGTTCAAAAATATCCTGAATTTTTTCTTTAAGCCATTCAAAATGTGAAGGATCATCTTCTTGAGCAGCTTGACGTAAAATAATGGACGTCGGATGTAATAATTTTTGCGTCAAACGATGTGAAAAGTCTTCCAAAACATGCTGAGCATCTTCACCTGCTTGAATCCGCTCCAAAGCATCAGCCAGTTCATGCTGACTTTGTATTTCGCCATGCTCTCTAAATTGCTGAATTGTGCTGCCTGCTTGGTGAATTCTTTGATGGGTAATCAATTGCGTAACCAATTGATTGACCATGACTTCAGCTTCAACAGCAGCTTGACGACGATGTGCTAAATTTTCATCAATCACACTTTGTAAATCATCAACACCGTACAGATACACCCCATCCAAACTTTCAACTTTTGGATCAATATCCCGAGGTACTGCCAAATCGACCATGAGCATCTGTTGATAACGACGCTTTTTTAATGCAGCTTTAACATCTTGATAAGCAATCACTTGATGCAAACTGCCTGTACAGCTTGAAATCACATCAGCACGATATAAATTTTCAGCAAGTTCTGCGAATGGAATAATTTCAACTTCAACACGATGTGCAATTTCTTGCGCCAAATGTTCAGCACGTTCAACACTTCGATTACAAATTAGAATCTTCGCAACGCCCATTTCTGCCAAATGCTTAGCAACCAAACTGTTCATTTCACCTGCAGCAACCACCATAACAGTCAGTTGGCTAGGTTTACTAAAGACTTGTAGCGCAAGCTGAGCAACGGCATAACCCATTGAAACCGCATGGCTACCCACTGCTGTTTCAGAGCGCACACGTTTGGCTGCGTAAAATGCATATTCAAAAATTTGACTTAAATTCTGAGAAACAATGTCAGCATCTTTGGCTAAAGCCAAGGCAGTTTTGACTTGTCCGAGAATTTGAGGCTCACCTAACATCAGTGAATCTAAACCACTCGCCACGCGCATAAGATGTGAAATCGCATCTGTATTTTCATAACGATATACATGATTTGACAATTGCTTTACATCAATACCGTTGGTTTCGGCGAGCCAATGCAATACCATATCAGCATTTTCAGCCATGGCATAAACTTCGGTACGATTACAGGTAGAAACCACCACCATGTCGTTTAAATTTTGTTGATTACTTTGTTGTGCAAGTAAATCTTTCAATCGCTCTGGATTAAAAGCAACATGTTCTCGCAACTCAACAGAAGCTGTTTGATGGTTGACACCCAATGCAAAGAAAGACATATCAGATCATCATTTCGCTAAATTTATGCTATTGTGCAATAACGGTGTCATAGAAAGCATTACTTGGATTCGGAAAAAAATTGCGTCAAATAAACAACCGCTTAAGCGGCTCGACAATTAAGCAATATTCTACCACATTCTTACTTGTAGGTAGCATGGCTTCTAGTGCTCATATTAGAGCATCTGGAGAATATTATCATACAAAATATAATACCAATGCATTAAAACAAAGCATTATTGCTGAATTTTCACTGGCTTATCATGATCGTGCAACCGCATTACACAACTACACTGTCCTTGCGATTCGCAGCAACTCAACCACGATTAAACAACGTGCGCTGAATGTTGCAATTGAACAAAATGATTTACAGGCAGCTTTGGATATTGCCACACACTGGGTGGTGCAAGAACCTGAGGATGTCCCAGCAAAATTTTATTTAGCGCATATTGCGCTTAAATCACATGAATATGAATTGGCTGCGGAAACATTAGATAGTATTTTAAATATTGACCAAAATGCTGATCTTGAAAAGATTTTAGAAGGTATTTCACCTGAGTCTGAAGAAGATCGTCAAAACTTGCTCAATACATTGAGAGCCAGTAAAGAAAAAGACAATCCCTCAGTTTTAATTCTAATCGCAGGTTTAGAAGCGCAAAACAATGAAATTGAACAGGCTTTAAAAACAGTCAATAAAGCCTTGCGTAAACGCCCTAAAGTTACTGGCTTCATCCTCATGAAAGCCAATTTACTTGAAGCTTTAGGCGATCAAGAAGCGACCTTAAATTGGTACGAACGTAGCAGTAAAAAGAACAAATATAATCTCGATATTCGTTTGGCTGAAGTGAAATATCTCATCAAAATACAACAGGATGAGTTGGCTTTAAGCAAGCTGGAAAAAATTATTGAAAATTGGCCTGATGCGGAAGAAGCCCTGTTTATTGCAGGATTAACTGCAATTGACTTAAAAAAACTTGATCAAGCTGAACAATATTTGGTTGAGTTACGCTATTCCTCTCGTTATCAAAATGAGGCCTATTTCTATCTCGCTGTAAATGCAGTGAAAAAACAAAATGAAGAAACTGCAAAAGCTTACTATCGCTTAGTCGACGGTAATTTATATACCGTATCACGCCGTAACTTGATTTCGATTTATGAACATCAAGGTAAAATGAACGATGCATTGCGTTTTTTAACTCAAGAACGTGTGAATTATCCGCAACATGCAAGTTTTTTATATCAAGCTCAAGCTGAAATTTTAAAACGTATGGGCAATAAAACAGCCGCTTTACGACTATTGAATGAGGCTGTGAAAAACCTGCCTGATGATCCTGAAATTTTATATTCAGAAGTATTGCTCTTAGATCCTTTTGAAGATCGTGATCGCTTAGACAAAGCCTTAAAACAATTGTTAATTTTGGAACCCAATAGTCCAACGTATTTGAATGCATACGCTTATACATTGGCGTTACAAAACCGACGCCTAAATGAAGCAAGATCTTATGCAGAGCATGCTTTAGAATTTGCACCCGAACAAGCTTCGATTTTAGATACGCTCGGCTACATCACATTTTTACAAAATGACTTTGAAACATCTTCGCAAATCTTAGCCAAAGCTTATCATTTGAGTCATAGCATTAATATTGGTGTGCGATACGCAAAATCGTTGTACATGCAAGGTTCTTTAGCGCAATTTAATGAAGTGTTACAACAACTCAAACAAAATCATCCAAATGATCCTCAATTAAATCAATTAGATTCATTAATATTACCGCAACATATTAAAAAGAGTTAATGACCCTTTATGCGCAATTTCAAACATATTGCTTTTCCCTTTATCGCAATCAGCAGTCTCGTTTTTACAGGTTGTCAACACGTGGTCAAACCCACACAAACGACACCAACCTTAGAAGCACCAAATACTGCGACAGCTGATATTGCAATAGAAAAACCCACAAACCAATTTAATTTAGAAGGGAAAATTGGCGTAAAAACACCTAAGCAATCTGGTAGCGCATTTTATACATGGGTACAAGATCAACAAGATTTTAATATTCAATTGAATGGTATTTTAGGTATTGGTAAAACCATTATTGAAGGTAAATCAGGCGAAGTGACGCTGAATAGTTCAAAGACGGGCTTAATTTCAGCAACAAGCCCTGAACAACTTTTAGAAAAAGCAACAGGTTGGGTTGCACCAATCACGCATATTGTCAGCTGGGTTCAAGCCGTACCTGCGACTGAAAATGCACAAATCCTTCGAGATGATACACAACGAATTTCCAAAATTATTGAAGATGGTTGGGCTGTTGATTTGAGTTATAATGATCAAGCTAAATTACCCAACAAGTTGATTTTAAAACAACAACTTGAAGCAGATCAGGAAAACCGTATTACAATGGTTATTCAAAATCGTTAATTTATTTAAGTTCTCAAGACTATGATTCGAGTTCCCTCGCCTGCTAAATTGAATCTATTTTTGCACATCACAGGCCGTCGTGAAAATGGCTACCATGAATTGCAAAGCATTTTTCAACTGATTGATTTGTTTGATTGGCTTGAATTCACTCAAACGGATGATTCTGCTATTCACATTGAAGGCTTAAATGAAGTTGATCAAGAACAGAATTTAATCTACAAAGCCATTCACATCTTAAAACCTTATGCGAAAAATATTTCAGGGTTAAATGTGCGCATTGAAAAAAATATTCCAATGGGTGCAGGCTTAGGAGGGGGGTCATCCAATGCTGCAACGACCCTGATTGTTGTTAATCAACTTTGGCAATGTGGTTTAAATACTGATCAACTGGCTGAACTTGGCGTAAAGTTAGGTGCAGATGTCCCTATTTTTGTTCATGGTCGTAATGCATGGGCAGAAGGGATTGGCGAACACTTAACATTCATAGACTTAGATCAAAAACAATACATTGTGTTAAAACCTGACTGTTTTATCAGCACTCAGCTACTTTTTTCGCAAAAAACATTGACAAGAGATACGAAGCCTACTAAATTTTGCGCCTATCAGCTAAAGCCATCTAATTTTGGAAATAACTTTGAGCCGCTGGCAAGAAGTTTATATCCGGAAGTCGATGAAGCCATGCAATACTTAGATCAGTTCGGTAAAGCAAAGCTTACAGGTACAGGTGCTTGTGTTTTTGTTGAAATCACTGAACAAATGAAGATTGATGATATTTTAAATCATTCACCCTGCAAAGCCTACATGGTCAGTAGTTTGAATGAATCACCACTCATTCATTTTAAAGTGTAATGATAGGGGCGTCGCCAAGTGGTAAGGCACCGGGTTTTGATCTCGGCATCCGTTGGTTCGAATCCAGCCGCCCCTGCCATCATTTTCATCTGTAGATCGTTGTATTTTAGGGGCGTCGCCAAGTGGTAAGGCACCGGGTTTTGATCTCGGCATCCGTTGGTTCGAATCCAGCCGCCCCTGCCATTAAATACAACATCAAATTTAGGGGCGTCGCCAAGTGGTAAGGCACCGGGTTTTGATCTCGGCATCCGTTGGTTCGAATCCAGCCGCCCCTGCCATTTTCAAGTTCAAAAGACAGAACAATTTATTGGTTATTCTAACTTGGTTTTTTATTAAAAACCTTGACAGATAACAGTAAAAATATTAAAGTTCTGCCGCATTAGGGGCGTCGCCAAGTGGTAAGGCACCGGGTTTTGATCTCGGCATCCGTTGGTTCGAATCCAGCCGCCCCTGCCATCTAATTTCAAATTTGCCAACCGCCAAGGGTGCTTCATGCCCAATCTTGTCGTTTTTAGTGGAACTGCACATCCACAATTCGCCCAAAAAGTCGTTAGCCATTTGCACATCCCATTGGGTGCTGCTGCTGTAGGTAAATTTTCTGATGGTGAAATCACTGTCGAAATTACTGAAAACGTGCGTGGTAAAGACGTATTTATCGTACAACCGACTTGTGCCCCAACGAATGATAACCTGATGGAAATCTTAGTTATGGCAGACGCTTTGCGTCGTGCAAGTGCGGGTCGTATTACAGCTGTGATTCCTTACTTCGGTTATGCACGCCAAGACCGTCGTCCTCGTTCAACTCGTGTTCCAATCACAGCTAAAGTTGTTGCAGACATGCTAACAACTGTTGGGATTGACCGTGTTGTCATGATCGACTTGCATGCAGACCAAATCCAAGGCTTCTTCGATATTCCTGTAGATAACATCTACGGTACACCTGCTTTACTTGCTGACTTGCGTCAACAACAACATCACAACCTGATGGTGGTTTCACCTGACGTTGGCGGTGTAGTTCGTGCACGTGCTGTTGCAAAACAGATGGGTGATATCGATCTTGCAATTATTGATAAACGCCGTCAAAAAGCGAATGAATCACAAGTGATGCATTTGATTGGTGATGTACGTGATCGTGACTGTGTCATTGTTGATGACATGGTGGATACTGCAGGTACTTTGTGTAAAGCTGCTGATGCATTGAAAACTTTCGGTGCTCGCAAAGTTGTTGCTTATGCAACACACCCAGTACTTTCAGGTAAAGCGCTTGAAAATTTAAGCAAATCTGTCATTGATGAGTTGGTTGTCACTGACACCATCCCATTATCAGATGAAGCTTTAAAACTTGGTAAGATTCGCCAAGTTTCTGTAGCAAGTATGGTTGCAGAAACAATTCGTCGTATTAACAACGAAGAATCTATTAGCGCGATGTTCGATTCTTATCTATAATAGCGCAAATTTTCAAAGCCCTACCCTTTGGTGGGGCTTTCTATCACTGGACTGGTCGAAAGTTCAGTTTAATTAAACTCAATGAGGAAATGTCATCATGGCAAACTTCGTATTAAATGCAGTAGCACGTGAAGAAGCAGTTCAAGGGAAAGGTTCGAGCCGCCGCCTTCGTCTGCAAAATAAAGTTCCAGCAATCATCTATGGTGGTGCTGCTGAGCCTGTAGCTGTAACTTTAGAGCTTCGTGAACTTGTTAAAGCTTTAGAAAGCAATGCTTTCTTTGAAGAAGTAATTGAAGTAAACATCGACGGTAAAGTTGAAAGCGTTAAAATCCAAGCTTTACAACGTCACCCAGCTAAAAACACACCATTGCACGCTGACTTCAAACGCGCATAAGTGTTTAATGGTGTAAATGAGTGAGTAAACTTTCACTGATTATTGGTTTGGGTAATCCCGGTTCGGAATATGCCCAAACCCGCCATAATGCAGGCTTTTGGTTCGTAGAACGCCTTGCAGAGCAATATGGCATTCATTTAAAAACTGATTCAAAATATAAAGGAATCAGTGGTCGTGGTAATATTGAAGGTCAAGACGTTCGTCTGTTGTTACCGACAACCTTCATGAACCTTTCTGGTCAAAGTGTTGTACCTTTTGCCAAATTCTATCAAATTAAACCTGAAGAAATGCTCATTGCCCATGACGAACTGGATATGGATCCAGGTGTTATTCGTCTGAAAACAGGTGGTGGACATGGTGGTCACAATGGTCTACGTGACATTGTCCCGCATATCGGTTCTAATTTTCACCGCTTACGCATAGGCATAGGGCATCCAGGCGCGAAAGAAAAAGTTTCTGGACATGTTTTAGGTAAAGCGCCAAGCAGTGAACAAAAATTGATGGATGATGCAATACATCATGCTTTGGGTAGAACAAAATTATTGATTAATGGCGAGATTCAACAAGCAATGAATCAAATCAATGCTTATAAGCCTTAATTTTGATCCGTAAAAAATATTCTTTGTTAAACAATTTTCCTTGCCATGATACATTTTTAAGAGCAAAATGCGCTTTCTAATGCATCCTCCTTATTGAAAATTGTTAGATAAACACCATATAACAATTGTAAGGGCTACTCTGGAGACGCTAATCATGCTATCTCGTTTATTAAAAGCAAAAATCCACCGTTGTGTTGTTACGCAAGCAGAATTACATTATGAAGGTTCTTGTGCAATTGACGGTACTCTTTTGGATTTAGCTGGTATCCGCGAATATGAAGAAATTCACATTTGGAACGTGACAAATGGTAAGCGCTTCACAACTTATGCAATTCGTGGCGAAGAAGGTTCTGGCATCATTTCTGTCAATGGTGGTGCTGCACATCAAGCGGATGTCGGCGATTTATTGATTATTGCGACATTTGGCGATTTCAGCAATGCTGAAGCTGATGCACATAAACCACGTTTGGTATATGCAAACCCGAACAATACAGTGAATCACACTGCAAACTGTATTCCTGTTCAAGTTGCTTAAATTGTAGATTGTACAGTCACAAAAAATCCGCTTAATGCGGATTTTTTTATAACAATAAATTTTTGAAATAACGTTTAAGCGTTTTTATTTGTAGAATGAAAGCTTTCAAACCAATCACGTTTCGCTTCACAGCCTAAATCTTGTAGCTGATCACCTTTCAATGCGGTGAGTATCGCATTCCCCTGTTCATCAACCTTAAATTCAGCATATTTGGCTTGTTGATAACAATCTGCTAAACCTTCTGCAAATAAAAAACTTTTCGATGCAGGATAGAGCATACTGTGACGATTATTTGGGTTTTGCAAGATCAATCGGTAAGTACGAACCTTCTGAGGTAACTCAAAATGAGTATGAATCACTCGCCTTTGCGCATCTAATTCAACATAAGCAACGATTGAAGACTTATTTTTGATGATTTCATCAAAATACAAGCCTGAAAAAATATGATCTTCTGAATTGATATTGGGTTGATTGGTCTTGTCGAGAGTCGAATTTTGCGGGGCAAAATACAATTGATAGTACAGCGCCATATAATCTCCCTGAAGAATCGAACGTGGATCTACAGGTTGCAAACGCACATAAATACTTTCGCTGTTTTTGAAGTGCAGTTCATTTCTAAAAATCATGCCTAAAAAAATAAGCATGCAGGATAATGCTAAACAAAGCGGAATCATCTTCTTCATGTGCTGAACTCCTGCTTATTTTTAAATTTACTCAAGCTAAACGTCAGTAGCAATAACATGATTCCAGATATAAAAATGCTGAAGCTTTTCATCAGGAATGAGACATCTAATGAATAATATATAAACCATAAAATTAAGCTGAAGCTAATAAGTGCAAAAGCATATATAAGCTTGTCTTGCCGCTGTAATGCCCAAGAAATAACTGCTAAACAAATAAAAATATCGAAATAACCGTAAAAAATGAGTAAAGCGGCAAAAGTAGCTAGAATCAATTTAGCCAATATATTGAACTGGTTTTGGATATGTAAAAAAATAAAAAGAATGAACCACAATATAGGTAAACCATAGGTGAATATAGCAATATGCTCTATTCTTACTAGTTCGTATTTGCCCAATAAGGTATAAAGCCCCATTGAATATAAAATAACCACTAGAACAGCAAGCAATAAACTACGTTGATATTCATCAGGCTTAATCAATTTAATCGCAAGGATTAAAAAATAGAAGACATAATTCCAAAGCACTAAATAGACAAAGTTTTCAATAAAACTTGTCCGACTCCAATATGAATGGATACCTAAAATATGAACAAAACCTGTTGCATATAGCCCCAGAATTTGAATAAAGACAAAAAACCAGTGTAATCGTAAAAAATAGCTTAAAATCAGCATTCCCAATTGAAATAATATAATAGGAAAAATTTGATCCATTAAATCAACAGTATGGAAAATTACGGCAATTTGCCCCGCAATCCATATACAGTAGGCAAGTTGTCTTAAGAATAAACTATACTGCATTTGATCTGAGCGTTTAAATTTTAAAACATAGGCAGCAATAATTACGAAAACTACGCCCATAATCAACGAAAAATTACCCCAAAATGTCAGCATGAGCGATGCAAAAAAAGCCCCTGAAATCCAAGCGCCAACAGCCAATGGGATCGCATTAAATCGACTGTGTGGAATAAATTTGATCAACAAATACGTAATTAAGGCAAACCATACAAAAACAATCAGTGCGATAAAAAATAATTCTAATATTTCATTATTTTTAAACAATGAACCTACAGATTTCACAATAATTAAGGTAAATGTAACCCCCAAAGCAACTGCGGATAAAGCACTACATAGGGTATCTTTATTTTTATAATAGTAACTCAGTGAAATACCGAGTAATAAAAAAGAGCAAATAAAATAAAGAATGCCTTGACCATCGTATAAAAACCTCACCATATGCCAAATAGAAAGTATGGCAAACCACACTAAAAATAAGTAACGTAATTTAGGATAATATTGGATGCAAAAATAGAATTGAATAAGTGCAAACAGGTGAATACAAACTAAAAATAATTCAGGATATTGATCACCCCAAAAGGTTTGTTTAAAAAACAGGAAAAGTGCAATCTGACTGACAATGCACAATAAAAGAAAAATCCCAATATTGTGACGATATAGCCACGGTAACAGCAAAACAGACCAAATTAGAAATAATAAATAACTGTCTGCACCTGTTTGGTAAATTTGCCCAATCACAGCTAGGCTTAAACCAATCATCAAACCACATATGGTATGTAAACATTGCACTAAGAAATCATGCTTTACGACCAGCAAACTACAAATTGCACTCAGCAATAATAAAACCTGAGGAATACCAAGTTGAACGGTTTGCGGCAACATAAACCAGTTGGCAGCAACTAAATACAACATGCTGACAGCAAGTAATGTAAAACCAAAAACCTGTAAATGTTTGATGAATAATTCTGCATTCCAAGAATAGTACTGTGCGGGTATTTTTATCAATCTTCATTCCTCTCTTGTTTTTATTTCAGTATACGAGTCCTTGACAATATCATGGACAGATCGTTTCTAATTTTGTCCCTTATAACAAGATAAATACTGACAACTGAACTCATAATAAGTCAGATCAATAAAAGATATTGTTTCTATTTGGCAAGTCTTTAGCAAAAATTGTTCTATACATAAAACTGATCATTCTATAAAACAGACTACTTTTCTGATTATTTAGGACTATAATCATATGACATCGCTTCAGGGCGGGGTGTAATTCCCCACCGGTGGTAAATTGGTCTGATTTTTAATTCTTTAAATCACGCACCAACAGCCCACGAGCTTATTGAGTTTCGAAAGATTTTCAATCAGCAGATTTGGTGAAATGCCAAAGCCGACGGTATAGTCCGGATGAAAGAAGACGACGTCACAGCTAAAGATTTCCAAAATGATTATTTTGGAAATGGTTTTGTAACGCCACTATTTCTCATGTCCTGAAATGTTCAACCGTATAATTTTTTACGAGAGCGTTTCAATGTCTAGTTTAATTCAACCCGAAATTTTCTTTTCTACCCTTTCCCCTGCGGATCAACGTATCGAACAAGCTTTAGAAGATATGCGCCAAGGCAAACCTGTTTTGGTCATGGACGATTTTGATCGTGAAAATGAAGCTGATTTGATTGTTGCCGCAGAAACTTTAAATGTCGAAACGATGGCACGAATGATTCGTGATGGTTCAGGTATTGTTTGTTTAACACTCAGTGCTGAACTTGCAGATCATTTAGAACTGCCCCCGATGGTGAATGACAACTCTAGCCAATTTAAAACTGCATTTACAGTGACGATCGAGGCTGCAGAAGGCGTAACCACTGGCGTATCTGCAAAAGATCGAACAACAACCATTCACACAGCCATTAAAGATGGGGCTGTAGCGAGCGACCTCAATCGCCCTGGTCATGTCTTTCCACTCCGTGGGCGAGATGGTGGTGTACTCACCCGTCGTGGTCATACAGAAGGTTCTATAGATTTGGCACGTATGGCAGGTTTAAAACCCGCTGGTGTTTTATGTGAAGTGACTAATCTTGATGGAACAATGGCTTCGGGCATACAAGTTTTAGCATATGCACAAACCCATCATTTAACCTTAATCACTATTGAAGAAATTGCACAATATCGTCTAAAACACAATATCTGATTCATTTTATTCGAAGTCTAATTAACGCCAGTTCAGACCACTGAACTGGCGTTTTTTAATTTTTACTGCGCCACAATGCCAAACCGTAATTTGGCCATTTTTGCGCAGCCTTCACATTATTCACCCAATACGCCACCATCACTAAAGCAATCGATCCTGTAAGCACCGGAAATAGTAAAAATGTCCAATCATAATGAATTGTATTCGCAGTCAATAAAATCACTAAGGGATTTGCCCCAGCAGGTGGATGTACACAACGGAAATACATCATCAATGCGATAGCTAAGCCCACTGAAACAGCAATACTCAAAATATGACTACCAAACCATTTCAATAGACATATTCCCACCAAAGCTGAAATAAAATGACCAAGAATCACATTTCTCGGCTGTGCCAATGGAGATTGCGAAACGGCATATAAAATCACACAGCTTGCACCAAACGGCGCCATAATCCATAAATTATGCGATAACTTACTCAATATTAATAAAATAAAAATACTCAGCGTACCTCCAATAAAACTTCTAATAATCTCCTGATTTCTCGCTCTTGGTGCGAGTTTTTCCTTTCCAGCAAATATTGACATAAAGATGCCCTCTCGATTGATTTATTGGGTTTAGCGCGCTAAAATTAAAATAGTACAGATCTGTACTATTTACAATAATCAATGTTGAGAATCAAGCAATGTCTAAATCAGCGATAAAAATTTTGACAACTGCGGAAGAACTTTTTAATAAGAATAGTTTTACCAGTGTCGGTGTAGATTTGATCCGCGATGAGTCAGGTTGCTCTAAAACAACGATGTATACGTATTTCAAAAATAAACATCAGCTGGTTGAGGAAGTTTTAAAACAACGTGATTTACGATTTAGACAAAGCTTGATGGAATATGTCGCAGATGCCCAAGGAATAGATGCACTTGAACAGATTTATGATTGGCATATGCTTTGGTTTCAGCAAGATCATTTTAAAGGCTGTCTATTCGTCCGTGCTGTTGCAGAATCTACCGCAGAAGATATTGAAATTACAAAAATTTCCATTGCACATAAAATTTGGTTACGGCAATTGATTCATCATTACGCTGTTCAAATCAATCAAGATCAATGCATCGCCGATCTTTTTTATAATTTGATTGAAGGTCTAATCAGTAGATTTTTAGTTGAAGGGTTTCATCCAGAAATTGCCCAACAACAAAAAAACATGATCATGCAGCTGATCCAAAATTCCCCCATACCTTTGACTGGTGTTGATCAGGTAAACATCATTTAGTTGTTAACCATCAAAGAATCTCCCCAACCTTCAGCCATATATGAAGCAACAAAAAAAGAGAACCATCGAAAATTTAAAATAATTTTAGATTCCTTGCACAGCGATGTTGCTCATTGCCCTTTTGATCATAGTGACAAGTAAAGCTTCACAAGGAGGAGAATATAAAAAGGCTCAAACAAGTTGTTTACCTTAAGATCATTCAAATCAAGAAGCTAATTTATTCTGTAATGTATTGGAAACTTCTTCAGCTGCAATTAAATGCCCTGAATCTTGCGGAAACTTAAACACGGAAAGTTGGATATTTGCTTGAGTTAATTCAGGTGCAAGTTCGCTGATTAACTGTTGCACGGTAAATGGCGTTGCTTTGAAATTTTCCCATTGTCCAACAGCATTTAACTCAGCAAAAGCTTTATCTGACCAAACAGGAAAGGCTTGAAGACCTTGTGTATCATCTAAAAATGAAGCCCAGCCCTCACCACATAATCCCCAAATTTCACCATTTTCTATAACTTGTTCGATAAAAAATGTGTACTTTTCTTCAGCTGTTAATTGTTTAATTACTTCTAATTCTTTCATTTCAATCATCATCATTCTCTTTTTACGAATATTTATTTGATATAAGTCACATTATATATAAATTTAAATAACCATTTCAAAGATATTTTTAAATTCAGTCCTACAATCCTATCTTCTATTCAGCACAACTACTTTAAATGCTTAACATTACAAATAAAACCCAACAAACTCACGATCTGACAATATGTACTGACCCGAATTTAAATCATTGATATATAAATATAATTAAATTCAAGTAAATAACTTAACTGTACTTTTGTCTAGTGACTTTCTTCTAAATGTAGAATACTTTGTCGAATGCCATCTGCTCTTAACCATGCAAAATCATAACTGGCATTTGCTAGTGCCAAAACTCTACGTTCAAACTCATCCCATAAAGGTTTAACTTGTTTTGAGTCAATACCTAACCCACTATCATGGGCTAAATTTCGATTCTTTTCACAGATTTTAAGCGCATGATAATACTTTCTGCCTTTTGAGGCTGAGTCCAAAACACGTACACGTTTGCTATGGATAAAACCTTCAACATGTTTTAAATCAGCCAAAGGTAATAAGGGTACAAGAATCTGATCCAGTTGTGCATCTAAACGCATCCACACAGCCAGTCGCTGCTCAGCTGAATAGGTATTCCACTGAATCACTTCATGGTTAAAACGACGACAACCACGACAAACTGAATCACCAAATACAGTAGAACAACGACCTGCACAAGGCGTTAATGAAGGGATACGACGTTGGCTATTCAAAATAATATCCTCAAACAAGCAATCAGACACACATTTTTAATGCTAAAACTTAATTCAGCCACACTATATATGGTATATAAAAAAGATTAAAGTACTAGATTTAGTATTTAAAACCATAAAATTTGTCTGCCTTAAAAAATCACTACAATATGTATGGATTTCTCGCATATTCCAATAAATCGCGCTAAAATATGCGCCTTAAAATTTTATCCTATTCTTATACATTTGGAGTTTTCCATGAACGCTACTGTAGAACAGCTTGCACCTGTAGAACAGCAAGCGACCTCTGGTTGGGTTGTTGCAGCGCTTTATCAATTCAAAGAAGTTCAAGATCCTAGCGATCTTCAACAACGTCTTCTAGACTTGGTAAAAACCATCAACCTTTGTGGGACTCTAATTGTAGCAGGTGAAGGCATTAACGGTACAGTTGCTGGTGACAGACAAGCAATTGATATAATTCACCAATTTCTTTTAGCTGAAGGTTTCAATGCGATGGAATATAAAGAATCGCATAGTGATGATAAACCTTTCCGTAAAATGAAAATTAAACTGAAAAGTGAAATTGTAACCTTAGGTGTTGAAGTCAAACCACGTGATCTGGTTGGACATTATCTAGACCCGAAAGAATGGAACGAACTGATTGCACGTGATGACGTGATTTTGATCGATACACGTAATGACTACGAATACAAAGCAGGTACGTTTAAAGGGGCAATTGATCCTAAAACAGAAACCTTCCGTGAATTTCCAGAATACGTAAAACAAAACCTAGAGCAACACAAAGACAAAAAAATTGCGATGTTCTGTACTGGTGGTATTCGTTGTGAGAAATCAACATCATTGTTACTTCAAGAAGGCTTCAATGAGGTTTATCACTTGAAAGGTGGTATTTTAAAATACCTCGAAGAAACCCCTGCTGAAGAAAGTATGTGGGAAGGTGAATGCTTTGTTTTTGATGGACGTACAGCGGTTACACATGGCGTCGAAGAAGGTCTAAATACCAAATGCCATGCTTGTGGATGGCCATTACTCCCAGAAGAAGTTGAATTAACCAGTTATGAACATGGCGTTTCATGTAAATACTGTATCGATAAAACTTCAGAAAAACAAAAAGCAGGCTTCCGTATGCGTCAATCACAAATTGTCGCGGCAAAACGTAAGCGTCTTTAATCGAAATCTGATGATTTCACCAGTAGATCATCTAACAAACAAAAAATATTTCAGCATTCATCTGCAATGATTCAAACCGTAGCCTAAAAACTACGGTTTTTTATTGCTAAATTTAAATCACAAAAAATAAACAAAGTTCACTATTCTCAGTGATTGCTTTTCACTAGAACATTGCTAATTTAATTATATAAATTTAAATAAAATCAGACTTTTAATGCACCAATAAACCGTGACACAAACATCAATTGCAATCATTTTAGGAGTACTGTTATGCAAAAAGTAACTTCAAAATATTCACCTCATTTGACGATGACACATCATCCCGCGGTATTGCATAATTTGAACATGTTACGCAAACGTGTTGATCCACTTAAACTTGAAAAATTATTGAATCAGCAACCGCACTTTCTAGTGTTGCTTTTAGGACTGGTGACAGGTTCAACCATTGCCCTCGCAATTGGCTTCACACTCAAAGCTGATTTAGAGACTTCTTTACTGCTCAGCCTTATTCCTATAGCGCTATGTTATCTGTTACGTAAGGTTTATATTTACACGCTATTGCATTATCAAGATTAATTTACTTTTTTAACTACAATTTCATACTGTTTTTTTATGCAGTAAAATCATAGGATGTTTATAACATCCTATTTTTATTTATAAAATGACCGATTGGATTATTTCTATCATGGAGCAATTGGGGTACTTCGGTATTGCTCTTCTTATGTTTTTGGACAATGTCTTTCCGCCCGTCCCATCCGAAATTATTATGCCTTCAGCGGGTTTTGCAGCATCACAAGGTCAGCTCAGCTTTATTGGTGTGATTGTTGCAGGAAGCCTAGGCTCATTAATCGCTGCTGCTGCGCTTTATTGGATCGGTCGCAAAATATCACATGAAGCACTTTTCAACTGGGTGGACCGTTATGGCAAATATCTCTTTATCAAATCTGGTGATGTTAAAAAAGCTTTAGATTGGTTTGAGCACTATGGTCATCGTGTGGTTTTTTTTGGACGTATGGTTCCTGCTGTTCGCTCATTGATCAGTATTCCTGCGGGTATGAGTCGTATGCCCTTTTGGAAGTTTATGAGTTATAGCGCATTAGGAACCATTATTTGGACCACATTTTTGGCATATGTTGGTTTTTATTTTGGCAATAATACTGAACTGATGCAGCAGATTTTTAGCCGTGTCGGTTATGTGATTATCGCAATATGCATTATTCTCAGTAGTATTTGGCTGTATAAAAAGTTTTATCAAACAAAATAGTATGCAAGATAAATAGGATACTCTAGAAATAAACAACATACTGAATGATCAATAAATTATAGGATTGATATGGAACACGAATTTTGGCATCAACGTTGGCAAGAAAATAGAATTGGTTTTCACCTACCTCAACCTAATCCATTATTACTCAACAATTTGCAATTCCTTGAGTTATCGAAAGACGCACGTATTTTTATTCCATTAAGTGGAAAATCTTTAGATATTGGATGGTTACTTGCTCAAGGATTCCGTATTGCCGCGATTGAATTGAGTCAAAAAGCTATTGATGCACTCATCGATGAATTACAGCTTGAATTTACACAGCATCAGGTTGGTGAATTGGTTCATTATCAACATGAAAGGATCGACTTATTTGTTGGCGATATTTTTCATCTCAGCAAAAATATACTAGGTCATATCGATGCAATTTATGATCGAGCAGCGTTGGTTGCATTACCTGAAAAGACACGTATTCAATATACAGCGCATCTGACTGAATTAGCTTATGTTCCTCAGTTAATCATCAGTTATGAATATGATCAAAATAGTTATGAAGGCCCTCCTTTTTCCGTAACTGAAGCTGAAATTCGTCAACATTATCAAGATGCTTATCAAATTAAGTTATTAGAACAAGTTGATTTATCGGACAGTTTTAAAGGACAAAATTCGATGGAAAAAGCTTGGTGTTTAAAACCTCGTGAATAATATTTTAGGTGTGTAATTTTTTGTTCAACATGATTGAACTTACCACAATATTTCTATTGAATTACGTATATCACAAGTATCAATACATATATAAAACAATTATTTAGAATAAGCATGGATGTACAACATGAATATCTATAACTATAAAATTAAAAACCGCTTTTGGATAAGTTTAGCCATTCTGCTTCTTTCTATGCCTGCATTATTATTTTTTTTATTGAGCATTCCTTTCGTTCTTGAACTTGCAATCAATTTTCTTGATGATACCGTTTTTCTAAGCATCATATTTTATCTCGCAGTTTGTTGTGGGATCGCCTCTTGGGGATTTTTAATCTATATGACAAAACATTGGATTTATAATCATAAATTAGGAAGAACTAAACCACTAATCGCTTCAATACTCACCACATGCTATCTGATATTTATATGTTTCGGTAATTTTGAGATCATCTTCTATCTTTTCCTTATCTGTAGCCCAAGTATTCTTTTTGCGAGCTATCTGGTTTGGTGGCATTCATCCAAAAAATACTTGTCTAAAAGCCACGATTTCTAGATATCTCAATGATTAGAAAGCGCAATAAGCTTGGATTGACTCACTCTCATTTCTTCTATAAGCCAGTCCTTAAAAATCATTTTATCTACATCATCCTCAAAAGGAGTCGCTGAAAGCAAATAGTAAGCAGAACCATCAGGGTCAATCGGTGTAAGCATTTCAAACAATTGAAAATTCAACTCTTTTTCAACCATATAACCTGACACGATAGTCGCCCCTAAACCCGCTAAACAGGCCTCTATACATAAATAGAAATGCTCTAAGGTCAATTTTTGGAAACCTTTAAACTGAGCTTTATATCGGTCCTTGAATTGCGTCCATAACTTGGGCCGTGAGCTAGAAACAAAAAGCTGTTGCGTTGAATATGAATTATTTTTTCGTGCAATACAAAGCACATATTCGTCTGCTATTTTTTCACTATAAACAGCGTTCCCCCAATCAAAATCATTGCGCCTTAAAGCCAAATCAATCGATTGCGTTTCAAAATCAACCTCTCCACCATCGGTTAATAAGCTGATCTCAATCTGTGGATGACGTTGCTTAAATTGAATTAATCGAGGAATAAGCCACTTCATCGCAATAGTCGGTTCACATGAAAGTGTCAGTGTTTTATGCGACTGAGATTGTGCTTTTAACTGCACCAAACACTGATCAATTTGTGGAAAGACCTGCTGACAACAATCAAACAAAAGCTCACCATCACCCGTCAGTTGTAATTTTTTACCTTCACGAATAAATAAGGTAAAACCTAGCGCCTCTTCGAGGTTCTTTAATTGCTTACTGACCGCGCCCTGTGTCACAAACAGCTTTTCCGCGGCGATTGTTACGCTGCCATAACGTGCCACATAATAAAAAAACTTGAGGGAATTCAATGATAATCGCTCAATCATTCCAAAAACTCATATTTAAATAAGAATTAAATTCGATTTTAACTATAGCAAATATATGAAAAATATATAAATCCTTTTATTCAATTCCAATAAGGTTAAATGAGTGAATGAAATAATAATGATTGCATCGGTCACCTTGCTGGCTGTGATCAGTCCTGGAGCTGACTTCGCATTGGTGAGTCGAAATAGCTATTTATATGGGCGTAAGCAAGGCATTTATACCGCCTATGGCATCGCTTGTGCAGTGTGGATTCACATTAGTTATAGTTTGATGGGGCTTAGTTTTTTACAACACCTGCTACCTAGCCTTTTGCATATTATTCAATATATTGGTGCGGGCTATTTGATGTACATCGGATACCAAACTTTCACTCAACAACAAGTGAATGACACACAAGGCAGCGGCTTTATCCACCCATGGCAAGCGTTTCGGCAAGGTGTACTCACCAATAGTTTTAACCCTAAAACCACTTTATTTGTAATGAGCATCTTTGCGCAATTGCTCACGGCAGAAAATCACCTGCTAAAACTGATTGGCTATGGCTGTTTTATATCTATAAGTCACTTGATTTGGTTTATAGCCATTTCTATATTTTGCTCTACTCCTACAATCAGAAATAAAATTCTACTCAAACAAGTCATCATCAATCGTATGATTGGCATTGTACTAAGCAGTCTAGGGCTTTGTTTGTTACTGACAAATTAAAAATCGATTTGTTGCAGATACAGTTGCATTACCAAAGCACAAAACATAAAAAAGCACCTTCGAAAGGTGCTTTTCAATTTCATTAAATGACTTTCTTGCTGTTTAATCCATGAGCCACAATTAACGGCTCAAGAATAATCATTTCGCTGGCGTATGATACATCAAATAAATTTCATTTAAATTGTCTGGAATTTCTTCCGCTATTTCATCCATCAATTGACCATTGCGACGGAAAGACTCCATTTGAGGGTCTTCATCATCGACACCACTAAACACCATCATTGGTAGTGTTAAATCAACAACTTGCTCTTCGTATTCTGGTGCAAACCAAGCATCTTCATTCAGGAACATTGCGTCTACAAAACCAACACTCCAGTCGCCTAGACTTGATTCAACATCTGCTTCTTCAATTTCAAAAGGAAACTCAATCCCTTCTTCATTGGCTAAGTTTTGACGAATCGCATCTAACCAAGCCTTAATTTGTGCAATGATTTCCGCAGGTACTTTCTTTTGATTATTGTCAAATAGCTCATCAAGCCATTTGTCAAAAGTTGGGCCTACAGCAGTCGCACATAAAAAACCATGAGTCGCAGCAAAATCTAGACCATATTCATTTTGGTCACCATCTAAATAGTCACTTAACAGATCTAAATCTAAAGCACTCATTTTATTTCCAGTTTAGTTTGTATCAGGGTGAAGCATAGCATTTTCCCACACTATGCCCAATGTATTTTTAATCTTCTTCGTCGTCGTCAAGATCGTCATCATCAAGATCATAATCAAAATCTTTTAACTCTCGTTCTAAACGACGTTGAGCAAGTAAGTCATCTATTAAACGACGCTTTTCTAAGGATTCTTTAGCGCTAATTTTGCTTGATGACTCATCAAAACTAACATCATCATCACCGTAGTTATCATCTAGTTCAAAATCTGTAGAAGACACTAAAACTACCTCATAATGAAAAAAAGTGAATGGGTCTAGGCGCTATTTATCCCGCTTCTAAAAACTTGTCAAGTTTTATTTGTTTTTTTTGCATTTAAATCGATTTTGGGGCTTTTTTTCTGACCATTTTTTTGGCATGATATAATCCACCCTGTATGTTTCTATTTTACTCTTGGTTCAAGATTGAAACACACATGGGATGAACTTGAAAATAACAATTTCACCCCCACCTATTGCACTGAATTTAAATTTTTTAAATATTTCATCAGACAGTTTTTTGACTGTTTTCACTGATGAAATAGGTAAGCTATTCACAAATTTATTCATATGAATTGTGCTATAATGCACGGTTTTTTACTGCCACTGATTCAACGAGAAGAGAGTAAAGATGAGCGAAATGCATTCCCCTACTTCACAAGTAGCGGCTCTTATTAGCCGAGGCAAAGAACAAGGTTACTTAACCTACGCTGAGGTTAACGATCATCTGCCAGACTCGATCACTGAAAGCGAACAGATTGAAGACATTATTCAAATGCTTCAAGACGTTGGTATTCCTGTACACGAACGTGCACCAGAATCTGATGATACGATGTTCGAAGGGAATAGCGAAGCTGCTGATGAAGTTGCGGAAGAAGAAGCTGCCGCCGTACTTGCTTCTGTAGAAAACGAACCTGGTCGTACCACGGACCCTGTACGTATGTATATGCGTGAAATGGGTACTGTTGAACTCTTAACACGTGAAGGCGAAATTAGCATTGCCAAACGTATCGAAGAAGGTATCCGTGACGTATTGCATTCAATTGCATATTGGCCAAATGCTGTCGAAGTGGTTTTACAAGAATATAAAGATTATGAAACAGGCGAACGTCGCCTTGCAGATATTTTATCGGGTTATTTAGATCCTGAGTCAGATGAAATCATTCCTGAAGTTTTAGAAGAAGAAGCTGAAGAGTTAGATGATGACGAAAGTGCATCAGCAAAACCAACCAAAGATGTAAAACTGGATGATGATGACGATGAAGAAGAATCTGAAGGTGATGATGATTCTGAAGGTGAATCAGGCCCAGACCCAGAGATTGCTAAAGCTCGTTTTGAAGAATTAGCATCGGTTTGGAATACTGCAAAAGAAACGCTTAATAAACACGGTCGCAATAGCCCTGAAGGCAAAGAAGCGATTGAATCGCTTGCAACTGTGTTTATGATGTTCAAATTTACACCTCGTTTATTCGATATCATTTCTGAAATGATTCGTGGCACACATGAGCAAATTCGTACTTCAGAACGTGAAGTTATGCGTTACGCAGTTCGCCGTGGTCGTATGAATCGTACGCAATTCCGTACATCTTTCCCAGGCCAAGAATCAAATCCAGCTTGGTTAGACGAGCAAATTGCAAAAGCACCTGCTGAATCAAAAGCATATTTAGAAAAAGTTCGTCCAGATGTATTGGCTTTCCAACAAAAGATTGCTGATATTGAAAAAGAACTGAATCTGAATGTGAAAGAAATTAAAGACATTTCTAAACGTATGGCGATTGGTGAAGCAAAAGCTCGTCGTGCAAAAAAAGAAATGGTTGAAGCGAACTTACGTTTGGTTATTTCGATTGCGAAAAAATATACCAACCGTGGTTTACAATTCCTTGATTTGATTCAAGAAGGTAACATCGGTTTGATGAAAGCCGTGGATAAGTTTGAATACCGTCGTGGTTATAAATTCTCAACTTATGCAACATGGTGGATTCGTCAAGCGATTACCCGTTCGATTGCAGACCAAGCACGTACTATTCGTATTCCAGTACACATGATCGAAACCATTAACAAGATCAACCGTGTATCTCGCCAATTGCTTCAAGAAATGGGTCGTGAACCAACACCTGAAGAACTAGGTGAACGTTTGGAAATGGACGAAGTTAAAGTTCGTAAAGTGCTTAAAATTGCCAAAGAACCGATTTCTATGGAAACGCCGATTGGTGATGATGAAGATTCGCATCTTGGTGACTTTATTGAAGATGGTAACATCACCTCTCCAGTCGATGCTGCGACTTCAGAAGGCTTAAAAGAAGCAACACGCGTAGTATTGGAAAACTTAACTGAACGTGAAGCCAAAGTATTGAAAATGCGTTTTGGTATTGATATGCCAACGGATCACACCTTGGAAGAAGTGGGTAAACAGTTTGACGTAACACGTGAACGTATTCGTCAGATTGAAGCGAAAGCCTTACGTAAGCTTCGCCATCCATCACGTTCAGAGCATTTGCGTTCTTTCTTAGAAAATGATTAATCTAAGATTACTTTAGGGACTTGAAAAACAATCGAGGATCCCCATTAAGTAATTAAGAGAAATACAAAGCCTGCATTCTCGCAGGCTTTGTTTATAAATTAGAGGTGAAACATGTTAGACCGCACTCCATCTCGTGAATTACAAGAAGATCTTTGGGTTTTTCCAATGGATTACCCAATTAAATTGATTGGTAATTCGGGTGAAGAACTCAAAGGTGCAGTTGTAGAAATTTTGGTAAAACATTTCCCAGAATTTGATGAAGCAACACTTGTTGTACAACCATCACGTACAGGCAAGTATCATTCAATTACTGCACAATTACGTTTTGATGAACTTGAACAAGTTCATGCCCTTTATGCTGATTTAGCTGCTTGCGAACATATTCGTACTGCGTTGTAATTTAGAAATGAATAAAAAAACACGTTAATTAACGTGTTTTTTTATTTCTAAGATTCGTATTCAATAAAAGCTACTTATCATTTTAAACGAACCTTTGCCCCACAGTACAATCACGATACTCAATAACCAAGACACTCAACTGGCTTTACTTGGATAATAGCTTGCTTTTCAAAAAGCAAAAATACGTGAAAACACTACTCAATCCCATCCTGATATTTCACCGAAGCATGTGCCCCATTACAAAATGGTTTATTGGATGATTTTCCACAACGGCATAATGCCTGACGGTTACGAATTTCATAAGATTGCCCATCTGCACTTTCTACACGCACTCCACCACGTACCATTAATGGGCCACTACACCCAATGCCAGGATCTTCAATGGGGTAAATACCTGCATCTTCGGCGATTTCTATCGGTTGTAACGTTTTTTTATCCCAAACCAGCAATCGTCCAGCAGCGCAATTATGTACCATAAATTCAGTTAGTTGCTCGTGTTGTTTACCTTGCATTTGGACTTCATTCCAGACACGATTACCATTGTCACAAAATCTTGAGAATGCACAATAATTTTCATTATCCGTCAAAATCTGAGTAGGTCCATCAATTTCTGAAGAGCCTTCGAGCAAAGGTGTAAAGTTTTTTGCTTCCGTTAAATCTTCACCGGCTTTTAAATGTGATCCATCACAAAATGGCGCTTTTTTACTATGTCCACATCTACACAAATACATTTTATCTTGGCTTTCAAATGTTTTACCTTCCCTATAGCGTCCCGAGTTCCCTGTCTCATTTTTTTCAATAAAAACTTGCAAGAGTTTAGGGCTTCCATGCACTAAATAGGGTCCATCTTTGGTGACTTGAATATAAATTGTTTCTGGTGCAGGGGTTGTACCTGTTTGAATAATATAACGTGGTTGTGTTGTCATTTTAATAGAGTCCATGTCGTTGTTATCACTCTATAGAATGCATCGAAATTGAAAATTTATATCAGCTTTTTTGTA
This sequence comes from Acinetobacter rongchengensis, assembly GCF_003611475.1. Taxonomy (GTDB): domain Bacteria; phylum Pseudomonadota; class Gammaproteobacteria; order Pseudomonadales; family Moraxellaceae; genus Acinetobacter; species Acinetobacter rongchengensis. The sequence continues at coordinate 59,679 of NZ_RAXT01000007.1, read as the reverse complement.
ATAGATAAAAAATATTCTCATTTCATTTTTGACTTTAATCTTTAAACAGATCAATAAACACTGAGGAAATATTGATATAATCGTTTTAGACTTCGCCATTCTTGAGTAAATTTCTTTATAATCGATTTTATTTGAATTTTTAAAGGACGCATGTCTGTGAATGATGCTGTTCTAAAACCTTCTCTCATTATCCGTCAATATTCCCAACTCACGCCTTATTCAGACCGCTTTCACGAAATGAAATCTTATACTGAACAGCGTGATGAACACTCCCCTGACCAACTTTGGATTTTGCAGCATCCTGATGTACTCACCCAAGGGCAAGCAGGAAAACCTGAGCATATTTTAGTCCCAAGCGATATTCCGATTGTGCAATCAGATCGTGGCGGACAAGTCACATGGCATGGTCCTGGTCAAATGGTCATTTACTTCATGTTTGATTTAAATCGCTTGAAATGGAATGTACGCACACTGGTCACTTATGCAGAAAACTTAATGATTAATCTGCTCAAAAAATACGATATCGAAGCCTATGCAAAACCTGATGCACCCGGTGTGTATGTGAATGATCAAAAAATTGGATCGCTTGGTTTTAAAATTCGAAAAGGCCGCAGTTATCACGGTTTAGCTTTGAATATTGATTGTCATTTAGATGGTTTTCACACCATTAACCCATGTGGATATGCTGGTTTAGAAATGGTTCGTATTTGTGATCTCGTTAAAAACTATCCTGATTACAAGCAATTATGCCATGATGTAATTGAATATTTACAACAGAGCGGTTACTTTAATGACGTTAAAGTCATTTCTGAATAAATGACTTTCTTTTTGCATCAAAACAAATTAGAGTAATTACTCTAAAACAGAAATACAATTCAAAAAGGACAAGCGTGTGATTGCAAGTAAATCTGTTAAACCCGCTTTAGAGCAAGCTTATGTCAAAGTCATGATGGATGTGATTGGCAGAGGCTTAGTTATGGCGAGTCAAGTTGATGACGAAATAAAACATGAAGTATCAGCTCTCCCTGTTGGTTTTACACTCTCAATGAAAGTTTTTCCAAATGGAGCTGCATTCATTGCCAAAGTAAATCAAAACCATCAGCTTGAACTGGTTAAATCTATGGACGGTAAACCTGACCTTTCAATAATATTTAAGCACGTCCATCATGCTTTTTTAGTATTTTCTTTCCAAGAAAGTACAGCTCAGGCTTTTGCCAATGATCGCATGATTGCAGATGGTGATGTGGCGAATGCTATTCGTTTGGTCCGTTGTTTAAATAAAATGGAAGCTTTAATTTTACCTAAACTGGTCGCTGAACTGGCAGTGAAAGAATACCCTACCGATTTATCGTTAAAAGAAAAACTAGCTGGTGCTGCAAATATTTATCTTAAAGTTGCACAATCATATTTAAAAGGGAGCGCATAAGTCATGGCTAAACCATATTACGAATTTTTTTGTCCTGTAAAAGTGATTGCTGGTCATGCTGCACTCGAACATATCCCTTTTGAATTGGCTGTTTTAGGCTCAAAACGCCCAATGATCATTACAGACAAAGGCGTGCGTACCAATAATCTATTAGCACCTATCGAAGCATCATTTGAATCAACCGATATCGAAATCGGCTTTATTTTTGATGATGTTCCACCTGATTCAAGCTTAGAAACAGTACGTGCAGCAGCTCAGGCTTATCGTGCAAATCACTGTGATGCTATCATTGCAGTGGGTGGTGGTTCAGTTATCGACACCTCTAAAGCTGCCAATATTCTTGTTTCTGAAGGCGGCGATGATCTGTTGAAATATTCAGGTGCGCATAACCTCCCTAAACCACTTAAGCCTTTTTTTGTGATTCCGACGACATCAGGTACAGGTTCTGAAGTTACCCTTGCTGCTGTTGTTTCTGATAATCAAAAAAATGTGAAATTGGCTTTTGCTTCAAACTATTTAATGCCACATGCTGCGATTTTAGACCCGCGCATGACACAAACATTGCCACCGCATTTAACGGCTATGACCGCTATGGATGCAATGACACATGCGATTGAAGCCTATACATGCATTGCTGCAAATCCTATTTCAGATGCCTATGCAACTGCCGCAATCAAAAAGATTAGCAATAACCTATTCAATGTTTTAGAAACCCCAACCGATGCACATGGTCGTCTTGAATTAGCTCAAGCGTCAACCATGGCTGGTATTGCTTTTTCTAATTCAATGGTTGGGATTGTCCATTCTCTAGGTCATGCCTTAGGCGCAGTTGCACATTTACCGCATGGTTTATGTATGAATTTGTTCCTTCCATACGTATTGGACTACAACAAAGAGGTGAATGGCGACAAAATTGCGGATTTATTGCTTCCTCTTGCAGGGCCTGATATTTATGCACAAACGCCTGCAAATGAACGTGCCAATAAAACCATCGCAACATTAAAAGAAATACGAGATCGTCTACACGCTGTAACCAAACTTCCTCGTACATTGAGTGAGACTGGTAAAATCACCAAAGAACAACTGGATGCTGTTGCAGAGAAAGCGTTAAATGATGGGTCAATCATTTTTAACCCGAAAGAAGCAACGCTCAAAGACTTAAGAGCGATTTTAGACAAAGCGTGGTAATCGATAAAACGATTGTTTAACGTTTTAAAAAGCCTAATGTTAGATCGACATTGGGCTTTTGTTATTTTGAACTTAAAGTCATCTATTTTTTAGACAAGTTGGTACATTTTCTGCTAAAAAAATAACAAAGTTACTGACAAAAGCCACCTTTTTAGAGTAGATTGGCGAACTTTTGTTTTATTTGTAGGGGGGATCGTTCGTCTCAAACGATCCTTATAAACATGACTGATCCTTGATCAACGATTAAGAGGACAACGCCGTTGACAAATATCTCTGGGACTCAATCGGCAGCTAAACTGCAAAAAACGCTTGGCTTTTGGCACATCATCATTATTGGTTTGGCATATATCCAACCCATGACCCTATTTGATACTTTTGGTTTAGTATCTGAAGAAAGTCATTATCACGTTCCAACGTCTTATATCATTGCGCTGATTGCAATTTTATTCACATCCATTAGTTATGGCCATATGATCCGTCGATATCCGTCGTCGGGTTCTGCATATACTTATGCACAAAAATCCATTCACCCGAATGTAGGCTTCATGGTAGGTTGGTCATCTTGGTTAGATTATTTACTCTCACCAATGGTCAATATCATTCTGGCTGTGATTTATTTGGAAGCACTGTTCCCTGAAGTCAACCATTGGGTTTGGGTCATCGGGCTTACTGCTGTAATGACGGCGGTGAATTTACGTGGTGCTAAATTCGTTGCAAACTTTAACAGTCTCATTGTATTTGTACAATTAGGGGTTATTGCTTACTTTACATGGATGGTTTACCAACTTTTAGCTGGTGGTGTAAATGCTGATGGTACTTTGGTCAATGCCAAATATCAGTTATGGAGCTTAGAACCATTTTGGAATGAGATGACCTCTCTAGGTGCATTAATCACAGGTGCGACTTTACTGTGCTTCTCATTCACAGGCTTTGACTCACTCAGTTCTCTTGCAGAAGAAACCAAAGATACTGAAAAGACATTACCACGTGCGATCTTTATGACTGCATTATTTGCTGGTGTGATCTTTATTATCAGTACTTACTTCATGCAGATTTATTTCCCGAATGACCCTAAAACCTACTTTGAAGATGTTGCTGCGACGCAACCTGATATTCTTCAAGCAGTCGGTGGTGTTGCATTTAAAACTGTTGTGCTTTATTTCGCAATCGTAACCGTTATGGCTTCAGGGATTTCTGCTCATGCGGGTGTATCACGCTTGATGTATGTAATGGGCCGTGATGGTGTGATCAATAAGAAAGTCTTTGGTCATATTAGTCCAAAAAGTTTTACCCCTTCATATAATATTTTGATCGTAGGTGCAGTTGCTTTAACAGCTGGCTTTATGGATCTTGATATTGTTATTTCAATGATCAGTTTTGGTGCTTTAACTGCATTTACATTTGTGAATTTATCGGTGATTTCACGCTATGCATTGCGTGATGGCCGTACCAAAACATTTAAAGATATTATAAGCTTTGTGATTATTCCTTTGCTTGGTTTTATTAGTATCTTTGCAATGTGGCTTGAAATTGAAGAAACTGCTTTAAAATTCGGTTTGTGGTGGGCGATGTTCGGTATCCTTTACTTAGGTTATAAAACCAAAGGTTTCCGTTACCCTGCTCCGCAACATAATGAACATGAATAAGCACTTGCTTACATGATTCAAAATCAACAAAAGGCGCATGATGCGCCTTTTGTTTTATGCTTAGACTCATTTCAAGTTAGGCTGAGAATTTATTCACAATGGCTTGAACACGTTTTGCATACAATTTCGTGGTTTCTAAATCACCTGAAGGGATTTCACTTACACTTGCATCTGCTGGAGACTGCACCAATAAACCGACAGAACCACCGAGGTTATTCACATCTGCACGAGTTGCAGCTTTGGTATTGGATGGTGCTAGACCTAAACTTACCCAAATACCACCATGTTGTGATGCCAGTGTTTGCAAGCTAATTAATGTCACTTGTTTATCACCATTCATACTCGCACTATTGGTAAAGCCTGCGAAAACTTTATCTTTCCAACCTTGAGTAAACCAAATTTTAGAGGTCGCATCAGCAAACTTTTTAAACTGCCAAGGCACACCTGCCATATACGTTGGCGCACCAAAAACGATACCTTTGGCAGCATTCAGCTTATCCCAAGCATCTTCAGGAACATTACCTTCTTGATCCACTTCAATCAATTGGGCATCAATTTCACGTGCAAATGTTTCTGCAACAACTTTGGTATGACCGTAACCTGAATAATAAACAACAGCGATATTTGACATTATGTATTCCTCATGAATAAATGTTTTGTGTTTAAAAAATTCTTTATTAAATTTTTACATAACTTGGGATAACAGCAGTGAGATCTTGTTTCAGTTTTTGAGTAGACTCCCCCACTAAAACCTCAAATGCATTTTGCTCAATTCCATCAAAAACCTGTTCAGCAACCGTCTTAGGTGAAATTTTTGGAATCTCCAAAGTTTGCGTTAAATCAGTGTCAATAAAACCAACATGTACACCCATCACATGCACATTCGACGGACTCAATGCTTGTCGAGTAGAATTGGTATAAGACCACGCTGCAGCTTTGGAAATAGCGTAACTGGCAAGAAATGTACTTGGTTCCCAAGAGACATCTGACAAAATATTGACGATATAACTTTCACTATTTTTTTGCAAAACAGGAGAAAAATGCTGAGTACTAGCGATCACACCATACAAATTGGTTTCTAAAACTTTGCGTGTTGTCGCCATTATTTCTGTATCGACTGGGCTTTGGTTTAGACGTGCAATACCTGCATTATTAATCAGTAGATTGACATCAGCACATTCTGCAACTGCTTTTTGAATTGATTCTGAATCTGTAACATCAATCTGAATTGGAATAATACCGTCTTGCTCAAAACCTGCTGTATTGCGCATACCTGCATAAACTTTTTTAGCGCCACGCTGCACAGCTTCTTGGGCTAATACCAGTCCTAATCCACGATTAGCACCTGTCACAAAAACCACTGCATCTGTTATTTTCATTGGACCATGCTCAAAATTAAAGCGTTTTTATTTCATATTGAAGATCATTCACAGAACTTCATTCATCTTCTCCACTTATGATATACTTTTGGAACCTAGTATCAATTAGTTACTAGCTGGTAACTGGTCTCTTTTATGTATGAATTACATTAAAATTTATGCTTGAGGTAAATTCAAAATGACTAATGCTTTCAATTTTAATATTTTTCATCCTAATTGCCCTGCTCGATCTTTTTTTGAAAAATTTGCAGACAAATGGATTTTGCTGATTATTTACCGCTTAGATCAGCAGTCTCAACATTTTAATGAGCTGAAAAAGAATCTTGTGGGAATTTCTCCCAAAGTCCTTTCACAAAAATTAAAAGTCTTAGAAAGAGATGGTTTTATCTCCCGTACGATTCACGAAAATAATGTTATTCGAGTTGAGTATGCACTCACAACTTTAGGCGCTGAATTTGCACAAACGGCATTATCGTTTAAAGTCTGGGCAGAAGGAAATATGCAACACGTGATTCGCGCACAAAGAAAATTTGATGCAGCTCAACTTGAGCTTGAGCAAAATGCTTAAATAGTGATAATAATTGAATAATCAATATGATAAATATCAATTGTGCCTAGTATCTACTGATTCAAGAGTATCAAAACTATTTTATTGAAAAATTAAGAACTAAGAAAAATTATAAAAGGTTTACTGTTATTGATTTAAGATGCCAAAGCAAGTTCAAACATAAACTTGCTTTGGATTTATCGGAATGTAAGTTCAAAGTTTTAAACCAATTCTTTAAACCCTTGCTGACGCCATGCTTCATATAAGATCACAGCAGTTGCATTGGATAAATTTAAACTACGAGAGTTTGGTGCCATCGGTAAACGAATCCAGTGTTGTTGCGGAAACATCATACGAACATCTTCTGGTAAACCACGCGTTTCAGGCCCCATTAACAACGCAATCGGACGATTTAAATCTGAGGTATGTGGTGTTTCAGTGCCTTTGGTCGTGAGCGGATAAATTGCGTTCTGGTCAATATCTTGCGCTTCTAAATGAGCCAAACATTCCGCAAAATTTTCCCAAACTTTCATATGCGCCCATTCATGATAATCCAAACCTGCACGACGCAATTTTTTATCATCTAATTCAAACCCCAATGGTTTGACCAAATGTAACTGCGCACCTGTATTGGCACATAAACGGATAATATTCCCAGTATTTGCAGGAATTTCAGGTTCAAATAAAACAACATGAATCACAAGATATCTCTACTTTAAAATCTCCCCGAACCCCACCTTATTAAAGAGAGGAACTATCCACCTTTTTAAATAGGGTTTGGGAGGAATTGCCATTGCAACTGTTCACGTAAACTCACGACTTCACCAATAATGGTCAAAGTAGGCGCTTGAATATGATTTTCTTCAACTTTTGAAGCAATATCGGCCAAAGTTCCAACCACCACTTTTTGGTCTGGGGTTGTGCCTTTGGAAATAAGTGCAACAGGCATACTTGGACGCTGACCATGTGCAATCAGTTGTTCACAAATTTTTTCCAAACCCACTAAGCCCATGTATAGAACAAGGGTTTGATTTTCATAAACCAATTCATTCCAAGGCAACTCAGGTGAACCTTCTTTCAAATGACCAGTCAGGAAACGTACGCTTTGTGCATAATCACGATGAGTCAGTGGAATACCCGCATAAGCTGAACAACCTGAAGCAGCCGTAATCCCGGGAACAACTTGGAAGCTTATCCCCGCTTGATAAAGCTCTTGAATTTCCTCACCGCCACGTCCAAAGATGAATGGATCACCGCCTTTCAAGCGGCAAACACGTTTACCTTCTGAGGCATATTGAACCAATAAAGCATTAATCCCATCCTGAGGAACAGAATGATTTGAACGTGCTTTACCTACATAAATCTTAGTTGCATCACGACGACACAATTCTAAAATCGGCGCGGAAACCAGGCGATCATAAATAACCACATCCGCTTGTTGCATCAATCTAAGTGCTTTTAACGTTAATAATTCTGGATCGCCCGGCCCTGCACCAATCAGATACACTTCACCTTTCGGTTTTTGCCATTCCGTCAAAGCTTGTTCAATTAAATGATCAGCCTCAATGATATTGTCATTAAATACGTGTTCTTTCAGTGGACTTGCATACAAGTTTTCCCAAAAAATACGACGCTCATCAGGATTGGCTATCTTTTCTTTAACAACCTTACGCCATTTGCCTGAAAAATCAGCAAGTTTCCCCATACCATGTGGGATAGCAGCTTCTAATTGGGTACGGATTTGACGGGATAAAACTGGAGATGCACCATTGGTGGCAATTGAAACAACCAATGGGGAACGATCAATAATCGCTGGTACCATAAAACGGCAATGTGGAGGATCATCAACACTATTGACCAGTACATTTAAATCTTCGCAAGCTTCAAAAACCGCTTGGTTAACTGCGCTATTATTGGTCGCAGCAATCACTAAGCGATAATGACTAAGGCTAATTTGATCATCAAATTCAACCTGATGGAATTGTCCTTGAGTTGCATGAACAATTTCCAACAAGCTTGGTTCAATTTCAGGTGCAATCACATGAATGATCGCACCTGCTTTTGCCAGCAAAACTGCTTTACGATAAGCAATATGCCCACCACCAACAATCAGACAAGGTTGCCCTTGTAGCTTTAACGAGATTGGGAAAATTTCCACAGTGTTCCTCAAAAGTTCAAATCTGATTGTACTAAGCAATTATTGTGCACAAAACTAAGTCATTTATCAGTTCATTTGAACTTAGTCGATATATGTTGCACCAGCCATGTACGGACGAAGTACTTCAGGCACTTCTATAGAGCCATCAGCACGTTGATAATTTTCCATCACTGCCAATAAAGTACGACCTACAGCCAAACCTGAACCATTTAAGGTATGTACCAGTTCAGTTTTCTTTTGATCTGCACGATAACGCGCCATCATGCGGCGTGCTTGGAAATCCCACATATTTGAGCATGAAGAAATTTCACGATAGGTATTTTGGCTTGGTACCCAAACTTCCAAATCGTAAGTTTTACATGCGCCAAAGCCCATATCACCAGCACACAAAAGTACTTTACGATAAGGCAGGCCTAAAACTTGCAAAATACCTTCTGCATGACCTGTCAATGCTTCTAAAGCATCCATAGAGTCTTCAGGTTTAACGATTTGTACCATTTCAACTTTGTCGAATTGGTGTTGACGAATCAAACCACGTGTATCTCGCCCATAAGAGCCTGCTTCACTACGGAAACACGGCGTATGTGCTGCGTATTTAAGTGGTAAACGTTCTGCATCAATGATTTCATCACGAACAAAATTGGTGACAGGCACTTCCGCTGTTGGGATGAGATAGTATTCTTTTTCACCTTGTAATTTGAATAAATCTTCTTCAAATTTAGGTAGTTGTCCTGTACCACGCAAAGAATCCGCATTCACCAAATAAGGCACATAAGCTTCGGTATAACCATTTTTAAGCGTATGTGTATCTAACATAAACTGTGTTAAAGCACGTTGTAAACGAGCCAATGGGCCTTTTAAAACGCTAAAACGCGTTCCTGTCAATTTAGTCGCAGTTTCAAACTCTAAGCCCCCCATCATTTCGCCAAGATCTGTATGATCTTTAATTTCGAAATCAAATTGACGCGGTGTGCCCCATTTTAAAACTTCAACGTTATCGCTTTCATCTTTACCTTCAGGTACAGAATCGTGTGGTAAATTTGGAATAGATAAAAGTTTTGCTTCAAGCTCAGCTTGAAGTTCATTCAATTCAACTTCCGCAGCTTTGATTTCATCACCAATCGCACTCATTCGTGCCATGATTTCAGAAGCATCGCCACCTGATTTTTTGATTTGACCCACTTGTTTTGCACCCGAATTACGCTCAGCTTGCAAGTTTTCAGTTCTAGACTGAATTTCTTTACGGCGAGCTTCGAGTGATGCCCATTCTTCAACGTTGAGTTGTACACCACGTTTCGCTAAGGCTAAATTTACAGCCTCAATATTATTTCTGAGTAATTTCGGGTCAATCATGGCCAATCTAAAGTAAGAAAAAACTGACTATAGTGTAAGCTCTTCACCAAAAAAAATACAGTGACAGAGCATTACACAGACATGAATTGTATGATTTGACAACAAATTATGGACTTACGGACTTTTCTACCACTGGTTCAACCTGAGGCAAACTTGGTAAATATTCCGCTTTAACCAAATCTTTCGCAACTTGATAAGGCAATTTAAGTTCTGGCATTCCATCTGCATAAGAGGTTAATTCATATAATGGATACACAAAAACAATGCCGTTTACACCGTAATAATAATTATCACTCAATTGTAATTTTTCACGAGTAATATCTTTTTGGATCAACCAATTGGCATTCGCATCATAAAGTTGCTCCGCAACCTTTGCTTCAACATTAGGTTTTAGAATATCTGTAAGTGCTAAACGCTTTTTGGTATTCAAATCAAAAGTCACATATTCATTATGATACATCCCATGTGCAGCCCCTGCAGCATAGCTATAAGTTTGAATCACAAAAGTGGCTAAATTATTTTGTTGCGAAATAAAACGCACATAAATTGAATTTTGACTTAAACCTTTTAATGCAGACTGCTGTGCTTCATGCTCAGTTTGAGCATTCGCGTGTCCTTGTTCAAAAGCATTTGGTACATCTTTTTTAATACGAGTCATAAAATAGTCGTCAATCCAAGCGACATTTGACTTCACTGTTTGTAAATCGTATTGGATACACCCGCCTTCATCGCAGAATTGCTTTTTAGGAATTTCAACACGTTCAATTTTAGCTTGAATGAGTGGCGTCACTTCAGATTGGCTTTGAACCGCCTTTTGTTCAGCTTGCGGAGCTGGCTTTTCCTGACATGCAGTAAGCATAAACATCGTCGATAACAGAGATGAAAAAATCAGACCACTTTTAAAATTTACTTTCATTTCTATATCTTTAAAGCATATTAAGTAATAAGACTATCATAAAACCAGAACCTGAGAATTAATATTCATAATTGTTAATTATTGATATTTTGTTGTTTAAATCTCGATATATCTCTTTCATTTTGATCATTTTCCAACATCATCATTTTATTGAAAGCGTATTCAAAGTAGCATTTCACTCGACGCAACCCAATTACAATGAAAGCCTAATGGAACATGCACAGCCAAATCAATTTCAGCTTGCTGCTGAATATCTAACCCAGCCACTTTGAGAATCACTGCTTTGGCTGCCTCACCTTCAATGTGATGTAAATATCCCATCAAATAGCCATGACCTTCTGGGCTATGTTCATTTTCAGCAACAAATGTCAACTCGCCTATTGCCCACTGTGCCCCAAAATCATAAGACACATGTGTTGCCATTTCCAAATCATGAATATATAGACAATTGAATAAATTCGTTTGCGCAAAGCCTAAAGTATACAAATATCGATATTGCATCCCTATAAATCTTTCATCAATTTTAGGAAATTCCTGAGTTCGATCATCTAAACATATTCGCTGAATGGTTTGTAAATTTGAATTAACAATCCAACGCTCTAACTTGGCATGTTGCAACTCATAAGCAGCATGTTGTGCATGTTCGAAATCCTCTTGATGCACGACCACATCTAAAATAATTCTATTTTGATGATCACGATAAGCATTGGCTGCATGAAAGACAAAACAAGGTTCTAGATGAATCCATTGAATTTGTGATGCCTCGGCATATTTAGGCAATATTCCAATACGTGCTTGATGCTGTTTATTCCATTGATATGGAACACTTGCACCTTGTAATAACCGCTTCTTAGAAAAAGTGATTGGAAAATCAAAAACTAACACGTCTTGCTGTGTAATCAAACAATCATGAATCATCGGCCCATGTTGTAATAAAATTTGAGTCACATGGATTAACTCACCCTGTTCATCAATGACTTGATAATAGGCATTTTTAGCATCTAAGGCATCATAACTAATGGCATGTAAATGCCCTGTTTTAGGGTCTTTTCGAGGATGTGCTGTAAAGGGTAAATCAGCATCACTATTGAAAAGCTGGTAACGTTCAGCTTGTAATTGATCATTTAAACAAATCGGAAATGCGCCAGCTTCGATCACAGCCCAAAGCTTGCCTGCATGTTGAAAAATATTGGTATTGACCACATCATGCGCACCACGACGAAAACCTTGAATCAATGGTTTTTGCTTCAATCGCTGTACCCGATCCGTTGCAAGCATCGTGCTTTTATAGCAAACAGCTTTACCCTGTTGCAATTTTAGCGCATGAATCATTCCATCCCCCAAATACCATTCGAATAATGAAGGCTGTGAAGTATAAATAGGATTAGAACCAATTCTCAGCAATAAACCATTTAAATGAGGTGGAATGACACCTAAAACTTTTAGTGCAGTAATAGTTGTTTCTTTTACTGGCTGATAAAGCTTTTTATGATAAAGGCTTGTCTCTTTATCTCGATGATTTCTTCTTAGATGATTTCGTCTTAAAAACCGCCCAATAACCTCGATTAACTTTTGTCTAAGCACATTCCAAAACGACTTTTGAGCTGTCATTCGTGGATATCGTTTGAATTCTAATGTTTTTTTGCGATACATAAAGCATCTCAATTTTTATATTCAAGCTATTATTTGAGAATAGAATAAACCCAAATTGAATACCACTTTAATTTCTCAGACTAGATTGCTTTTTCAAAAAGTCAGCAATTGATTGATTCGGTGGTTTGGATAAATAGGTATAAAAAAAGCAACCCGAAGGTTGCTCATTCAACAGATCAAACAGCTTATTGATCAATAATATCTGTACCTTTAGGTGGTACAAAGTTAAAGGTTGATGCAGGAATTTTTGCATTAACCTGAACATTGTTAAAGCGTACTGTGGTCGTTTGCCCCAATGAATCTTGCAAAATCATTAAAGTTGGTGCATTTTTCGCTCCAAAACTAATGGTCAAGCTTTGGAAAGCACTGTCTTTTTGTTTTGGATACAAGGTGTAATAAGTTTTCCCTGCATTAGGCTGGGTAATACGGTAGGCTTTTTGAATCTGTTGTGTATTACCACTCAATAACAATGCAGGTGTATTGGCAACTTGTTCATCTAAACTTTGACGCACAGCTTGTTGTAAATCAGGATCATAAATCCAAACTGTTTTACCTGAAGTCACAATGGTTTGTTTTGCTGGTGTTGTCGTCTGCCAATAGAATTTACCAGGACGTTCAACTTTCATCACACCTTTAAAGGTCTGATTCATATGTTGTGCCGTCAGGCCTTTCTTCTGAGCGACTTTACTTGACTGAGTAATTTTCGTGCTTTGCTCAAAATCTGCTGTAAAGCTTTTTACACCACTTAATTGGCGTACTAAATTTGCAGTCGCTTGTTGCTCCGACGCAGCAGATGCTGCAAAAACTGTTGTGCTCATTACAGGTGCAAGCATCGTCGCACTGATTGCTACTGCACCCATCGTTTTACGAAGCATATTCATAAATTCACCTTTTATATATTTGCGTCATCGCAATTTGTAAGATGGTTCATCATAAACTAAATTTTAGCGCTAATATTAGAGAAAATAAGAGGTTTTGTATTGTTATTGGTGCAAAATGTAGAAAAACATTCATCATGATGGAGAGATATCTTTCAACTTTACGACATAAAAAAACCCGCAATGAAGCGGGTTTTTTCTAACCATCAAAACTTATACAGTTTCAACAGACACGTAGCGACGGCCGAATTGACCTTTCACTTCGAATTTAATTACGCCGTCAGCAGTAGCGAATAAAGTATGGTCACGACCCATACCTACGTTAGCGCCTGGGTGGAATTCTGTACCACGTTGACGAACGATAATGTTACCAGCAGCCACAGCTTGGCCACCGTACATTTTAACGCCTAACATTTTAGGGTTCGAGTCACGACCGTTTTTAGTCGAACCACCGGCTTTTTTAGTTGCCATGTCTATTTACTCCTAGTGATTAGCCTGCGATCGCAGTAATTTTCAACTCGGTAAACCATTGACGGTGACCTTGTTGTTTACGGTAATGTTTACGACGACGCATTTTAACAATACGGATTTTGTCGTGACGACCATGACCAACCACTTCTGCAGTTACTTTTGCGCCAGCAACAACTGGAGCACCGATTTGAATGCTTTCGCCATTCACAACCATTAATACATCGTCAAATGTAATCGTTGCGCCAGTTTCAGCTTTCAACAATTCAACTTTAAGGGTTTCACCCTCAACAACACGGTGCTGTTTACCACCGCTTTGGATTACTGCGTACATATCGTACTCCAACTTACCCGTGTCGTCGTGCCGATAAAGGAATATATCGATCTTAATACGAACGCCACTGGGGGTATATAAGGGCAAAGATTTTAAGTGATAATGAATTAAACAACAAGTCATTTTCATCAAATAATCGTATTGCATGCTAAATAATCAAGTGCGAAACCTGATTTTAAGACTCGCCCATTGAATATATAGAATTTTTTTAGAGTATTACAAAAATTGAAATAGATTTTTAAAACAAATCCGCTACTATGTAGCACAAAAGAATGACTGATTAAATGCATGTTACTTTACCTATGACTTGGACATTTAAAGAACAAATCATTACTATTCAGCACAATGACTGTTTTCTATAGCAACATTTATTGATGTTAATTGTTACACTCACAACTTAAACGCATTTGCATGAGGCTCCCTCTCTATGACCATTGACTTTAAGCAAGATATTCTCGCTCCTGTTGCAACCGACTTTGCAGCAATGGACAAGTTTATTAATGAAGGGATTACTTCAAAAGTTGCATTGGTTATGGCAGTCAGTAAGCATGTAGTTGAAGCTGGTGGAAAGCGCATGCGTCCAATTATGTGCCTACTGGCAGCAAAAGCTTGTGGTGTCGCAGATACAGAAATGGATGCTTACCGCAAACTTGCTGCAATTATTGAAATGCTACATACAGCGACTCTCGTACATGACGATGTGGTCGATGAATCAGGTTTACGCCGTGGCCGACCAACAGCGAATGCGACTTGGAACAATCAGACTGCAGTTTTAGTTGGTGATTTTTTAATTTCTCGTGCTTTTGATTTGTTAGTTGACCTCGACAATATGACTTTGCTCAAAGACTTTTCTACAGGAACCTGTGAAATTGCTGAAGGTGAAGTATTACAACTACAAGCACAGCATCAACCTGAAACAACTGAACAAACTTACTTAGATATTATTCACGGGAAAACATCACGTTTATTTGAGCTAGCAACTGAAGGTGCTGCAATTCTTGCCGCTAAGCCAGAGTACCGTGAACCTTTACGTTTATTTGCTGGCCACTTTGGCAATGCTTTCCAAATTATTGACGATATTTTAGATTACACTTCAGACGCTGAAACATTAGGTAAAAATATTGGTGATGATTTGATGGAAGGTAAACCGACTTTACCTTTAATCTCTGCCCTAGCAAATACACAAGGCGAAGAGCACGAAATTATTAGAAAGAGTATTGCTACAGGGGGAACAGCAGATTTAGCACGTGTTATTCAAATCGTACAAACATCTGGTGCTTTAGATTATTGTAGTCGCCGTGCGACTGAAGAAACTGAAGCAGCGATTCAAGCTTTGACATTTTTACCTGAGTCTGAATACCGCCAAGCACTCTATAATTTAGCGCAACTTGCCTTACATCGAATTCAATAAAATTTCCCAAGGCTTATGCAGATACAATTCAATGATCTTTTTATCCTCATGCAGGAACAGCTTGATAATCTAAAAGCTGTTCCAGACCCGCATGTTTTAATTACACTGATCGATCGTATCAGACCAGAAGACAGCCATAATTTAGAAGAAACGCATAATAAATTTGATGCCTTAACTCGAGCCTTACTCATCACACCCAATGCGGCATCGGCATTGCAAGGTTACTTACTTAAACTGATTAACCACTATAAACAAACCAGTTTGTACGCAGACAGTGGTATTTTATCTTTAGATGGCTTTTGGAATCAGCTTGGGCAACGCTTAGGTGCTCATTTTCTACCCTTATTGGTTGATGGTGCGGAACTCAAAGATTTAGTCGGTAAAGTATTTCATCAACGTAGTGATAAATATTGGCTTGAAAATATTGAACCTGAACAATGGCATTTGTTATTTCAACTGCTCAACCAAGGGCATCGCTATAAAAGTGCCAAACTTGGCATCAAAAGAGAAATTGTCAAAGCCATAACCGTTCTTTCATATCGAATCAGTGGTATCGGGTTATATCCAGAATTTATCAATGCTCATCCTGAGTTACAGGAATATGAGTCCCCTTTTCTCGTACAAAACCGCGAAATTATTGAATTTATAGAATCCTATAAAAAATTACACCGCAATCAAGGTGAACAGGCTGTTAGCGTTCCACCAGATGCAGATCAAGCATTGGTGATGATTGAACAATGCCGTGATGTGGTATTAAAAATTCGCCGTGCGACCAAAAGAACGGGAGTCAGCTTAAGTCTGACTTATCTCGTATCTTTATTAGAACAATGCTTAGATCGTATTGAACTACTATTAAACCTGATTGTTGAAGAAGACCACGTTCGCTATCAAATCTATGGTGAATTACTGATAGACCTAGTCCAAGCACATTATAGTGAAACCAGTGTTCGCGACTTACTCAAAACCAATAGTGAGCTGATCGCCCTACAAGTTACAGAAAATGCCAGTAAAACGGGTGAACATTATGTAAGTACCGATAAAAAAGGCTTTTGGGGCATGTACAATGCAGCCGCAGGCGCAGGTGTGATCATTGCCATTATGGCAACAATTAAGATCTTAACTGCACGGTTGGTACTTGCACCTTTTGTACAAGCCTTTTTATTCAGTATGAATTATTCACTTGGTTTCATTCTTATTCATGTATTGCACTTTACTGTTGCCACCAAACAACCTGCAATGACCGCTGCAGCTTTAGCAGCTACAGTACAGCATCGCAAAGGTTCTAAAACTGCACAAATTGCTGAACTTGCTGGTTTAATTATCAATATTATACGAACTCAATTTATTGCTATTCTCGGTAATATTTCAATCGCGATTCCAACGGCTGCCTTAATTACTTTCCTATGGCAATGGATGATGCATGAGCCTTTATTAAATCATGCCAAAGCAACTACTTTACTACATAGCTTAAACCCTTTTACTTCACTTGCCATTCCTCATGCCGCAATTGCAGGAGTTTGTTTATTTTTATCGGGATTAATCGCGGGATATTTTGACAATATGGCAATTTATCGCAAAGTTGGTCCCCGTTTGAAAGCACATATCAAGTTAAGAAACTTAATGGGGCAAGAAAGACTAGATAAATTGGCAGCTTATATTGAAAGAAACTTAGGTGCTTTAGCCGGAAACTTTCTCTTTGGAGTGATGCTTGGAAGTATGGGAACTATTGGTTTTATCCTCGGTTTACCACTCGATATTCGGCATATTGCCTTTGCCTCTGCAAACTTCATTCAAGGTTTAATGACGGTCAATGGTTCTCCTGATCTTGGGGTAATTATTGTCTCTTTCTTTGGCGTATTGTGCATTGGTCTTACTAACCTTTTCGTGAGCTTTACACTAACCATTATTGTCGCATTAAGAGCAAGACAAGTTCGTTTTGAACAATGGAAACCCCTCGCAAAGCTTGTTTTTACTCACTTTTTTACCCGTCCTCTCGATTTCTTTTGGCCTCCTAAACAACCTTTGCAAGTTGAAGAACAAAACAACACTCAAAACAAAACAAATCACTAAAGATTTTGTTATTTTTTTGTTCAAATTGTTATTTTTTTTTGCAAAAAGAAATTAGTATAAATTAACTAATCCTACTTACTTGAAAAAAAGTGTACTGACTAGTACACTTCGGCGCATTAGTTAAACTCAATGAGTAGGATTCATAATAATACTCTAGGTCATCTTATGCCTTATGTACTTATCTTGATTGGCTGTATAGGTTTACTTTTTAGTAGTATTAGTTTAAATATTAATGAGATACAACAACTTGATTTATCAAGTGTTGAATGGATGAGCTTGCATCGTTCTGGCATGATGAATGGTCTTGCGATCACGCTTTCTTATTTGGGTGGTTTACCACCAATGATTGTGGTTGTAATAATAGGTAGTTTGTATTTTTTGCGGCTAAAACAATATGCAAACATATTTATGCTCACAATTGGATTGCTCGGTGCAACAACGATTGGCTGGATAGTAAAATATGCAATCAACCGTCCACGACCAGATGATGTGTATCAAATGGTGCAAACCTACGGTGCCTCATTTCCAAGTGCTCACAGTATTTATGCTGCTCTTTTAAGTTGCTCAATTGTTTTTATCTTTCGTAAACATAGGCGAGCTAAGCTGATTTGCTTAGTGTGCGGCTTTTGGTTTTTAAGCATGGGAATTTCTCGAGTTTATCTAGGTGCACACTTCCCAACAGATGTACTTGCTGGCTGGAGTATAGGCTTTATATGGGCTGCTATTATTTGGCTCATGTTGTCATCTAATACGTTGAGTAAAAACAAATTATTTTTAAATAAAAATCTAAACGAGGTGGAATAATGATGTCGGCAAAGCTTTGGGCTCCTGCCCTTACTGCTTGTGCTCTCGCAACAAGTATTGCACTTGTGGGTTGTAGCAAAGACTCTAAACAAGCTGAGCAAGCTGCAGCTGCCCAAAAAATGCCACCGACTGAAGTTGGTGTTATTGTTGCTCAACCACAAAGTGTTGAACAAACTGTTGAACTTTCAGGTCGTACAGCTGCGTATGAAATCTCTGATGTTCGCCCACAAACAAATGGTGTAATTTTAAAACGTTTGTTTACTGAAGGTAGTTTTGTTCGTGAAGGTCAACCGTTGTATGAGATTGATTCAAGTACAAATCGTGCCAACCTAGAGAGTGCTAAAGCAGCGTTAGTTCGTCAACAAGCAAACTTAAATGCATTGCAAGTTAAAGCAAACCGTTATCGTCAATTGGTTGGAATCAATGCTGTTTCTAAACAAGAATATGATGATTTGCTTGCACAAATTAAACTTGCAGAAGCAGATATTGCGGCTTCAAATGCTGCCGTTAAAAATGCGCAAATTGACTTAGGTTACTCTACCGTTCGTTCACCTATTTCAGGTCAATCTGGGCGTTCGTCTGTAACAGCGGGTGCTTTAGTGACAGCAAGTCAAGCAAATGCATTGGTTACAATTCAACAACTTGATCCAATTTATGTTGATATTAATCAATCTAGTGCTGAATTGTTACGTCTGCGTCAACAGTTGAGCCAAGGCAGTATTGATCGTAGTAACAATACAAAAGTTCGCTTAAAACTTGAAGATGGTAGTACTTATCCGATTGAAGGCAATCTTGCTTTCTCTGATGCAAGTGTAAACCCAGATACAGGCTCTGTGACTTTACGTGCTGTATTCTCTAATCCGAATCATTTGTTACTCCCAGGTATGTTTGCCAATGCGCAAATTGTTCAAGGTGTGATTCCAAATGCTTACCTCATTCCACAAGCTGCAATTACACGTACCCCTACGGGTCAAGCAATTGCAATGCTCGTGAATGCAAAAGGTCAAGTGGAACCTCGTCCAGTAACAACGTCTGGTATTCAAGGTGCTGACTGGATTGTCACTCAGGGTTTACAAACAGGTGATAAAGTCATTGTAGACGGTATTGCCAAAGTAAAACCTGAACAAGCTGTAGTTGCTAAACCTTATCAGCCTCAAGCGGCAGCACCACAAGCGGGTGCTAAGCAAGGTTCAACACAACCGGCTCAACAAAATAAGTCTAGTGAACAAAAAGCTACTTCAAATACATAAGGGGTAGACGAATATGGCTCAATTTTTTATTCATCGCCCTATTTTTGCCTGGGTGATTGCGCTGGTCATTATGTTGGCGGGTATTCTTACGCTCACACAAATGCCAGTTGCTCAATATCCGACAATTGCTCCACCTGTGGTGACAATTTCTGCAACTTATCCTGGTGCTTCTGCACAAACTGTTGAAAATACGGTAACCCAGATCATTGAACAACAAATGAATGGTCTCGATGGTTTACGTTATATTTCATCTAACAGTGCGGGGAACGGTCAGGCGTCAATCAACTTGAACTTTGAACAAGGGGTTGATCCTGATATTGCTCAAGTACAAGTACAAAACAAATTGCAATCTGCAACAGCGCTTTTACCTGAAGATGTTCAACGTCAAGGGGTGAAAGTCACCAAGTCTGGCGCGAGCTTTATGCAAGTCCTTGCATTCTACTCTCCAGATGAAAGTCTTTCAGGGGCAGACATTAAAGACTATGTAAACTCAAATATTTCTGAACCGCTTAGTCGTGTTGCAGGTGTAGGTGAGCTTCAAGTTTTTGGTGGTCAATATGCAATGCGTATTTGGCTTGATCCTGCAAAAATGACCAGTTTACAAGTCACTCCAAGTGATGTTGCCGCAGCAATTCGTGCACAAAACTCACAAGTGGCTGTAGGTCAACTGGGTGGTGCACCTGCTGTACAGGGTCAGGTTCTAAATGCGACTGTCAATGCGCAAAGCATGTTGCAAACACCTGAACAATTTAAGAATATCTTCCTAAAAAATACAGCTTCTGGTGCTCAAGTTCGTTTGAGTGACGTCGCTCGTGTAGAACTAGGTTCAGACTCTTATCAGTTTGATTCTAAGTTTATGGGTAAACCAGCAGGTGGTGTTGCAATTAAACTAGCAACGGGTGCAAATGCACTAGATACCGCAGCTGCTGTAGAAAAGCGTCTTAGCGAACTTCGTAAGAACTACCCAGAAGGCTTAAAAGACCAACTTGCTTATGACACAACACCATTTATTCGCCTTTCGATTGAAAGTGTAGTACATACGCTCGTTGAAGCTGTAATTTTAGTATTTATCGTCATGTTCTTGTTCTTACAAAACTGGCGTGCAACGATTATTCCAACACTCGCAGTTCCTGTTGTTGTGCTTGGAACATTCACTGTTATTAATATTTTTGGCTTTTCAATCAACACATTAACCATGTTCGCCATGGTCTTGGCGATTGGTTTGTTAGTCGATGATGCCATTGTTGTTGTAGAAAATGTCGAACGGGTGATGCAAGAAGAACATGCTGGTCCTGTAGAAGCCACAGAAAAGTCAATGCAACAGATCTCTGGTGCGTTGGTGGGTATTACCAGTGTATTAACAGCGGTATTTGTACCAATGGCTTTCTTTGGTGGTACAACAGGTGTGATTTACCGCCAATTCTCTATCACGCTGGTTACAGCAATGATTTTATCACTCATTATTGCTTTAACTTTCACCCCTGCACTCTGCGCAACATTGTTAAAACAACACGATGCGAATAAGCCTGAAAGTAATAATATTTTTGCGCGCTTCTTCCGTTGGTTTAACCGTAGTTTTGATCAGTTAGCAGAGAAATACCAAGGTGGTGTCAATCGTATGACTCACCATAAACTATTCTCTGGCGTAGTTTATATTGCTGTGATTGCTGTCCTAGTCGGGCTGTACAAAATGCTCCCCTCTTCATTCTTGCCAGAAGAAGACCAAGGCGTGGTCATGACACTCGTTCAATTACCACCAAGTGCTTCTCTTGAGCGAACAGATAAAGTCATCACAACCATGACGGATTACTTCCTGAATAAAGAGAAAGCCAATGTAGAGTCTATCTTTACTGTTTCTGGTTTCTCATTTACAGGAGTTGGTCAAAATGCGGGTCTTGCCTTTATTAAACTGAAAGATTGGAGCGAGCGTACTACACCTGAGTCACAAATTGGTGCCATCATTCAACGTGGTATGTCATTAAACATGATTAAAGATGCATCTTACATCATGCCATTGCAATTACCTGCAATGCCAGAATTAGGTGTTTCATCAGGTTTTGATATTCAGCTCAAAGATGCCAGCGGTCAAGGGCATGAAAAGTTGATTGCAGCACGTAATGCGATTTTAGGAATGGCTGCTCAAGATAAACGTCTTGCAGGCGTGCGTCCAAATGGTCAGGAAGATACGCCGCAGTACCAAATCAACATTGATCAAGCGCAAGCGGGTGCAATGGGAGTAAGTATTGCTGATATTAACTCGACTATGAGCATGGCTTGGGGTGGTTCTTATATCAATGACTTCGTTGACCGTGGTCGTGTGAAAAAAGTTTATGTTCAAGGTGACTCGAGTAGTCGTATGATGCCTGAAGACTTAAACAAATGGTACGTACGTAATAGTAGTGGCACGATGGTTCCTTTCTCTGCATTTGCAACAGGTGAATGGAAATATGGTTCACCTCGTCTAGAGCGTTATAACGGTGTTGCTTCGGCTAACATTCAAGGTACTCCTGCGCCGGGCGTGAGTTCAGGTGATGCAATGCTCGCCATGGAAGAAATTATTGGTAAGTTACCATCGATGGGCTTAACAGGTTTCGACTATGAATGGACAGGTTTATCTTTAGAAGAGCGTGAGTCAGGTAGCCAAACAGGTCCATTATTGATTCTGTCGTTGTTAATCGTATTCCTTTGCCTTTCAGCACTATATGAAAGCTGGTCAATCCCTGTTTCAGTATTGCTTGTAGTACCATTAGGTATTGTAGGTGCATTTGCGTTAACATGGCTTGGAATGACAATTAAAGGTGATCCAAACCTATCCTTTAACATCTATTTCCAAGTGGCAATTGTTGCTGTAATTGGTCTTTCTGCGAAGAATGCAATTCTAATTGTAGAATTTGCTAAAGAGCTACAGGAGCAAGGTCAAGAACTGTTTGAAGCTACACTACACGCAGCAAGAATGCGTTTACGTCCAATTATCATGACGACACTTGCATTTGGTTTCGGTGTACTTCCGCTTGCATTGTCAACTGGTGCGGGTGCAGGTAGCCAACACTCGGTTGGTTATGGTGTACTTGGTGGTGTACTCAGCTCAACACTTTTAGGTATTTTCTTCATTCCTGTATTTTTTGTATGGATTCGTAGTATCTTTAAGTACAAACCTAAAAATCAAAATATTCAGGAGCATAAATCGTGATGCAAAAAGTATGGTCTATTTCAGGTCGTAGCATTGCGGTATCTGCACTTGCGCTTGCTTTGACAGCTTGTCAAAGCATGCGTGGCCCAGAACCGGTAGCACAGGCAAATTTACCAACAAGTTATCTTTCAAATGCGTCTGGTACTTCTATTGCTGAACAAGGCTATAAAGACTTTTTTGCTGATCAACGCTTACTTCAAGTTATTGATCTTGCATTAACCAATAATCGTGACTTACGTACTGCTACTTTGAACATTCAACGTGCTCAACAGCAGTACCAAATTGCAGAAAACAACCAACTTCCAACCATTGGTGCGAGTGGTGGTATTCTTCGTCAAGATACATTAAGTACGAATAAACCAATCACTTCATACAATGTTGGCTTAGGTGTTACGGCTTATGAGCTCGATTTTTGGGGTCGTGTAAAAAGTTTGAAAGACAATGCGCTTGATAGCTATTTAGCAACTGCGAGTGCTCGTGATGCAACACAAATTAGTTTGATTGGGCAAGTGGCTCAGGCATGGTTAAATTATTCATTTGCCACTGCGCAATTGAAACTTGCCGATCAAACACTGAAAGCACAACTTGATTCTTATAATCTCAACAAAAAACGTTTTGATGTCGGTATCGACAGTGAAGTTCCTGTTCGTCAGGCGCAAGTCTCTGTAGAAACTGCACGAAACGATGTTGCAAATTATAAGACCCAAATTGCTCAAGCTCAAAACTTACTCAACCTACTTGTTGGTCAACAAGTGCCAGATAACCTATTGCCTAAACAACGTGTTACACGTATTAGCAATAGTTCTGCATTTGCATCAGGCTTACCAAGTGACTTGTTGAATAACCGTCCAGATGTAAAAGCTGCTGAATATAAACTTTCAGCTGCTGGCGCAAATATTGGTGCAGCGAAAGCTCGTTTATTCCCAACGATCAGTTTGACTGGTTCTGCGGGTTATGCATCGACTGATCTAAGTGACCTATTTAAATCAGGTGCTTTTGTTTGGTCTCTTGGCCCAAGTCTCGATATTCCGTTATGGGATTGGGGAACACGTAAAGCAAATGTTAAGATTTCAGAAACAGATCAACAAATTGCGTTGTCTGATTATGAAAAATCAATTCAATCTGCTTTCCGTGAAGTGAACGATGCATTGGCTACTCGTCAGAATATTGGCGACCGCCTTGCTGCTCAAAAACGTTTAGTTGATGCAACCAATACAACGTATAAACTTTCAAATGCCCGCTTCCGCGCAGGTATTGATAGCTTCTTATCAGTATTAGATGCACAACGTTCTTCTTATGCGGCTGAACAAGGTTTATTGCTTTTAGAGCAAGCGAACTTGAACAACCAAGTAGAAGTATATAAAACACTGGGTGGTGGTATTAAAGCCAACTCATCAGATCAAATTGTACAACCACCATCATCATCTGAATTGAAATATCATGCAAATGATCAAAAATAAGATCGATTGATGGCAAATCATGAAAAGCTCACTTCGGTGAGCTTTTTTATTGTCATTTAAGGCATAATTTCTACTGTTTCTTTAAAATTTGCTTGGTTTTAAACTACAACACAAAGCATTTATGAAATATGATCAACCCTCAACCTAACTGAAACAAATACAATGAAATTAAGTAATTTAGAAAGCGTACCTGCACATCAGATTATTCAACAATTGGATGTGGTTTATGGCAGTACTGTACGCAGTAAACATGCAGGACGTGACCTTTTGGCAGGATTAAAAAATATTGTTGGTGGTGAACTTACCGCCTATACAGAACTCTTAGAAGAATCTCGCCAAGAAGCCATGAATCGAATGATTGAAAAAGCGCGAGGCTTAGGGGCTAATGCGATAGTGGGAATTCGTTTTTCGACATCTAATATTGCGCAAGGTGCTTCTGAAATTTTTGTTTATGGGACGGCGGTGATCATTGAGCCAAACTCAATTGTAACAAACCCAGTGAAACTACCCGACCCTTTTTCAAACTAGGCGAACAAAATGGATGGCTTCATTTTAAAAATTAGCATTACACTGGTTCTGTTCTGTATCGGCTGGGGCTTCGGACGTTTTATCGAACAAAAACATTTAAGAGAATTAGATGAAAAGGAACAACTTTTATCGCATATCTCTATCGATACCAATAAATTTCAAACTTCTGACCATCAAGGACAATTGATTAGCAGCAATGTGGTGATTTCACATGATTATTTTAAATACATCATTGCACAAATCCAGAATTTCTTTGGTGGTCGCTTAACCACCTATGAAAGTGTCGTTGAGCGTGCACGTCGTGAAGCCATTGTCAGGCTAAAACAGGAGGCTGAGAAAGTAGGTGCAAAACAGATCATGGGATTACGTTTAAGCACGACAGAACTAGGCATGCAAGGTGGCATGGTCGAAGTCTTTGCTTATGGTACAGCTATTTCTACTGCTTCCTTATAACGGCATCTTTGTTTATATCATTTGACATGACGATGCATAGCGTATTAACAATAGTTCACTAAACGGTTTTTAGTAGAAAAGGTAATATCGTATATTCATAAATAGGTTATATATATGATGAAATCCTTAGCACTAAAAACAAGTATGGCTTTAATCTCAATACTTCCATTTACAGCAAAAGCAGAACTGATTGTATTGGCATCCCCTCAAAGTGATGATGCTTACTATGCAGAAATGATTGATGACATTTTTGAATTTCATGTCGATTATGCAAAGAAAATTATTAAAAATGGCGATAAGGTCGTTATTTTAACCGATAAAGAACTTTACCCTGATTATGTTAAAGAATTAGGCGAAGATCATGTGGCAATTGCACCTATGCAAGATATTTGGATGCGTGATTTTACCAGTGCCAACCCTGCTCAACCTGTTCTATTCCGTTATACCGCTGCTGGACAAGGAGGGTCTAAAAAGGGCCAGTCAATTTCAGATGAAGTACAAGCAGAGTTTAAATACTACGGCAAAAAAGCAGGTTTACAATACAGAACTACTCCGTTATTAAATGATGGTGGTAACTGGGTTGAGGATGGCTATGGCAATGTGGTGGTAAGTACTAAATTTTTAGCGGACAACCGCCTAACAGAAAGTGAAGCTCGACAAAAGTTAAAGACTTTAACTGGCGCCAAAAATATTGCCTTTATCGAAGCTGATGAGCAAGGCGGCTTGGAACATGCCGATGGTGTTGTAAGTTTTGTCGATCAGAATACCTTAGTGATTAACTCATATCCTGAAGATCCTGATTATGCCAAGCAATTAAAAGCCGATTTGAAACGTGGACTTCCCAATGTCAAAATTCGTGAAATCATAACACCTTATGATGGCAGTCAAATTTATGACGCAAAATTTGGCTCTGCATGTGGCTTATATACCAATATGCTGGTAACCCCTGAACGCATTTATTTCCCACAATTTGGCATAAAAGAAGATGCAGTTGCATTACAACAAATTCGTAGCGCAACAAAACGCACTGTAGTTCCTGTGCAGTCTGCAAGTGTTTGCCATATGGGGGGTGGTGTTCGGTGCATGTCATGGCAAATACGTGGGAAAAATGCTGAATTATTTTTAGATTATCTCGATAAAATAAGTGAATAATTTTTAAAACAATTTTTATTATTCCAGTTTGATTTTTTGTATTTATATGTGCTGAATAATATGAAAAGTACTTATCATTTTATCAATGATAAGTACTTCATCATGATCTTAAGATTTATAAACTTTTCAATTATTTCACTTTCATCTTACGAATCATTTTATAAAGTGTTGTAGGCGAAAGCCGTGATACCAATACACCCAATTTTTCTTTTCGACCACCAATAACAATATACTCATCACCTTTGATTAAGGCTGAAACTGTCTGTTGTGCAAATGCATCTGCATCCAAACCAGTTTCAATCGCATCATCTTGATGAGCTTGTGGTTTACCTGCGCCATTCAAAGCATTAAACGATACGTTGGTTTTTACAAAACCAGGGAAAATGACCGAAACTTTGACACCCTCTTGCGCAACTTCTGCACGTAAGCTATTCGCCCACATGTGAATTGCAGCTTTAGCAGCGGAATAGGTCGCACGATACTGAGTCCCCAATAACCCCGCAACACTAGAAACAAATGCAATACGTCCTGATTTTTGTGCTAAGAATGTTGGTAAAACCAATTTAGTTAAAAAAACCTGCGAGAAATAATCAATTTCCATAATTGCACGCTCGGTTTGCATAGTTGTGTCTGCAATCAAAGCACGTTGGCTTAAACCTGCATTATTAATTAACCAATCGATTCGACCTTTTTCTTTTAAAACTTGTTCGTAAGCATGACGAACTTGGCTTTCATCTGTAATGTCCATCGCAACTGAAATATGTCGCTCTGAATTTTGCAAACTGTTGCGTACCTTTTCCAACTCATCTAAGCGTCTAGCACTCAAAACCACTTGAGCACCTTTCAAAGCACATTCAGCCGCTAAGGCTTTACCAATACCTGAAGATGCTCCAGTAATCCAAACCACTTTATTGTCTAAATGCTCCATGCCATTCATGCTCTTGAATAAGATGCCTCAAGATTACACGATGTGATAAGTCAAATAAATTATGATTACACTCTTAAGCTTCAACTAAAAACTTTTTAAAATGTTGTGCGTAGTATTGTGCTTTTTCAACATGATTTGGATTATATTCTTCAGCCGCTTTGTCTAAGCGTTTATAGCCTGAACTGGTCACCATATTGATGACACCATCCAAAGTTTTGTTCACAACAAAGTTGAATTTTAATAAATTTTTTGGATCACGGATAAATTCTGAAACCCCTAAGTCGATAATGGTGATTAAATTTTTAATGGTAATCGCTAAAATACTGGTATCACCATCAAGCAGTTTTTGTAGGTTTTTAGCAGATTCTTCACCCAAACTGCGCTCCAACTTATAATACATGATGACTTGACTTGCATCTGAATCTTCAAATTTTTCAAGCATATAATTTGCAACTGGCTTTAAACGATCATTACTAAAAAATGATATCGACCATGGCATATATTTTTTTAAAGCACTTTCAATCTGATCAAAAACTTGCTCTGCCTCTTTTAACTTTTTCTGACCATTTGCATCTAAATGATTATTCGAACGTTGTTCTTCAAGTAACTCACCAAAGACTTGATCTAAAACCTGACACGATATTTCTGTAAATATTGTTCCTAACTGTTTAGCAAGGTCTTGTTTCTCCCCATTGTTTAAACTTTTCGTGATTTGTTTTAATTCTTGATACGTTTTTTGTTGAATCAATAAATCAATTTGATACGGCATTAGTATTTGTCCTGTTTTTGTTTTGTACAAATTTACGGAACGCTATCTTATCAAAGCGATATGACAGTCACATTGTCTTTTCTTACCGCGCTATAGAATATTTACTCTAATTAAACCAATTATAAATCAGTCATATATTCTTCTTCATTGTAATTTTGACTTGATGCGAATCAACAACACGCCCTCATTTGATTACTTTTTAAACAATGACATACAGCAACTTTTAGCCTTTGACTCAAACTTCCGAATGACACATTTAAATGTACAAAATTTGCTTAGGTGAACACTGAAACGGAATCAACCATAGCATTAAAATCTTTGCTACAATGGATGCAATTTTTTACTTACTTTTGATCTGTTTTTACTATGACTGATTCAGCGCAAAATATTGCTACGACCTACGATCCAACTGAGATCGAAAAAAAATGGTACAAGACTTGGGAAGAGAATGGTTACTTCAAACCTTCTGGTAAAGGTGACTCATTCTGTATCATGATTCCGCCACCAAATGTCACTGGTAGCTTGCACATGGGTCATGGTTTTAACAATACCATTATGGATGCTTTAACACGTTATAACCGTATGTCAGGTAAAAATACGTTGTGGCAACCTGGAACTGACCATGCGGGTATTGCGACGCAAATGGTGGTTGAACGTCAATTGGCAGCTCAAGACATTAGCCGTCATGACTTAGGTCGTGAAAAATTTATTGAAAAAATTTGGGAATGGAAAGAGCAATCTGGCGGAACCATTACACGTCAAATCCGTCGTTTAGGTTCGTCTGTAGATTGGTCACGTGAACGCTTTACCATGGATGATGGTTTATCCAATGCAGTGAAAGAAGTCTTTGTAAAACTACATGAGCAAGGCTTGATTTACCGTGGTAAACGCTTGGTCAACTGGGATCCTAAACTACAAACTGCTCTTTCTGACTTAGAAGTTGAATCTGTTGAAGAAAAAGGTTCATTGTGGCATTTCAAATATTTCTTTGAAGATAAAGCACTTCGTACACAAGATGGTCACGACTATTTAGTTGTTGCGACGACTCGTCCTGAAACTTTATTGGGTGACTCTGCTGTTGCTGTGCATCCTGAAGATGAACGTTATGCACATCTGATTGGTAAAAACATTATCCTTCCGATTACGGGTCGTCTTGTTCCAGTTGTTGCCGATGAATATGTAGAAAAAGAGTTCGGTACAGGCTGTGTAAAAATTACTCCTGCGCATGACTTCAATGACTACGATGTTGGTAAACGCCATGATTTACCGATTATCAATATTTTCAACAAAAATGCTGAAGTTTTAGCGGAGTTTGAATTTATTGCGAAAGCAGGCGAACAGATTTCTAAAACTATTCCTGCACCAGCAGACTATGTTGGTTTAGAGCGTTTTGCTGCACGTAAAAAATTAGTTGAGCAAGCTGAAGCTGAAGGCTGGCTCGATCAAATCCAACCTTATGACCTAAAAGCACCACGTGGTGACCGTTCAGGCGTGATTGTTGAACCATTATTAACAGATCAATGGTATGTAAAAATTGCACCACTTGCTAAACCAGCGATCAAAGCGGTTCAAGATGGTGAAATTAAATTCGTTCCTGAACAATACAGCAATATGTACATGGCTTGGATGAATAACATTCAAGACTGGTGTATTTCGCGTCAATTGTGGTGGGGTCATCGTATCCCTGCTTGGTATGATGCTGAAGGCAACATCTATGTGGGTCGTTCTGAGCAAGAAGTACGTGAAAAGAATGGCATCCCTGCTGATGTTCAACTAGATCAAGATGAAGATGTACTCGATACATGGTTCTCTTCAGGTCTTTGGACATTCTCTACATTGGGTTGGACAGGTGATGAAGCGAAAGATAAAGAAAACTATTTCTTAAATACTTTCCACCCGACTGATGTACTGGTAACAGGTTTTGACATCATCTTCTTCTGGGTTGCACGTATGATTATGCTTACGATGCACTTTATGAAAAATGAAGATGGTACACCGCAAGTTCCATTTAAAACCGTATATGTGCATGGTTTGGTCCGTGATGGTGAAGGTCAGAAAATGTCTAAGTCGAAGGGTAATGTACTTGACCCATTAGACTTGATTGATGGTGTAGATATTGAAACCTTAGTTCAAAAACGTACGACAGGTTTAATGAACCCGAAACAAGCGGCGAAGATTGAAAAATCAACACGCAAAGAATTCCCAGAAGGCATTCAAGCGTATGGTACTGACGCTGTTCGTTTTACCTTCTGCGCACTTGCCAATACAGGTCGTGACATTAAGTTCGATATGAAGCGTGTTGAAGGTTATCGTAACTTTGCCAATAAGATTTGGAATGCAACGCGTTTTGTCATGATGAACTGCGAAGAACAGCCGATTGGTACTGAAGTTCGCCAAGATCTGTGGGAACTTCCTGAACAATGGATCGTAAGCCGTTTACAAAAAGCTGAAGCTGCTGTTCAACAAGCGTTTGCAACTTACCGCTTAGACTTAGCTGCGCAAGCCATTTACGAGTTCATTTGGAATGAATACTGTGACTGGTATGTAGAATTAACCAAGCCTGTTCTCAATGATGAAAATGTATCGACTGAGCGTAAAGCAGAAGTGCGTCGTGTTCTGCTTTCTGTGATGGAAGCGTCATTACGCCTTGCACATCCGCTTATGCCGTATTTGACTGAAGAAATTTGGCAAAAACTTGCACCAATGGTGGGTATCTCTGGTGAAAGTATCATGCTTGCGCAATATCCTATTTCAAACCCTGAGCGTGTGAATGAACAAGCTGAAGCTGATATGCAATGGCTACAAGGTTTGATTGGTGCTGTACGTAACATCCGTGGTGAAATGGGCTTAGGTAATGCACGTCTATTGCCTGTATTGCTTCAAAATACGACAGATGCGGAAAAAGCGCAGATTGCACGGATTGAACCATTGTTTAAAGCTTTGGCTAAAGTTGAAAGTATTACGTTCTTAGCGAATGGTGAACAACCACCACTGTCTTCTTCATCTGTTGTCGGTCATGCGTCTGTATTTGTTCCAATGAAAGGTTTGATTGACCCGAAAGCGGAATTAGGTCGTTTGCAAAAAGACTTTGATAAAGTTCAAAAGCAACATGACCAAATTGCAACCAAGCTTGGTAATGAAGGTTTTGTAGCGAAAGCACCTGCTGCTGTGGTTGAAGGTGAGAAAGTGAAGCTTGCTGAATTTGCTGCTCAGTTAGAGAAGATTAAAGCGAATATGGATCAGATTGCGGCGCTTTAAGGCTGTAGTTTGATTTAAGAATCCCCTCGAATGAGGGGATTCTTATTTATAATTCAAACAATTAAGGAAAATATAGTATTAATAAAATGATTTCAAAAATTCACGAATTTCTACTATAAACTCTAATAAATAATCAATTCGTAATGAAATTCCCTCTCCTACAAGGAGAGGGTTAGGGAGAGGTGTTTTTAAAGATTTGCATTATAAATCCCCCTCTCCCTAAGCCATATATGGCGTAAGAGAAGGAGCTTCCATGACTAATCATCTTTCAGTTTTAAGCAGATACACAGCAAATCCTCCAAAACCACATCCATATTTCTCAACACATCATGATTCCAATACCTCACTACTTTTAAACCCAAAGCCTCTAAAAACTTGGTTCGTTCAGCATCATATTCAATCGCATCATCAGTGCCATGCTGACCACCATCTAACTCAATCACCAAACCAAGTTCATGGCAATAAAAATCCACAATATACGGTTCAATAATATGCTGACGCCGAAATTTTAGATTCATAAAACGCTTTGCACGCAGTAAATGCCACATCAAACTTTCAGCATCTGTAGCATTACTTCGCATAGTTTTGGCGAATATTAATAATTGTGGGTCTAGTTTCATTTCTTGTTTTCCATTTCAATCACCCTCACCCCAACCCTCTCCCAAAGGGAGAGGGAGTAGTGAATTAACTTGCTGTTCGATACGTAATTAAGTTCCCTCTCCTTCGAGGAGAGGGCTAGGGAGAGGTGCTTCAAAAATTCTCATCATAAATTCCCCATCCCCCTTCTCCCAAAGGAAGAGCGAGTAGTGAATTAACTTGCTGTTCGATACGCAATGATGTTCCCTCTCCTGAGCAAGTTTTAAAGCACTGCTTTAAAGCGAAGCGCAAGTGAGGATTGAGGTGAGGGAAAATCAAAGTACTCCACTCCCCAACAACATCTCTACCCCTTTCACTCTCTCCATATACTTCAAACGTTCTTTCTCAGCTTTTAACTGCTGTTTTAACGCAACACAATCTGCATCAATTGCTTTATAAACATCACCAAGATGCACATTTTCCAATTTCACTTTATTGTCTAAACGAAAAGAATCAAAAATTTCAATCATTTGACTTTCAAGCTTCTGACTTTGCGCTTCCAAAGCAATTTTATAAAACTTCACTTGCTCCGCAGTTAAGTCTTTAGTGGTCTGTCCATTGCCCTGTTCTAAATCTAATTGTAATTTCAGCAAATAAAACAAATCCTGCGCTGTATAAGCCGTATTCACGGTTTGCAATAACTCAGTTTTTTCTAACTTTTTCACTTCATCAGGTTCACGGTCTGGGTGAATCATTGCCGTGATTTTTAAATACACCGTTTTAAGCGACTGCTCTGCCATTTTAGCTGCTTGCTCACGCTTTTCTTGTTGTTTCAAGTGCTTGGCACGTTCTCGTTCCGCTTCATATTGGACTGAATCATATTCATAATTTTCCCAATCTATCTCAATTTCCTGCTCTATGTCTTGTTCTATGGTTTCGGACAAATCATTTTGTTGTCTTAACGTTGTTTTGGTTTTTTTAGCTTTTAAATGTGCTGCATGTTGCAAATAAAAAGTATTAATTTTCTCAACTTGCTCTTTTTGTTGTGTATTGAGCATTTGTGATTTTTTCAGCATTACGGCCAAAGCCGCGATTTTACTGTCGATTTGTACTAAATCTGCTTTAGAAAATGCATCACTGGCTAAATGGTTCCACAATGTATTCAACTGCTCAAATAAAACTGCATGCAATTCGTCATAAATCGGTAAAAGTTTACTTCGAGTATAATTTTGGATGCCTATTCGTGCATTTTCCCAACTGGCAAGATCTCGCTTTTGCTGTTCAATTTTATCGATCAGACGCTTTAACTTTTTCTGCTGTGGCGTGAGCAATCTTGTTTGCTGAACACTGATTTTTAAATCAAAAGACATAATCAATCAAAAATATAAAGAAATACCATCGCCATACTACTATGACTGATATGGTGAAACCATGTGCAAATAAGCAACTGTTTAAGTCGTAGCGATATTAAAAGGAAAAGATAAATTTGAGTGCATTATTTTTTCTACATTATATTTTTTATCAAAAGTAAGTTCATCCTGCATTATTTTGAAGTAATACATATTAAAAAGGATCCAAAATGCTACTTTATTGATCATTTATAATTAAAAATGCCTTTTAATTGGTAGTTTATCTAAAAAATTTTTCCGCAAATTGAAAAAATTACAAAAATATTTTCAAGCTTATTCTGTAGTAGATATTCAATAAATATATGAATCAGCCAAATGTACAATTATTAAAAATTATTTTAATATTAAATATCAATTAGTTATAAAAGACCAGTTAATTTAAAGTGCATCAACAAGGTGCAAAAAATCCATATTAGTGCACTATTTTGCCTTATATCGAGTCTTGATAATATTTTGAATTGTTTAATCAATTTTTCCAAACGCTTCACCTCTTTTACTGCGCAATTGTATCGCTATACTGGCTTAATTGTGATTAATAGCACCAAAATAGAACCAGATTATGCAAAATACAGATCTTCTCTTTCTACTACTGGGCGCAGTACTTGTATTAGCAATGCATGCAGGTTTTGCCTTTTTAGAATTAGGCACAGTTCGTCATAAAAACCAAGTCAATGCATTGAGTAAAATCATCACCGATTTTTCTATTTCTGCAATTGCTTATTTTTTTGTAGGTTACTACATCGCTTATGGACAGCATTTTTTCCATACAGCAACAACCTTGTCCGCAGAACATGGTTATAACCTGATGCGCTGTTTCTTCTTGCTGACTTTTGCTGCTGCAATACCGGCCATCATTTCAGGTGGTATTGCTGAAAGAGCCAAAATGCGTTCCCAAGCGCTTGCAACATTATTTCTCGTTGCTTTGGTTTATCCTTTCTTTGAAGGGATGGTATGGAATGGGAATTTTGGCTTACAAAAATGGCTAGAAATGACTTTTGGTGCAAGTTTTCATGACTTTGCAGGCTCAGTTGTGGTACATGCAATGGGGGGCTGGATCGCTTTAGTTGCCGTGCTATTACTGGGTGCACGACATGGTCGTTATAAAAAAGATGGGCGTGTCAGTGCCCACCCTCCTTCTTCCATTCCATTTTTAGCACTTGGCTCATGGATCTTAATTGTAGGTTGGTTTGGCTTTAACGTGATGAGTGCGCAACGCTTAGATGCTATTTCAGGTCTAGTGGCCATAAACTCACTTATGGCAATGGTTGGTGGTACACTTTCTGCAAACTTTTTTGGTAAAGAAGATCCAGGATTCTTACACAATGGTCCACTAGCAGGTTTGGTTGCAATCTGTGCTGGCTCAGACATTGTTCATCCAATTGGTGCATTATTTATTGGGATCTGTGCAGGTTTCTTCTTTGTGAAATTGTTTACGTATACCCAGAATAAATTGAAAATAGATGATGTATTAGGTGTTTGGCCACTACACGGTGTTTGTGGTGCATTTGGTGGAATTGCAGTTGGTGTTTTTGGTCAACAATGGTTAGGTGGTTTAGGTGGCGTCTCACTGATGTCGCAAATCATTGGTACATTACTGGCTATTGTTATTGCTCTAGTAGGTGGCGCTGTTGTTTATGGTGTACTTAAAATGACAATGGGGATTCGCTTATCTCAAGAAGATGAGTTTCGTGGTGCTGACTTATCGATTCATAAAATCTCTGCCAACTCAGAAGATGCTATGTTTTGATTTTAAAAGTCCGAAATTTTGACAATTGTATAGCGGTTTGAAAGAACCGCTTTTTTTCAAAAACAATCTAAGCGATTAATGATTCACACTTAATTGATTTCTATATGATTAAATTAAGTGCGTTTTAAGTTTAATTATTTTTAATACAGAGCATTCAAAACAATCAATTCTGTGGCAGATTTATGCAAAATTCCGAATCAAATAAATTCTTTATAAAAAACAGTTTATTGTTAGGGGTTTTATTCTTAATCTTATGGTGGGTTTTCCCCGTTGGTGGTGCCATCGATATGTATTTTATCCAACCTTGGATAGATTCAACTGGGCATTTCCCACTCAAAAACAACTGGTATCTAGTTGAAATTAATCACAAAATATTAAAACACATTGTGATTGCTTTTTATGTTTGTGTACTCATCACTTGGATTACTTCATTTAAATCTGAGAAATTAAAGGCTTATCGTTGGCAATTGGGCTATCTGTTTTGGGTCAGTATATTATCTACAGCCGTGGTGGGTTTACTCAAAGCACATTCAGCACATGCCTGCCCTTGGTCGATGACCGAACAAACAGTTGCAGGCTATATTTGGAATTTTTCTGCACGCAATGGACATTGTTTTCCTGGTGGTCATGCCAGCACGGGTTTCTCACTACTCTCAGGCTTTTTTGTGTTTAGAAAATCAAACATTAAAATTGCCTATTTTTTCTTATTTATCGGTCTCGTTCTTGGCTTTACAATGGGTTGGGGACAAATGATGCGTGGTGCACATTTCCTCAGCCATAACTTATGGACAGGTTGGGTCATTTTTGCATTTAATTTGATCTTGTATCGTATCTTCTATAAGAAACTGACAACATAACTTTTGCAATATTCTCAAGTTTAAGACGGTGAATGAAATCTGAGTATTATTCAGATTTCATCGTTAATTGCATCGGGATTTTCACCAATACGCTCAAGCCACCCAATTCCTCACTCCGTGACAACGTTAGTGTACCACCTAAATGTTGAATCGCTTTATCCACAATAGATAGACCTAAACCACTGCCTACTTCTAAATGGTGATGCACACGATAAAAGCGTTTTAATACCTTATCGTACATTTCAGGGTCAATCCCCAATCCACTATCTTCAATTAAAATATATGCAAAATCATGGATATCTGAGAAAACTGAAATATTGATCATGCCTGAAACAGGCGTGTATTTAATCGCATTATCAATTAAATTAAAAATAATAGAATGAAGACTATGCTCTACACTTTTTAAAATAACGTCATCATTACGAATAAAGCCGAGATCAATCTCTTTTTCCATGGCCAAATTCACAAGTTGCTCAACACAATTCAGTGCAACATCATTCAGTTTAAATTGTGTCACTTGTACTTCATGTTTTAGTGTTGAATCTTGTTTCGCCAAAGCTAAAAGTTGCGTGACCAAATGCTGCATTCGAGCCAAACCTTTACTCAGGTTCTGTAAATTTTCTTCTTCAGGGAACTGACTCATCAAAATTTTAGTTTGTAAATTCAATGCAGTAATCGGTGTTCGTAACTCATGTGCAGCATCAGCCACAAATTGCCGCTGTTCTTGCTGTGCGAGTGAAATACGTTCAAATAAATGATTCATTTCATCAATGGTTGGAATAAGCTCTTCAGGATAATTTCCATTTTGAATGGCTTTTAGTGAGTTTGGATCACGTTTTGCCAATTCACATTTAAAATCATCCAGTGGCTTCAAACTCCTTCCAATAATATAAATCAGTCCTAATAAAGCAAAAGGAATAATCAACAAATACGGGATAAACATGCTCCCAGCAAGTTCAAGTGCTAAGTGTTGTCTAACCTTTTCTTGTTGGCTAATTTGAATTTGGTAATCTTGTGTTGGAACAACATAAGTAATCCATGTTCCACTTGGCGATTCTTGTTGGTAGAAACCAGCTTTCTTTTTGGGACCAACCAATAAATGATGTGGATGTAATTCTTGAATACGATTTGCATCTGAATACGACCAAATATCAATAAACAAATCTTCTTCGTGGTAACGCTTATGTATATCAAATTCACTTTGTATCGGCTGCGGATTTAGGGCAACACGCTCAGCCAAATACACCATTTGCGCATCGAGAATTTCATCAATTTCTTCCAGTGAAATTTTATATGCAGAAAATACCAATACACAGCCCAGTAGAACACTGAAAATGGAGGTGTAACGAATTAAACGCTTTTTTAATGAATATTGCGTTGCCATATTATTCTGCTTTCTGTGCTTGCCCTAAGCGATAACCTAAACCACGTATTGTACGGATAATATCTTTACCCAGTTTTGAACGAATATGATGCACATAGACTTCAATGGTATTACTGTTGATTTCACTATCAAATGCATACAATTTATCTTCTAAATTTGATTTAGAAAATATCTTATTCGGATGTGTCATTAAAGGAATCAATATTGCCCATTCACGATTAGACAACTCAACGGTATTGCCTTTTAAAGTCGCAATATGCTGTTCTACATCTAAAGTCACCTCACCATTTTTTAGAATTGCAGATTCTTGAGAGGTGATTTGTGAATTTAAACTACCACTACGTCTTAACAAGGCCTGAATACGTGCGACTAACTCATCGAACTCATAAGGTTTAATGAGGTAATCATCTGCACCTTGGTTTAAACCATCCACACGGTTTTGCAACTGGTCTCGTGCTGAAATGATTAAAACAGGCAAACCTGAACGCTGTCGAATTTGCTTTAAAACTTGCATACCATCCATCATCGGCAAACCGAGATCCAATAAAACCAAATCAAAGGATTGTTGGCTGAGTAGTTTTAACCCATCTAAACCATTGTTTACCCATTCAACATCATAACCATGAAACTTCAACAGCGTTTGCGATGATTCGGCAATCATAAAATCATCTTCAATCATCAAGATTTTAATCACGGGCAATATCCTTTCAATCAACTACGAGCAGCACATTGTTGCAACATATCATTTTTTGGATCAATCACTTGGGTTTTTACATTTAATAAACTTAATAAACTTGGAAATAAATTATCTTGGCTTAATGTTGCACCTTTTTGCTGAGTTAAACAATTCACTTGTTTCGCTGCAATCGATTTCCATGCATCTGAAAACCACATGACCATTGGAACATGCGTTTGCTGACTTGGTGCAATTGCATAAGGAGCACCATGTAAATACATACCATGTTCTCCTGTAGACTCACCATGATCTGATAAATACCAAAACGCAGTACGGTAATTTTGTTGCTGTTTTAAAGTTTCAATCACTTGATTCAAAATATGATCTGTATACAAAATCGTATTGTCATAACTATTGATCAATTCAGTTTGTGAACAGCCCTGAATCGCATTGGTTGCACAAACTGGCTGGAATTTTTGGAACTCAGCAGGCGCACGCTTATAGTATGCAGGACCATGGCTTCCCATTTGATGCAAAACAACTAAACGAGGTTGTTGATCACCTTTTGGAATTTGACGAAGATACTGTTGCAAGCTATCAACTAGAATTCCATCCTCACACTCACCCTCTTTACACCATTTTTGCTTTAACTCGTCTGAAATAACAAATTTTTCAACACGATCACATGCGCCTTTACAGCCTGAATTATTATCAATCCAAGTCACGTTATAACCTGCACGTTGTGCAATATCGAGTAAACCTTCACGATGGCTAGCCAACTGTTCATCATAATTTATACGTGGCATGCCTGAAAACATACATGGAACAGATACTGCTGTTGCTGTACCACACGAACTCACTTGAGCGAAATTAATCAGGTTGGTTTGTTTTGACAATTCTGGATTGGTATTTTTTGTATAGCCATTCAGAGAAAAACTCTCAGCACGTGCGGTTTCACCTACAACCAAAACCATCAATTTAGGTAAATGTTTGAGAGCAACCTCTTCAACCAAATGTGCATCTTCACCATAACGAATTAAAGGTAGATTTTGTTTAGGTGCTTTTTTTCGAAAATAGGAAATCGTTGAAGCAATCGTATTTTGCGGTGATATCATCCCTTTCAAATCACGGTGTTCGCGGAAAATTGCAGCATAATCAACATAAAATACAAATAATAAACTTGCAATAACAGCAAAAGAGCCGACGATATTCAACCCTTTAAACATCAACATTTTGCCGATCTTTTCAGGTTTTATTTTGATCCAAAGCACCAAAAAGATCGGAAGGATAACAAAGAAAAATGCCCATACAAAATATTGAATAGACAGTAAATCAAAGGCTTCAGCAGGATCTGTTTGGGCAATATTTTGAATTTGGTCAGGCGAAATCACTGCACCCAAAGAGTTCACAAAATATGAACTAAAACCGCCGATAAAAACCAAAATAACTGCAAAAAATTTTGCTGTCCATTTCCAGTCTAAGATGTTCAGCAATAAGTTATATAAAGCGATTAAAACAATACCTGTCGCTACAATAAACAGCTGTGCCTTGATCCCTTGATAAGGTGTAAATGACTGAACTTTGGTTAAAAATCCTAAATTCAGACAAACACCTAACCAAACGGCCAAAATTAAATTAAATGTAGTTAGAGAAATCGAAATTTCACGTTGTTTTATTCGTTGTATTAAATTAGACATCACTTTGACAGAAGTTCTCTAAGATGGGCTTAATTTAAAAAATGAAACTTAAATCCAACTTAAAATATAACTCTCAAGCTTAAAGCATTATTTTTATTTTATTATTCTCTTTATTTTCTCATTAAATAAAATACATTGAATGCTGAAATAGACATAAAACCAGAAATGATAAAGTATTATCTCATTTTAAAATAATTATTTATTTTCAATTACTAATAACTCAACCAAGGAAATATACGATTTAATAACACTATTAAATCGTGTATTCAACATAAAACGATAATATAGTGATTATAATTATCATTTAAAATAATACATCCAACGATAAATAGGCACTAAACACATTAATCCAATCATGAATATTAACTGCATAAAGTTTAAATACCCTAAATAATCCCCAATCACACCACTTATGCTATAAAGCACTCCACTCACACACGCCATGATAGATACTTGAAAAGTGAAGTCTGTTCCAGCATGCTCACTACGGCTATAGTGCATTACTAAGGTTAAAATAATGACCAATAACATTGCCGATGAAAGATCTTCTAAGGCATTGATCGCATAAATCAACCACGGTGGAACTGGTAACAGTTGCTCATGCATCGCAGCTAACCAAACAAAGCCAGATAAACTCATCAACTTCAATATAGCAAATACCAGTAAAGCTCGATCACGCTTTATTTTTTTTAATAAAAAACCTGCAAAACCAGCACCACATAAAGCTGCAAAAGCCCCTAACATGGTGATATAAATCCCAATTTGTGAAAGGCTTAAACCCAAGTCCACCAATAAAGGTTTAGTAATTGGCCCAGATAAACCATCGATTATTTTGATGCTACATAAGACCCAAAACCATGTTCGCATTTGTTCATTTTTAAAGAAATAATCTAAGTATGATTTAAATTTTTCAACAATGCCGATTTCAGTTTGAACGATGCTTTGAACTTGATTAATGACCATGCTTTTTTGATGTATAGGTTCTTTATAGCGCCAAATCGGAATGGTATTTAAAGCAACGATTGCGGCTAAAATTAAAAAAGTACTTTGCCAATCTAACCAATCCATAGCCCATAAAATTGCGCCACCACCCACAATAAAACCTAAGCGAGAGCCGATCACTTGGAACATATTTCCAAGGTGTTGTTGCTCACTTTTGAGAATCGTTACAGCTAAACCATCTGTTGCAATATCCTGTGTCGCACCAATGCTATTCATGCAAAGTAAAGCAATAAAAAAAGAAAATAAATATATCGGTTGATTGAGTGACTGAATTGGTAGAAAAGATAAAATGATCAGGATGAGAATCGTCAAAAACTGTGTTGGTAAAATCCAGCTACGATAATGCCCCAAATGTGTATGCCCAAATTTATCAATAAAAGGCGCCCAAAGCACTTTGATTGCCCAAGGTGCCATTAGTAACCCAAAGCCTCCGATATGTGCCAATGAAACGCCTTGAGAACGTAAAATGACAGGTAAAGCATGCGTCATGAAACCAACGGGTAAACCTTGTGCCCAATACAATGAGAACAACAGTAAATACATTTTAGACATTCGGTTTGATCCAAAATCATGCGAGAGCCGCGCTATTATATTGCTTTAATAACAAATTTTTGTAATATTCATCGTCTGCTGATCACGTTAAAATTGATAAAATTTAAAAACTGATTACCCACCAAATATCATTAAAACTTGAAAACTTGTCATTCTAAAAATATGTCAGATAAATTTCCAGTACTGCCTGAGCACGTTCCACAACGTGGCAGTCATATTAGTCGTAATCTTTTTAAAAGGCTCTATTTAGTGCAAGGTTGGCGCTTTGTTGGAGAATTCCCCAATTTACCCAAAACTGTTGTCTTTATTGCACCGCACACCTCAAATTTCGATG
Organism: Acinetobacter rongchengensis; assembly: GCF_003611475.1. Lineage (GTDB taxonomy): Bacteria > Pseudomonadota > Gammaproteobacteria > Pseudomonadales > Moraxellaceae > Acinetobacter > Acinetobacter rongchengensis. The sequence goes on along the minus strand of NZ_RAXT01000007.1, from coordinate 18,226 downwards.
GGCTATATGCATTTCTGGCGATGCTCGGGATTGGACTAAAGATCACGATTTTTGGTAAAGATAGCTTGTTTAATACGCCATTGAAAGGTCTGTTTGAATGGATAGGGGTCATTCCTGTGAACAGAGCGGTTCCTCATGGTCTCACCCAAGAAATTGTCGAGATTATCAAACAACAAGACAAAATTTGGATTGCAATTGCACCTGAGGGAACGCGTAAAAAAGCTGATAAAATTAAAAGTGGTTTTTACCATATTGCCATGGGAGCCAATATTCCTATTGCGATTTTCTCCTTTGATTATGATCACAAAACTATTCATTGCTTAGGTATATTAGAACCTACAGGCGACTATGAAAAAGATTTAGATGACATTTTGAATCGTTTTAAAGGGAAGTTCTCAGCTAAAAAACCAAGCTGGTTATCCAAACCATTACAAAAACTTTTGAAAAATGGCTAGAAAAAAATCATGTAATCTGTTGAGATGTGCCCATATTTTCTGATCAAAAGTAATACAGTATGCGTTTTAAACAACTTGGATTTATAGGCTTATTGGGTCTAGCCCTAGTTGGTTGTGACAAGACCACAAAAACTCCGACTCAAACAACTGCCATTAAGGCACGTGAACCTGTTGTTGCAATTGCATTAGGCGGTGGTGGTGCTAAAGGTTTTGCACATATTGGCGTGCTTAAAGTTTTAGAATCACACGGGATTAAACCTAAAATTGTCACAGGTACCAGTGCAGGTAGTTTCGTTGGTAGTATTTATGCGAGTGGAAAGTCGCCTTATCAAATGCAGCAAATTGCACAACAACTGAAAGAGTCTGATTTACGTGATTTAACCTTAAACAGTCAAGGCATTGTTTTAGGTCAGAAACTGCAAGACTTTATCAATCGTAATGTTGCCAATAAATCCATTGAACAATTCCCTATTCGTTTTGCTGCTGTAGCAACTCGTTTAGACAATGGCAAAAAAGCTGAATTTATCAAAGGAAATGCAGGTCAGGCAGTACGTGCATCTTGTAGTATTCCCAATGTTTTTGTGCCTACGACGATTGGAAAAACCAAATATGTAGATGGTGGTTTAGTCAGTCCAATTCCAGTGCAAACCGCACGTGATATGGGCGCAGACATTGTGATTGCAGTCGATATTTCTGCCCGCCCAAGTGGTAATCAACCTATGAATATGTGGGGTTTATTAGATCAAACCATTAACATTATGGGGCAACAAAGTATCAATCAAGAGTTGAGTCAAGCAAATGTCGTGATTCAGCCTAAAGTCGGGAATTTAGGTACTTTAGATTTGAAGTCTAGCAATCAAGCCATTTTAGAAGGTGAAAAAGCAGCTCAACTCAAAATTACTGCAATTCAAGCAGCGATTACAAACTTTAAAAAATCGCCTGCGGCTTTAAAACCAGCGCCTCGAGCTAAATTCTAAACGCGGTTTAAATAAGAATAATCAAGTTTTTATATGCAGTTTTAAAATGATCTGCTACATTGATGTAGATGATGCGTCATCTATATCAATGATAATCACTAGAGTAGATGTATGAACTTTGTTTTTGAACCGTGGCATTGGTTTGTCTTAGGCATTTTGCTGATCTTATCTGAACTAATTTTACCTGCATTTGCTGCATTATGGTTTGGCATAGCCGCTGTCGTGGTCAGCATTTTATTGTGGCTTTTTCCAAGCATGAGTTTCACCTTACAAATCATCAGTTGGATTATTCTTTCGATCATTTGTACTGTGGCTTGGTTTAAATTCATCAAACCATTGTCTGTTGATAAAACCAAAGCGGGTTTACCTCGTGAAGCGACCATTGGACAAACTGGGATGGTCATTCAAATCGGACTGTCGCACGATCAGATTCGCGTTCGCTTTCCTATGCCTGTTTTGGGTTCCGATGAGTGGAATTGCCGTACATTATCACCTGTACAAGTTGGTGATCGAGTAAGAGTGACTGATATTTTGGGTAATGACCTCGTTGTACAGCCTTATTCATCAATATCATCATAAAGAACAAAGAGGAAAAATAAATGGGATTTGGTTCTATTGTTGTTTTAGCAATTTTTGCATTTGTTGCTGTCACGATTTTCAAAGGCGTTCGCATTGTTCCGCAAGGTTATAAATGGATCGTACAACGTCTTGGTAAATACCATTCAACACTCAATCCAGGACTTAACTTTGTTATTCCTTATGTAGACGAAGTTGCATATAAAGTTACGACCAAAGATATTGTATTGGATATACCTTCTCAAGAAGTCATTACTCGTGATAATGCTGTTTTGGTTATGAATGCTGTGGCATATATTAACTTAACGACGCCTGAAAAAGCAGTCTATGGTATTGAAAACTATACTTGGGCAATCCAAAATCTAGTGCAAACTTCACTGCGTTCGATTGTCGGTGAAATGGATCTAGATGATGCATTGTCCTCTCGTGACCACATTAAAGCCAAGCTAAAAGCGGCTATTTCGGATGATATTTCTGACTGGGGAATTACCCTTAAAACTGTTGAAATTCAAGATATTCAACCCTCAAGTACAATGCAAGCAGCGATGGAAGCTCAAGCTGCAGCTGAACGTCAGCGTCGCGCAACTGTGACTAGAGCAGATGGTGAAAAGCAAGCCGCTATTTTAGAAGCTGATGGTCGCTTAGAAGCTTCACGTCGTGATGCAGAAGCACAGGTTGTACTTGCAGAAGCTTCACAAAAAGCCATTGAAATGGTCACAGCAGCTGTTGGAGATAAAGAAGTCCCTGTTGCTTACTTACTTGGTGAGCAATATGTCAAGGCTATGCAGGATATGTCTAAATCGAATAATGCAAAAACAGTGGTTCTTCCAGCAGATATCATGAACACTATTCGTGGGGTGATGGGTAGAAATAACTAACCTAATTGTTCATTTTCATATGAATTAGGCAACTTTTGAGTTGCCTATTTTTTGACTTCAACTTTTCTACTGACACTTTAGCATCTCAAGATTTCTAAACCAAACAACAACTGTCCAATTGATTTAAAAACTAAAAGTCATGGTCTGATTAATTTTGACGAGCCAATAAAAACTGCGAGATCTGATTTAACTCTTGAGCATGATCACCAAAATATTCCAAAGCACTAAACGCTTGATCATGCAATTCTTGCGCATAAATTTTGGCATTCTCTAAACCCATCAACGCAGGATAAGTAGACTTGTCTACTTGTTCATCTTTACCCGCAGTTTTACCTAAAGACTCAGTGTCTGAAATCACATCCAAAATATCATCTTGAACTTGGAAAGCAAGGCCGATTGCTTGCCCATATTGTCTCAATTGGGGAATCGCTTGATCAGTCCCCGCAAAAATCGTTACTGCAGCCATCATGATGGCAGCCTGAATGAGCGCACCTGTTTTATTACGGTGAATATTTTCCAAGTGTTCTTGGTCAACATGCTTCCCTTCGGCTTGTAAATCTAGAACTTGACCACATACCATTTTAGAGCTTGCGGTTGCCAAAATCTGCATTTGTTTTAATATAACCGCTTGATCAACAGATTGCCCTTGATCAAATAGGCGACTACCTAAAACTTCAAAGGCCATTGACTGAAGAATATCACCCGCGAGTAATGCAGTATCTTCGCCATATGCAACATGACAGGTTGGTTGTCCACGGCGCAATAAGTCATTATCCATACACGGTAAATCATCATGTGCTAGTGAATAACAATGAATAAACTCAATAGCCACAGCAGCTCGACGTACTGCTGCAAAATTTGGATTATCGTTTTTTAAATGTGAAGTGGCGTAACATAAAGCAGGTCGAACTCGTTTACCTCCCAGCATCACCGTATGATGAACAGCAGATTTCAAAGGTTCTGGTAATGAAAAGGCATCCAAAGCTGTTTGTAAATCTTGCTGAATTTGCTGTTGAGCACGTTTTAAAATTTCTGCGTTTACATTTGGAATAGAAGTCACATCCGCCTCGATTTGTACGAATTTCTAGCATCCAATGAAAAATGAATTCTAGATAAATTGGTATATTTGATGAGTGTGAACATTCTACTATGAGTCATCATAATTCACACCCCTTAATTCCAAAGCAACAGCAATGCTTCACTCTACTCAATGTAAATCAAGGTATCCATTTTAAAATTTTTATTAGACAATTTAGAAGGACTTTCAAGTTGGCTCGAATTAAACCAACAACTCATTTAACCATGCCATCCAGATCTCTAACTGATGTGTATACTTTAATAATTGAATGTGAAAGAAAATAAAGTAAAAGCGAGAACCATTTAGCCACTGGCTTTTTTAAACATGAATTAATTCAATTCTTTATGAGCAGAGGGAATCTCTTGATAAACATATAATAAAAAGTAATGTATTTATTGCCTATCTATTCAATATAATTGAGTTGGATCATGACTTAATCTTTTAATACATACAGTCCGTTCTTACCCTGTTCTTTCGCAGAGCGTACCGCTTCATCCAGTTTTTGTAAAATATCAAAGCTAACTACATTATCCAATTGATTTAAATGATAAATCCCGATTGATGCTGTTAAATACTCATCAGCTTTTCCAAATATAATTTGCTGATCTGCAATGGTAAATTTTAATCTTTCCGCAAGTGTGATTGCTGCCCACTCTGTAAGACTAGTGATCACAACAACAAAACTTGCTGAATTTAATCGAAAAATTTTAGCTTCTGTATAAGCAATCGTTTCATTGAATAGTTCCCCCAATTGCGAAAGTACTTGATCTCCACTGGTATAACTATGTAACTGATTGAAGCGCTTGAAATCATCCAAATCAATTTTTAAAAAAGAATAATGTTCTTTATTTTTTTTCTGAAATAACTCATTAATATAATGATCAAACGCCATTTTATTTTGTAATCCAGTCACAAAATCCAAATACAGATGATCATGTAACTTTTTATTGTTGAATAACAAAACATTTTCACGACGTTTTAATCGAGTAACATCTGAACAGACCAACATCACCATTTCTACATGATTGTTTTGATCACGCATCGGTTTAAAATAGGAAAGATAGAACTTTCCTTTAACATAAAAAACCTGTTCAGAATAACTCTCATTCTGTTCAAAGGCAGCTAATGCTTCTTGAAATTGAGCATGTACAACAGAAGAAAATGTATTTAATAATTTGTCAAAAAGGTACAAAGCATCACTTTCATAAATATCTGAAAATTTTTGATTTACACCTAAAAAGCGAGCATTTTTATCAAAAATAGCAATCGGCAACGGAAATTGGGAAATAAAAGAAACCAAATACAATTTGTCTGATTGCTTTAAAAAATCAATCACATCCATATTATCAATAGCTTGTTTGATTTTTATATATTCCGCTTCCATAGACTACCTCAAACTCATAACACTTTGAACCTAATCCATCTTTCAGATTGAATGATCAATGAACTCAATAATTAAAAATTAACCCTGGGTTAACATTTTTATTCTAATAAAGTTAAATTTAAAATCAGTATAGCAGGATGCAGATTTTAGAATAGGACTTAATATCTTAAACCATTGATATTAAAAATTATTATCCAAAAATAAGGCATCAATTACGTGCTTAATGAAATGACAGGTCAAATTGAGCTCAGAAGCATTTTTAGGCTTTTAAACTTGAAATGACTGACTTATCAACGATTCAACCGTAAATTTGAACGCATTCTGCCATACATTAAGCAAAAATAATACATAACATGATGAAATTCACATTAATTTAAACCTTTCAAATGCAAAGCTTAAATTTTCTAAGAATGTGTACTTCAATACGAACGACAATTGGTAATACATCTTTATTTACAACAACAACAGTTTTCAGCGAACAGCAAAGCTGAAACTTTGTTTTTAATAGATAACATACCGCTTCTTAATCATTGAAAAATTTCAAAATACTCAATGTGATAACGACTAGAAACTATCTGCCGGAACCCGAATCCAACCTTCCATAAGAACTCTTGCACTACGACTCATAATGGCTTTTTTAACCACCCATTGACCATTTTCATTCAAGGCCTGTGCACCCACTCTTAATGTCCCTGATGGATGTCCAAATCGTACCGCTTCTCGTTCTCCGCCACCTGCTGCAAGGTTGACCAAAGTATTTGGAATCGCTGCTGCAGTACCAATTGCAACGGCCGCTGTTCCCATCATGGCATGATGCAATTTACCCATTGATAATGCTCGAACCAATAAATCAGCATCATTCTCATTCACTAATTTACCACTTGAAGACGTATATGCTTTCGGTTTTGCTACAAATGCAATTTTAGGGGTATGTTGGCGATTCGCTGCTTCACTTATGTCTTGAATCAGTCCCATTTTTACAGCACCGTAAGCACGAATTTTTTCAAAACGTGCCAGTGCAGCATTATCATTATTTATATCATCTTGTAATTCAGTACCTTGGTAACCAATATCTTCTGCATTTAAGAAAATTGTAGGAATACCTGCATTGATCAATGTCACTTGAAAACTTCCAATTTCAGGCACATCAAGTGTGTCAGTAACATGACCTGTTGGGAAGATTGCCCCACCGTCTTCACCATCATCAGCAGGATCTAAAAACTCAATTTGAACTTCAGCGGCAGGAAAAGTTACACCATCTAATTCAAAATCACCTGTTTCTTGTACTTGCCCATTGGTTATTGGAACATGTGCAATGATGGTTTTTTTAATATTAGCTTGCCAAATTCGAACAGTGCAAAGACCATTTTCAGGAATACGGTCTTGAGCAACCAACCCATTGCTAATCGCAAATGATCCCACCGCTGCGGTTAAATTGCCGCAATTACCACTCCAATCTACAAATGCTTTATCAATTGAAACTTGTCCAAAAAGATAATCGACATCATGGTTTGGTTGAGTACTTTTGGCCAAAAGAACAGTTTTACTGGTACTTGAAGTTGCACCACCCATCCCATCAATTTGCTTCCCATAAGGATCTGGACTACCAATCACACGAAGCAATAATTGATCTCTCGCAACACCTGCAATTTGTGCACGTTCTGGTAAGTCATCTATTTTAAAAAAGACACCTTTACTTGTACCACCGCGCATATACGTTGCAGGGATTTTGATCTGTGGTGCAAAACTCATCTTATACATTCCTTTCGTTTATCATTGTTGCAACCAAATAATGAACCATCATTCAGTTTTATACTACCCTTTTTTTCAACAAAAATATCGATTGATGCACTTAAGTCTTAAATATTTTTATATTGAGGCTAAATATTGTTCAGTTTGATTTAAAATTTAAACAATAATAAATAATTTATTTTATTGAAAATGAAATAGATTATTCAATAATCTTTTTTTTGACTTTACAGTTCGCTTACATAAATCTCTCGTCTACTAGGTTTACTGTTACCAATCAATTACAATGATTAAATTCGAATAAATAGAGCTGGAAAAATTGAGCAACGAGTCTACACAATTACATCGTGGACTTAAAAATAGACACATTCAATTGATAGCCATGGGTGGCGCGATTGGTACAGGATTATTTTTAGGTTCAGCACAGGTCATACAATCTGCAGGTCCATCTATTATTTTAGGTTATGCGATTGGCGGTTTAATTGCTTTCTTAATTATGCGTCAATTGGGTGAAATGATTGTTGAAGAGCCTGTTGCAGGTTCATTTAGCCATTTTGCCAATAAATATTGGGGGAAATTTCCCGGATTTTTGGCAGGTTGGAATTACTGGATTTTGTATATCTTGGTGGCAATGACAGAGTTAACAGCTGTCGCTAAATATATTAATTATTGGTGGCCTCATATTCCAGCATGGGCTTCAGTACTATTTTTCTTTGTGATTGTCACTGTAGTTAATTTAGCCAATGTTAAATTTTATGGTGAATCAGAATTTTGGTTATCTATAATCAAAGTTGCAGCCGTTGTTTCAATGATTGTTTTTGGCTTATATCTATTATTAACAGCCGACGCAGGTTCAACAGCATCGTTTAGCAACCTTTGGACACAGGGTGGATTTTTCCCACATGGCTTTGATGGGCTGTTTTACATGCTTGCATTTTTAATGTTTGCTTTTGGCGGCATTGAATTGATTGGTATGGCAGCAGCTGAAGCGGAGAATCCAGAGAAAACTATTCCTAAAGCAATCAACCAAGTTGTTTTCCGAATTTTAATTTTCTATGTGGGATCATTAACAATTCTATTGTCACTTGTGCCTTGGAATCAATTACACCTCGGTGGCTTGGATAAAAGTCCATTTGTTATGATTTTCAGTCAATTGGGAATTGGTTGGGCAGCACATTTACTCAATTTCATTATCTTAACAGCAGCGCTTTCTGTATATAACAGTGGTATGTATGCCAATAGCCGTATGTTATTTGGTTTAGCTCAACAAGGTAATGCGCCTAAAATATTCAGTAAAACCAATAAGAATGGTGTACCGATTCCAGCAGTTTTGTTTTCGGCATTGCTAATTTTTGGCTGTGTACTTTTAAACTATTTCGTGCCAGAAGATGCACTCAGCAACTTAATTTACATTGTTGTTGGTGCTTTGGTATTGAACTGGGCCATGATCAGCTTAACCCATCTTCAATTTATGAAGGCGATGAAAGGCAAAGCGAAAACACCATTATTCCCTGCACTTTGGTCACCTTTTAGTAACTATCTGGTTCTTGGATTTATTGCTGTAGTGCTTTACATCATGTGGACACAGGGTCTGAGCGGTGCTGTAATCATGATTCCAATCTGGATCGTATTAATGTTCGTTCTATACAAGATTCTGTATAGAAAAGCATAAAAGAGTTATTGTTAAATAGTTATTGTTTCGACAATAACTATTTTTTTTGAATAAAATCAGCTACATTAGCTCCACTTTTGCGCCCTTAGCTTAACTGGATAGAGCAGTTGCCTCCTAAGCGACCGACGTGGGTTCGAGTCCCGCAGGGCACACCATTTTATGGTTTATTTTGATCTCAAATATTCCAGAACAATACATAAAATTATTAAAATTCAGTATATTAATAAAATAAAAATCCAAACAAGTCTATAAAAATCTAACTTGATGCCTATTTTTTGCGGTAAGAAGTTTTACTGTAAAAATGCCAAAAATCGTTAAAGAACAGTGTAAAACAAATCGCTCTAACCAATACTAAGATTGTGACTACTCTAGTTATCTTGGAATAAAAACCGCTTAATCCCAAATAAAAGGAAATACCTCTAAATTCAGATTGCAATCAAATAATTTTTACTGCAAATAACTCACCTTCGCATTATTTTGATATATGAGTAGATACTGATATTTCAATCTATTCTATTTATTTTTTGTAAATTATTTCAATAGTTTATGCAATAAATTAAGTTGTATGTTGTATAAAGTGACACAAAATCAAACTTTAGAAAGGGAATTTATTGAGCTTATATGTTGACAGCTAGAGATATAGGTTCTTTTAATCAATATTAATCTCTTCACAAATAACACTTTGGGTGATTAGCTTAGGCTTTATATCCAAAACAATGACTCATTTGAAAGCATTTATGAAACTGTTAAAAAACCGCCATGTATAAAAACATGACGGTTTTAATATTAGTCAAATAAATGACCAAATCTCTCGAGCAATTGTTGTGCTCGCCGAGCAACTGGTAGGTCAACCATTTTCCCATCAACTGCAATCGCGCCTTTAGATTCATTTTGCGCAGCTGAAAACTCTTTTACAATCCGTCTAGCCAATTCAATCTCTGTACCAGAAGGAGTAAACACTTCATTTAATATCGCAACTTGTGCAGGATGAATGGCAAAACCACCTAAAAAACCAAGTGGAGCAGAACGTTCCACCGAAAGTTTGAATCGATCTAGCTCACGAAATTCAGCTATACTTCCAATATAACCAATACAAAGAATGCCCGCAGCCTTACAGGCTATATTTACTTGCATACTTGAAACATAAAGGCTATCCCAACATGGCTGCATTTGCATTTCAAATGATAAATCCTCACTGCCTATACTCAGTGCAACAAGATTTTTATGTGATTGGGCAATCAAAGGAGCATTCAATACACCTATTGGACTTTCAATCAAACCAATGATACGAGTATCAAAACCTTTCATTTGATCAACAACATATTGAATTTGGCTAGGGCTCTCTACCTTAGGGAGAATCAGATAGTCTGGTACACAAGTTCGTAATACTTCAAGATCCTGATCCAATAGCTCCTTAGGTCCATTGACTCGCACTGCGATCAATTTATTTTGAGCTTTCAATAATTCAACATGATGGATCAACTGGCTGCGAGCAACAGGCTTATCTGCTGTTAAAACAGCATCTTCAAAATCAATTACGATAGCATCAGCACTACCATTACTTGCTTTTTTGACTAAATCACTCTTGTTACCAGGCACATATAACCAAGATCTAGGTAGCAACACATTCATCTTTTAAGCTCTCATGCATTAAATAAGTTGTAGCAGTTTTCCATTAGGAGAAAACGGCTTGTGCCTTCATAGCTAACGCACCATCATGGCGTCGGGCCCATAAATGCATCACATTACCTTCCCGAACCCCTTCAATTTTGAAATCATGATTTGCAGTAATCGGTGCTAATCCTTTAAATGAAAACTCGCTTGGCTGGCGACCAAATGTTCTGGTCGCTAAGTCGACAAGTAAGGTTGCTGTTAATGGTCCATGAAAAACTAACCCTTCATAGCCTTCAACATCTCTAGCATAGTCCACATCATAGTGAATTCGATGCCCATTAAAAGTTAATGCTGAATAACGATATAGTAGAACTTGGTTTGGTGAGATTGTCTCAGAAAACTCTGCATGATCAGGGGCTGCTAAAGGTTCAGGTTGTTGCACATTGGGTTGAGGATCTTCTCGATAAACAATATCTTGTTCCTCAGTCAGGGCCAATACATCATTAACATAGAATTCATGAAGTACTGTTACAAAACATAACTCACCTGTACGACCATGCTTATAAGAAATATCTTTGATTGATGAAACTTTTTTTACTTCACTTCCTAGAGGAATAGGTGCAATAAATGAAAATCGCCCACCTGCCCACATACGGCGCGGTAAACTTACAGGAGGTAGGAAGCCTCCTTTTTTAGGATGACCGTCACGACCAAGTTGACTTGCAGGTTTGGCCTCTAAGAAATAAATCCAATGCCAAAGTGCAGGAAGCCTATCACCTAGTTTTAGACTAGGGTCTTGATCTAAAGTTGCTTGCATAAAGTGTGCGGGTTGTAAGCGAAGCGTATCCTCTAAAGTCTCTTTACGTCCAAGCCAGTCCATAACATTTAGTGTATTCATACTTTTTCCTTAAGCCTCTAACTCACAGTTGAACTCTTTTTTAATTTTTTGAGTATGTTCACCAAGCTGAGGAGCTTGTTGTTCATTCACTCTATTTTTTTCCTCTTCTAACCAACGAATTGGTAATCGAGGAATGCTGACTTCATCGCCAGTTTCATTTCGAACACGACGACGAACCAATGCAGGATGTTTTGCTAAATCCTCTACACTATTCACTGCTCCAAAAGCAATGTCAGCAGCGGCTAAACGTTGTTTGAGAACCTCTTGTGTCAAACCTTGAGTTATAGAAGTGATAAGCTGCTCGAGTACTTCTCGGTTTTGAACTCGCAGGTTATTCGATGAAAAACGATGATCAATCGCAATATTTCGATCACCTAAAACAATTTCACAGAATCGTACCCATTCGCGTTCATTTTGCACTGAGATTAAAGTTAAAGCATGATCAGAACTTGGGAAAGCCCCGTATGGCGCCATGCTTGGATGTTTTAATCCAACACGTTTAGGTGCGCCATTTCCATACTCTTGATGCATGAGTGGCACACTCATCCAATCTGCAGCAACATCAAATAATGAAATTGCCAATGCGGAACCTTGTCCCGTTCTTGAACGCTTTATCAGTGCTTCAAGTACTGCTGCATGAGCTGTCATACCCGCACCAATATCACAAATCGAGACACCTATACGTCCCATTTCATTTTCGCCACCACTAATTCCAGTTAGGCCAGATTCAGCTTGAATCAGAAAATCATATGCTTTAAGGTGCTTTACCGACTCACTTTCACCATAGCCTGAAATATCAACAGTAATTAACTTTGGGTAATCTTTACGTAATCGGTCAGATCCAAATCCAGCACGACTCATTGCACCCGGTGCGAGGTTTTGAATAAAAACATCTGCTTGTGAGATCAGGCTTTCGAGAATGGCAGCATCCTCATCTTCTCTAAAATTAAGAACGACAGATTCTTTGCCTTGATTTGTCCAAGTGAAATATGAACTTGCACCTTTTGCAGCCTCATCATAGCCCCGTGCAAAATCGCCCTCTTTGCGTTCAACTTTAATCACTCTTGCACCTGCATCAGCCAATCGTGATGTACATAATGGTGCTGCTAAAGCTTGTTCTATCGCAACAATTAATAATCCTTCTAATGGTTTCACATCCTTATCCTCGCCTATTCTAAAGAGTAATCTCTTAACTTTTGGAAAGACCCATTATGTAAACAAGATGATTAGAAAAAAAATTGATTATTTTTTTATAAAATAGAAAAAAAAACTTAACAGAGATATTTCTCAATCATTATCTAAATAACTTCACCCACAATTTTTGAATATTGGAAAACTCATATCGTCTAACGCACAATAAATTTAAAAGCGTGGCATGAACTTTTGGGCTCGATAATCAAATACATAGATCACAATGATAAATGTCTAAAAATCAACCCTGGGAAAACAATGCTTTTGATTACCGCACAATAAACTACACAGTAAAGCTGAGTTAAGAGCTTGTTTAGCATAAGGTGCATGCATAACGATGACTCTATTGACATATTGAAGAATGATGGCAATAACTGAATACTGATTTGAGAATTATTAATTTGAGAGTCACTAATTTGAGAATAACGTAATTTTGGGTATCATAAATTTCTAGCTTACACGCCATTCAAGTGAATCATGATATGGTTGAAAAATGCATAAAAAAATTAGTTGTGCAGTAATACATATTTATTGATGTTAGAAATAGCAGCAAAACCATCACAAATGTCATGGTTTTGCTTAATTTATTATATTAATCTTCAAGAATACGACTATGTTTTTGTTGATCTTTCATTCGAATAAAATAGATCAAACAAACTGCGCAGAGTACAGTTACATAAATGAAGTAGAAGTTTTCATGGCCGATGTTTTTGAACTGTAATGCAACCAATTCAGAAGTTCCACCAAAAATAGTATTTGCTATTGCATAAGGTAATGCAACACCCAACGCTCGGATATGCGAAGGAAACATTTCAGACTTAATCACAGCACTGGTTGAAGTGTATCCTGACAAAAATATCATGCCAAATAATATTAATAGTCCTGCAATAATTGGACTTGTCGTGCTAGCCACAGTCGTGAATATCGGATAAGTAAATAATACTCCCCCAATACCAAAGAAAATCATCACAGCTTTACGTCCTATTTTATCGGATATTGCCCCCATTACAGGCTGCATACACATAAAAATAAAGATTGTTATAGCAGATACAATTGAAGCTACTTCTTTGGAAAATCCAGTTGTATTGACCATAAACTTCTGCATATATGACGTATAGGCATAAAATGAAATTGTTCCTCCAGCAGTTAACAATAGGACTGCTAAAGCTTCTTTAGGATGATGTTTAAATAAGGCAAAAGCGCTTGACTTCACTTCTTGAGTCGCATTTTTAAAAGATTGTGTTTCAACCATTCCACGTCGAATGATAAAGACAGATAAGGCTAAAATTGCACCGACAAAAAATGGAATACGCCATCCCCAGTCATACAGCTGAGAATCTGTAAGTATCGTTTGCAACAAAATTAAGGTGGCTAAGGCAAGTAACTGACCTGCTAGGATTGTCATGTATTGAAAACTAGAGAAAAATCCACGACGATTTTTGCCTGCCATTTCACTGAGATATGTTGCACTTGCGCCATACTCACCTCCAATACTCAAACCTTGAATAAGCCGTGCAATAATTAAGATAATTGGTGCAAATACACCGATCTGTTGATAGGTTGGTGCGATAGCAATCAATATTGAACCGATACACATCAACGTAACAGAAAGTGTGAGGCCAGCTTTACGACCTCTCCGATCAGCAAAAATTCCCATTAACCATGCACCAATCGGCCTCATTAAAAAGCCAATCGCAAATACAGCTGCAGCTTGTAATAATTCTGCTGTCTGATTACCTGCTGGAAAAAAAGATTTAGCAAAATATAATGTAAACATACTGTAGGCAAACCAGTCATACCATTCGACTAAATTGCCTGCTGAACCACCTAAAATTGATTTAATGCGTGTTTTTTGATCTATATTTGCATTGAGTTTTTTGCCAATATTCTGATCCGTGCTCATTAGGCTTCTCCTTAGCCGATCCTATTTTTAACATTCTTAAAAACAGCATCTCCTTAGCTTGTTGAAAATACCCACTTGTCACCTATTGACGGGCATCATGTTCTCATTTTCAAACACACTAAAGACCAGTTGCTACTTTTTAAGTAAGGCTCATTATGTAAGGAAGAAGATAGAAAAATAAATTGATTAATTTTTTAGAAAATGAATAAAAAAACTTAACAGTTAATTTTTACTAATACTTAATGAAGTGATCCAATCTACAAAGTTCGATACTCTACTCCATCGCTCTTTGTATGGTGGAATACTTAAATAATAGTGAGGTAAGGGAGGAATACTTTCTTTATCAATTTCAAATGGGACACACAATTTTTCTGATGCAATCATATCTTGTGCATTAATTAAATTACCTAATGCTACCCCAAGACCTAACTCAGCTGCATCAAAAGCTTGTAATGAATATCCAACGGATAAATATCGTTGTTGATTAACCCAAGGATAATGCGCTAAAAGTGATCGCCAGGAATTCAATCTCCGTTCAGTTTCAATCAAAGTTAAACCTTCCAATTTATCCATCGTAAATAAATGATGCTGCTTGACAAATGTAGGGCTCGCCAATGCAACAATTTGATCATCAAAAAGTTGCTGTGTGGAAAAATGAGCGATCTCTTCAAAACGATATTCTATGGCGACATCTATACTTTGTTCTTCAAGATCTAATGTCATACGGTCAACTAATCTGACATCATATTCTGGAAATAATTCAAAAAACTGAGTTAAGCGTGGTAACAACCATTTACTTATTAGTGTTGGTGGAGCTGAAATGGTCAAAGTTTCACGTGTATTATCTTTACTTGCTACGAGTGTTGCTCGGCTAATGGCTTGTAAAGTAGGACGAATTTCTGTCAAATAATTACATGCAGTCTCAGTCAAAAGGAGTGTACGGCCTCTCCTGATAAACAATGCTTGCCCCAAATGTTCTTCTAATTTAGCAATTTGATGACTGATTGCTGGAGGCGTTACACATAATTCATCAGCTGCTCGACGTACGCTTCCCAGCCGAGCAACAGCTTCAAAAACCCTGAGTGCATTTAAAGGTGGTAATCGATACATAACATTTTTACTTCATTTTTAAATCATAAACATACAAACATATCCACGAAGAATAGGCTACTCTCATTCAACAATCTTTCATATCATATCGCAATAATCAAATCATGAAGTACCACATCAGTCAGTCGCATTTGATTGAAAATATTGAGAATGTAAACAAGAAAATAATATGCTTTGTGGTGAAATTAAAATGATTCATTCCGCTAAACTTGGAATATGATGTATTTTCGATTTGAAAAATGTAAAAGAGCACTGTGTATTGATCAGCAAATTTTGTCGAACCCCATAACATAATTGTTTAGCGTGAACACGCTATAAAAACCAAGATAGCTAGATATAACCTAGAAAGCTATCACTACAATAAATTTATAATAATCAGATCTTCACACCCTCAGTCACAGGGACCACCAATGCTTAATATTGACAGACAGAGGCATCCTTGTGTCTAAGGTTGAACAGCAAAAATACGCTTTATTAATCGATAACCAACTTTCTTGATTTGCTTCTAACATTAATACGCAGATAAAGAAATTGTCCTATTGGCTTCTTCAAAGTTTTGTATCGTTTGTCGCCATGATTGTTGTGGCCATAAAAGTTCAACACTCCTCGATAATGGTCGATACACGGCAGAATATAACGTACCGTACCCCCGTAACCATGCCTCCTGATACAGCGGTTTACAAAGCATCGCTTGTATTGCCTCATGTGAATGAGATGCATATTCAAGGTTTTGCTGCAACACTTCTAAACGCTCAATCGCATGGGTTGCTTTTGCATGTTGTTGCCATTCAACCGTATGCTGAAAGTTAGTCACAGCACGTTGATGAACCACCTCAGGCGCTCTGTCTGGGCTAACAAAAACCGTTGCCCACTCTCCTGCTTGATCAAGCAAGGTAATACTATAAGTCATATGAACGGGGATACGTTTAAGAATACTGACTGCTTGAGCTGTATTTTGAGCAGTTTCTAAAATATATCTAAGCACGAGGGGAACCCCGAACCCCGTACCTGACACTGTCCGTCCACCAAAAGATAATGATATCGATAAACCCGCCTCATTCAGACCGTCCAATGCTCCCCACAAACAATCACTCATTGCCAGTACACGCTGTCCAAGCCAGCGTGTACTTATCCAGTTGCCTTCTAGCAAGACTGGAGCAAAATCATAATTGCGTAATAACATCGGTTCTTCATAGCCATGAGGATCTAACCAAACACCTTGAGAACAACCCGCAATATACGGTGGTGGACACCATAAAGATAAAAACCGTGACTCGACATCTCCACCACCCGCAAGTTCAACCAGTCTTTCCCAAATAGGGATCAACTCAGGCATGTATGTCCGCAAGGCCTTCCTACATTCCAAATAGGTTGGTCTACCTACAGTACCACTCCGCAAAAACCATGCTCGATAACCTGGCCAGTATTGGTTAAATACCTTTTGCCATTGTTGATCAGGCATGTCTTCCTTCCATGCTTGGAACTGAAGTTCAATTGACATGATCCATTCCTATAGTATTTTAAAAGCCCCAGGCTCAGGTATAGATTCATGATGTGTCGTAACGATCGGTTTACCCGCATAGTAGCTTTTTATGCCTCGAATCCAATCACGTGCTCTCAGGTTCAATTTAAAATTATCATCCATTGAACGACCACGTGTAATTAAAATACCGAGATCAGCACCTTCATAACGGAAATCACCCGGTCCTGTGATACGTAAGAAGAATGCCTCTTGTTCAGTATCAATCGCCTTACGGTTATAATCAAAACGCTGATAAGAGACACTACCATCTTGAGCCATTCGATAAATACCTGTCGGTGGCGCATGTGTCACTTGATCGACTTTATTTTCAGTAAATTTAATAACAACCTGTGACCAAGAATCAATAAAATGTGGCTGTGCCCAGCGCTCATTGATTTCTTTGACATTTAAATCAAATGGTACGCCTGAAAATTCAAGTAAATGGAATAAGAATAATGGTGCATCTGCATAAGCAAATGCCGCATGATTCGTCATCGGGCTTGCACCACAAATACGTGGGTTTAATTCACCTAGATAGACTTCATCTGTATCAATATCAATTAAAAAGTCTAAATCGAAATAGCCTCGATAACCTTCATTCAACAATTGATTACCAAATTTTTCTGCCATGTCTCGGGCTTTCGTGCGAACACTTTCGGAAAATGCACCAGGGAAAATTTCATTCCCACACCAACCACCTTTATAAGGTGTCAGCTCAGTTGCACCAACGACTTCTGTCAGCAATGGACCAACCAATGTTCCAGACTGTGTTGCACAAGCTTCTAATGTCGCACCACGGCAATTGATGCGCTTCATGACTTTGACTTCAGGGTCTTTAATAATATCTTCTTTATGTTTATTAAACTCTTCTTCATTGGAAATGAAAAAGGTGGTGTGGCCTGAATCACCAAATGCTGTTTGCACAACCAAATCATGACCTAAACCATGTTCAGCCGCCAGTTGTTGTAAATGTGCATAACTATCTACTTTGACCAATGCGTTTGGAACAGAATAAACACCAGCCTTATTACCAATACGTACCGTTTCCATTTTATTATCACAACGTTGTCTTAACGCTGCTGGTGGGAACCATATATCTAAACCGATTTCTTTAGCCAATTCTTCCGTTTTTTCATCAAACATTAGAAATGTACCAACTGGATTCCCTCCCCTACGTTCAATCAAATCAATGACATCTTTATGTTGCAGTAAATAATTG
>NZ_RAXT01000069.1 GCF_003611475.1 Acinetobacter rongchengensis | reverse complement strand
CTCAAGGAGCTGCGCCTGCACGGCATGGCCACGGCCTGGGCGGAGTTGACTGCGCAGGGTGAGTCGAACACAGCCTCGTCCAAGTGGCTGCTCGAACACCTGCTGGAACAAGAGCACACAGATCGCGCCATGCGCTCGGTGAGCCACCAGATGAACATGGCCAAGCTGCCGATGCACCGCGACCTGGCCGGCTTCGACTTCAGCGCCTCCAGCGCAGACGCTCGTTTGATCAGCGAACTGGCCAGTCTGGCCTTTACCGACACCGCGCAGAACGTGGTGCTGATCGGTGGGCCTGGCACCGGTAAAACCCACCTGGCCACTGCGCTGGCCGTGTCCGGCATCACCCGGCACGGCAAGCGCGTGCGCTTCTACTCCACGGTCGATCTGGTCAATCTGCTGGAGCGCGAAAAGCACGACGGCAAAGCCGGGCGGATCGCCCAAGCTCTGCTGCGCATGGATCTGGTCATCCTCGACGAACTGGGTTATCTGCCCTTCAGCCAGGCCGGCGGTGCGTTGCTGTTTCACCTGCTATCCAAGCTGTACGAACACACCAGCGTGGTGATCACCACCAACCTGAGCTTCGCCGAATGGTCGAGCGTGTTCGGCGACGCCAAGATGACCACCGCCCTGCTGGATCGGCTGACCCACCACTGCCACATCGTCGAAACCGGTAACGAGTCCTATCGCCTGCAACACAGTAGCTTGGCGGCCCAGGCCAAGATCAAATCACGGGAGCGAAAGCGTAAGGGCGGCCAGGAACCGGAGGACGATGAGCCGTTCTGATTTCATGGCGACGACGGCCTGCTACATGGCTGCGTGTGGCAGGTCTTAAACAACTGAACTGGGCTAGCGAAGGAGTGGGGGCAACAGCAGCTGCGCTGGTAGACTTATCCACAGTTGCTGGTAACAAAATCAGCAATCCGCCCTGGGTCAAATTTCAATCGGCAGGGTGGGTCAATTTTCCATCAGCGCCAACACACTAAGCAACCATCAGAAAATTTTGACTGTACGCCAAAAAATTCGCATCTACCAGCATCTAAACAGGCGTTGTTGATTATCATAAAACACTGACACTGTATTATATAATCGTGCTTTTGTGTTATTTTTTTAATATTTACTGATTACGTACTTGCTTAACCACTCAGTTGCGCTAGAATTAATAGACGCGAAATTTAAATCTCTAATTTTCCAACACTTAGTAAAACCTCGTTTGCCATCCCACTACCATTGTAGGAGCAAATCAGGAGACATAAAAAATTAGCGGTAGCGTGCCTGGCCCTCTAGATAAGTATTGGAGACTGTAATGAAGTTTGAAAAGTCACAGACAGCAATCGACCACCTGACTCCCGAGCAACACCGAATTACCCAGGAGGCGGGCACCGAAAGGCCCTTCACGGGCGAGTACAACGACAACAAGGAGCCTGGCATCTACGTCGACATAGTGTCGGGAGAGCCACTGTTCGCTTCGACGGACAAGTTCGATTCGGGTACTGGCTGGCCCAGCTTCACCAAGCCGATCGTTTCGGCAAACGTGAACGAGGTGCGGGACAGCGCACACGGCATGGTCCGGACGGAGGTCAGGTCAGTACACGCAGACAGTCATCTCGGCCATGTGTTCCCCGATGGTCCTTCCGACCGCGGCGGTCTGCGGTACTGCATCAACTCAGCGTCCCTTCGCTTCATCCCGCGCGACGAGATGGAGTCCGAGGGATACGGTGAATATCTCGATCAAGTAGAGGAGGCTTAACATGCATCAGCGCGCTGTTCTCGCAGGAGGATGTTTCTGGGGCATGCAGGATCTGATCCGCAAGCGGCCCGGCATCATCTCGACCCGTGTGGGTTACACGGGCGGCGATATTCCGAACGCCACGTATCGTAATCACGGCACGCATGCCGAGGGGATCGAGATTGTCTTCGACCCGACAGTGACGAGCTACCGGAACATCCTGGAATTCTTCTTCCAGATCCACGATCCGACGACGCTGAACCGCCAGGGCAATGATCGTGGGCTCTCCTACCGGTCGGGCATCTATTATGTCGACGAGGAGCAGAAGCGCGTCGCCGAGGATACGATCGCCGATGTGGATGCCTCGGGGCTGTGGGATGGCAAAGTGGTGACCGAGGTCCAGCCGGTCGGCGAGTTCTGGGAGGCCGAGCCCGATCACCAGGATTATCTGGAGAAGCGCCCGGGCGGCTACACCTGCCACTTCGTCCGTCCCGGCTGGGTGCTTCCGAAGCGCCAAAAGGTTGACGACGTACAGCCAGCGGCCGGGACCGCGGCGGAATAGGCTTCACTGCCGTTGCCACTGCGCCGGTCCGGTCCGCAATCTTCGTGACCGCGTCGTTCAGCGACGCGGTCATCGAACCCTACTTCAGAGTGACGGCTCGTTCCAGTCAGTCGCCATCGCAACACCAGGATCGCAGATTTATGCCAGACCTCTCGTCCTTTCCGATCACGCAGCGCTGGCCGGCATCTCATCCCGATCGCCTGCAACTCTACGCAGCCCCTACGCCCAATGGCGTCAAGGTCTCGATCATGCTTGAGGAGACTGGCCTGGCGTACGAGCCCCACCTGATCGACATCTCGAACAACGAGTCGAAGGATCCGGCGTTCGTGTCGCTGAACCCGAACGGACGCATACCGGCGATCATCGATCCGGCTGGCCCTGACGGTAGACCCATCGCCTTATGGGAATCCGGTGCGATCCTCCTCTATCTGGCCGACAAGACGGGTCAGTTCATCTCCACCGAACCAGGCCAGCGTTACGAGACCCTAGCGTGGGTGTTCTTTCAGATGTCGGCCATCGGGCCGATGTTCGGACAGCTAGGCTTTTTCCTGCGATTTGCCGGCAAGGACTATGAGGACAAGCGACCTCGGCAGCGCTTTGTTGATGAATCCAGGCGTCTTCTCGGGGTCCTGGATCACCGGCTGGAGGGCCGCGAATGGATTGTCGATGATTACTCGATCGCGGACATTGCGACGTTTGGCTGGGTGAATGCGCTGGTCGAATTCTACGCAGCGGGCGACATCCTCGGCCTAAGCAGCTATTCGAACGTGCAGGCATGGCTCGAACGCGGGCTGGCGCGACCGGCTGTACAGCGTGGCCTGCGAATTCCTGCGAGGCCTGCATGACCATTATCGCCGCATATTATTACAACGAAGGTAAGCGAGTCCGTGAAATCAGGCTCGATGAGCACGTCGAACTAAACGAGAATCGCTCGGGCTTCTGCTGGATCGCGCTTAGCGAGCCCACCGCAGACGAACTCAGCGCGATCCAGACGACGTATAACCTCCATCCTTTGGCGATCGACAACGCCATGCACCCGCTGTGCCCGCCCAAGCTCGAGGTCTACAACGATGAGTTGTACGTCGTCGCCCAGACCGCCGAGCTGGTCGGCGACCGGATCAGCTACGGCAAGATGGCGATCTTCACCGGTCACAATCACCTTATCACCGTGCGGCACGGCAATGCCGGAGCGCTGGGCAAACTTCGGGAGCAACTCGAGGCATCGCCGACGCAGTTCGGCAAGGGTGTCGACTATGTGCTGCACGCGATCTTGCACCGAGTGGTCGACCAGTATCTGCCCATCTTCGAAATGATCGAGGACGACGTCCTGGCGATGGAGCGACGGTCGCTGCACGATTTCCTCGGGCCAGAAGAGGTGGCGCGAATCTTCGAACTAAGGTCCGAACTCACGCGGTTCCAGCGCACGCTCGGGGCTATGGCCGAGCTGGTGCGAAAGCTCGTTCGCGGCCACTTTCCCTGCATCAGCGCCGAAATGACACCATATTTCCACGACGTCGCGGACCATGTCCACCGCGTGCAGTCCATGGTCGACGGCCTCCTGCTTGTCCTGTCCACGGTCTTCGAGGCCAGCAGCCTTCTGGAAGCGCAAAGGATCGGTGTGGTCACTCGCCAGCTCGCGGCCTGGGCGGCGATCTTGACGGTCCCGACGGCGATCGCCGGAATATATGGCATGAACTTCAAGCACATGCCGGAACTGGACACGCCATATGGCTACTTCGTCGTGCTCGGAGTCATAGCGGTGTTCTGCCTTCTCCTGTTCATGCGCTTCAAGAAGGCCAAGTGGCTATGAGTAACGCACTTCGCGAGCTTCTCCGTCCGCCGAGTCACAGCGCGCTTTGTGCGCGAGCGTGTCCAATCCAGTTCAAGATGAAGGTGCTTCCATGACCTCCCAGGTGACCGACGTTCTAGAAGCAGTCCAGTCATTCATCGCCAACGGCTATGACCGCGAATACCGCGTCAAGGACGGCAATCTCGTCGATCTCGAACTAGGGTCAACCCTCGATGCATGCAGCATTCGCGTCGATGCGGCGTTGCGCCTCGAGAGCGGGGACGACGGCGAAGATGCCTCCAACATCTACGCGATCACCGATCCGGCGACAGAGCATAAAGGCCTGTTGATCGACGTGTTCGATGAAATCTGCTACCGCGACCCAGTTCAAGAGTCGGGACCTCAATGTAGAAGAAGTTGACTAACGAGCATTCGCGTCATCCGATCAAGCAAGCTGGAGACATTTATGAAAGCCATTGGTTACAAGGTTCCGGGACCCATCGCCGCGGATGCCGCGCTGGTCGACATCAATCTGCCTCGGCCTGTCGCTGCAGGATACGATATCCTGGTTGAGGTGAAGGCCGTCTCGGTCAACCCGGTCGACTACAAGGTCCGCAACAGCACGCCGCCGGCAGATGGCGATTGGAAGGTGCTGGGATGGGATGCCGCCGGGATTGTGCGCGAGGTCGGCCCCGACGTCACGCAGTTCGAGTTAGGCGACGAGGTCTATTATGCCGGATCGATCACACGGCCCGGTACCAATGCGGAGTTCCATCTCGTCGACGCCCGGATTGTCGGTCACAAACCTGCGTCGCTCTCCTGGGCGGAAGCGGCGGCGCTGCCGCTGACGACGTTGACGGCCTGGGAGGCGATGTTCGACCGCCTGGACGTGGCGAAGCCCGTACCCGGTGCGGCGGAGGCGATCCTCATCATCGGTGGCGCGGGCGGGGTTGGGTCGATCGCCGTCCAGATCGCGCGACAGCGCACGGACCTCACCGTCATCGCCACAGCCTCTCGACCGGAAACCCAAGAGTGGGTAAGAGGGCTTGGAGCTCACCACGTCATCGACCATTCTCGTCCGCTCGCGCCACAGATCGCCGAACTCGGCATCGGTGCTCCCGCTTTCGTCTTTTCGACCACACATACCGAGCAACATGTCGCCGACATCGCCGAACTGATCGCCCCACAAGGACGGTTCGGACTGATCGACGATCCCAAGGCATTCGATATCATGGTTTTCAAGCGCAAGGCGGTGTCGATCCACCACGAGCTGATGTTCACGCGGTCGATCTACGGCACGCCCGACATGAATGAGCAGGGCGAGATTCTGGATGCGATGGCAGCGCTGGTTGACGACGGCAAAATCCGCACGACGCTGACCCGGCGACTGTCGCCGATCAATGCCGCCAATCTGAAGACGGTGCATGCACTGATCGAAAGTGGCGCGGCTAAAGGCAAGATCGTCCTCGAAGGCTTCTAACGACCGCGATCGCCAAACATCTTGTCCAACCTCAAAAAGCCGAACGGGTTATGCCCCAGCGATGAGAATCCCATGACCAAATCTATTGCCACCGCCTCGATCAACCGCGAAACCGCAGTCGCCCTCATCGACGCGGCGCTCGCTGCGGCCCGTGCCATCGGCATCCCGGCTGCCGTCGCCGTCGTCGACGCCACCGGTAACCTGCGCGCGTTCGAGCGCACCGACGATGCGCCGTTCCTTACCGTCGATGTTGCCATCGACAAGGCCTGGAGTTCCGCCTCGTTTGGGTTCCCGACCCATGTCTGGAACGACTATGTGACCAACGATCCAAAAGTGGCGCCGCTAGCCTATCGCCCTCGGATGGTCGCTGTCGGCGGCGGTTATCCGATTCTGGAGGATGGGAAGTTGATCGGCGGCATAGGCATCTCCGGAGGCAACTATCAGCAGGATCAGGATGCGTGCGTCGAGGCACTCATGAAAATCGGGTTCCAGTTGCCAGCCTGACGACTGTGAGGCCATCACCGGTGGTAATGGCCAACAGATCCAACCTTTGAGAGGCCTAATGATGGAAGCGTTCGTCGTCTTTACGCGGGAAGAAACCAGCGACCCACATGCACTCGCAACCTATTCTGCAGGCGTCGGACCATCGTTCGATGGTCACGACGTTACCTTTCTCGCCGCTTATGGCGCGATCCAGCATTTGGAGGGGCCGCCCATCGAAGGGGCCGTAATCTTGCGTTTCCCGACGATGCAGGCCGCTCGCGACTGGTATGACAGTCCCGCCTACCAAACCATCGCTGCTCAACGCTTTGCCGGTTCCCATTACCGCGCCTTTATCATTGAAGGGCGGCGGTGACATACCGACAGAAGCACTTCGGCGCTGACCACGAGGTATCGGCGTGTGAACTCGCATCTTGGGAATCTGTGGGGGGGACCAAGACAGCGGCGCTAGGGGCTCATATCGTCGATCGGATCAGAGAGTTGCTCGGCGAGAATGGGTTATCTATTGCCG
This sequence comes from Acinetobacter rongchengensis, assembly GCF_003611475.1. Lineage (GTDB taxonomy): Bacteria > Pseudomonadota > Gammaproteobacteria > Pseudomonadales > Moraxellaceae > Acinetobacter > Acinetobacter rongchengensis. Next base: position 5,264 of record NZ_RAXT01000069.1, on the reverse strand, counting down.
AGCTGACGGAGCGGAGCCGCCCTCTCCCAACGGATTGATTCAATCGTTGACGCTCCTCCTATCCGGATCCGGGTTTTCGCACGCTGATCAACAGAGTTACAGCGCGCAACGCCTGTAGTGGGCATCAGGGGATGGGTGGCAATCAGGATGATTGCCCACCTTCCAACGATTAACCTTGCTCAAGTTGCTTCACTAGTCGCTCCGCGTCGAGATGGAAGTCCGAGAAAACAATGCTACCGCCAGCGTCGATAACCGTAAACCACGGAGTTCCTCGTGTGCGGTAGTCTTCCATGAAGGTTGGAAACGGCGAGCCGGTCGGTTGCTCGTCGTGACCGAAAACGATAGGAAGCTCATACTTGAGCTGGTTCACGCGCAACTTCTCGAAGGTATTCTCATGCGTTCCTTCGAAGACGGTCTGGATCACTGCGAACCCCACGTCTTTTGAGCTCAACGCTGCATGCAACTTTTGTAGCGTCGGAAACCCATGCAAATGGCAACCTTGGCACCAATGCTGGAAGGCAAACAAGATTTTCGGGCCGGGCCCGATATCTGACAGTTTGAACGGCGCGATACTTTCCCCATCTTTGCCAATCCATTTTTGCACCCGCAGCTCAGGCGCTTGTCGTTCGATCTCGTTCATCTGATCCTCCAACCCCGATACAGAAGCTTAGTGGATGATCGCGCGTCGCGACGGTGCGCGAACGTCCGACCTTATTTTCCCTATTTCCTGAAGCCAGAATAGATCAGATCGACATTTCGTCCTTAATATACTCAAGCTGCCGGCGAGCGCGAACTGGGCAACCATGCGCTGGTGAGCCTTGAGCTTTGCACGCTGCCCATCCGTTTGAGAGCGAATCTGCAACTTCCGCTCCGCATACCGCAGATCAGCGTACGCAGCCTTGGGGTTATCTACCCTATAGCCATTGGGTATTGGGAATCATGCTGGCCTGACGCTATGTTCGATACGCGATTTTTTACGATGATAGAGCATCTGTATCTGATTTTTAGTCGATTGGCTTATTCGGCGGATGTGCGGGCAAATGCTTTACGCAGAGTACTGAAATGAAGGCCGGCTTCGGTCTGCCGTATCGAGCAAGAGGGGTCACTATGGTCACCAGAGGTTTCACCGGTCGCGGTTCAGGCGACCAGTCCGATCGGATTCCGCCAGGTCAGCATCTGGTGGAGGATTTCCCTGTTCTGTCGGCCGGCCCTACGCCGAGGGTAGAGCCCTCCGACTGGAAATTCACAGTCAAAATTGGTCCGAAGCCCGTCAAAACGTGGAATTGGGGCGAATTCAACACTCTACCAAAGACCCAGGTGACAAAGGATATTCACTGCGTCACCTCTTGGTCCAAACTGGATACCGTTTGGGAGGGTGTACTCATTGAAGACATCCTTGCAGATGCAGAGCTTGATCGGCCTACCGATTTCGTCTTGGCGCACTGCTACGATAATTATTCGACAAACGTCCCTCTGACGGATCTGCTTTCCGGGAAAGCGATGGTCGCCCTCAGTTATGCGGGCAAGCCACTTTCCCGCGATCATGGGGGGCCGGCGCGTCTTCTAGTGCCGCACCTTTACTTCTGGAAATCCGCCAAATGGGTGAATGCGCTGCAATTCACGACGCGTGACGAGGCCGGCTTTTGGGAGCTGCACGGCTATCACATCTACGGCGATCCGTGGCGCGAACAACGATACACCCATGACTGAAAACGAAGCGCAAGTCCGTTCGTGGCAATCATGCGTGATCGACGACATCATCCAGCAAACACCGAGTATCAAGAGCTTCTTCCTTCGGTTGAGCAAGCCGTTCGCGCACACCGCAGGTCAGCACGTCGATATCCGGCTGACCGCGCCCGACGGCTACAGTGCAATGCGCAGCTACTCGATCGCGTCATCGGCAGTTTCGACCCCGATCGTCGAGATAGCTATCGAGCGCATGCCGGATGCCGAAGTTTCGCCGTTTTTTCACGACATCGCGGCGATTGGTGACGAAATCGAAGTTCGCGGTCCGCTCGGTGGCCATTTCCTTTGGCCTGAGCCTGCCATAGATCCGGTTCTGTTGATCGGGGGAGGCTCCGGCCTCGTGCCGTTGATGGCAATGATCCGGCAGCGCCGCGCATTGGCCCAAGCCGTTCCGACAGCGTTGCTCCTGTCCGCACGAACCGCCGAGGACGTTCTCTTCTCAGAAGAACTTCATTGCATCGAAATCAGCGATCCGGCGTTCGTCCTGGCGCTCGCGATTACGCGCGAGAAACCGGTTCGCGCATCGGACTTTGCGCGACGGATCGACGGCATGATGGTCCAAGAAATTCTAACCAGGCTTCAGGGAAAGCCGACGCAAGTGTTCGTCTGCGGGTCTAACGGATTCGTCAACATCGCAACCGATAGCGCGCTGCTGGCGGGCTTGGACGCCTCCATCATCAAGACGGAGCGCTACGGGGGCTAGCGGCGCGAGCTATCTCACGTCGCGCCGATCGTAGACGTGCGCCCTGGGAAGCTTTGGCGATCAACGTGAACCGTTTTGCCGAACACAGTCTTCGTACCCCCCGGCCTCTAGAACGCCTTCGCTCGCGATACCTGGCTCGACATCAAGCTCAATTTGAAAGTTCCTGCACTATCCGTCGTCCTGATATGCTCGACCAGCATGATGGGCGATTCGAGCGGGACCGCTTCCGTCCCAATCGAGGCTCGGTTACCTTAGAGCATCGGCTCGGCGCTACAGGAGGCGCGTGCGGCCTCTGCCTGGCGGTGAAAGCACTTTGGGCCATGTCGCCTGGATAGCGGCCAATCGTCAGCATCTGCTCCGATGTCGGCCAAGGTGCAGTCGCCATCTTTGAACGCCGCGAATTGGAGATCAACGCCATGACAGCGATCCGCGTGCAACTGCCGGAGATGCAATATGACAACTGATGTATTGCTGTACACCACGAATTGGTGCCCGTTCTGCCGCCGAGCGAAGGCGCTCCTCAAGGAAAAGGGCGTGCGATGGAAGGAGCTCGATATTGAGGCGGATCCGGCTCACCGGCAGGCCATGGCGGAAGCGTCGGGGCGAAGCTCCGTGCCGCAGATCTTCATCAATGGCACCCTTATCGGTGGCTCCGATGAGCTATTCGCGCTCGATGTCAGAGGCGAGCTCGACAAACTTCTCGGGCGCAACCCGCCTGCCACCTGAGGAGGTGCGGCTTGGGGCAGCCAGCCCGCGAGCCTTCGCCGGTTGATGAATACAAAAGGAGAGTCCGTTGGTCTCAGCCATCTGGAAAGACACTACTATCGCCACAAGCGACGAAACAGTCATCGTCGAGGGAAATCACTACTTCCCACCGTCAGGAGTCGACCTGAGCCTGCTTGAGATGAGCCCGCACACATCTGTCTGTCCGATCAAAGGCGCCGCGCGCTTCTTTCATGTTCGCGCGGGTGACGCGCTCAACGTGAACGCCGCTTGGACCTATCCCGCCCCCACTCCGGATGCCGAGGGTATCCGGGATTACATCGCTTTCTGGAAAGGCGTGGACGTTGCCTAGCAGACTGGACGGACGACTTCGCTGATAGCCATGCGGGCGCCGACATCTCAATTATCCTGCCCACCCCGGGCCTCGTCGGCTGCAGGAATCTGCCCGGCACCTTAGCGCGACCCGGCACTGGCGGTCTCGCACCCGCCGCGCCTCTGTTCTATCAATAAGGATGGATGACATGGAGCATTCCGAGTTCGATGCCGCTTTCGCGAAGCTTGCGGAGGGATACAGAGAAGGGACTTATGAAGGCCGGCGTTTCAGCTTGATCGTCCGGCGATCTGGGGACGGACGTCGCAACAGTCTGTTCGCCAGGGAGTTGGACGGGACTGACATTGTCAGCTTCAACCTCTTCCGCGTTACATCAGATAGGACATTGTTGAAGCCGTGCGAAATGTCCGCCGAAAAGGTCGTAGCGTTCGTGCTGGAGTTCCGACCGGACACCTGACGGGCAGAAGAAGATCCCGGCCAACCGGCGCGCCTGCGACGGCCGGCTATCTAAGGCTGCGCAAGCCTATAGCCGCAGCTCATTGCACTTCGTCTGGCGAGGAATTCAACATCGATACGTCGCCATCCGCGGGGATATCGGTACAGGCGCCCGTGTAAGCCAGATTGAGAAATCCTAAGCGATGACTAACACCAATGACGCCACCCTTCCGACACATTCTATTCTTGAGGAATGCACAGCGATGGCTGTCGTCAACGCTCTGAAGATTATTCTGAAGAACAGCTACGCGATCTACCTTAAGACAAAAAATGCCACTCGGGCGCATCCCGCCCCTACTTCAGGGACTTTCACTTGCTTCTCGCTCTGTCACTCACAGCATCGGCACGCCCATGACGCATGGTATCCAGGCCTCATAATTTTCCCATATAACCTTCTTGTCTTTTGCGCACCCAGAAAGACTCGAGGCTTTAACTGGACAGATGAGCCCTCGAGGGTAGTGTTCACCTGATTGGCTTTCTCATATCTGATGTTGATTCGCACAGTGTGCCAACCAGGTGATAGTTTCAAAAAACCTGCGCTTCAGAGCGAATTAGACGATCTTCGATAAGAGCGATCCGCCTCAAAATCCAAAACATCTAACATTGTCCTAGAGCCATATTTGTACCTAGTACTATGGCGCTCCCATTAACACATTTGATGATGCACAGAAAACTTAGCTCATGATAGCTTTCAGCTAACAGCTATTCGGAAGCCCGAAAGGATTCAACCGTTTAAGCGTGAACCGTCGATTATAAATACTTTCGTAAGTTAGCTTTAAAGGACGCTTTTAGTCCTTGTAAATACGCATTACGACTCCACAGCTACCAAATCCATACGGCGCCAGCAACCATTAAAACACCCGACACTACTAAAACAATAGTAGAGGCGCGATTGCTGCCTTTCAAAGTATGACCAACACCCACATCCATAACTAGGTGTCGAATTCCGGCTACGAGATGATAAATAAATGAAGAGTATACCAACCAGAAACTAACTTTGCCGAAAGGTGAAGAAAAAATCTCCTTGACTTCATTAAAACCCTTTTCTGACTCCAACGATTTGCTCAGCATATACAGTATCAGTCCCAGAAAAATAAAGAGCATAATTCCTGAAATCCGGTGCAGAATCGATGTAAGCGCCGTGAGAGGAAGCTGAATGGTTCGAATATCAAGATTAACCGGCCGCTTTTTATTCATTTTGACTCCAGTCAACAATTCTAGTGGGGGATTTCAGTTTTCGATCTCATTCATCATAGCAGCTGTAAC
>NZ_RAXT01000068.1 GCF_003611475.1 Acinetobacter rongchengensis | reverse complement strand
GATTAAATATACAATTCATCCATTATCTGCACTAAATTCAGTCAGTGATTACCATATTCTCTCGCTTACGAGGAAACACATGCTTAAAGCTACAAAACTTACTTTAGCGGTATTAATTAATGCTGCCATTATTGCCCCAGCATTTGCTAGCGAACAAAGTGAAGCAAAAGGATTTTTAGAAGACTCAACAGGATCTATTTTATTCCGTACTGGTTATATCAGCCGTGATTATAAAAATGTTGCACCAGATACAGACAAAAGTTCATTTGCTCAAACAGCAATCGTAACGCTTGATTCTGGTTTTACCAAAGGTATCGTAGGTTTCGGTGTGGGCGCTGTTGGTGACGGTTCATTTAAAATTGGTGACAATAACCACTCAGGCAACAACATGATTCCACGTGACAATGAGGGTAACCCTTATGATCATTGGGCGCGTGGTGGTGCAAACGTTAAAGCTCGTTTCTCTAACACAACAGTACGTTACGGAACACAAGTTTTAGATTTGCCTGTACTTGCAAGTAATACAGCTCGTTTAGTTCCTGAATATTTCACAGGTACTTTAGTGACTAGCCATGAAATTCAAAACTTGGAATTAGTTGCTGGTAAATTTACTAAAAACCAATATTCAGACCAAATTGCGACTGACCAAAACAAACTCGATGATGCGGTTGTTTGGGGTGCAAAATATAAATTTGATGATCAGTTAAGCACTTCATATTATGGTTTAGACTCTAAAAATGCATTAGAACGTCATTATGTGAATGCAAACTATAAATATCCACTTGCGAATCAAAATTCACTTACTTTTGATTTCAGTGGCTATCATACTGAATGGGATAAAGATGCTTCTACTTATTCATCAACCAAAGGTGATACAAACGTAGAAGATCGTAGCAACAACATCTGGGCATTGTCTGGTACTTATAACCAAGGTCCTCATACTGTGATGTTGGCTTACCAACAAAACACGGGCAATACTGGTTATGATTACGGCGCAAATGCAGACGGTGGTCAGTCAATCTACCTGCCTAACTCATACTTGTCTGACTTCATTGGTAACCATGAAAAATCAGCTCAAGTTCAATATAACTTAGACTTCGGTGGTTATGGTGTTCCAGGTTTAAATTGGACGACTGCTTATGTTTATGGTTGGGATATCAAAGCTGTGAGCAATGGTGTTGTAACTGATAACAATGCCAAAGAAAGCGAATTCTTTAACCAAGTAAAATATACAGTTCAATCTGGTTTTGCTAAAGATGTCAGCTTCCGTGCACGTTATTCACACTTACGCGCAGACCAAACGTATAACAACGTTTATATGCCAGACACCAATGAATGGCGTTTATTCTTAGATATTCCTGTGAAATTATTTTAATCACCTGAATTTCTAGTGATAAAAAACCTGCACTTTGGTGCAGGTTTTTTTATTGGCTTAAATATTTCAATATTCAAGCCAGCATTCAGTACGAATTATTTATTTGCAGCGTTGTAAGCTTCAATTGAGCTCAGTACTTCTTGTTTTGCAACTTCAGAACCTTCCCAACCGCTTAATTTAACCCATTTACCAGCTTCAAGATCTTTATAGTGAGCAAAGAAGTGTTCAACTTGCTTGATCAATAATTCTGGAAGATCTGTATATTCCTGAACATTTTTATAAAGCGGGGTTAATTTTTCATGCGGAACAGCGATCAATTTCGCATCTACACCACCGTCATCTTCCATGTTCAATTTACCCACTGGACGGCAACGAATTACAGAACCTGGCTCAACTGGATAAGGTGTTACAACCAATACGTCTAATGGGTCACCATCTAAAGATAAAGTATTTGGTACATAACCATAGTTTGCTGGGTAGAACATTGCTGTACCCATAAAACGGTCTACAAATAATGCATCAGAATCTTTATCAATTTCATATTTAATCGGTGCTGCATTTGCAGGAATTTCGATAATTACGTAGATGTCATTTGGTGCATCTTTACCAGCAGGGATATTACTATAGCTCATAGAATACTCTTTCAAGTGAGGTCTTATTTAAAATCTTGTTGATTATAACGCTAAATTGCGTGAACAGTTGCCGATTATACATTTTGCTTCATGAAAATGAACCTAGCATGAATCAGAAAAGATTTAGATCATCCGAATAATCAACAACAATAAAAGAATCGGACAGGCCATCGACAAAAACCAAATAATCGAACGCAATGTCGAAATATTAGCAAGATAACAAATTGCGTAAATAATGCGCAGTACGATATATGCAATCCCTAACATCATGATCAGATGCTGCGAAACCACCATATATTCAGCCATGAGAATTGCGGCGATAAACAATGGTAAGCTTTCAAAACTATTTTGTTGCACAGCATTGGCACGTGCGGCCAAACCCGTGGTTTTGGCTAAAAATTCACGTGGATTCTGATTATCTGCAATCGTAAAACCGCCAGCAACTTTTGCAATGATGGTAAAAACATAAGGAAGTATGCAGGCAATTAGAATTAAATATATGATGCCATCTATCCCAGCCATGATCTGTTCTCATGAAGTATTAATGCGGGTTATCATAGCATGGCATTCAGCGAATAATTTTTGTTAAATAAAGAGTTTTGCAAAATTCTGCAAAGAGGACCTTATCGTGCAGCAAGATCAGAAAGCGTTGTTTGAAACTTTGGAAAAGCAGCGCCAACAGCAAGGTGAAATTGATCGTATATTGAAAATCGCCCTACCGATTATTGCTTTTTTGCTCTGCGTGATTTGTGCAAACTTTAATTGGCAATCTACCCTAGGTACATTCACCATTCTCACCGTCGCTTTTCTCGCTGTGGGAGTCAAACGCATGAATTTATATCTATGGTTAGCTATTATTGCTGTGTATTGTCTGATTGATATTTATTTTAGCTATGGCAAGATTTTACCCTCTGCCTTAGGTCGACAAATGGGGACCATGCTGACTTTTACAGGCATTGTCGGTTTAAGCCGTCCCTATATTGACGGTTGGTTTATCCGTTCTAAAAATAACCATCTCTAAAAAATTTTCATGAAACAACAAAAAAGCGCCAAATTTGGCGCTTTTTTTGTATTCAATTTGGCAATTATTTACGTAAATCTTTACGTAAAATTTTACCTACGTTTGATTTAGGTAATTCATCCATAAACTCAACATAACGTGGGCGTTTATAACCTGTTAAGTTTTCTTTAGCAAACTCAAGAACTTCTTCAGTGGTTAAAGATGGATCTTTTTTCACAACAAATAATTTAGGCACTTCACCAGATTTTTCATCAGGTACACCAATTGCTGCAACTTCAAGTACTTTTGGATGGGTCGCAATGACTTCTTCAATTTCAGAAGGATATACGTTAAATCCTGATACTAAAATCATGTCTTTCTTACGATCCACGATTTTGAAGTAACCACGAGTATCCATGATACCAATGTCACCTGTACGGAAATAACCATCTGCTGTCATCACTTTCGCAGTTTCATCAGGACGGTTCCAGTAACCTTTCATCACCTGAGGACCACGAATCGAGATTTCACCTTGCTCACCTTGTGGCAAATGATTTCCATCGTCATCCAAAATAGCAACATCAGTTAATGGTAATGGAACACCAATGGTACCACTGAACTCAGTTGTAGCTGGTGGATTTGCTGTTGCAACAGGAGAAGTTTCAGATAAACCATAACCTTCGATAATGATGGTACCTGTTAATTTTTTCCAAGCATCAGCAGTCGATGGTAATACAGCCATCCCACCGCCCATCGCCATTTTAAGATTGCTAAAATCAAGCTGTCTAAATTCTTCGTTGTGTACCAATGCATTGAATAATGTATTTACAGCAGGGAAGAATCCAGGCTGATATTTACGTAATTCTTTAATCACTGCTGGTAAGTCACGTGGGTTAGGAATCAGAACGTTTGCCTGACCTTTGTACATACCGTAAAGTGCACAAACCATGAAAGCAAATATATGGTAAAGCGGCAATGCGCAGAAGATACGATCATCTTTCGAACCATCACCTTGACCAAATTTACTTTGGAAAATACCGTCACATTGCAATAAGTTTGCAACTAAGTTGCGATGTGTAAGCTCAGCGCCCTTAGATACACCTGTAGTACCACCTGTGTATTGCAATACAGCAGTATCACTCAAGGTCATGCTTGGGCGTTTATAATTACTTGGATTTACTTTAGATAATGCAGCATTGAACTTGATATGCCCAGGAATATTCCATGCTGGGATTTGTTTACGAACATTACGTAAAACAAAGTTAACCAATGTTCCTTTTAATGTACCAAGCATATCACCCACAGAAGCAACAACCACATGCTTCACTGGCGTTTTGCCCAAAATGGCTTGATAAACAGTTGCAAAATTTTCAACGATAACCAGTGCTTCTGCACCAGAGTCATTCAATTGATGCTCTAACTCACGAGCGGTATAAAGTGGGTTAACATTCACCAATACCAACCCTGCGCGGAATACCGCTAAAGCAACAATAGGATATTGGAGAACGTTTGGCATCATCACTGCAACTCGAGAGCCTTTTGCTAAACCAAGGCTTTGAAGATATGCAGCAAATTTTCGGCTTGCAAGTTCAAGTTCACTGAAAGACATTACTTTATCCATAAAGATAAAAGCATCACGTGAACCAAATTTCTGGAAATTACGCTCAAAAATGTCAATCAGTGAGGTATTTTCCGGCGGCAATTCTACTGTCTCTGGAATCCCAGTTTTTTGGTATTCAGCAAACCAAATCTTTTCCATAATCCCACATTCTCCAATCAGTAATCCTTGGTTTTAAACTGTTTTTCAATACTGAGCATCATTTTTTAGTTTATTTCTGCTCAATATTACATCCATATTCACGAATATCTCTCATATATAACGTATTTCAATCATTGGATGCTAGCTTTATCTTTGAACCAACAGTCTATTTGCTTTTTGATACCCACGTGGTAATAGTTGCCCTTTTGAGGCACGTTTACCTACGTATTTTTGCAGGTCTTCCCCTTTAAGTTTTAATTGCTGATTCCCTGCAAGCACTTGAATTATTTCACTTAAAACCACAGTTGTCATGGATAGTATTTGTTCATTGCCTTCAAGTTGTATCAACTTGTTTCCTTTACCTTTATTGAGAACAGGTAATTCGCTCAAATCGATTAAAAGTAGACGGCCTGCCGAACTGAGTATAGCTAAATGAGTATTATTTTCAATCATTAACAATGGCATAGCTTTGGCATCGTCCGCAACAGTGAGGAAGGTTTTACCTGCTTTCGCATTTGTATCTAACTGTTTCGCAGCTGATCTAAATCCATAACCTTTGGAACTTATTGCAACAATTTCGTGATCATTCTCTCCAATAATCACCTGTAAGAATCCAATGCCATTGGCTGGAGAAAGTTTTGAACTCAACGGTTCTCCTAATCCTCGGGCTGAAGGTAAGCTGTTAATGGCTAAGGCGTAGCTACGTCCACTTTCATCTAAGATATAAACTTTCTGATTAGACTTACCTTGCGCATGACTTAGGTATTGATCTCCTGCTCGGAAATTTAAATTCTCAGCATCAACATCATGACCCTTCGCTGCACGAATCCAGCCTGCTTCAGAAAGTACAACGGTCACCGCTTCAGCAGGCATTAAATCTTGTTCGCTAATCGCTTGAGCTTCAGAGCGTTGTACAATAGGTGAACGTCGGTCATCACCAAACTTTTTGGCATCTTCTTTTAATTCGTCAATAATTAAAGATTTCAATGACTCTGGATTTGCTAATTGTTCACGAATTACAGCAGCTCTTGCTTCTAATTCTTCTTGTTCACGACGCATTTCCATTTCTTCAAGTTTTGCCAAATGGCGTAACTTGAGTTCCAAAATGGCTTCAGCTTGAATTTCATCGATATTAAAACGTGTCATTAACACAGGTTTAGGTTGATCTTCCTCACGAATGATTTTGATCACTTCATCGATGTTTAAAAATGCGATGATTAAACCTTGTAAAATGTGTAAACGCTTTTCAATTTTATTCAAATGATATTGCAGACGTCGAGTCACAGTATTTTTACGGATTTCAATCCATTCTAATAAAATACGGCGAATCGATTTAACTTGTGGGCGGCCATCTGCACCAATCATGTTCATATTGACACGATAGCTTGATTCTAAATCCGTGGTTGCAAATAAATGACTCATCACTGCTTCGGCATCAATACGGTTTGAACGTAATACGATCACTAAGCGAGTTGGATTTTTATGATCTGATTCATCTCGTAAATCACTGACCAATGGCAATTTTTTTGCCTGCATTTGATCTGCAATTTGAGTGATCACTTTCGAACCTGAAACCTGATAAGGCAGTTCGGTAATTACAATTTCGTTTTTCTCAATCTTATAAATCGCACGAGTACGATAGCTACCACGCCCTGCGATTTGAATTTTTAACAATTCTTCAGGTGGCGTAATAATTTCGGCTCTGGTTGGTAAATCTGGTGCAGGAATGTATTCTGCAACTTTTTCATCGCTTAAGTTTGGATTGCGGATTAAAGCAATCGTTCCTTTAATCACTTCACGCAGATTGTGTGGCGGAATATCCGTTGCCATACCAACCGCAATACCTGTGGTACCATTTAATAGGATATTCGGCACACGTGCAGGTAAATTTACAGGTTCTTTCAATGAACCATCAAAGTTATCTTGCCAGTCACACGTACCTTGGCCTAATTCGGAAAGTAATAAATCACTATACGCTGAAAGCTTGGCTTCGGTATAACGCATGGCTGCGAATGATTTAGGATCGTCAGGTGAACCCCAGTTACCTTGCCCCTCAATAAATGGGTAACGGTAACTAAATGGCTGTGCCATCAACACCATCGCTTCATAACATGCTAAATCACCATGAGGATGGTACTTACCCAATACATCACCGACGGTACGTGCAGATTTTTTGGGCTTACCACTTGGTTTTAAACCCAGCTCACTCATTGCATATACAATACGGCGCTGTACCGGTTTTAAACCATCACTGATATGTGGCAATGCACGATCCATGATCACGTACATGGCATAGTTTAGGTAAGCTTGTTCGGTAAATTCTGCTACGGAACGGTTTTCTGTCGCATGATGCGCAAGGCTTGTCATAACAACCTTTTATCCTAAATAAATTCGTTCTAAATAAATGTTTATGTATCTAAGTTCTTATGCTAAGTCGCAGTGTCTCACTACACAAGTGTAACTCTGTTCTTCAACGACAATTTACGTCTTTAGATGCTTCTAATGACGTAAAATTATCCACTTTTTTGAGAATGAGCAACTTATTCTTTTTTAATTTTAAAAGTCGTTAACATTAATCAAGACTATAACTACTTTTCTTGATGAAGCGCTACAACCCGATCTCTTCCAAAGTCTTGCCTCTCGTTTCCTCGCCCAAAACTAAAATCACCGCGGCGACAGCAAAAAGTACTGCCGTAAACATCATAAATACAGCACTAAAGCCATTCGATGCCACCATCATATGTGTCACAACCAAAGGCGCAACAATACCGCCTATACGCCCAATAGCAGATGCCCAACCTGAACCGAAAGCACGGATATTGGTTGGGTATTGTTCAGGTGTATAGGTATATAAAACGCCCCACGCCCCTAAATTAAAGAACGACATCAAACACCCCCACAGCATAATCATATTGACCGAGGTTGCTTGACCAAAGAAATAAGCTGAAAATGCACACATGCCAATAAAGCCAGCCAATGTTGCTTTACGCCCCAGTTTTTCCACCAACCAAGCGGCAACAACATAACCTGGAAGCTGTGCCAAAATCATCCCCAGCACATATTCAAAAGACTGCACAATACTATAGCCCTGTTTAACCAAAAGGCTCGGCAACCATGTAAAAATGCCGTAGTAAGAGAATACGATTCCAAACCAAATCAGCCATAACATCAGCGTACGTTTTGCAAATGGATTTGACCAAAGCTGCGAAAAAGAAACACTTTGCTTTGTCGCAACTGGCTTGACTTCAATCGTTTCTATAACGTCTACACCACATTGGCGTTCTAACTTTTGTACCAAAGCATGCGCTTCTTGAATACGCCCACGGTTGATCAAATAAGGAATTGATTCAGGGACTTTCTTTAAAATGATAAATACATAAATTGCGGGTAAACCGCCAATGAGAAAGGCAATATGCCAACCATAATCAGGAATCACAAAATAAGAAATTAAGGCAGCAACCAGCCAACCTAGCCCCCAAAAACTTTCTAAAAGGACAATAAAGCGACCACGTACTTGCGCAGGAATATATTCACTGACCAATGTCACAGCGACAGGCAGTTGCCCACCCAATCCTAAGCCAACAATAAAACGAAACACCAATAACCATGTTAAATTTGGTGCAAAAGCACATAAAGCAGTCGCAATGCTATAAGTGACTAGAGTTATTGCAAAAACAGTTCGCCGACCAATTTTATCTGCGAGCCCACCGGAGCATACTGCACCAATTGCCATTCCCACAAAACCGATCGAAACAACCCAACCTTTTTCGGTCGGTGACATCTGCCATTCTTCAGCCATTTTGGTCAGAATAAACGAGATAAGCCCCGTATCCATCGCATCAAACATCCACCCTAAACCAATCACCCAAAGCAAGCTATAGTGAAATCTACCAATAGGTAAACGTTGTACTCGCGAAACTAAATCCATAACGATTTCTCTGTATACAATGGAAAGTGGGAATGCTGCTTTCACAACAGGATGTCTAATTTTATTATTCATTGTGATGATCTTGACATCAAGATCATCAATTCAATGCGCGTTTAAAAAGCAAGTATTTTATTATTCTAAATCAAGCCTCATCTTTGGATGATGCAGAGTGCTCATCATCATCTTTATAAATAAATTTAGGCATTTCTAAACCAAAATAAATGGCAATACAGCGTAATGCAAACCCAAAAATTAAGGTTGAAATTACGGTGATTTCTAGAGATAGACCAACATCGATACAGAACCAATAGAAAATTACCGCAACAAAAGAGATTGAAGCATAGAGCTCACGGCGGAAAACCAAAGGTACATCATTACATAAAATATCACGTAAGATCCCACCTGATACCCCAGTCAAAACTCCTGCAACGGCTGAAACGACAAAACCATGCCCCATTTGTAAGGCAATTTGGCAACCAATAATCGTAAAACCAATCAAACCTAAAGCATCGAGCAGTAGGAAAATAGAATGCAGGTGCTTCATCCATTTAGCAATCAAGATGGTGACAAATGCAGCACAACATGTCAGTACCAAGTATTCAGGATGTTTAACCCAAGTCAGTGGATAATGACCTAATAAAACATCGCGGACCGAGCCACCCCCCAAGGCAGTGACACAAGCGATCAAAACCACCCCAAACCAGTCCATACTGCGTCTTCCTGCGGATAACGCACCTGTCATGGCTTCTGCGGTAATGGCGATAATATAAATTATAGTGAGTAACATTTCCCTTCATCCACTGATGGGTAAAAGATGTGCGCTATTTTAAGGCATCTTTTGAAAAAAACTACAAGTATCGTGCACAACATTGTTTAAATTTCTTGGCAGAACCACAAATACAAAGCTGCTTCATGGTGATCTGTTGGTCTGTTGTAGGATCTAAAAAGTACCAAGCTTGATTGTACTGAACAAAGTATGAAACCTCATGGTGGATTTGGGTTTGTTTTGCATCATTGTAATGCGCTTTAAATTCAACTTGAGCGTGATTTTTATCAATTTTTTCATTGGCCTGAATCACTTCAAGTTTTAACCATTGATTGGCTTTACTCCAATCTGCAATCGCTTTCACATCTAAAGCATGTTGCTGACCGATCGCAGTGGTTTTCACAATATAGTCAATTTCATGTTTGGCGAAAGCACTGTAACGAGAGCGCATCAATTGTTCAGCTGTTTGGGCTTTATCTATGCCTAAATGTAATGGCTGACAACATGCTGAATACTGCGCTGAACCACAAGGGCAAGTTTGATCTGACATCCGAAATCCATATACCCATATTTAATCAACATTAGCTTAGCAAAATCAAAAATATGCTTCAGCTATATTCAGCATTTTTCTTTGCTCTATCTAGATTATTTCAGCGATGATACATTCCGACCTATCTTGTATCATCGCAACTATTTCACTCACTTATTATAAATGGGTTAGCTGTCATCTTTTGATGCACATTTTGATCCTCTTTTGTTCTAAGCCTGACCTAATTTAAATGTAAATCATTCAGCAGTATAAAATCGGCAATACTGATTTTTCCCGAATCAATCAGTTCAACAGATTCGTGAATGATGTCCATTAAATATTTCTGATCACTGTCTTGGATCGCTAAAAGCCCAATTTGTTGTTTTAAATGCTGTTGTATTTCTGAACTAGATTTTTGATCATTTTGGATTGCATAAACATAGCCCAAAACAGCGCCTTTGAGTAAAGCTTCAAATGCGAAATGATGTTCAATATTATAACTCAGTGATGCAAATACTCGTTCTTGCGCTTGTAGTTTCCGTAAAGGATCTCGAGCCACACGTTCACATGGATCTTTATAAGCAAACTGGCAGGAATCTAAAAAACTTTGTGCCAAACGATTGAGTTCTGAACGACGAGTGGGCATTTGCTCAGACAATCCTATTTTGACTTCATCAACCAATTTTTCAACAAATGCTCGTACTTGTGTATCGCCCATGGCAATACCAATCGTTGAATGACCAAGTAAACTTGCGTACCAAGCCATCATCGCATGCACACCATTCCAAAGCCGATTTTTGATGGTCTGAATATCTTTAATTTGGTCGACAAGCACCATTTGACGCATCTTTTGCAACAGTGGGCTATTATTCTCGACATAAATGGGCATATCCGTTTCAGCATTAAATAAGATCAAATCCATATTTTGCAAAATATGACCCGACTGAAAATTTTGACGCATATCTTCTATATAAACATTCGCTTGCTGTTGTTGCGCCAAATTTAATTTAGTTGCATCTTCTATATCGACCTGATTACTATCACCATCCACCTGATATTGCTTAAAAATATTATATTTAATCTTCAGCTGACGATATAAGTTTTGATCTGTAAGTTTTGACACCATGCGGTTCACAACCGTATCACAAAAATAATTTTGTTCGAGAATAATATCTGCAACCGTAGAGTTTGTGATCGTCATTAAAGCTTCACGTACAGCTTTAAGCCATAACTGTTTTGCACCAACTTTATTTAAAATAATCAGCACGGTTAATGGGCTTATGACTTGCATACCTTGAGCAACATAACGTGCATATAAGCCTTGAGCGATTGCAGTAGCTTCTGTTTTGATTGCATTTTCAGGCAAACAGCTCGCAACTAAAACAGACTCAGTATACATTTCCTGGATATGTTGAATATTTTCAGCATCAATAATATTCATATTTTCAATGCGTTCGTCATAAGACAATTGTCCATAACGAATACAGTAACTTCCAAATGCATTGACTGCTGAACGAAATAAAGTATTTCGTGTAGAAGCATAAATTCTTTTAGGGCGAGTATAGCCGTCCCAATGTGAAAGAATTTGCCCCAAATAACCGCCACCAATCGCACCAAAACCATGGATCCCCACACTTAGTTGGTTTAGGGTTTGTGGAAATGCTTCTGGTACTTTCGGCATGTCTAAATGCGCGGTATATGTATCCAGTACCTCTAAATAATCATACATACTCTCATAATAATAATCAGCATGTGACAACATGGCGTCATTGGGTGCTTTGATATCTTTAAATAGTACACAAATCCCTCCTGCATCATGCGCGGAACGAATACCATTTTCAGAGTCTTCAAACATCAGGCAATCTTGCGGTGCTAAATTTATTTTTTCTGCAGCGCGAAGAAAAATTTCAGGATGGGGTTTTCCCTGCTCAACCTCATCACCACAAACCAAAACATCAAAGAACTTATAAACGTTCGCATTAATGAGATATTCTTCGGCAATTGCACGGCGACTAGATGTCGCAACAGCCATACGTAACCCTGACTTACGCAGTCGTTCTAAAACTTGTAA
>NZ_RAXT01000067.1 GCF_003611475.1 Acinetobacter rongchengensis | reverse complement strand
GAATCAGATATTTAATATCTTTTAATTAGATCATGTCCTTATAAATAATAAGTATCAAAAATTTAGATAGTTCAAGTTAAAAAATATAAATTGGATAAATTCTGAAAAATCGCTAATGATGGAAATCTAAGCAGTTTAGTAAGGAATGCTAAAAATGGACAAAAAGATTAAAGTTGCGGTGATTGGTGGTGGGATTGCAGGATTAGCACTTACTACACAATTGGTGAAAAATCAAAATTTAGATGTGCATCTTTATGAAGCAGCCCCGCAATTTTCTGAAATTGGTGCAGGAATTTCTTTTGGTGCAAATGCTGTAAAAGCAATTCACTTATTAGGCTTGGCGAACGAATATGAAAGTATCGCAGACAAAGTAAAAGCCCCTTTTACCGATATCTGGTTTCAATGGCGTAATGGTTATACCGATGAATACTTATCAGCTTCTATAGCTCCGAATGTGGGGCAATCTTCTGTACATCGCGCAGATTTTTTGGATACGCTGATTCCTTTGGTTCCGCATAAAAATGTGCATTTTAACAAACGAGTACAAGAAATTAAGGCTACAGATCATCAGGTTTCGATTCAATTTATAGATGGTCAGCGTGTTGAATGTGATTATCTGATTGGATGTGATGGTATCCATTCTGTAGTTCGTAACCATGTACTTGATTCTCACCAGCTGAAACGTGTAAGTCCGGAATTTTCTGGAACTTGGGCTTATCGTGGAATCATTAAATTTGAGGACTTTAAACAAGCCATTAAAGAGCTTGGTAATGATCCAGAACTAGCTGAAGTGCCTCAAATGTTGTTAGGTAAAGATAAACATATTTTAACCTTCCCAATTCGTCAGGGCGAAGAAATTAATATTGTTGCCTTTAAATCAGACCGTACCCAAACGACATTACCTGAAAATACGCCTTGGACTAAATCCGTTTCTAAACAAGAAATGTTAGATGACTTTGCGGATTGGAGTGAGAGTTGTCAGGCATTATTGAATCTGATTGAACAGCCGACGATTTGGGCATTACATGAAACACCACCTTTAACCACCTATAAAAATAAAACCCAAAATGTCATTGTGATTGGTGATGCAGCACATGCCATGTTACCGCATCAGGGTGCCGGCGCAGGGCAGGGCTTGGAAGACGCACTGATCTTGGCTAACTTATTGGCCAATCCACAGCTCACAGCAGAAAATATTAAATTGGTATCAAAAATTTATGAAGATATCCGTTTAGATCGCGCAGTTAAAGTTCAACATACCTCCCATGAGTCGGGGGAAATTTATGAACTTTATTCACCCGATTATCCAAGCTTTGAAGAAGTAGGCGCACATTTAGCACATCGATTTGATTGGTTATGGCAACACTCGCTTGAAAAGGATATTGAAGATGCTAACACAGCATTACAGCTGGACATTCAGCAGCATTTAAAACTGGTAGGTTGAAATTAGAAGTCAAATCGAAAAAGCAAAGGACGCTAAGTTTCTCACATGATGAGAGAAGCATGATTCACCAACAAATAAACATACTTAAGGAGCAATAGTATGAACCGTCAGGAAATTGACACTTTAGTTAAAAAAATGAATGTGGACACTGCAATAGGTCCAGTGGATGATCGCGTTCAACAAGTTGTGGTACGTTTAGTATCTGATCTATTCCAGGCGATTGAAGATCTTGACCTGACCCAGAGTGAAGTATGGAAAGGTCTTGAATATCTTACCGATGCTGGACAAGCTAATGAATTAGGATTATTGGCTGCAGGTCTTGGTCTTGAACATTTTCTAGACTTACGTGCGGATGAAGCTGATATTAAAGCAGGTATTACGAAAGGAACACCACGTACCATTGAAGGACCACTGTATGTCGCTGGTGCACCAGAATCTGTCGGCTTCGCTCGCATGGATGATGGTTCAGAATCTGATAAGGTCGACTTACTTTTTATTGAAGGTACTGTAACCGATACAGATGGTAATATTATTGAAGGTGCCAAAGTGGAAGTCTGGCATGCCAATAGCTTGGGTAACTACTCCTTTTTCGATAAATCACAATCTGATTTTAATCTTCGTCGTACTATTTTTACCGATCAAGATGGTCATTATACTGCTCAAACGACTATGCCGGTCGGTTATGGCTGTCCTCCCGAGGGTACTACACAGGCTTTACTCAACAAATTAGGCCGTCACGGTAATCGTCCTTCTCATGTTCATTACTTTGTTTCAGCACCAGGTTACCGAAAGCTCACGACTCAGTTCAATATTGAGGGTGATAAGTACTTATGGGATGACTTCGCGTTTGCAACACGTGAAGGTCTAGTGGCAACCGCGGTGGATGTAACTAATAAAGCTGAAATAGAACGCCGGAATGTAGATAAACCATTTAAACATATTCAATTTAATGTTGAGTTGGTGAAAGAACATGAATGTACTCCATCTTCTGATGTTGAACGTCGACGGGCTAGCGCATAATTTTTTAGGATGGATAGGTTGATCCTCTCCATCCTATAGACGTTTTACAAACTTCATGTAAAGACAAACTTAGAATTAATCCGAATTAGCATAAAAGATTTGTTAATCGTAACAATATACCGATAAGGAAATTATGGATCTGCGAAAGTACAGAAAATAAATACAGTGAGCATAGATATCTACTCGTTCTCACTTCAGTTATTACGTAGTGAATTATTAAAGTCTGTCAAATAAAATATTGCAATCTATATGACCAGGGAGGTCTGTAATGCAAAGTATTAATGCAAATGAAGTCATGGATCATGCTCCATTAAAAGCAATTCATTGGCGAGTGATTTTACTGAGCGCACTCATCATTATCTTCGATGGATATGATTTGGTTATTTATGGTGTGGCGCTGCCAAAGCTCATGGTGGAATGGCAAATTGATTCCATTACTGCAGGATTCCTGGGTAGTATCGCCTTATTTGGAATGATGTTTGGTGCGATAATTTTTGGTAGTCTGAGCGATAAATTAGAAGCTTACGGATTTAGCCGAAAAAAATTAATTATCTTATGTGTTTGTTTATTTAGTAGTTTCACACTTTTATGTGGCTATGCTTCGAATCCGCAAAGTTTTGGAATTTTCCGCTTTATTGCTGGCCTTGGTTTAGGTGGAGTAATGCCCAATGTTATTGCACTTATGACTGAATATGCCCCTAAAAAATTACGTGCTACGTTAGTCTCTTTAATGTTTAGTGGCTATGCAGTAGGAGGCATGTGTTCTGCCTTGTTAGGTATGTGGCTGGTTCCACAATATGGTTGGAAAATCATGTTTATTTTAGGAGGATTACCACTTCTATTATTACCTATGATTTGGTTACTACTCCCTGAATCGATTGATTATTTGGTACGCCGCAAAAAAACTGAACAAGCAATTCATATTCTCAAGCAAATTGACAGTAATATTACTTATACTACCCAAACGAGCATTAGCCTGCATCAAGCTAATCAAACTTCCTCTAAAACCCCAGTAAAAGATCTATTTACAGAAAATCGTGGTCCAATCACTCTTTTATTCTGGGGAAGTGTATTTATGGCCTTAGTTTTGGTATACGCCTTAGGAAACTGGTTGCCAAAACTGATGGTTGAAGCAGGTTATGATTTATCGACGAGCTTGTTTTTCCTTTTTGCTCTAAATATTGGGGGGATGTTAGGTGCAATTGGTGGTGGTTATTTCGCTGACCGTTTTAATCTAGCCAAAGTGTTATGTACACTCTTTATGAGTGGCGCTATTGCCTTATTTCTCCTCAGTTACAGTCTACCGACTTTTGTTCTTTATATTTGTATTGCAATTGCGGGAGCGGCTTCAATTGGTGGACAAATTTTATTACTGGCTTATATGTCTCAATTTTATTCATCTAATATACGTGCAACGGGTTTAGGCATGGCCTTAGGAATTGGACGTTTAGGAGCTATCCTAGGGCCAATTTTATGTGGCTGGTTACTGAGTTTAAGTTTACCGATCAAATATAATTTTATTGCTCTTGCAATTCCTTGTATCATTGCTGTTATCAGTGTATCGATGATCCACTTCCGCTTAAAGAAAACAAGATTGAAACGCACTGTAGTACAAGTCTAAAAGTGAATCAGGGAGGGGAATCCTCCCTAATATCATCGAGATATTCAAATTGATTGATCTAAGCCTTATTAAAGTTTTTATTATTGTTTATGAGACTAAAAATATCAGTCATGCTGCTGAGCGATTGAATTTAAGTCAGCCCTCTGTGACCTATAATCTAAATCGTTTACGTAAATTTCTAAATGATCCTTTATTTGAACGTGATAAGTTTGGAGTTAAGCCAACTAAACTAGCACAAAGCTTATATCCTAGCTTTAGCAAATCAATAGAAGAAATTGAAGTAGCAATTACTGCCTCTCAAAATTTCAATCCTAAAACTTCCACTCGAATATTTCGACTGGGTTTATCGGATTTGGGAGAAATATGTTTGCTACCATCTTTAATTCAGTATCTTTCAAAAGAAGCACCTTTTATTAAGATTGAAATCGAAGAAATCAGATCAAGTAAAGTTGAAGAATGGCTTGTTGATGGTTCTTTAGATGTTGCCGTGTTTAATAGTAGCTATACCGTTATGCCTAGAATTGAATCACGTAATGTATTTGAAGAGCGGTATATGTGTATAGCGCATAAACAACATCCCCGTATACAACAGCAGCCCAGTTTAAAACAATATTTACGGGAGAAACATGCTGCTATTAAATCTTCTACAGGGCATATTGAAATTGATCAAAGACTGAAAGAGTTAGGTTTAAAAAGAGAAATTATGCTAGAGCTACCACATTTTAGTGTCTTACAAGATGTAGTGAGCAGTTCTGAATTGTTGGTTACTTTACCCTCACGTGCTGCAAAAGTGTATGAACGAAACAGTGAGGTAAATGTTTTTGAATTACCCTTTGCCGTAAAACCCTTTAACGTCAGTGTTAATTGGTATAACCATCGAGATGATTTAGAAGCTCGAACTTGGTTTATCCAAACTTTACAAAATATTTTTAAGCTTCTTTAAACTCAAATATTGAATTATATAGGATAGTAGTCTTATATATTCTGAAAGAAATACTCGATAACCAAATACCTCTTTGAGGTTATTATTTGTTATGTGTTTCTTACTATAAATATATAAATTAATCTTAATAATTCAGCAAGACTATGATAAATAAAAGTCTTGCTGAAAATTATTTTTTAATTTCTAACCCAATTCATTTCTAATATTATTTGCAACAGTGCCTGAAGGACACATAAGTTGTCATAAAAAAGACAATTCGAGTAGAAGTGGGCTTTTCATAAAGTATTATGCTATTGATCTTAAAAGATTTGCATAGAGTATATTATGTTAGTTTTAGTTAGCTAATATTCTCCCTGCTTTAAACAGGGAAAATATGAAAAACTATACTTCGGATTTGTCTGACTCATGGAGAGATTATCCCTATTTCACTAATCAATTTTATTAATTAATTTTCGTGACCATCTACGCAAACTATCCCAAATACCTTTATTCTCAGGCGGTTTTCTAAAGGTAGCTTCTTTTTCATTATTATTTACTTCACTCTCTGGTTGAGCCATAGATTGATAATAATGAGTCTTAGCTAATTTATCCCTCTTTCTTTCTGCTGTGATTCGATCTTCGCTCCAACTACCAGCTTCAATTACTACATTTTGTTTAATAATGTAGTGTGAACGACATGCAGAATTCCAATTCCCAACAGATGGCGTCAGTGAAACACTTTCGCCATCAAAAATCATTTTCCAGTCGGTTGGTGATAATGGAGTAACAACCCGTTCTCCACAGCCGCAACAGCAGCTATGCACTGCTGTTGCATATTCCATTGAGATATATAAAACGCCTGTATCGATTTCACGTGGGATATTACGGATAAAATGGTTTGTTAGCTTTTTAATTTTCAGCATGTCAGATCCCCATTCAGTAACATATTTCCATCCGTAGTGTAGGTAGAGTGATGTTCATTCTCCAAATCTCTATAAAAGCCTCTCAATTTTTTCCATTTAATTACAGCTAAAGCCGCATTTAATGAGTTTAAATCAGCGACTTGTATATTAGATGCATAAAGATCATTCTCACCAACACTAGCAAATGAAATACGTCCTGAATGGATATGTTCGCGTTTATCAGGAGTACTACTTGTCACTCTCAAAATGCCACCAAGACTACCATTTACGAACTCTATTCCCATTCCAACATCAATAAAAGGTATATCAAGTAACTCCAATTTCTGAATGATCGCTTTCTTATCTTCACCAGCATCAATACAAATAAACGCAAACGAAGTTCCATTTAATAATTCAAGATTGGTAGAGTTCAAGCTAACTGGATTCGCAACAATATTACGATGCATTCGGTCGTAAATATTTTTGAAATAATTGACCTTCAGTGGCGCATTTCGCAGCTCATGTAATAAGGGAGCACCAGGAGCACGAAAAGCGTTATGCTGTAAAAACTCATCCGCATCAAACAGACGTATCTCATGTGCGGGAGTTTTGCAAACTAAATCAATAATATAACTTCCAGTCCCCCCAGTTCCAATTATTGAAACAACCTCGCTTTCTAGCTTTTCTGAAAGTTTGCCTATCCCGGCACGATCAGAAGCTGTATCAATATAATTAAAAATGCTTTCAATTTCAGTTTCATCAGGAGCACGAAATATCTTTGGACTCATACCTGGCTGTAATACCGCTGCTGGACCAGACAAAATCGTCGCGTAGGTAGACATTTTAGCAAAGTAATCTGGGTATCCTTCTGGACCTGGTTTACTTGAAAAGCTATGTTCAGCAGTAATACCATGACCAAAATCCATGTGCTGAGTTACATGGCGAATTTCATCTATAGGCATTCCATTAGCTTTACAAGGATATTCCCCATCCCAATGCATGACATGACACCCAGGTTTACGTGTATTATCACCGGCAAGATCCAATGATGTTACAAGGGTACCTTTGCGAACGCATTTTTGTGCATTTACATAAGGTACCTCTTTCATAACAAGGAAGCCGGCAATAATTTGCACATGATAGCCAGCTTCACGAAGCTGGCGTAAATCATCATTAAGATTGAATAGTTTTTGTGACATTGAAAATCGTCCCCTGATGTTTAACTTCAATAACCCCACCCTCCGCAAGCTCACCAGCATTTGGTCTAGATGCTGCATGACGATAAGTCATAGAGTAGATAATATTTGATCCGATTGGGTCATTAGGAAATGCCAGTTGGACAACCTGTTCAAATGTGACTTGCTTATTAGGTACTGATTCATCAAGAGAATTAATAGTGATGGTGTAACCCTGAACTGGTCGTTTAGCTGTAATAAAATGCTCTATACCAGGAGCTGTAAGATCCAGCAATTCATCAGGTTCAATAAGGCGATCAGTACCACCTCGCACCTCCAAAAATACGGCTTGATCTGGACTAATACCTGACAATACATACAAGTTGTTGGCCTCAATAGCTGACCTGCCCCATTTAAGCTGACGACCATCAAGTGTTAGTTTGAATTCCCGATCCGTACGAAAAGCAATAAACCGTTCAACTTCTCGCCCACGCAAGTCAAAAGTTTCATTTAATCGAATATCTTCAAATTCACCAGATGGTAATATCGCATAAAGAGTTACCTCATCCCGATCATCAAGCCCTACTACAGATAATATCTGCCGCCCTGTAGGCACTGGATCAGAAACAAAAGCCTGTTGGAAATTCACATTGTCTATTCCAACACTAATGCGATATCCATTTGCAGCTTTTAACGGACGGTTCTCACGAACCGCTTCGCCAACATCATCAAAATCATCCTGAATAGGATTCATATAAACACCTCTTAAAGTTTTGACCAGAAGGAATTTTCTGGCTACATCTCTTTAATCGGACCGACAAAGCATCGTCGGTAATTTTTTTATAATTTATTTTAAAAATTTTTCTTTATGATACCGGTCGGGACTCTACCGCAAATAAATAGCGCAGGACAATTAGGGCAGCTAAATGCTGAATCTGCTATTTTAAAATCACCACCACGGATACGAATGAAAATTTCTCGTAATTTGTCTTCAAAATTGTTTAGGGCTTTTGGTTTAAAGTCGAGAGGGTAAACCTTATTATCGGCTAAATAGACCAATTCTGCAGATGAATCAGGAAAAGTACTCTTTGCAGCAAGGGAAAATGCTGCATATTTTATATTTTTTGGGTCTGAACTAGGTGCATGACCAGTAAAGATACAGCGTAACGTACGCACATCATCTCGTAGCAGCATTTCATCAACATGAATTGTTATCTTTACACCTGCAACATTCAAAACTAATTTATCAAAAACTTCAACAATTGCTCCATTTCTGGACTGGATAAAAAAATTGAGCATCATCTCAGCGATATTACGATAATCACTTACGTATCCATGCTCATGTAAACCAAACTTTTCAAAAGTAGCCTCCAACATAGGTTTCCAATTTATTGAAGGATCATTATCTAAGCCAATTAATGCTTGAAATACATCGCGTACTGCTTCATGCATTTGCATGAATGCAGTTTCTTGTCTACGACCACCAATGCATAAAAGATGAGTATATAGAAACCGTCTAGGGCACCTATCATATAAATCTAAAGCATTAGCACTGAAACTTACATCTCCCTGAAATTCCACTACTAATGGGATACTTTCCGGCGCTATTGGTAATTGTAATACTGGGAGAGTTTTTATGTGCGAAACAGGGCCAATCCTTTCCAAAAAACCAGAAAGTGGACGTTGGATTTTTTTCTGACCTTTAGTCCTTGCACCATAAAAAAATAGTCTTTCTCGTGCACGTGACATTGCTACGTAAAAAAGACATTCTTGCTCATTGTCGTGAGCTTCTCTGGCTACATCATTAGATGAACCTTTACCACCAGCAACCATACCCTCAGGTGGTGGACATTTTGTCCGTCTATATGAGCCAGGTAGTGTATCTTTATTAACCCCACTTAAATGAACAACAGGAAACTCAAGACCTTTTGAACTATGAATCGTCATCAATTTGACTGCATCAATATTTTGGGCCGCTGTCGGAAGCTGACTGAGATCACGATCATCGTTAAGCTTAAGTAAACGACGTATTCGCATTATCATTTTTACTATGGGAAAGGCACTACCTTTAAGTTGTTGCCGAGCAAAATTCATAAACTGCCAAATAGCAATTCCTTCAGCTTTCCCTCCAACAGACTCTGATGTTGCAATTTCAGCTATCATTCGTGTGCGATCGAAAAGCACAGTCGCTAAAACATTCCAAGGGTGTGAGTGATTACTAAAACCCTGTAGTACATTTTTTAATTTTTCAAGTGAAGATAATCCCTCTGGGGATAAAGCTAACAATGATATGTCGCAGTCACAAAGTTCTCTTTCGCTTGTGCGTAGATGCTCTAGAATTTGAGTGACATCTTCCATTGGCATCTTAAATTCTGTACAACATGCAATACGAATCAATCCGGAAGCGCGTTTATCTGTCAAAATAGAGACCAATGCTATAAGGTCTTTAATTTCTGGTCGCTCAAATAAGCTACCCAGAAATAATACCGGAATTCCCAATCGTTCCAGATCCCGCCCTAATTCTGAGAGCTTGTCATTTCCCCGACACAAAACTGCTTGATCTCGATACTTAAAACCAAGATCACACATTTTATTAATTGATTCAGCTAAAGCGGAACTTACCAGGTCACCACTTTCTACTGTTCGTATTTCCGGAAGAAAACCTGATGCAGGGCGATTTGCAGTAAGAGCACTGTGTGTACCGCCTGTTTTCATATCTGATGCAAAGCTTGAAAATGATGTCACGATCTCTGAAGCAGAGCGGTAATTAATTTTCAGTGATTGACCTACACTCCCGGGAAAATCATCCACGCAAAAACGCGATATATTAAATGACGAGGCTCCACGAAACCGATAAATTGACTGCTTTGCATCACCAACGACCCAAAGATTATCACCATATGGTTTGAGAGCCTTTAATAACCTGATACTGCTCCTATTAACATCCTGATATTCATCCACCAATACATGCAGATAATCATGCTGCAACTGTTGACGTAACTCTGCATTAGCCTCCAGCAGTTGTACTGGTAGCATCACTAAATCACCAAAATCTAAACAATTTTCTTGTTTCTTTATCTTTTCATAAGCTTCGTATACTACAGCAACTTCTAATGCTCGTTCAGCAGTTTCACGTTCTTCTGCACTACTGGCCTTTGCTAGCATATTCTCTGCAAGAATTCGGTACTGTAATGCATCTATCACCTCATCCTTTGCCCGGGAAATAGCATTCAAAATATCGACAATATTTTGAGAAGGATCGTACAAATCACGATAATGATTTAAATTAAGACGTAAGAACTCCTCTTCCAGAAGTTCTACAGCCTCTGAACGATCCATTAAGCGGGGTTCCGCTGGTAAATCACATAAATCATGAAATCGACGAAGCAGATCAAGGCCAAACCCATGAAAAGTCCCTATCCAAAGAGCCGCTGCCTCATGGGGCTGCTTTCGTGCGATACGTTCTGATATTTCCGCAGCTGCTTTATTCGAGAAGGTTAATAACAATATCCGTCGAGGATCAACCTCTTCATTCAGCAAACTTTCAACTCTTGCTATGAGAGTTCGAGTCTTACCTGTACCTGGACCAGCCTGAAGTAAAAAAGCAGAACCTCTATGATTTACTGCATCATTCTGCTTTTCATTGAGAGGCATCTCTGGATCAATTTCTTGTGGTTTATTTTCAACCATAGGCAACAGCATTGCATCAAGCATTTGCTGTGCAACAACCTCAAAAGGTGCTCCGAGCTTACTAGCGATATCACTACAAGTCATATGGCATTCAAGATGCATTTTTTTAACAACTGAACGCGGAAGCAAGAATTCTCGGGCGAAAAGATCCATCTGAACTTCACGTCGTTGTCGATGGTTATAATCCACAACGCGACTTATTCCTGATAGTTCAGATTCTGCTGTACGGCTAGGGTCAATACTAATAACATATTCATCTTGTGTATCATCTCCTAGCTCAACATGACCAATTTCATGCGCTACAAGAAATGCCTGTTCAAAAGATGAACCAAAATCCTCATGTGTAATTAATCTATATGTGCTATCAAAGAACGCCCGTGCGCCATTTAATTCATCGGAACATTGTAAACACTTCTCTACGTCAATATCTCGAAACGCAGCTTCAGCAACAGCAAAAGCATAAGAGTTCCAAGGATCTAGCCCTCTGCCTACAGCCTCATGATGTAGTTTGTCAGCGCGCTGGCGAGCGATCTCGATAGCATCCATATCATTCGTCTCTATTTATTATCTCTTGAATTCGTTCTTCTGGAATAAGTGCATCATGAAGAATCTTTTCGAAAGATACCTTGCTTGGCGCAGTTGGTTTTACATTAGATTTATAACTTCGGCTATGTTGTGCTTGTGGTGGTAGTGCAAGAAAGGCCTTCAACTGAGCAGTCGTTACCTGTAGAACTATCGCAAGCCTATTAATAAAATGTAATGGAACAGATGACAGTTCAACTCTTCTTACTCCAAAAGCCATTAAAACTTGTTTGGGAAGATTTAATAACTTTGCTGCATTTGAGAAACGCTGTGGAGGTATATCTATTTGTTCCGATTGCTGGGTAAGCCCCCTACGAAATCGATCCAAAGCAGACTCAATACTTATTTCATCATCTGGGGTAAGTGGTACACAGTCATCAATTTCACGAGACAGCTCGAGTGACAGATCGACTAATTCATTAGAATATTCAGGAAACTCTATGAGATACTTTAGTAAGATATCTTTACTAGAATCAAATTCTACTGAGAAGTCTCTCAGTACATCCTCACGAGAAATATTTTGATCTCTCATTAAAATTTCTCCTTATTTTCTAGTTGTTTACGCAATATTGCAAGCGCAAAATCACGGTGCGTGCGAATAGTTTTATCTGACTTCTTCAACGTTTTAGTGATTGTCATTTCATTGGGATCTTTCGAAATAATGGGTATATCGTGACACCACATTACGACAATACGTTGCTGAAGTGGTGATAAAACATTAATCGCCTCATGTAGACTTCGTCGGTAATATTCTTTGTCAAGTTCATTTGCATCAAAAGGATCATAGGGTTCTAACGCATTTTCAACCTCTGGTAAGATATTTTCATCTTCACCATATAATCCTTGAGTGAGATTATCTTTATTTTGAATTTTATTTTGTGCATCAACTCGGTCTTTAGCTAATGCGCTGTTAAAGTTGACTTCAAAATAATCAAGACGCTCCTCATAACTATCCTGATCCACTAATAGTAAATCGATAAAATCATCACGAACTTTATCGCGGATTTCCATATTACTTAAGGAAGAAGTTCTTCCATCTAGGCTATGAGGTTTAGGAAGATTACGATGTATTCTTTCTAAGAGAGCTAGGAGTAACTTTTCACGAAGCCAAGAATTATCAGTATTTCGAATAAAATAGAGCAATGTTTCACTTGATATAAAACCCTCAATTGATTTTGGCCAAATAATACTTCTGGCAACAATCTCCTCATGACTGATTTTTTCTAGTTCATCAATCTCACATTCAACAATACTACGCCGAGTGTATAAAACACCTTCCCTATTAACCTTTCTTAGAGGTCTAGCCATAAAGCACCCTAACAACCTTAAATCGATAATTTTTTAACAATTATTAGTAATTAATCTTAAAGAACCAAAATATCTTATATAACAATAATATCAGTTAAAAAATTTAAGAGTTGGTAAATCCATAATCAATTCATGTTATTAAATTTCTATTGTTTAAAAACTTTAAAATTCCACTACTTTTCTACATCTATTATCAAAAAAATACCTGTTGTACTCAAGCTTGAAACTACAATATTACTAATTAGAG